>NZ_BAAGWA010000007.1:0-216470 GCF_054780595.1 Noviherbaspirillum agri
GGATGTGCTGGAACGTTTGCCGTCCTTGCCGGCCCGCCGTATCGACGAACTCCTGCCGCATCGCTGGCGTCCCGCCGCGTAACTTCACGCTCCTCCAGCCTCAAGACGGGATGGCCGGGCGCTTACGTTCAAACTCTCATTCATAGAAATCAATCGTGATAACGAATCCGGGAGACAACGAAGAGACCCATAAGGGCTCTGAGGTCTTCCCTACGTTTAGAAGACAATTCCTGAAAGGAGCTACTATCACGAATAACAACTGCTCTTCCAGTCTCGATAACTATTTTTCTGAGATTCTGCGGAAGAGAAGTTCATTGATCTATAAGAATGAAGGGTGTCCTACCCTTTCTTGCAGAAAGCGTAGGTGGGATTTACTTCTAAGAGTATTCTTCTCTTTCTAAGGGAGATGCCCGCAAACCCGCATGAATGCTGGGTTCGCGGTCATATTTGGTCCGGGTATTAGACCAAGCAGTTTTCCTACGGGAGGAGAGCTGCATATTGGGGTAGCAGCTCCTCTCCTCGTAGGTATTTATTCAGCTATATAGCCAGTTCTTGAATAGCTTATCCATACGTGGACTGACGATATGGAGCTTGACCTTAGGGCCGTTTGGTTCTCGTATAGCGGTTCGGAAGAACCATTGGATTAGCTCCGCCAAAGCGAACGAATCCTCGTCAACTTTTGCTCCCTGCTCCTCTAGGTATGACTTTACTGCGGGGTGAGAATAGCGGTTGTAGGCGTGGATTGCTGCTGTCTTGTGGGCGTAATCATTCGTCGCCCTAGCTCCTTTATGCAGGAAGCAGGACTGAGCCCCAAAGCCCTTGATTTTTAGTACGCCTTTTCTACGCGTGTTCCACTTTTCTCCTTCTTTGCCTACCACCGTACTAGGGAGCGTGTAGATCAGGTCGTCCACCTTTACACCCATGCTCCTGGCAGTGTTGCGTATGTGGTTTCCTACTCGGTTCTTATCGGCGAAGGTCGCATTCTTGTACCAACTGGTACTGAAGGTTGAGTTGGATGCCTGCGTACGTAAATCGTCCACGGGGATGCCTACTTGCCGATAAAGCTTCTCCATGGTTGCAGGTGATCCGTAAAACTCTATCCGGTCCCGCAAACGTGCCTTGAGTTCGCGTTCATCCCGCAGTTCCATCCCTTCGAAAGAGAACGGCTTGTACCCGATACCCTTGATGGCCAAGAAAGCCTGAAAAACGCTTCCTTCAAAAAGGTAGGTAGCGACGATAACGCGCTTGGCCGCTCGGATTAGCTCAACAGGGAGTTGAACGTTGAAGAATGCTCCGTTCCGGTTGCTGTAAAGGCCTCCGTTATTGGCTAACTTTCGAGCCTCAGTGAAGGCACCATTGCCCCACTCATCGCGAAGCCATATGACCCTACCATCCGCCTCGGTGGTGATCACTTGATCTTTGAGCAACTGCTTTCGATCTTGTGTCGGCAAAACAGAGTCGTTGAGCGGTTCAATCATCCCCAGCTCTTCATCAACGATTACGATGTATTCCCGGCTCCATACCGCATGTATTCCCTCCAGTGATAGCTGCTGAAAGAGCGTATGGGTGCAGATAACGTTCTTTCCCGCTTGGAGTAGATCGACTAAGTGATCTCCTTTCGTCTTGTATCCATCTCCCGTCGGCGAATGAAAAACAGTCTCTGTATCACCAAGTTTCGCCAGTTCTATTGCGGCTCGGGATTCCACCTCGGTCAACATTGGGGTAACGTAGATAAAGCGTTCGTGAGGGTTTTGCGTTACAAATTTGAATAGGCTATAACTTTTCCCTGTCCCACACATTGCGTCCAGAAGCTCGATTTCTGTGACGCGGTTCAATGACGCATTAAGCATCCTTATTCAGTTCTCCTTTTTCCTTTCTGTCCCCCTGAAACCACCAAAGGGCGTAAAAAAAGCACCCCTCGCCATGTGCAAGAGGTGCTCAACTTAGAAATGCGCTTTGTATTGAGCGCTTCTAAGGCCATATATCGAGAAAATGGAGAAAACTCGACTCGGCTTTTAAAATAAATTTAGCTAATCCAACTTCAAGGCCAGCTCTTCGGCACGAAGGTGGGTATATCGTTGGAGCATTTGCAGGCTTCGATGGCCGGATATGGATGCCACTTCCATGACGTTCAAACGCTTCTCAAAGAGCCTTGAGACCGCCTCATGCCTCAGGTCGTGGAACCGTAATCCCATTATTCCTGCCCTTTTTGTGATCCTTCTGAACGCGTCAGAGATTACATAAGAATCCTGAAAATGAAAGACGTTATCACCATTTCTCTCCATTTTCCTCAGTATTTCTATCGCTTTGGTGGACAAAGGGACGACTCTTTTATCCCCGTTCTTGGTGTCTGGTAGCACCGCAGTCCGTTTGACCAGATTGATATGCTCCCATTGAAGGGATGCAAGTTCCCCTGCCCTCATCGCAGTCTCAATTGCCAGAAGGATGACGGGAGCCATGTAAGTCCCCTCTGTCACGCAAAGAATCGCATCCAGCTCTCCGTCTTCGAGACGTCTGTCCCGTCCCTTGGATGGTGGCGGCCTCTTAATCTCCGTTACTGGATTGGATAGCTTGGTGAATCCCCATTCATGCTTGGCATATTTATATACGGAAGAAATGAGTGATAGCTCTATCCGGACGGTAGCGGCTGCTTTCCCTTCCTTCAATCTTTGATCGCGGTATGAGGCGATGTCGGCGGGTTTGATGGACGCTGCTTCCCTCTTGGCAAAGGGATGCTGAAGCCACGCTCGTAATCGAGGAGCCTCCTGCTTATAACCCTTCTTGGTTAGTGCAACGGAAGACTGATAGCGCTCAATAAGGGTACTGAGAAGGACAGTGTCCCGTCCTAGTGCCTCGCCGCGTTCAAGCTGAAGTTCAATGTTCTTAGCCCATGTCTGGGCATCCTTGAACAGGGAAAAGGTCTTGCAGATGGTAGGGGAATTTTTACGACAGATACGGACGTGCCACTTGTTACCTCGCTTGCTGATTGAAGCCATGAGGTCTCTCTCCTTGAGCATACGTTGAGCAGGAGAGAAAGGGCAGAGAAAAAGGGCTAGACGATTTCTCATCTAACCCTTTGATAGTACTACATAAATTTTGGTGGGCCTCCCGTGAGTCGAACACGGCACCAACGGATTATGAGTCCGCTGCTCTAACCAAGCATGAGCTAGAGGCCCGATAGTCGCTGCCAAAAAACGTGGGCGGTGTTACCCACCCATGAAGTTTGGCAATGTTAAACGATTAACTGCCTTCGAGGAAGCTCTTCAGCTTGTCGGAGCGCGACGGATGGCGCAGCTTGCGCAATGCCTTCGCCTCTATTTGGCGAATGCGCTCACGCGTGACGTCAAACTGCTTGCCCACTTCTTCCAGCGTGTGATCGGTCGACATCTCGATGCCAAAACGCATGCGCAGCACCTTGGCTTCGCGCGGCGTCAGGGAATCCAGCACGTCTTTCACCACACCGCGCATCGAAGCATGCAATGCCGCGTCGGCCGGGGCCAGCGTGTTGTTGTCTTCGATGAAGTCGCCAAGATGCGAATCGTCGTCGTCACCGATCGGCGTTTCCATGGAGATCGGCTCTTTCGCGATCTTCATGATCTTGCGGATCTTGTCTTCCGGCATTTCCATCTTGATCGCCAGCGTTGCCGGATCCGGCTCAGCACCGGTTTCCTGCAGAATCTGACGCGAGATGCGGTTCATCTTGTTGATCGTTTCGATCATGTGGACCGGAATACGGATCGTACGGGCTTGGTCAGCGATCGAGCGAGTGATGGCCTGACGGATCCACCATGTCGCATAAGTCGAGAACTTGTAGCCGCGACGGTATTCGAACTTATCCACTGCCTTCATCAGGCCGATATTGCCTTCCTGGATCAGGTCGAGGAACTGCAGGCCACGGTTGGTGTACTTCTTCGCGATCGAGATCACAAGACGCAGGTTGGCCTCGGTCATTTCGCGCTTGGCCTTGCGTGCCTTCATCTCGCCCGCAGCCATCTTCTTGTTGATGTTGCGCAAGTCAGGCAGCGGCAGCACGACGCGTGCTTGCAAATCGATCAGCTTCTGCTGAAGTTCCTTGATGGTCGGAACATTACGGCCGAGGACGGCGCTGTATGAATGATTGCCGGTGACTTCGCCATCAATCCAGTCGAGGTTGGTTTCGTTGCCCGGGAAGACCCTGATGAAATGCGCGCGCGGCATGCCGCAGCGATTCACGGTCACGTCAAGAATCTGCTTCTCGATGTGACGCACTTCATCGACTTGGCCGCGCAGCGTGTCGCACAGCTTTTCGACGAACTTCGCGGTGAAGCGGATGCTCAGCAATTCGTTGGAGATCGTTTCCTGCGCCTTCACGTACGGCTTGGAGTTGTAGCCTTCCTTCTCATAGGCCTTGCGCATCTTGTCGAACTGTCCGGCGATTTCCTCGAACTTCGACAGCGAATCGCGCTTCAACTGCTCAAGCTGTTCGGCGGAAAAACCGGCAGCACCACCACCGGCATTCGATTCTTCTTCCTCTTCTTCCTCTTCTTCGTCGGCATCCTCGTCTTCGTCATCATCCGAGGCAGCAGCCGGGGTTGCGGCGACTTCTTCCGTCGCGTTCGGATCGACAAGACCGTCGACGATCTCGTCGACCTTCATTTCCTCCTTGGCGATACGATCTGCCGCGGCGAGGATCTCGGCGATTGTGGTCGGGCACGCGGAGATCGCCTGGATCATGTCCTTCAGGCCTTCTTCGATGCGCTTGGCGATTTCGATTTCGCCTTCACGGGTCAGCAGTTCGACCGATCCCATTTCGCGCATGTACATGCGGACCGGGTCGGTGGTACGGCCGAAATCGGAATCGACGGTCGACAGCGCCGCTTCGGCAGCTGCTTCGGCGTCTTCGTCGGTGGCGACATTGGCTACGTTGTCGGACAGCAGCAAGGTCTCGGCATCCGGCGCCTGTTCGTAGACGGCGATGCCCATGTCGTTGAAAGTGCCGATGATGCCTTCGATCGCTTCAGGATCGACGATGTTTTCCGGCAGGTGGTCGTTAATTTCGGAGAACGTGAGGAAGCCGCGGTCCTTGCCGAGCTTGATCAGGGACTTCAGCTTCTGGCGACGCTGCTCGAGCTCTTCTTCGCTCGCTTCGCTGTCCGAGAAGGCATCTTTCAGCAGGGCCTTTTCCTTGGCCTTGCGATCTTTTGCCTTTGCCTTGTCGGCGGCTTTCAGTTCTGCGCGCTCAACCGCGTTCAGTGCTGCGACTTCGTCATTCTCCGGCTGGAAATCCTTCGGCTTGCGTCCGCGACGGCCAGGAACTTTCACAGTAGGTAACACGTAGCTGGACGTGTCGATGGCTGCCAGTGCGGCGGCATCGGTCGTCTGGCTGACTGCCATTACTTTGCTTTCGGACTTCGGTGCAGCCTTGGCGGCGGTTTTCGCCGCTTTTTCTGCAGTCTTCGGTTCGGATTTCTTGGTGGTCACGGGTGCTTTCAGTTTCTCGGGAGCGGGCTTTGCAGCAGCTCGGGATGACGGTTTCGCCTTTGACGTCGTTGCTTTTACGGCAGCAGTCTTGGGCGCCGGTTTGGCAACGGTTTTCGTCGCGGCCTTGCTCGGTGTTTTCGCCTTGCTTGGGGGCGCAGCGGCAGCGGTCTTCTTCACGGCAGGCTTTGCCATCGACTTGCTCGAGGCAGCTTTAGTTGCAGCCGATTTCGCTTTTTTTGTGGTAGTTGTCGTCTTCGCGGGTTTTTTCATTGCGTTTGCCATGGAATCAATACCAACTGGATTGCTCTCGTGCGCCGAGTGAAATTGCGCTTGGTTGGAGCCGAATTTTCATTCCGGCTCGGCATTCGCCCGCGCGACATCCCTTAGTCTTTTTGCTGCTCCCCCGAAAGGTTTCGCGGCAGACAATTTCGCTAAGGCCTTGAATCAAAAGCTTTTAATGATACCACACAGGGCAACATTTCTCCAGCTCAAAGTCAAGCCCTGCGTTATCGTGCTGTGGTTTCGACCCCACTTTGGCGCCGGAGTTGCTCTTGCTGTTGGGTCAGTTCCCGGTACCTCAGGCGCGCTTCCTCTGTTTTCAGGCCGCCTGCTGCCAAACGCTCAAGCTCGGCTTTCAATACTTGCATTTTAGTCTGCCGGACCGCTCCGGCAAGCTCCAGACGCGCCGCGTCCGGATCCTGCTCGGTATCGGCCGCAATTTCGGCGATCAGGGTGTCAAAATCCGAGCTGGAGGCCTTCAACTGCTCCGCCAGTGCCGCAAAATTGGCGTGCTGGCCAAGTGCCAGACAGGCCTCCAGCAGCTGCTTCAGGAGTGCTGCATTGTCCGGTGCCAGCTGCGCGACCGCCTCAATTGACGCCTGATCCACGGTTTCGGCCAGAGCCGGCTGCGCGATCAGCAGCCTGATCATTTGCAGTTCCAGTCCCATCGGTGGCGTGCGCTTGGTCTTCGGCGGCGCCACCTTGACGCGTGCAACCGGTTGCGCCAGCTCGAACAAGGCCTCTATCTCGGCTGGCGTGGTCTGCGTCATTTGCGCCAGACCGCGCACGATCTGCAAGCGCAATGCGGACGGCGGCATTGCCTGCAACAGCGGCTTCGCGTCGAACTGCGTCCTAGCCCGCCCTTCGGATGTCCCCAAGTCGTGATCCTGCGACACTTCCTTCAGCAGGAATTGCGAAAGCGGCATTGCATCCGCCACCTGCTGCTCGAAGGCTTCCGCCCCCATTTCCCGAACATAACTATCAGGATCATGCTCGGGTGGCAGGAACAGAAACTTCAGCGTCTTGTTGTCCGTCGCGTGCGGCAAACAGGCGTCGAGCGCGCGGCGCGCGGCGCGACGTCCAGCCGCATCGCCGTCGAAGCTGAAAATCACCTGATCCGTCTGGCGCAGCAGCTTTTGCACATGGGTCGGGGTACAGGCTGTGCCGAGCGTTGCCACCGCCTGTGGAAAACCAAGCTGCGCCAACGCGACCACATCCATGTAACCTTCCGTCACAAGCGCGTAACCGGCTTCGCGGATCGCCTGACGCGCCTCAAACAAACCGTATAGCTCATTTCCCTTCTGAAATAGGGGTGTTTCAGGAGAGTTCAAGTACTTTGGCTCACCACCATCGAGGACCCGGCCACCAAAACCGATTACCTGCCCCTTGATATTCCGGATGGGGAACATGATGCGGTCGCGGAAGCGGTCATAGCGCTTGCCGCCACCACCCTCCTCTTCGCTGCGGTCGATCACGAGCCCAGCCTCGACCAGCTCGGGGGCGGCGTAATTCGGGAACACGGTGCGGAGATTGTCCCAGCCGCCGGGCGCATAGCCGAGGCTGAACTTCGCAGCAATTTCGCCAGTCAGGCCGCGGTTCTTCAGGTAATTGATCGCTTGCGGCGCGCCACGCAGCTGGTGGCGATAAAAATCATTCGCCTTCGACATCACCTCGGACAAGGCGAGGCTCTTGGCAGTCACTTCGGCGCGCTGGGCGGGTGGCAGTCGATCCTGATCCGGCACGGTCATGCCAACGCCCTGCGCGAGATCCTTTACCGCCTCGACAAAGCCGAGACCGGAATATTCGATCAGGAAGCCGATGGCTGTGCCGTGCGCGCCGCAGCCAAAGCAATGATAGAACTGCTTGGTCGGGCTGACGGTAAAGCTGGGGGATTTCTCGTTATGGAACGGGCACAGGCCCATGTAGTTCGCGCCACCTTTCTTCAGCTGCACATAACGGCCGACGATATCGACGATATCGACGCGGTTGAGCAAATCCTGAATGAAAGATTGTGGAATCACGGCGGAGGACGCGGTCGGAATGTTCCTGGAACTGTTTTAGAAACATGACCGGCTCGTTATCGGGCCGGGGCAATGGGTGTTACTGTGCGAGCCTTGCTGCCACAGGATGAAAATGGGGGCACACCGACGGTATTTAAACCACCGCATTCAGGCAATTTACGCCTTGGCCAGCGCCGCCTTCACCAGACCGGAAACCGCCGTCATGTCGGCACGACCAGCCAGTTTCGGCTTCAGTACCGCCATCACCTTGCCCATGTCCTGCGGACCGGCGGCGCCGGTCTCCGCGACGGCTGCAGCGACAGCCGCCTGGATTTCCTCGTTCGACAGCGCGGCGGGCATGTAGGTCGACAGGACGGCCACTTCGGCCTTTTCGATTTCAGCCAGGTCCTGACGTCCGCCAGCCTCGAACTGTGTAATCGAGTCCTTGCGCTGCTTGATCATCTTTTCGATGATGGCAAGGATGTGCGTGTCATTGAGCTCGATACGCTCATCGACTTCCTTCTGCTTCATCGCAGCGGTCAGCAGACGAATGGTGCCGAGGCGTCCCGTGTCCTTGGCGCGCATCGCAGCCTTCATGTCTTCGGTGATTTGCTCTTTGAGGCTCATTTTTTCTCCAGTTCAATTCAGCTGCGGGCGGGACAGTGGAGGGTCAACGACAAACACGCCGAACCAGACGAAAACCCAACCAACAACCCGAAATGCCAAAACCCGCTGCGGCAGTCCGGAGCGGGTTTGCACGACACGGCCGCACACAGCGTGCGGCAGCGGAAATCAGTACAGCTTCTTCGGCAGTTGCTGGCTGCGGATGCGCTTGTAGTGGCGCTTCACAGCAGCGGCCAGCTTGCGCTTGCGCTCAGCAGTCGGCTTTTCGTAAAACTCGCGCGCACGCAACTCGGTCAGCAAACCGGTTTTTTCAATGGTGCGCTTGAAGCGGCGCATGGCAACTTCAAACGGCTCGTTTTCTTTAAGGCGAATTGTGGTCATGTAAACTCAAGCCAAGTTTTTAGGGAAAGACCGCGAGTATAGCAGGTTCAAAATGCATTGCAAACCCTGTCAAGGGTTTTGTTTCGGATATGCAATGAGATTGATTAAACTGCCATTCCTGCCGCCGTTCCGGACGCCCACGCCCACTGGAAGTTGTATCCACCGAGCCAGCCGGTCACATCGACTGCCTCGCCGATGAAGTGCAGCCCCGGCACCTTGTTTGCCATCATGCTTTGCTGCGACAGCTCGCGCGTATCGACACCGCCGCGCGTAACTTCAGCCTTGCGATAGCCTTCGGAGCCGTTTGGCACAATGGTCCAGCGGTTGATCGCTTCACCGACCTTACGCAGTTGTTTGTCGGGCATGTCTGCCAGTCGCGCATCGGCGCGGAAGCCGTTTGCCTGCAACAATCCTTCCGCGAGGCGTGCAGGCATCCATTGCGACAGCAGGTTGCCTAGATTCTTCTTGATGGACGTCTTGCCTTCGATAAGGGTCTGCGCGACGTCCATTTCTGGCAGCAGGTTCAGCGTGAGTGCGGTGCCGGGCTGCCAGTAGCTGGAGATCTGGAGCACTGCCGGGCCGGACAGGCCGCGATGCGTAAACAGCAAATCTTCGCGGAAGCGCATGCGCGACTTCTTTTCGCCGGTTTCGATATCGACTTCCAGCGCAATGCCGGCCAATGGGATAAACGGTTCCCATGCCGCATGGTCGAAAGTGAGCGGAACCAGTGCCGGTCGCGGCTCGATCAGCTTCAGGCCGAATTGCTTGGCGATGCGGTAGGCAAAATCGGTTGCGCCGATCTTCGGGATGGACAGGCCGCCGGTTGCGATGACGACATTGGTGGCGCGAATGGCACCGCCGTCGGTGTCGATTCGAAACAGTTCGCCATCCTTGCCGATTGCTTCGATCTTGCACGGCATACGCCAGGCGACATTGCCGACGTTGCACTCTGCCTTCAGCATGTCGATGATCTGTTCGGCGGACTCGTCGCAGAACAGTTGTCCTTTGTGCTTCTCGTGATAGGCGATGCGGTAGCGCTTGACCAGCGCGATGAAATCCTGCGGCGTGTAGCGCGACAAGGCGCTGCGGCAGAAATGCGGGTTTTCCGAGAGGTAGTTTTGCGGGCCGGCGTGCAGGTTGGTGAAATTGCAGCGCCCACCGCCGGAGATGCGGATTTTTTCCGCGAGATGGCTGGCGTGGTCGACCAGCACGACTTTCTTTCCGCGCTGGCCGGCCACGGCCGCGCACATCATGCCGGCGGCGCCTGCACCGATTACTGCAACATCAAACTGGTTAGCCATGGCTTGCCCGGTCAAAAACAAGCCGTGATTGTACGGGTTCCGGCAGGCATTACACGAATAAAGGATGCGACAGAAGGCTGGTCACATCCCTTATTGGCAGCGAATCAATTATCCAACTATCGCAACCGTAACTGCCTTGCGACCTCAACGCAATGCTCGACCTGCTCCGCAATCGGCACCGGAACCGGCTGTTCGCCACGCAATGCGGCCTTGATCCACGCGGCGGTCGTCGCCGCGTCGCTTTGTTCGGGCAGAGGCGGTAACTCGTCCACCGCGGGCTGTTTCTGCACGAGGATCGTGCGTTCGTGAGCGTGGAACCATTCGATCTGTTGCGCGCGCTTCGCATTGGCGACCGTTTCGCCTTCCGTGCCGCGCATCAGGAAGGCATCGCCGCGTGCGACGGGTGCGGCTGTCGAGAAATAGGACGACAGCATTTCCAAGTATTCCGGATGCGTGTAGGAAGTCAGTCGCAATGCCGGTCCGGCAAACGGTTGCATGATCTTCACCAGCGTGTGGGTGGAATTGCGCACGCCGAGGATGCGGCGCAGTGCGAGCAACTTTGCCACGCGGGGCGCAAGTGCCTCGATCGGCATGAAGACCGGTTCGCGCCGCGCGAAGCCTTGCTGTGCCATTTCCGTCGTCGTCGCAACTGGCAAGCCGAGCTCACGCAGGATTTCTGCGGTCGTCACGCGGCCGAGGTCATTGACGACGCCGTGGATCAGCACGGGCACGCCGCGCTGTGCAAGCAGCAGCGCCAATAGCGGCGTCAGGTTGGCCATCTGGCGCGAACCGTTATAGCTCGGAATGACGACCGGCGCGAATTCGCCGGCGGGGGCCTGCAGTTTGTCAAAGGACTCTTCCGCCGCATCGAGGAAGCCGGCGATTTCATCGACCGTCTCGCCCTTGATGCGCAGTGCCAGTGTCAATGCGCCGAGTTCCAGATCAGAAACACATCCGTCCAGCATGGCGGCATAGAGGAGTTTGGCATTCTCGCGCGACAGGTTGCGCGAACCTTTCTTGCCGCGGCCGATTTCCTTGATAAAAGGAGCGGCATTGAAGAGTGTGGCTTTTGCCGGGGAGTTGAGTGTATTTTCCATCGCGAGAGGTTACTACGAAGTGGCGCTCCGGCGAAAGCGCCCTTGGCAAGCTTTACCGAACTGCGACGGGCAACTCGATGACGAACTCCGCACCGCCTTCTGCCGCATTGCGCGCATACATCCTGCCGCCGTGCTGCTCGATGATGCCGTAGCTGATGGAAAGCCCGAGGCCGGTGCCCTTGCCGACCGGCTTGGTCGTAAAGAAAGGGTCGAAAATCTGGGACATGTGCTCCAGTGAAATCCCTGGGCCGTTGTCACGCAGGACAAGCGACACGGTGCGCCCATCGGTGTGCGCCGAAATCCAGAGCTGGGGCAGCGCTACGTTCGCCGCTGTTGCTGCGTCATAGGCGTTCTGGATCAGGTTCATCAGCACCTGCATCAACTGTCCGGCATTGCCGGTCACATCCAGCGGCGCATGCGCCTGCCAGTGGACGGTGAACTCAGGCGCGGTGCCTTTCTTCACCCAGTGAATCGCGCGCTGGACCACGCTGCCGAGGTCCAGCGTCGTTTTCTCTTCGCGGTCCACGACCGAGAAGCGCTTGAGGCCGTTGACGATGTCGGTAGTGCGCTGCGCACCCTCGATGGTGCCGTCGATCAGCGACGGTAGGTCGCCAAGAATGCGGTCGATGCGCAGCGTTTGCCGCATCGCGTCCAGCTCCTCGTGCGGTGCGCCGCCATGGAAGGCATTGATGTAGGCGGCAAGACGCTCGCTGTAGCGCTTGAGCGCATGCACATTGCCGAGCACGAAGCTGATCGGATTATTCAGCTCGTGAGCGACGCCGGCGACCAAGCGGCCGAGGGACGCCATTTTTTCCGAATGCAGTAGCTGGCGCTGCGTGCGCTTCAAGGCTTCGTGCGTCTCGCGCAATTCGTGGTAGGCGCGCTTGAGTTCCGCGACCGGCCGGCCGACAAAGACGTAGCCCGCGCGCTTGCCGCTGCTGTCGATTCGCGGCGTGCAATTGAAGTCGACCGGAACGGGCTCAAGCGCGGCATTCCTCAGGTTCAACTCGGCCACATCGCTGATGCGCTGCGGCTCGGCCTGTTCAACTACATTGCGCACGCAGGAAGCACTCTTCTCGTCGGCAAGCAGCGCATAGATCGGCATGCCGCGCAGTGCAGCTTCACTCATGCCGACCAGCTCGCGCAGCGCGGCGTTGGTTTCTTCGATCTCGCCGCGGTGGTTGCAGGCGATCAGCACATCGGACATGGCCGACAGCAGGCTGAAGATGAACCGCTGCGAGCGCTCGAGTTCCTCGTTCTTTTCTTCCAGCGCAATTTCATCGCGCACGAGCTGCGAGTACACCTCGTCCATCTTCTGGATCACGTCGACCCACATCGCCTCATCCATGCCTTCGATCGGCGGCTGGTGCGGCAGCGCGCCAAGGGAAGGCAGGCTGGGTGACTTTGGATTTGACTCTCGCTTTGGCATGTCGATGGTTCCGTGGAAGCGTCGTCCGTTCAGTGCACGGTGCAAACCATGCAGGGATCGAAGGAGCGCACGATGTGCTGGACCGCGACCGGCGTGGCTTCGCCGCCGACCACCGGCGCACCAACCAGCGCCGCTTCCAGCGCGCCCGGCACACCATTGGCGTCACGCGGCGAGAAATTCCATGATGTCGGCGCGACGATCTGGTAGTTCATCAGCTTGCCGTCGCGGATGGAAAGCCAGTGACCAAGGCTGCCGCGCGCCGCTTCCGCGAGACCCGTGCCGTCCGCATGGTCGGGCAACGGTGCGTCATTGAAAAACGGCTCGCCCATTTGCAGTGCGCCTAGCCATTTCTCCATTGCCGGCACCACCAGCGCGAATTCCAGCAGGCGTGCCAGCACGCGGGTGTAAACATTTCCGCCGCAGCGCGCAGCCGCGTCGCGGATCAGCGGATGGCCGTTGACGAGCTGGCGCGCGAGTGCGCCGGTTTCCAGAACGCGCCCGGCGAGTCGCGGCGCCTTGTTCCAGGTATAGGCGCCGGGCTTTTCCGGTGCCGGCAGCGTCAGCCCTTGCTGCGGATGGCGCGGCCCGCCCTGGTCGGACAGCCATGCGCTTGTCGCGTCTTCTGCGATTGCCTGCAGATCGATTGCGGCGGCTGTGCCCGATGCCGCATCCCACGTACCGCGCGCAAACTGCATGTCGCCGTCATGCGGGTAGGAGCCGTAGGACAGGTAAAGGCCGGGTCCTGCCCCCAGCCGGTCCAGCGCGATGTCGCGCGCAATCGTCAGGAACAGGCGGAAATCGCCCTCGTCCGGCGCGGCGCTTTGATGCCATGTCCACAATGCTTCCTCGCTGTCGAGCGCGGCGATCTGTTCCAGCGGGGCAGAAAACACGGTGCGTTCCAGGAAGGAGCGGAACTCGCGCACACGCATCAGCAGGCGCAACCGTTCCGACGCATCGACGGCGCGCGCCGAACCACCAGGATGGATGGACTGCGTATGCGGCCATTTCCCGCCCAGCGTGCCGAGCAAGGTGAACCAGCGCTGCCGCGCCGCCAGCGCCTGGCGCGCATGTTCTCCCTGCTGCGCTGCGAATCGCTGCTGCACCTGCGCATGCCAAGCCCTGCCTGCGTAGGCAGGACGCGCGAAGTCGGGCATGAAGAACAGGTAGAAGTGCGTCAGGTGGTCGGCAAGGTTTTCCGTTGCGAGCATCAGGTTCGTGACGATCTGGCCGTTGGGCGGTGGCGTCACATTCATTGCATCGGCAAGTGCGCGTGCAGCGGCGACTGATTGCGATACGGAACAGATGCCGCAGATGCGCGGAACGTAGACCATCGCGTCGAACGGATGCTTTTGCTGCAGGATCTGCTCGAAGCCGCGGTACATCGGCGCGTTGACCTGCGCAGAACGCACGACACCGTCGGCAACATCAAGCTGCACCTCGAGGTCGCCCTCGACGCGGTTGAAAGGGCCGATGATCAGTCGTGACATCCGATCCTCATTTCAGCCGCGTCTTGCGGATGGCTGGCGTGACGACCGGATGGTCGACCCGCGCGTTGTCGCGTACGCGCTTCGGCGTGGCGGATTTCGACAAGGACGACAAGGCGACGAACCAGGCCTTGGGCATGTCCGACGGCAGGCCGATCGGAATGCCCGCGATCTTCGGCGTCACATGGAAGGGATGGCCCGGCTCTTCGAATCCCGGCTCGGTGCAGCTGATGCAGGCATAACCGCCGCGCAGGCAGGAGCCCTCGCCATTCCACAGCCGGGCGCTGCAGTCGGCATGCGCCTGCGTACCCTTGCAGCCCATGTTTTCCATCAGGCAGCCGAGGTCGGACGGCTTTGCTGCGCTCGCCTTGAACTCGTAGAACTCGTTGCGCGTGCAACCGTGATGCACCAGCTTATCGGCATAGAAGCGCGGGCGCCCCAGCTCATCGATCTGGCTTGCATCGAACTGGCCGGTGCCAAGCGCCATCAGCGTTTCGATGACCCATTGCGGATGCGTGGGGCAACCGGCGACATTGATGACCGGCAAACCGGCACGCGCGGTGTAGCTGGCGCCGAGCAGGCCGCCGACATGGTCGCCTTCGTATTGCAGGCCGCAGGCATCGGTCGGGTTGCCGCCGGCAGCGGTGATGCCGCCATATGCGGCACAGCTGCCGATGGCGAGCGTGTAATCGGCAACGGCTGCAAGCTCGCGCACCCAGTCGATCATCGGCCGGCCGGTGCCGGCAAACATATGGAAGCGCCCGCTGCCGTGCGGGCCGCGCAGCAGCGCGCCTTCGACGCACAGCGCATGCAGCGGGATTTTGCCTTCACTGCAGGCGCGCAGGATGTCGATCGCATCGGCGCCGCTCTCCAGCGACAGCGACGGATGCCACAACATGTTGATGCCGGCGTCGCGCAGCGTGCCGAAGAAGTCCGTCGAGTCCGCGCACAGCAACGACATCGTGCAGCCGCCGCAGCCGCCGGACTGCAGCCAGAGAACATTGAAACCTGCCGTCACTTTTCCTCCAGGCCGAAGCGCACCAGCTTGCTGCGCAATCCCACGCGCGACAGGCCGAGTTCCTTCGATGCGTGTGTCTTGTTCCAGCGATAGCGCAGTAGCGTTTCCTTCAGGATGACGGCTTCGATTGCATCGAGCCGCTCCTGCAGCGTGCCGGATTGCGGCATGCCGGCCTGTCCGGCGTTGCGACCACCGTTCAGCGCTGCAGTACCCGGTTGCCCCTGCAGCACTTTGCTCGAGAATGCGCGGGCACTCACCTCGCTGTCATCGGTGAGCGCAACGGCGCGATAGATTTCATTGCGCAGTTCGCGAATATTGCCGTGCCATGGATAAGCCATCAGGCTGGCAATGGCGTCCGCAGTGAACTTCGTCACCGGCTTGCCGAGTTCGGCGGCAGCCTGCCGCAGCAACGCTTCCGCAATCGGCGGAATGTCGCCGGTCCGCTCGCGCAAGGGCGGCATCGAAATCGTCATGCCGGCCAGTCGGTAATACAGGTCCTGACGGAAGCGGCCCGCACGCACGTCTTCTTCGAGATTGCGATGAGTGGCCGCAATTACCCGCACATTGATTGGGATCGCACGGGTTGCGCCGACCGGACGCACTTCGCCTTCCTGCAGCACGCGCAACAGCTTCACCTGGAAGCCGGGCGAGGTGTCGCCGATCTCGTCAAGGAAGACAGTGCCGCCGTCGGCGCGCTGGAACAGGCCGATGTGGTCCTCATAGGCGCCGGTAAACGAGCCGCGCTTGTGGCCGAACAGCTCGGATTCCAGCAAGGTCTCCGACACTGCCGC
Source organism: Noviherbaspirillum agri (assembly GCF_054780595.1). NCBI lineage: Bacteria > Pseudomonadati > Pseudomonadota > Betaproteobacteria > Burkholderiales > Oxalobacteraceae > Noviherbaspirillum > Noviherbaspirillum agri. The sequence continues at coordinate 15,865 of NZ_BAAGWA010000007.1, forward strand.
ACAGTTTTCCATCACGAAGGCACGCGACGCACGCGGACTGGCGTAATGCATGGCGCGCGCGAGCAGCTCCTTGCCGCTGCCGGATTCGCCCAGTACCAGTACCGACAAGTCATAGCGGGCGATACGCGCCGCCACTTCGCAGACCGAATCCATCGGGCTGCCCGGTGCGCGCACGATGCGGCTGAAGTCGAAGGCGTCGCGCACGCGCGCCTGCTTTTCCTCCGTGCGCGCGCGCAAGGTCGGCGTGCTGTTGCGCAGCTCGAGGTTCAGTCGGTGCATGTCCGACTGCAATGCCTGCGCCTCGGCCGCATTGCGCACGGTCTGCAGCAGGTGGTCGGGCAGCCAGGGCTTGAGCAGGTATTGGTAGATGCCGGCTTCGTTGATGCCGTCGATGATGTCTTCGGAATCCGTATAGCCGGAGATGATGATGCGCACCACATCCGGCCACAGTTCGCGCACTTCTTTCAGGAACTGTACGCCGGTCATGCCGGGCATGCGGTGGTCGCACAACAGCACCGAGACACGATGCCGGTCAAGCAATTGCCTTCCCTCTTCGGCCGAACCGGCGGTGATCACATGGAAGTCGTCTTCCAGCGTGCGGCGGATGGCATCCTGCGAACGGGTTTCGTCGTCGATCACAAGGACCGTCGGCATGCTGGGCAGGTGGGCAGCATTCATGATTCGTCAGGTGATAACCGTTGGGGAGTCGCGGTGCGTCGCTAGGTGGCGCGGCGTCCATGCGTGGGGGAGCTTGTGCACGAAATGATAGCGTGCAACATGGTAGCTGGGGTCGAATCCGTAAAAATTACGTCGCATTCTTGCAAGCTCTTCATCACGGTAAGCGTGCAGCGGCTTCTTCGCCTCGTCCTGTTGCCGTCGTGTGCGCTTCTCCGCCAACTGCGTCTCGTAATCTTTTGACATCGCCAATGCTGCGGCGCGGCGTTCCACTTCACGCAGGAAGCTGTCCGCATCGCTGGCAAAGGCGTCGTTGATCAGGCCGATCTCCGCCGCTGCCTTCGCCGAGACGGGCAGCCGGTTCTGCATCACCGAACGTGCATGCTCCGGCCCTACGCGACGCGGCAGCAGGTAGGTCCAATATTCCGAACCGTACAGATTGCCCATGTTCTTGTAATGGGGATTGAGCAGCACGCCCTCATGCGCCCACACGTGGTCGGCGGCCAATGCGAGGAAAGCCCCACCCGCGCCGGCATTGCCGCGCATCGCGGAAATCGTCAGGTGATCGGTGGCGGTGATGATCTCCAGCGCCAAGTCGTCCATTGCGTTGATGTTGCGCCAGGATTCGTCAGCGGCGCTTTCGTTTGGCCGGTGCGCGGCGGCTTCGATGCAATTGAGGTGGATGCCGTTGCTGAAAAAGTCCGCGCCGCCCAGCAGCACCAGCACGCGCGTGGGGCGCTGCTTTGCAAACCTCACCGCGTCGCGCAGGCGTTCGCATTGGCGGGTTGACATCGCGCCGTTGTAGAAGTCGAAGGACAGGTAGCCGATGCTTCCCTCTTCCCCGCCTTCTCTATAGCGGATCTCCCCCCATTCGTCGTCTGGGCGCTGGAAGGGCGCGGGCAGCTCCGGCAATGCGGCGACCTGATCCGGAAAGCACTCTGCGACAGGCAGCTTGAGCGGCTTGTCGACATCCTCCGCAGAAGGTGCGAGCCGCGCATACGCGAGCCACAGCCCGCCGTCCTGCGTGCGGCGCAAGACCGCATCGTCACGCCGCGCCACGATATCGCCGGCATTGCCCGGTGCCACGGCCAGTGCGAAAGCCGTCGCCGGGTGTGCATCATAGAGGTAGCAAGGCATGCCAAACAGTGCATCCAGCACGCCCGGAAAGCCGTCGCCACTGTGGATCTTTGCCAGCACGGTCGCGGTGTCGTCGTGTTGCCAGTCGATGCGGCGCTGCTCCTGCTTCGCGAGCGAACGCAGCACGCCACGTGCGTCCTTCGCTTCTGCAAGCGGCAACGGCCGTTCGCCACGCTCGAACTTGCCGATGGCTTCCAGTACAGCGGCCACTGCAGCTTTGGTCACCTCGTTGCGGTACAGGCTGCTCTTCTTTGCCGTGCGCATTGGGAAAGTCGCAGTCGCCCAGATGTCGCCCGCGTCCATCTCCGCATTTGCCTGCAGCACCGTCACGCCCCATTCCTTTTCGCCATTGAGGATGGCCCAGTCGAGTGCGGACGGCCCGCGGTCGCCGACGATGCCGGGATGCACGATCAGGCACACATGCTTCTGCCAGATCGATGCGGGAACGGCACGTTTTAGGAAAGGCGCGACGATCAGTCCGGGCTTGAAGAGTTCCACCGCCTCCTCGCTGACCGAGTCGGCGATATCGAGCTCAATCGACACCTGGTGCCCGCGCGCGCGCAGTTCCACGAACAGGCGTTGCGTCAGGCTGTTGAAGCTGTGGGTGATGAAGAGGATGCGCATGGTTCGATGCAGAGATCAGCTTCCGTAGGGTGCGCTCTGCGCATCGTTGCATTGACGGCTGCAATGGTGCGCAAAGCGCACCCTACGTTCTTTATCCATTTCAATGTCAGCAAATGCGGGGCAGCTGCTCGCCAGACAGCCAGTCGACGACGCGGCGTCCGCCGAAGCGCGTCTTCATCTGCACGAAACCATGTGGATCCTCGACTACCGTGCCGATGCGTGCCGCATGCGCGCCGAGCGGGTGCGCGCGCATTGCTTCAAGCAGTGTGCCGGCATCGTCTTCGGCACAGATCGCAATCAGCTTGCCTTCGTTCGCGACATACAGCGGATCGAGCCCGAGGAATTCGCAGGCGGCATCCACCTGCGGCAGCACCGGGATAGCCGCCTCGTCGAGCAGCATGCCAACGCCGGATTGCCGCGCAATTTCATTGAGCGTAGTGGCAATCCCGCCGCGCGTCGGATCGCGCAGCACGCGCACGCGCGGCATCGCTGCCAGCATGTGGGCGACGAGACCGTTCAATGCGGCGGTGTCGGACAGAATTTCGGTTTCAAACGCGAGCGATTCGCGCTTGGACATGATTGCCATGCCGTGGTTGCCGATATGGCCGGAGACGAGGATGGCATTGCCCGGCCGTGCATATGAACCGTCAATGTCGATCCCCTCCGCCACGACGCCGACGCCGGTGGTGCTGATGAAGACGCCATCGCCCTTGCCGCGCTCGACCACCTTGGTATCACCGGTGACGACCGCAACGCCAGCCTCACGCGCCGCATGCGCCATCGATTCGACGATGCGCTTCAGGTCGGCCAGCGGAAAGCCTTCTTCCAGGATGAAGCTGGCCGACAGGTACAAGGGTTTCGCGCCGGACATGGCGACGTCGTTGACCGTGCCGTGCACCGACAGGCAGCCGATATCGCCGCCCGGGAAGAACAGCGGCGACACCACATGCGCATCGGTCGCCATCACCATGCGGCCGGCCGGCATCGCGAGCGTTGCGCCGTCATTGCCCTGGCGCAGCCATTCATTGTCGAAGGCGGCGAGGAACAGTTCCTCGATCAGTTGGGCCGAAGCCCTGCCCCCTGCGCCGTGTCCCATGTCAATGCGGCCGTTCTTGAAATCGATGGGCCGCACATAATTTTTCTTTACTGTTGCGCTCATGCCGCCACCACCGGAATATCCTTGAACCTTCCATACGAATAATGCGCCGCGCACGCGCCTTCGCTCGACACCATGCAGGAGCCCATCGGGTTCTCCGGCGTGCAGACGGTGCCGAACAGCTTGCAGTCGGTCGGCCGTTTCACGCCGCGCAGGATCGCGCCGCATTCGCAGGCCTTGTTGTCAGCGACCGGCTTGTACGCGAGCTTGTATTTCTTTTCGGCGTCGTACTTCGCATAGCCGGGCCGGATGCGCAGCGCGCTGTACGGCACTTCGCCGAGTCCGCGCCATTCGAAGGTGGTGCGCAGTTCGAAGACGTCGGAGACGATGGCCTGCGCCGTCAGGTTGCCGTCCGGTGTGACGGCGCGGACGAATTCATTCTCCACTTCAGCGCGGCCTTCGTTGACCTGCCGCACCAGCATCAGGATCGCCTGGATTACGTCCAGCGGCTCGAAGCCGGCGATCACCACCGGCTTGCGGTATTCCTCCGCGAAGTGTTCATACGGGCCGGAGCCGATCACGATGCTCACATGTGCCGGGCCGATAAAGCCGTCGATCGGCACCGTGCCGTAGTCGCGCACTTCCGGTGATTCGAGGATGTGCGTGATGGCCGACGGCGTCAGCACATGGCAGCACAGCACGCTGAAGTTGTCGACGTTGCGCGCCGCCGCGTCGCGGATCACCAGCGCGGTGGGCGGCGTCGTGGTTTCGAAGCCGATGGCGAAGAACACGACTTCGCGGCCGGGATTATCGATCGCAGTCTTCAACGCATCGGCGGCGGAGTACACCATGCGGATGTCCGCGCCGCGCGCCTTGGCCTTGATCAGCGACAGCCCGTCGGAGGCTGGAACGCGCATCGTGTCGCCGTAGGTGCAGACGATCACGTTGCGCTCCAGCGCCAGCGAGATCGCATGGTCGATGCGGCCGATCGGCAGCACGCAGACCGGGCAGCCGGGGCCGTGGATCATGCGCACGTTCGGCGGCAGCAGCTCCTGCACGCCGTAGCGCGAGATCGCATGCGTATGACCACCGCAAAATTCCATGAAGCTGTACTGCCGCCCCGGGTTCGCTTCGGCGCGGATGCGCGCGGCAATTTTCTGCGCCACCTCGCCGTCGCGGTATTCATCGATGTATTTCATTGTCCTGTCCCCTGCCCCTGCCTGATCCGATCACTTGCCTTCGGCCGCAGCCATTGCCTGCTCGGCGAGCTGCGACTTCTCCAGCTCGTTGAACAGCTCGAGCGTCCGCTGCGCCTCTTCCGCGTCCACCTTGCCGATCGCATAGCCGACATGGACGATCACGTATTCATCCACCTGCACGTCGTCGACGAGTGCGGTGGACACCTCCTTGCGCACGCCTGACAGGTCGACGACCGCCATCTGGCCGGGGCGCACCTCGACCACGCGGACGGGAATTGCTAGACACATAAACTTTCCTTATTCACTACGGATGGTGCCGCACGGCGCGGATGCAGTGCGATGTATACAAATTGCCTCAGGCCGCCTTGCCCTCTTCGATGCCTGCTTCCACACCCAGCGCCGCATGGCCGGACAGAATCCAGTCGAGCCAGGCATCCATGCCCTGCCCACCGGTGGCCGACAGTTGCAGCACTTCGATCTCCGGATTGACGCGGCGCGCGTACTCGATGCACTTGTCGACGTCGAAGCGCAGGTAGGGCAGCAGGTCAGTCTTGTTGAGGATCATCAGCTTCGCCGCGGCGAACATGTCCGGGTACTTGAGCGGCTTGTCCTCGCCTTCGGTGACGGACAGGATCGCGACCTTCGCCGCTTCGCCCAGGTCCCACATCGCCGGGCACACGAGGTTGCCGACGTTCTCGATAAAGAGAATGCCGCCATTCGCGTTTTCCTGATCGTGGTTATGCAAAGGCAAACGCGCGAACGCGCTGCCGACCATTTGCGCATCGAGGTGGCAGCCCTTGCCGGTGTTGACCTGGATTGCCGGCGCGCCAGTGGCGCGGATGCGGTCGGCGTCGTTACTGGTCTGCTGGTCGCCTTCGATCACCGCCACCGGCAGCGCGTTGCCGCGGCGCTTCAGCGCCTCGATGGTTTCGCACAGGAGCGTGGTCTTGCCGGAGCCGGGGCTGGACACGAGGTTCAGCGCGAGGATGCGGTGGTGGAGGAAATGCTCGCGGTTTTGCGCGGCGAACTGGTTGTTCTTGCCCAGCACATCCTGCTCGAGGCGGATCGTGCGCGACTGGCTCATGCCGGGGACCGAGACGCAGGCAGGGCCGTGGCCGTAGTGCATGTCGCCGGTAGCCGGGTCGACGCTCACATGGTCATGATCGTGATCGTGATCGTGGGCGTGGGCGTGGGCGTGGTCATGCTGGTGGCCATGATCGTGATCATGGTGATGATGGCCGTGGTCATGGCTGTGTGCATGCCCATGATGATGGTGATGCGCATGGCTGTGCAGGCTGCCCGCCTTCACGCCTGATTGCGCCCCTGCCTGCGCACCGGCCGGCCGGTAAGTAAGTTCACCTTCTGGCAACTTGCTTGCCATTTTCTTATCGGCATTGCCACTGCATCCACATACTACGCACATCACTTATCTCCTTGCCGGCTTGTGGCCAGACTGATCCTCAACGAGTTTAGAGGGCTTCCATCAGCGTGTCCAACACTGGTCACGCACTTTGCACTTGCTTTTCAAACTGCAACTTCCGATTGCAGCCTCCCGCATCGCACAATCGGTATCCGCATACCGGAAAAATCCGCACCGCGGGGCGGGAGCAAGAGCCCGCCTTGCTTTTCACGATAGTGACTTCCCATTTCGCATCGTGGCACAGAAGTTGCGCAAGCAGACCCGCTCCGTCGGCGCTTCCTGCTTGCAATATTCGTGACAGGTCGCGTAGCGGAAAGGGAAGCGCGAATCCGCAATGGATCTCGCATGATGTTTTAACAATTCCGGTCGATGCACTGCACATCGCGGAAAGAGGGGAGCGGGATGGACATGATCACACGCACCGGCAATGACGAGAGCATTGCCGAGGTAGAGAAGCGCCTTGGCCTATCGCGGCGCAGCTTTCTCCAGTTTTGCGCGGCCATGGCCGCGACCATGGGCCTGCCGGCCGGCGCAGACGCCGCGATCGCAAAGGCAGTTGCCAGCAACAAGCGGCCATCGGTCATCTGGCTGCACTTCCAGGAATGCACAGGCTGCACCGAGTCGATGCTGCGCGCCGAGCATCCGACACTCGAAAAACTGATCCTCGACGTGATCTCGCTGGATTACCACGAGACGCTGTTCGCCGCCGCCGGCCACCAGGTCGAAGCCGCACGCCGCGCCGCGATGAAAGAAAACAAGGGCAAGTACCTGCTGGTGGTCGAAGGCGCGATCCCGACCAAGGACGGCGGCATCTACTGCAAGATCGGCGGCCAGACGGCGCTGGACATGTTGAAGGAGTGCGCAGCCGATGCGGCGGCAGTGATCGCCATCGGCAGCTGCGCCTCGTGGGGCGGCATGCCCTCCACCGGGCCGAACCCGACTGGCGCCTCCAGCGTTGCCGACGTGCTGGGCAAGACGGTTGCCACCATCCCCGGCTGCCCGCCGAACCCGTACAACTTCCTGTCGACCGTCGTGCACTTCCTGACCTTCGGCAAGCTGCCGGAGCTGGACCACAAGGGCCGTCCGAAATTCGCCTACTCGCGCCTGGTGCACGACAACTGCGAACGCCGCGCGCACTTCGACGCCGGCCGCTTCGCGATGGAGTTCGGCGACGAAGGCCATCGCAAGGGCTACTGCCTGTACAAGCTCGGCTGCAAGGGACCGGAAACCTTTTCCAACTGCCCAACCATCCTGTTCGGCGACGTCGGCTGCGCCAGCTGGCCGGTCGCGACCGGCCATCCCTGCATCGGCTGCACCGAAGAAGGCATCGGCTTCACCAAGCCGATCCATGCGCTGGCGGAACTGAAGACCAACCCGCCGACCGGCTATCCGCACGTCGTCGAAGAAAGAGGCAAAGGCGCGTCGCTCGCTGCCGTCGCCGTCGTTGCTGCCGCGGGCGGCGCAGCGGTTGGTGCTGCCGGCGCGATGGCAAAGAATCTCGGCAAGTGCCAGACCGCCTGCCCGAGCAAGACGGGTAAGGCCAACGCCGCAACCGAGAACAAGTCCGGCGATAACGAAAAGGCCCCATCATGAGCATGGACCGGCGCGATTTCCTGAAAGGCGCGCTGGGCGGCGGTGCGTTGCTTGCGACTTCCACCACCGTGGAAGCGCGCGACAACAAGCCGATGCCGCCGGAAGCGATCGGCCTTTTGTTCGACAGCACGCTGTGCATCGGCTGCAAGGCCTGCGTTGCGGCATGCAAGGAAGCCAACGACATGCCGCCGGAATTCTCGGGCTCGGAACCGCTCTGGGATACGCCGCTCGACCTGTCCGGCAAGACGCTCAATGTCATCAAGCTGTACAAGAACGGCACCGCGGAAAAGAAGGACAGCGAGACTGATGGCTTCGCCTTCAACAAGTCGTCCTGCGTGCACTGCGCCGATCCATCCTGCGTCTCGGTTTGCCCGGTCAAGGCGATGACCAAGGATCCAGTCACCGGCATCGTCACCTATGACAAGGACAAGTGCGTCGGCTGCCGCTACTGCGTCGCCGCCTGCCCGTTCAACGTGCCGCGCTTCGAATATGACAAGGCCATCCCGAAGATCTCCAAGTGCCAGTTGTGCGTGCACCGCATGCCGGAAGGTAAATACGCCGCCTGCGCGGAAGTCTGCCCGACCGGCGCCACCCTCTTCGGCAAGGTCAAGGACCTGAAAGTGGAAGCCAAGCGCCGGCTGGAACTGAAGCCCGGCGAGGAAACCTCTTTCCCGCGCGGCAACCTCAGCACCGGCGACCAGTCGCCGCATGTGGCGAAGGTGCCGGCCTATGTGCAGCACCTGTACGGCGACAAGGAGATCGGCGGCACGCAAGTGATCCGCCTGTCCGGCGTCCCGTTCGAAAAGCTCGGCATGCCGACACTGCCGGAGCGCTCGTTCGCAGCCAACTCGGAAACCGTCATGCACACCGTGTACAAGGGCATGGCGCTGCCGATCACCTTCCTCGGCGTGCTGGGCTTCATCGCCCGCCGCAACATGAAGAACGACGGCGAGCATGGAAACGACAGCAAGCCCGACGACCAGAAAAAAGGAGGTAGCGATGTCTGATGCACATCACGCCCCGGCAGCGCCGCTCGGCGGGCCGCTGGTGACGCCGACGACCATCACGCTCGGCGTGCTGGTTGCCATCGCAGCGGTCGTGCTCGGCCTGCGCTTCATCTACGGCATGGGCGCGGTCAGCAACATCAGCGACGGCCAGACCTGGGGCATCTGGGTCGTGTATGACGTGATGATCGGCTCCGCACTCGCGTGCGGCGGCTACGTCATGGCCTTCCTCGTCTACATCATGAACCGCGGCGAATACCATCCGCTGGTGCGCCCCGCCCTGCTGGCATCCCTGTTCGGCTATTCGCTCGCCGGCCTGTCGGCGGCCATCGACCTCGGCCGCTACTGGAACTTCTGGCATGTGTTCTGGCCGGGTTACATGCAGTTCAACTCCGTGATGCTGGAGGTGGCGCTGTGCGTGTCGGCCTACATGGTGGTGATGCTGATCGAGTTTGCGCCGGTGTTGTTCGAAAAGTTTGGCATGAAGATCGCGCAGAAGAAGCTCGACAAGCTGCTGTTCTTCTTCATCGCGCTCGGTCTCGTGCTGCCGACCATGCACCAGTCATCACTCGGCGCACTGCTGCTGGTGTTCGGCAATCACGTGCATCCGCTGTGGCAGACCAACATGATGCCGCTGCTGTTCCTGATGACGGCGGTGACCACCGGCTTTGCGGTCGTGATCTTCGAATGCACCTTGTCCGCATCCGGCTTCAAGCAGCCGCTGGAGCTGCACCTGCTGACGCCGCTGTCGAAGATGATGCTGTGGACGCTGGCGGCCTTTGTTGCCGTCCGCCTTGCCGATCTCGCCGTGCGCGGCACCTTCGGCATGGCATTCGAGCCGAATCTGAAGGCATTCATGTTCTGGATCGAGATGGCGTTCTACGTTGCGCCGCTCGTGCTGCTGTGGAAGGACAGCGCGCGCAAGGAACCGGCGAAGCTATTCATCGCTGCCTGCTGCCTGATGGCCGGCGCCTTCCTGCTGCGCATCAACGCCTACCTCGTCGGTTACTCGACCGGCGCAGGATGGAGCTACTTCCCGTCGGTACCGGAAATCATGCTGACCGTCGGCATCATCGCATTCGAAATCCTTGGCTACATCGTGCTGGTGCGTTACCTGCCGATCCTGCCGAAGGAACACCATTAAGGAATCAGGAGAGAACCATGGGGAAAAGAATCACGATCGATCCGGTCACACGGATTGAAGGCCATCTGCGGATCGACTGCGAAATCGACGGCGGCAAGGTCAAGAAGGCTTGGGCGTCCGGCCAGATGTGGCGCGGCGTCGAAGAGATCCTGCTCGGGCGCGATCCGCGCGACGCCTGGTCGATTACGCAACGCATCTGCGGCGTGTGCACCACCGTGCATGCGATCACCTCGGTGCGTGCAGTGGAAAACGCGCTGAAGATGGAAATCCCGCTCAACGCGCAGTACATCCGCAACCTGATCATCACCGCGCATGCGATCCACGATCACATCGTGCACTTCTACCATCTGTCCGCACTGGATTGGGTAGACGTGACGTCGGCACTGAAAGCCGATCCGGTCAAGACCGCACAGCTGGCGGAAAGCCTGTCGAACTGGAGCGGCAACAGCAAGCATGAGTTCGCGAAGGTCAAGGAGCGCCTGTCCGGCTTCGTCGGCACCGGCCAGCTCGGCATCTTCACCAACGGCTACTGGGGCCATCCGGCGATGAAGCTGACGCCGGAAGTCAACCTGCTGGCGACCTCGCACTACCTGCAGGCACTGGAAATCCAGCGCAAGGCCAGCAAGATCGTCGCCGTGCTCGGCTCGAAGTCGCCGCACATCCAGAACGTCGCCGTCGGCGGCGTGTCCAACCCGATCGACTTCGACTCCCAGTCGGCGCTATCACTGGAACGCCTGCAGGCGATCAAGGTCTGGATCGACGAGCTGAACGACTTCGTCAAGAACGTCTATCTGGTCGACGTGGCTGCCATCGGCGCCTTCTATGCCGACTGGACCGGCATCGGCGCGAGCAACCTGGATTACCTGTGCGTGCCGGATCTGCCGCTGGATACCAAAGGCACCGAGTTCGCGCTGCCGGGCGGCTACATCAAGGGCACCGACCTGTCTACCTTCAAGCCGATCAGCAGCTTTCAGGACGAGTACTTCCGCAAGGGCGTCGAAGAAAGCGTCAAGCACGCCTGGTACAAGGGCGGCAAGGGCCCGTTGCATCCGTTCCGCGGCGAGACCCAGCCGCAGTACACCGACTTCCAGGACGACGGCAAGTATTCCTGGATCAAGTCGCCGACCTTCTACGGCAAGCCGGCCGAAGTCGGCCCGCTGGCACGCGTGATGGCCATGGTCGCCGCCAAGCACGAGCCGACCATCAAGTACGTGAACCAGACGCTCGATACCGTCAGCGCCATCGCCAAGACCAAGGTACCGGTATCCGCACTGCACTCCACCATTGGCCGCCATGCCGCGCGTGCCGTATCGTGCGCAGTGCAGGCCGATATGCTCGCGCAGCAGTGGGATCTGCTGATGGCCAACCTCGCCAAAGGCGACCGTGCCACCTTCAACAAGCCCACCTTTCCGAAGGGCGAAGTGGCCGGTGTCGGCTTCCACGAAGCCCCGCGTGGCGCGTTGTCGCACTGGGTCGTGCTGAAAGACGGCAAGATCGACAACTACCAGTGCGTGGTCCCTACCACCTGGAACGCCGCACCGCGCAACGAAGCCGACCAGCCGGGCGCGTACGAAGCGGCCTTGCTGAACACGCCGGTCGCCGATCCGGAACGTCCGCTGGAAGTGCTGCGCACGGTGCATTCCTTCGATCCTTGTCTGGCCTGTGCGGTGCATGTGCTGGATACGGAACACAATGAGGTTGTCAAAGTCCAGGTGCTGTAATGAAAACCATCGTCCTCGGCGTCGGCAACACGCTCCTATCGGATGAAGGTGTTGGCGTGCGTGCCGTCGAACAGCTCGCACAGGACTACCGGCTGCCGCCCGAGGTCGAGATCATCGACGGCGGCACGACCGGCATGGAAATGCTGGAAGACCTGTCCACTGCGGACCATCTTGTCATCGTCGATGCCGTGCGCAGCGGGCAGCCGCCCGCGACCATGGTGCGCATTGCCGGCGACGCTGTTCCGGTCTTCTTCAAGACCAAGCTGTCGCCGCACCAGATCGGGCTGTCCGATGTGCTGGCCACCCTCGCCTTCATGGGCGAAGCGCCGGAGAGCGTAGTGGTCATTGGCGTGGAGCCGGTGTCGCTTGGCACCAGCATGTCGCTGTCGCCGCAGGTAGAGGTGATATTGCCGCGTGTCGTCGGGCAGGTTGTCGAAGAACTGCGCCTGCTCGGCGTTGCTGTCGAAGCAGTCAACGAGGAAACCTGCTGATGTGCATGGCAATTCCGTCGAAGGTCATCGCCATCGACGGCGAGATGGCCACTGTCGACGCCTTCGGCCAGCAGCGCCATGTCAGCCTGATGCTGCTGCATGAGCCGGTGCAGTTAGGCGACTACCTGCTGATCCAGGCCGGCGGCTTCGCATATGAGCGCGTCGAAGAAGCGATGGCACTGGAAACGCTCGAAGTGCTGTCCAGGATCGTCGAGCAGGCCGACGCCTGATCGCGCCTGCCCCACACTGAACCTCCCATGGCCATCGAAGGAAAAATCCGGATCCGGCTGGCATGGGATGGCAGGCATGTCCACGGCGCACACATCGAACCGCGCCCCCTCGTTGCACTGAACACGCTATTGCGGGGCAAGCAGCCGCAAGACGCGCTGCGCATGATCCCGATGCTGTTCAGCCTCTGCGCTCAGGCGCAGGGCGCGGCGGCGGCAACCGCACTGCACGCTGCAACATCAGCAACGTCACCCGTCATTCCCCTTGTGCGCGAACGTAGCGTGCTCGCCGAAGCGCTGCAGGAGATTCTCTGGCGCCTGCTGATCGACCTCCCCCGCATCATGGGCGCAGAGCCGCAACCACAGGTGCTGGCAGTGTTGCGCAAACGACTGGCGGAATGCATGGCGTTGCAGCAGGAGAGCGACTGGCAGAAAGCCATCGCCGCTCTCGAAGCGGACACAAATGCGGCATTGCTCGGCACAACTGGGTCGTCTTTCAGCGCCACGGAAAGCGCTGCATCGTTGATTGCATCGCTGCAAGCAGCGACAACGCCGACCGCGCGTCTGCTTGATCAATGCTGGGAGATGGATGGCCGCGCGTTGCGCAGCACCACTACCCTGCTACCCAATGTTGCACCCGACGAGATCCTCGCCGACGTCTTTCCTCGCCTCGACGAGAACCCGACCTTCGCGCTATGTCCGACATGGCGCAACCAGCCTGCCGAAAGCGGCTCGCTCGCGCGCATGCAGGATGCAACCGCCATCGCACAGTTACTGCAAGCAAGAGGCCCCTCCATCGCAACGCGCCTGATCGCGCGCCTCGCGGAAATCAGCGAACTGTTCTCCCGCCTGCGCGCACCCGACGTGCCGGAAGACAGCTTCGTGCATGGCGCCCCGCTCGGCGACAACACCGGCGCCGCATGGGTGCAGAACGCCCGCGGCCTGCTGCTGCATCGCGTGGTGCTGGACAAGCAGGGAACGATTGCGGATTATTCGCTGGTGGCGCCCACCGAATGGAACTTCCATCCCGACGGCGCATGCGCCATGGGCCTATCCGCCATGGCCGCCCCATCGCAGGAAGATGCGCGCAAGCAGGCAGAGCTGCTGGTCCACTCGCTCGACCCCTGCGTTGCCTACGAAATCGAGGTTCACCATGCATGAAATGTCGCTCGCCGAAGGCGTGCTCCAGGTAATCGAAGACGGCGCAAAAGCGCACGGCTTCACCAAGGTAAAAACCGTGTGGCTGGAAATCGGCGCGCTGGCCGGCGTGGAAGTCGAAGCCATGCGCTTCTGCTTCGACGCCGTCGTCAAGGGCTCCATCGCCGAAGGCACGCAACTGGAAATCATCGAAACCGAGGGACAGGGTCTCTGCATGTCATGCAACAAGACCGTGCCGATCAGCCAGCGCTACGATGCGTGCCCGGAATGTGGGGGGTATCAGGTGCAGCCGACGGGAGGACTGGAGCTGAAGGTGCGGGAGTTGGAGGTGGATTAGACGCATAAGGTGCGCTTTGCGAACCCTATGCGTCTAATAGTTCTCAAAACCATTTTCGAGTAAGAAGACTGAAGGTGCTCATCGGCTCTTGAAAACATGATGCTGTCGCAGCTTCCAGCCTTTTTTGGATGGCCTTAAGTTGTAACCTTATCTCATCATCGTCGCTTCCAATGTCCCAGAAGATTCCTTCGTGGCGGTGCATTTCATCTAGATGCTTTTGAAATTCATCGTTCTCGATCGACATACGTCCTTGCCGCTGCCAGTAGTGTGTGGCTAACATGCGCGCCGAAATGAAAATGGAGTTTAGTGCTTTGTTCTTGTCGACAAATATTTGCTCGGTTTGCGGCCCGAAAGAGGCCATGAATTTGTATTTGAATGTGTTGAAATCGGCAAAGATGCTTTCTTTCTTGGTGTATCGCTCTACCACTATGTAGCCGCGATCGAGGAGCTCCGATTCCTCGGCAGATTCGCCGGCCCGTTTTTCGCGGGACATTCCCTCGTCGGAACTCGAAAAGGGATTGCGAATAAATGCAATTGCATCTTTTACTTCAAAAAATTTTGCGAGCACCTGTTCAGCGAGTTCAATCTGTCTTTTGCCGATGAACTCTCGCTTCCAAGCGCCGATGCCAGAAATAATCGCCCAGCAGGCCGTCGCAATTGATATGGCTTGGGCAATGGTGGCAATCTCAATCATCAAAACCTCTTAAGTGTACGGCGCACTTTATACACCGTTTCACAGATTAATCATTGCGCAGATCAGGCTGAAGAAGGAAGTCCAGCATCAGCCCTCTAAATGCTCGACTTTACGGCGCGATCTGCTTGCCTTGCCACGAAGAGGCAATTCTATGCGGATCCGGGTTGATCGATATAGCAAGTTGGTTTTTTACGCGTTATGCAATGGATTCAAGCTTGGAGGCCGCTGCACCATAAACCATGAGTGCCCGTTCACAATCCGCAAGTGCGCGGTGTGAATTTTTAAGATCAAGATTTCCGTCTCTTGCGATATCAGTTAGACGATAGCTTTTTCGACCTGGCCACGCCCGACGTGCCATCTTCAATGCGCAAGTTACTGAGTTACCGAAGGGCGCCATGCCACATTGGGCGGTCGCGGCATTCAAGAAACCCATATCGAACTCAGCGTTAAATGAGACCAGCCGAAGGTCTCCTACGAATGCAGAAAAGGCTTTCATCACCTCCTGAAGTGCTCGGCCATCCTGTTCAAGCATTTCCTCTGTGATGCCGGTGAGATCAACAATCCTCTTTGGAATTTTTTTAGTGGGTTTGACCAACGCTTGAAACGTCTCGTGCTGCGTAGAGTCTCGGTTAACACGGATTGCTGCGATTTCAATGATCTCGTGTTTGCCTGAATCAAGGCCCGTTGTTTCTAGGTCTAAGACAATAAAACGCTCGGGAAGGTGGGTAATCGATACTGAGCTCTTGTTGCGATGCTTCGTCATGAAGTAAGCGACGACAGCAATGAATACTAATAGCGGTAGAAATTCCATGATCGGTCCTATAAAAATCTGGCGCTAATTTTGTAAATCACAGATTTATTCCCATCACTTGGTCCCCACTGTATAGCGCGGTAGGTTGGGCTGACGAAGGAAGCCCAACATCACACCACATCACGCGAAGATCAGTCAACTGACTCACCCCAGCGACCATTTTCATCCTGGTTCGAATTACCCCAATCCGCATTCAAGGTTCCCTTGGCGATTTCACGATGGATTGAGGAATGCGGCCAATCAGCCGCTCGCCTGACATAACCATGCTTGACCGGGTTGAAGTGAATATAGGCCACGTGCATTTCGAGGTCATCGTCATCCCTGATTTGATGCTCCCAATATCGCCGTTGCCATACCCCTCTCTCCCGCTTGATTTCCCTGCTACGACGTATCACTTCGTTCTTTGGAATGGCCCGTGAAAACGCGACCTTGATCAAGGACCACCGCAACTGAAAATCTGCATCTCCTTCCGGCAATCGCCATATCGCATGCAAATGATCGGGCAAGACCACCATCGCGATAATGTCAAACGGATGGGATTGCCGGGTTTTTCGGACAGCGTCTCGCAGGGATTCAATATGCTCGGTGAGCAGCCCGCTTGTACGATCAGCGAGATTGACCGTGAAAAAATACGTGGCGCCGGGCGTATTTGATCTTCGATATTGCATGGCAGTTATTTCACTGGATGTTGGGCATTGCAGCCCAACCTACCGGACGGGAGTTGGAGGTGGATTAGCCCGGTAGGGCGGAAAAGCGAAGCGTCTTCCGCCGCATGCGGCGCTCTGGCACACTCCGTTCACTCTAAATTACTGCCGCAACCACGCGGCAGCCCAAGCCTACTTTTTTACCGTCCACCTCCTCGAGCAACGTACCACATGCGGCGGAAGGCGCTTCGCTTTTCCGCCCTACGACCCTGTAATCGGTGCGCGAAACGAAACCCACACTCGCCGCGCTACCCTTCTTGCAAACAGTCCTATTCGCGTGAAAGCGGGCATTGCTGCCGCACTCGCTCCAGCAGCTCCGTCCTGAGACCCTGTAGTTCTGCGATCCGCTCATCAATGACCTTTACCTTCTCCGCCAGGAGTAGGGCAACTGCCGCATCAGGATCGGGGGCGCTCCAGATCCCCGGCATGCTGTTGCCGATCTCGGCCAAGCTAAAGCCGAGCTTTTGCGCTGTGCGGATGTAAGTGACGAGCTGGGCGGTCTCCGGCGCATACAGGCGGTAGCCGTTTTCCGCCCTCGTCGAACGGATGAGACCTTGTCTTTCATAGAACCGCAGCGTATCGCAGCTTACGCCGGCAGCTTGGGCGAGGTGACCGATCCTCATTCTTTGCTCCTGTCGCGGATAGCACTTGACCTTGGAGCATACTCCAAGG
The DNA here is from genome assembly GCF_054780595.1 of Noviherbaspirillum agri. Lineage (NCBI taxonomy): Bacteria > Pseudomonadati > Pseudomonadota > Betaproteobacteria > Burkholderiales > Oxalobacteraceae > Noviherbaspirillum > Noviherbaspirillum agri. The sequence continues at coordinate 32,572 of NZ_BAAGWA010000007.1, forward strand.
TTTATGATCCGGCCATCGCTCATGACGGAGGTCGGGATGATTACAACGACGAACTATTTGCGCATCGTGCGCGCCAGCGCCTGGTATGACCTGGTGGTGACTATCGGCTTTGCCACACCGTGGACCTTCACCGCCATCCTCGCCAGTCTGGAGGCGCTCTCAGGCTTGCTGGGTATTCCGGGAAGCTTCCCGAAGTTCGAACCTGCACACATGCTGATGGCGAACCTGCTCGGTTCGATCGTCACGGTCTGGGCGATCCTGCGCCTGCGTGACACACAGGTTCAGTATGGACGTTATGATGCGGCCGGCCGCTTTCTGTTCGCCATCTGGCAGCTTTATGCGCTTCTCAATCATGCCCATCCGATCATATGGGCCTTCTTCGTGGTTGAGGTCGCCTTCGGCGTCGCGCAGATTCTGCCGGTGACAAAGGTGAGTTCGGTCAGGGGTGCGGCGGGGTTCCGCGAGGTGGTGCGCAATGCGCACCCTACCGGGCTGTACGAATGAGGACACGGCAGCAGATCACGCAGGATATGAGCTGTCGGGTCGATAGGAAGACAACCTACTTCGTTGCAGCCGCCACATACTCCGCTATCAGCCGCACCTGCTCATCGCTCAAGTCGGTGAATGCCGGCATCACTCCCAGTCCATTGCGGACCGCTTTTTCTACTCGCTCGGCATCCGGTTTCAGTTCGTCCAGATTGGGGCCAACCTTGCCGGACGCGCCTGCATCCTGCAAGGTATGGCACACGATGCATGGAGGTGTAGTGCCTTGCTGGAACATCTGCCGGCCCTTGGCCATATCGGCAGCAGCAACCTCAACAGTGATGCATGCGAAGAGTGGACCGATCAGCGCGGCCAGCAAACGGTGCAAACGGTTCATGTGGGCTGCCGTACCTATGCCACCATCACCGGCAGCGCATGGTCGCGCCAGCTGGTGTTGTGATAACCAGCGGCATTGTCTGTCCGCAGTTCATCCTGCACCTTGCCGTTGACGTCGGTCGCGCGGCTGGCGAGGACATACGAGCCGGGCTTGAGATTCACCGGCAGCGCAAACTGGCGCCATGCGAACCTGCCAAGGTCTGGTCCGACGAGGCGGGCTTCTTGCCAGGTTCTGCCGCCGTCAACGGAGACTTCCACTGACTTGATTGCATTGGTGCCGCCAAGCGCCACGCCTTCAATTACATGCCGGCCCGCCTTGACTTGCCCGCCATCGGCCCCGGGTGAGGTGATCCAGGACTTGACGCCCATTTCCCAGATCGACGCCTGGTTCGGATTGCCCTTTTCTCCCGGCGGGGTCATGCGATAACGCGACGCCATGATGCGTGCATCGCTTTCCTTGGGAGTAAAGGCGAGGCGTTTGATGTATTTGATGTTGTTCACGCCAGAGTAGCCCGGCACGATCAGCCGCAATGGGCCGCCGTGCGCAAGCGGTACCGGCTCACCATTCAGTTCCCATGCCAGCAGCGCATGCTCCATCGCCTTGAGGGGAACGGAGCGCTCAACCAATATGCTTTTCGGATCGACACCCGGCGGTATCGTTTCGCCGCCGGTGCCCGTCATGTAGACCACGCCATCCACCGGGCCTCCGAGCGCTTCGGCCACCATCCGCACCGGTACGCCGCTCCATATCACGCAACCTGCTGCACCCACGGTCCAGGGCGTGCCGCTCGGTTTGGAAGGAAAGAATCCGCGGCCGTTGCCAGAGCATTGCAGCACTGCGGCCGTGGTTTCCAGGCCCATGCCTTTGAGTTCTGCGACGGTCAAGGTGCGAGGATTCTTCACTCCTTCGATCGTCACCGCCCAGGCGTCGGGATCCGCCACGATGGAGGCATCCGGCGGCGCCACGTTGTTGCGAACGAACAGGCGATCCGTTGGGGTGACGACGCCGCTGCCAAAGGCGCTACGGCGTGTCTCGACGGTATTGGAGGAGTGAACGATCATCGCATCCGCCTCTTTCCATGCCGTGTACTGCGGCAAGGGCTTGTTGGCGGGAGCTGGAGTGCCAGTGGCGGCGACCGCTTGAGCGAGAACGCTTTGGTGAAGTCCGCCAATGCCGACGGCCAGGGTGCCGATCGCACCGCCCAGAAGGCGGCGACGGTTGGGGTCGGCCACGTTACGCTCGGGAATACGGGGTGATGACACCATGGCTGCCTCCATGACAAGGCGAATCATTAATGGAGAAAAACTTGACCGTTACCCGTTAAACAATAGTACAAACGCGAAGTCATGCGACGGTGGAAAGTTTGATGAAGCGCAGAATGCGTGTCGCTAGCATGCCGCTGCGCGCTAAGTGAAAAGCGAATCGCCCCATGCGATCACAGCGATTGCCAAGGAAGATGTTGAAAGGCGGTAATGAGAGGGGGCTGGCAGACGAGGGGGAGTGTTGCGCACCACTTCATCGACCGTCATCAGTACGCATCGCGCCACCTATGCTTGCATCCTGTACGCTTGACCGTAGCCTGTTTGCAAACCGGAGCCAGCGGGGAAGCCCAATCCGCCCCATGGGGAGTCGCGCACGACATCCTCTCTGCGCGCCCAGCGATGCGGCGCCGCAGAAAGCGTTAACCTCTGGGTCAGCGCATCGCCACCGTCGCCACCGCCGCCCGACTCACACGCCGCGCAATCCCATATCCGAGAAGAATAATCCCGAGGACAAGAAGGCCGAAGAGCAGTTCCTTGCCGTCCGCCCAGGCATCCACGGAGGAAGAAGCGAGCTTCGACATGCCGAAGCCGGCGACGAGCAGCGCGCTGCTGGCAACCAGCAGGGAGAACAGCCGCCCTGCCCGCTGTACGAACTGTTCGCTGCGGCGGATCAGGCCGGCGACGACGATGCCGTTGATGGTGTCGGTCAGGATCATGCCGCCTGCGAAGCAGGACGCGAGGATGACCATAGACGGCAGGCCGCCGTGACGACTGCCGGCGAGGCCGAACCAGGCGGCGAGCGACATGGCGTCGAACGACAGTGCAAACAATGCGCCGACGATCAAGCTGCCGGCGAAGCCATGCGGCAGCGGCATGCGCATGATGGCGCGCGCCAGCGGTGACATGGCGGCAGGCTTGTTGATTGGGCGCAGCGCATTGTGCAGGTTGACGAGGCCGATGCAGAGCAGGAAGCCGATGGAGATCGTGACGCCGAGCGGCTCCATCCATGCGGGGATGTTGGCGACGCCGAGGAGTTCGATCACCCATGCGGCGGCGAGCAGCATCATGCCGTGCCCGAGCGAGAACAGGAGGCCTGCAGCGCGCGCCAGGCGCGGACGCCCGCGCTGCGCCTGCAGTCTTGCCAGTCCATCAATACTGGCGAGATGGTCCGCATCGAAGCCGTGCTTGAGGCCGAACAACAGGGCAAAAAGAATCAGGCTGCTAAACGCCAAGGATGCTTCCGGCATGGGAGTCTCCGTTTATTCGAAATGTGGGCCAGTGTGTTGCAAGAATTGCGCCAGTGAAAGTGTAAGGGAAGCTTCTGTCGATGTTTGCAAAATGAAGGACGTTGGAGCGGAATCCGCGCCAGTTCAGTGTTGATAGAGTCTGCCAGTGGCCGGCGTGGTTGATACCCGGCTTTGGCGGCGGACAGCAGGTTTGCACCGCTTGCTCATGGCGGAAAGCAACTTGCCAGCAGGTTGAACGCCTTGCGCTGCACGTCGCCGCAAGGTTGCCACGCGTCCTCCCGTACTTCTACGGTAGTGCGAATGTCCGAGAGTTGACAGAAAATACTCAGTTCGTCGCGTATGATCGCGTTCCGAATCATTATTACCTTCCAGAGGAAAGAGACATGGCAACTACAAGAGACGTCGTTATCGTCGGTGCAGCCCGTACCGCCATCGGCACCTTCGGCGGCAGCCTGAAGGATTTCACGGCGTGTGACCTCGGCGCGATCGCGGTGAAGGAAGCCTTCGCGCGTGCGAAGGTGGATCCGGCACAAGTCGGCCAGATCGTGTTGGGCAACGTGATCCATACCGAGCCGCGCGACATGTATGTATCGCGCGTGGTCGGGATCAACGCCGGCATGGCGAAGGAATCCGCGGCCCTGACGCTGAACCGCCTGTGCGGCTCCGGCCTGCAGGCCATCGTCACGGCAGCCAACGCGATCCAGCTCGGCGATGCGGACATTGCTGTCGGTGGCGGCGTGGAGACCATGAGCCGCGCACCGTACACCGCGCAGGCTGCGCGCTGGGGCCAGCGCATGGGCGACTTCAAGATGATCGACATGATGGTCGGCGCGCTGTCCGATCCGTTCGGCGCGGGCCACATGGGCATCACCGCCGAGAACGTGGCCGAGAAGTACGGTATCTCGCGCCAGGAGCAGGACGAGTTCGCGGTCAACAGCCAGAAGAAGGCGATTGCGGCGATCCAGGCAGGCTACTTCAAGTCGCAGATCGTGCCGATCGAGATCCAGGGCCGCAAGGGCACCGTCGTGTTCGACACCGACGAGCATCCGAAGGCTGAGACCACGATCGAGTCGCTGGCCAAGCTCAAGCCCGCGTTCAAGAAGGAAGGCGGCACGGTCACGGCCGGTAATGCCTCCGGCCTGAACGACGGCGCCGCCGCCTGCGTGCTGATGGAAGCCGGTGCCGCTGCCCGCGCTGGCCTGCAGCCAATGGCGCGCCTGGTGTCGTATGCGGTGGCCGGTGTCGAGCCGTCCATCATGGGCACGGGCCCGATTCCGGCGGTGCAGCTTGCACTCAAGCGTGCAGGCCTGAGCCTGAATGACATGGACGTGATCGAATCGAACGAAGCCTTCGCCGCGCAGTCGCTCGGCGTGTGCCGCGGCCTCGACCTCGACCCGGCGCGCACCAATCCGAACGGCGGCGCGATTGCCCTCGGCCACCCGCTGGGTGCCAGCGGCGCGATCATCACGATCAAGTGCCTGTACGAGCTGATCCGCACCGGCAAGCGCTACGGCCTGATCACGATGTGCATCGGCGGCGGCCAAGGTATTGCGGCGGTGATCGAGCGCGTGTAATCGGACTGATGTAGCGAAAGAACCGGCGCAGCCCTGCGCCGGGATGAGAAGCACAGAGCCACCGGCTGAACGGCCCCTCAAGAGTTGGTCTTCAACTTTTTGAGGGGCCGTTTATATTTCGCTGTGCGTGAACGGCACGCTCCGTGTCTTGACCATGTTATGCGGCGCGCGACGCAGGTTCATTCGCCATAACGATCTTCTTCAGCTCCGGCACGCAGGAACCACAATTGGTGCCGCATTTCAGTTCCTGCTGCAGCGCGCTGAGCAATACATCCGGCCTTGCTACGTTGCCACTGCCATATCTGGCCAGCACTTCATTGATTTCCGTCTCAGCAACGTTGAGGCAGTTGCAGACGATCCTCCCCCGCGTTCTGAATCCCTGCGGTGCCTTTGCCGATGGCGTCAGCAGCAAGCGCCCCAATGCGGCGACCGGCTGCCCGCCTTCGAGATAATCCTTGAGCCAATGCTCCGTAGAAATGTCGCCGGACAGCGACACGGCAGCAAGCTTGCCGTCACGGACGAGAATATGGCGGGCATTGCCGCGCCGTGCGTCGTCGTAGCGCAGTACGTCCGCACCGGCAATGCCGAAACGGGTTTCGATCTCCCTGACCAGTTCAGCCGAAGCCGGATAGTCGTCGGCCGCGCGGAACAGCACACCAACCTTGTCGCGGCCGAACAGCGTGCAAGACGCGTAGGCAAACTGCCGCATGAACGGGCGCAGCGACGATTGCAATTCCAGCGCCTGATCCTGCTGCATCCAGCCGAATGCCACGAAGCGCGACGGCAGCTCCGTCTTCAGGATCTTGACCGCCGCATGCTTGAGCTCCGGTTGCTTGGAGCTGGGACAGAAGGCCGGCAAGGTCAGCGCGTTCACGCCATAGGTGCCCTCGCCGTGATGGCCGCGACCTGACACGTATTCCTCGCCCCAGTGCATGCCGATGAAGGCCTGGCCGGAGCGCATGTCGTCGCTGGCCAGTGCAGGCAGGATCTGCGAGCCGCGCCGGCTGGTAACGTGTACCAGGTCGCCATTGCGGATCATGCGGCGGTCCATATCGATCTGCGCCAGCACGACGGCGGGTTCCGATGCATGGGCGAACAGCTGCGCCACGGTGCCGGTGCGGCTCATGCCGTGCCATTGGTCACGCAAGCGGCCCGTGGTCAGGCGGAACGGAAAGCGTGCATCGACCGGCTCCGCCACCGACTTGTACACGGTGTTGACGAACTTCGCGCGGCCGTTCGCGGTGGGGAAAATGCCGTCGTCATACAAACGCTTCTTGCCGCTGCCTGCACCCTCCGGGAAGGGCCATTGCTGGGGCCCCTGGTCTTCCAGGATGCGGTAGGACAGCCCGGTGATATCGAGGTCGCGGCCACGGGTCGACTCACGATGCTCGTTCCAGATTTCCTCAGTGGTGGTGTAGGGGAAGATGGTCCGTCCACGCCCCATGCGCGCTTCCAGCCGCCGCGCAAATTCGATGACGATCTCCCAGTCGTGCCGCGCTTCACCCGGCTTCGGCAGCACCGGCTTGAAGCGCGTGATGCGGCGCTCGGAGTTGGTCACCGTGCCTTCTTTCTCGCCCCAGCTGGTGGCCGGCAGCAGCACGTCCGCATACGGCACGGTGGCGGTGGTCTTGTACGCTTCCTGCACGATGACCAGCTCGGCGTTTTTCAGCGCCTCGCGCACCATGCGTTGCTCGGGCAGCGATTGTGCGGGGTTGGTGCAGGCGATCCAGACGATCTTGATGTCGCCGGCGCGGATCGCATCGAACATCTCCACCGCTGTCTTGCCGGGCTGCGCCGGCACATCCTCCACGCCCCATAGCCGCGCCACTTCGGCGCGGTGCTCCGGATTGGCCATGTCGCGGTGTGCGGACAGCAGGTTGGCAAGACCGCCGACTTCGCGTCCGCCCATCGCGTTGGGCTGTCCGGTCAGCGAGAACGGGCCTGCGCCCGGCTTGCCGATCTGGTGCGTCGCGAGGTGCAGATTGATCAGCGCGGCATTCTTCGCAGTGCCGGAAGCGGACTGGTTGAGTCCCTGGCAATACAGCGACAGCGATGCATTCGATTCGCCGAACCAGCGTGCCGCCCTGACGAGGTCTTCCTCGCTGATGCCGCAGGTGTCGGCAACGTACTTCGGCGTGTAGTCGCGTACGGTGCGCTTGAGGTCGGCGAAGCCTTCGGTGTGCGCGTCGATGAACGCCGTGTCGACCAGGTCTTCCCAAAGGCAGATGTGCAGCATGCCGTTGAAGAGCGCAACATCGGTGCCGGGCAGGATGGGCAGGAACAAATCGGCGTCGCGTGCGGTATCGGTACGGCGCGGGTCGGCGACGATGAGCTTGAGGTCCGGGTTCTTGCGGCGCGCCTCTTCTATACGGCGATAGAGGATGGGATGCGCATAGGCGGTGTTGGAGCCGACGATGAAGATCACCTCGGCGTGCTCGATATCCTCGTAACAGGCCGGCGGCGCGTCCGCACCCAGCGTCTGCTTGTAACCGGCAACGGCACTCGACATGCAGAGGCGCGAATTGGTGTCGATGTTGTTGGTGCCGACCAGTCCCTTGGCCAGCTTGTTGAAAACGTAATAGTCCTCGGTCAGTAACTGGCCGGAGATGTAGAAGGCCACGCTGTCGGGCCCGTGCTCGCGGATCGTGGCGGCGAACTTGTCGACCATAAAATCCAGCGTGGCATCCCATGTCGCACGTTCGCGTTCAGCGCCACGCGTCGTCCGCAATTCCGGATAAAGCGCGCGTGCCTGCTGTTGCAGTACCGGGTTGGCGGTCAGGTGCAGCGTGCTGCCCTTGGTGCAGAGGCGGCCGAAGTTGGCAGGATGGTCGGGATCACCGCGCACGCCGATGATCTTTTCACCGTCGCTCTGCACGATGACGCCGCAACCGACCCCGCAGTAGCAGCAGGTCGCCCTGGATTCGCGCAAAACAGTCATGCAGCCTTGGCCTCGATTGCGAGCGTGTTCAGCTCCTCCACATCGAGGAACACCAGGCCGTCTTCCACCTTCACGCTGAACTTCTGCGTGCAGCCCTCGTCCGGTGCGGTTGCACATCCGGAATCAAGCTCGATGTTCCAGTTATGCAACGGGCAGGCAACGCGCTCGCCGAAGACAATCCCCTGTGACAGCGGGCCGCCCTTGTGCGGGCAGCGATCGAGCAGCGCGAACACCTTGTCCTCGCTGTTGCGGAATACGGCGACGTCGCCGCAGGCATTGGCAGCGCGCTTAACGACGCGTGCGCCGAGTGCCGGGATATCGTGGACCTTGCAGATTTCTTTCCATTGTCGAGACATTGCATTTCCCTATCTTGTGTTTGGCCGATGTAGCAAATACGTTGGATACACCTAACTGTCCTATGGCTGGCTTGCATCAAAGTGGCACAGTAGAGTTCCCTCCCCCATGCAGGGGGAGGGCTAGGGTGGGGGTAGTGAGGTCGAATCATCGCTGACGATATCGCAACCACACTACCCCCATCCCAACCTTCCCCCTGCAAGGGGGAAGGAGCCCAATCAAGCAGCCGCATGTAGGGTGCGCTCTGCGCACCGGTTCTTGTGCTGGCAGTGGCGGTGCGCGAAGCGCACCCTACCTGCCTGCACCTATTACGCCGTAATCGGCTCGAACTGGCGCGTATCGACCAAGGCCTTTTCCTTCTCGTGCCACGGGTCCGGCTCGCCATCGAGCGCAAACAGCAGGCGCTCATACAGCGCCTTGCGGTTTTCTGCGTCGTCCAGCACTTTCTTCTTCACATAGTCGAGGCCGACGCGCGCAATGTAGTGCACCGTGCGCTCCAGGTACCAGCCTTCTTCCCTGTACAGCTGCAGGAATGCGCCCGAGTACTCGAGCACTTCTTCATGCGTTTTCACCTTGGTGAAGAAATGCGCGACTTCGGTCTTGATGCCACCGTTGCCGCCGACATAGATTTCCCAACCGGAATCCACACCAATCACGCCGACATCCTTGATGCCGGATTCGGCGCAGTTGCGCGGGCAGCCGGACACGGCAATCTTCACCTTGTGCGGCGCGTACATGCGCCACAGGCCGCGCTCCAGCTCCTGCCCCATGCGGGTCGAATCCTGCGTGCCGAAACGGCACCATTCGGAACCGACGCAGGTCTTCACCGTACGCAACGCCTTCGCATACGCATGGCCGCAGGGCATGTCGAGATCAGCCCACACACCGGGCAGGTCTTCCTTTTTCACGCCGAGCAGGTCGATGCGCTGGCCGCCGGTCACCTTCACCGTCGGGATCTTGTACTTGTCGACGACGTCGGCAATGCGGCGCAGCTCGGACGCGTTGGTCTCGCCGCCCCACATGCGCGGTATCACCGAGTAGGTGCCGTCCTTCTGGATGTTGGCATGTGCTCGCTCGTTGATGAAACGCGATTGCGGATCGTCCTTCGCTTCATGCGGCCAGGTGGAAAGCAGGTAATAGTTGATCGCCGGCCGGCAGGATGAGCAGCCGTTGGGCGTGCGCCATTCCATGAACTGCATCGTGTCGGCGATCGTCAGCAGCTTGTTGACCTTGATCGCGTCACGCACTTCCTGGTGCGTGCGGTCGGTGCAGCCGCACATTGGCTTGACCTTTGCAGACGATGAATAGTCGCCGCCGACGGTGGCGGAAATGATCTGCTCCACCAGCCCTGTGCAGGAGCCACAGGATGCCGATGCCTTGGTGTGCTTGCGCACATCCTCCAGCGTGAACAGGCCCTTCTCCTTGATCGCCTTGACGATAGTGCCCTTGCACACGCCATTGCAGCCGCAGACCTCGGCGTTGTCCGCCATCGAAGCCGCCTTGTTGACACCCGCATGGCCCGCATCACCCGGCCGCCCAGTGTTCGACTCGCCAAACATCAGCGTGTCGCGGATATCGCCGATGTCGCGCGCCTCGCGCAGCAGGTTGAAATACCAGCTGCCGTCCACCGTATCGCCGTACAGGCAGGCGCCGACCAGCTTGTCGCCCTTGATTACCAGTTTCTTGTACACGCCGCCGATCGGGTCAGACAGCACGATTTCCTCCGTGCCCTCGCCGCCCATGAATTCGCCGGCGGAAAACAGGTCGATGCCGGTAACCTTCAGCTTGGTCGACGTGACCGATCCCTGGTAGCGGCCGATGCCGAAGTTGGCGAGATGGTTCGCACAGACGCGCGCCATTTCAAACAAGGGAGCGACAAGTCCATAGGCGGTACCGCGATGGTTCACGCATTCGCCGACGGCATAGATGCGCGGGTCGTAGGTCTGCATCGTGTCGTTGACCACGATGCCACGGTTGCAATACAGGCCAGCCGATTCGGCGAGTGTGGTGTTGGGACGGATGCCGACGGCCATCACGACGAGCTCTGCGGGTACTTCGAGACCATCCGTGAATCGGATTGCCTTCACATGTCCTTCCTCGTCACCGACGATTTCCTTGGTGTTCTTGTCGAGCAGGAATTTCAGGCCGCGGTCTTCCAGCGACTTCTGCAGCATCTTGCCCGCAGTCGGATCGAGCTGGCGCTCCATCAGCCAGGTCGGCAGGTGCACGACAGTCACGTCCATGCCGCGCAGCTTGAGGCCGTTGGCCGCTTCCAGTCCGAGCAGGCCACCGCCGATGACGATGGCATGCTTGTGCTTGCCGGCCGCCTCGATCATCGCATTGGTGTCCTGGATGTCGCGGTAGGAGATCACGCCCTTCAGGTCCTTGCCGGGCACCGGCAGCATGAAAGGATTGGAGCCGGTCGCCAGCAGCAGGCGGTCGTACTCTGCAACCGTGCCGTCCTCGGCAATCACCTGGCGCTTGATGCGGTCGATCCTGACGATCTTCTTGCCGAGATGAAGGGTGATGTTGTTTTGCGCATACCAGTCGACATCATTGAGCATGATGTCCTTGATAGTTTGCTCGCCGGCCAGCACCGGCGACAACAGGATGCGGTTGTAGTTTGCGTACGGCTCTGCGCCGAACACCGTGATGTCATAGATATCCGGTGCAATCTTGAGCAACTCCTCCAGGGTGCGCACACCCGCCATGCCGTTACCGACCATGACCAACTTCAGCTTCTTCATTAAAGCTCCTTCTTTGCCGGGCCTCGCCATTGAAGCCGCTTGATAAACGTTTCCGAAAACGTATTAGCAAGACAGGTGCCAGCGATACGTTCCGCAAGAACGCACCGCGATGAAGACGTTGTCGCACCGTAGAGGTGCGAACGCACAGCGCAATGCATGCCCCGCACAACATCGAAGCAGTCCCGCACTTATACGGGCGCACCAGCAACGTACAGTTTCCGAATGCTCGCCTCGTTAATGTGCATGCAGGTACAAACAGCGTGCATCTAACGTGCACGCCCCACATATCCATGGTGCATGGACCGCAAATATGCGGCGTGGGGGCGAATGGCATGGCGCTTGCAATGCGCAGCCGGGACACCACTCTCGTGCAAAGGAGAATCATGAAATCATCGTCATTCTGGAAGGCGGGCCACACGCCGACATTGCTTGCTTCATTCTTTTACTTCGACCTGAGCTTCATGGTCTGGGTGCTGCTCGGGCCGCTTGCGATCCAGATCTCCACGGATCTCGCCCTTACGCCCGCACAGAAGGGGCTGATGGTGGCAACGCCATTACTCGCCGGTGCACTGCTGCGCATCGTGATGGGCGTACTGGTCGATCACCTGAAGCCGAAGAAGGCCGGCGCCATCGGCCAGGTGATCGTGATCGCCGCATTGGGATGGGCCTGGCTCGGGAAGCTGGATTCCTATGAGGACATGCTTGTGCTTGGTGTGCTGCTCGGCGTGGCCGGTGCCGCATTCGCGGTGGCGCTGCCGCTCGCATCGCGCTGGTATCCGCCGGAGCACCAGGGCACGGCGCTGGGCATTGCGGGCGCCGGCAACTCCGGCACGGCGTTCGCAGCACTGTTTGCGCCGTCGCTCGCCGTCGCGTTCGGCTGGCAGAACGTATTCGGCTGGTGCCTGATACCGCTCGCCGTCGCATTCATCGTGTACATGGTCTTTGCAAAAGATTCGCCGAGTGCGCCACCGCCAAAGGCGATGATCGAATACCTGCATGTATTGAAAGACAAGGACGCGTGGTGGTTCATGTTCTTCTATAGCGTGACCTTCGGCGGTTTCTCCGGACTGGCCTCGTCGCTGGCGATCTACTTCAACAGCCAGTACGGGCTGTCGCCTGTCACCGCAGGCTATTTCACTGCAGCCTGCGTGTTTGCCGGCTCGCTGGTGCGCCCGCTCGGCGGCGTGATCGCGGACCGCATCGGCGGCATCCGCACCCTGTCCTTGATGTATCTGCTGGCGGGCACCTTCCTGTTCATCGCCAGCTTCGGCCTGCAATCGGCGGCGTTGGCGCTGACAGTATTCGTTGCCGCGATGCTGGCACTGGGCACCGGTAACGGTGCGGTCTTCCAGCTGGTGCCGCAGCGCTTCCGCAAGGAGATCGGCGTGATGACAGGCTTGGTCGGCATGGCCGGCGGTGTCGGCGGTTTTTATCTCGCGTCGAGCCTGGGTTATTCCAAGCAGGCAACCGGCAGCTACCAGCTTGGCCTGACGCTGTTCTCGGCGCTGGCGGTTGCCGCGCTCGTCGGCCTGTCAGTGGTCAAAGGCCGGTGGCGCACGACCTGGGGAAGTGCTGCCATGACGACCGCAAAGATCTGATATCGTCATCTGGCGTCTTTCTAGTGCGCGGCGATCTCGCGGTCGCCGCGCTTTCGTTCAATTTTGCTTTCCACCGCCGTCCATGGCGGAATGAAACATGTCCCTGTCCGTCAGCATCGGCCACGCAACCCGTACCGGCCCGCGCGAGCGTAATGAAGATTTCGTCGGCATGGTCACGCCCAATGAGCCGGACCTGTCCAGCAAGGGATTGATTGCGGCGATTGCCGACGGTGTGTCTGGCAATGAAGGCGGCCGGGAGGCGTCGGAATACACGGTGCGCGGGCTGCTCACTGACTACTACGCCACGCCGGACACCTGGCCTGTCACGCAATCGCTCGACCGCGTGCTCAGGGCGATCAACAGCTGGGTGCAGCAACAGGGATCGGTGCGAAGCGAGCTCGCCGGCATGGCGACCACGCTGACCGCCGTGGTACTGCGCGGCGGCTTCTACTATTTTTCGCATGTGGGCGACACCCGGCTGTACCTGCTGCGTGCCGGGGTATTGACGCGCCTCACGACTGACCATGTTTGGGACCGGCCGGAAATGCAGCACGTGCTCACGCGTGCTGTCGGACTCGATTCGCGGCTTGCGGTCGATCACGGCATGGGAGAGCTGCACGAGCGGGACGTCTTCCTGCTCGCTTCCGACGGCGTGTGGGCGAGCATCACCGAGTTCGACATTACGCTGGAACTGTCGCAGCTCGCGCTCGGGCAGGCGGAGGCGACCGCAACAGCGGAAGCGCTGGTCGAGGCGGCGCTCGCCGCCGGCTCATCCGACAACAGCAGCGCGCTGGTGCTGACGGTGGAGGCGCTGCCGGAAGAGAACCTGCGCGATGCGCTGTCCGGCTCATTGCAGCTGCCCGTGCCGCCAAGGCTCAAGCCGGGCCAGACGATCGACGGCTACGTCGTCGATGCGCTGATCCACGCTTCGCAGGCGACTCTGCTGTACCGCGTCAGCGATCCGAAGTCGCAACGCCAGCTGGTGCTGAAAACCCTGCATCCGGATCGCGGAGACGACGCGCAGGAACGCTCCGCCTTCGCGCATGAGGAATGGCTGGCGAAACGCGTCGTGGCGCGCTTCTTCCCGCAGGTGATTACGCCAGAACAGAAGAACTACCTCTACTACCTGACCACCTGGCATGCCGGCCACACGCTGCAGCAAAGGCTCGATACCGGCGCGCACTTCACCGCGCCCGAGGTGGTCGCGCTCGGCAGCAAGCTGGTCCGCGCGATCGGCGCACTGCACCGGCGCAGCATCATTCATCGCGACATCAAGCCTGCGAATGTGCATCTCGGCGACGACGATGAACTGCGCCTGCTCGACCTTGGCGTAGCGATGTCCGGGCTGGAGCAGGATGGGATTGTTGCCGCTCCGCGTGCCGGCACGCCATCCTTCCTCGCGCCGGAGCAGTTCGATGATGCGCCGCCTTCAAGGCAAACCGACGTCTATGCCGCGGGTGTCACGCTGTATACCACGCTGACGCGCCGCTATCCGTATGGCGAGATTGAACCCTTCCAGCGGCCGAAGTTTGGCGAGCCGGTCCCGCCGAGCCGTTACCGGCCCGACATCCCGTTCTGGCTGGAGAATGTACTGCTGAAGGCCGTCGCACGCGATCCGGCGGACCGTTTCGAGACGGCGGAGGAATTCCTGCTGGCGCTGGAACGTGGAGCAAGCGCACCGCTTGTCGCACGCCGCTCCACGCCACTCGCAAAGCGTGATCCGACGGGCGTATGGCGGGCGATCGCTATCATTTCCGTCGTAGTGAACCTGTTGTTGCTGTATCTGCTCGTGGTGCGGTAATGCTCCGTCAAGAAACTGGTTAGCCCTTGTTGCGGAGCCGGCGCAACGCCAGCCCGGCCAACCGGTCGGACGGCATTTCCGAACCGTTTGCAATCATTCATCGGCGCCCGGGAATCATAGGATTGACCGGAGCTTTCCTTTAGAATAGGGCTTTGCAAAAGCTTGCCCAACTCCCCTTCCCTCCTATGCTTGTCCTCGGCGTCGAATCCTCCTGTGATGAAACCGGTATTGCGTTGTACGACACACAACGCGGCCTGCTCGCGCACGCGCTCCATTCCCAGGTGGCGATGCACGAGGAATACGGCGGCGTCGTGCCGGAGCTCGCATCGCGCGACCACATTCGCCGCGCGATTCCGCTGCTGGAACAGGTGCTGAAGAATGCGGACGTGCCGCGCACTGCGATCGATGCCATCGCGTACACGCAAGGCCCCGGACTGGCCGGTGCGTTGCTGGTCGGCGCGTCAGTCGCATGCGGACTTGGCCTTGCGCTGGACAAGCCGGTGCTCGGTGTGCACCACCTCGAAGGCCACTTGCTGTCGCCGCTGCTGTCGGGCACGCCGCCGGAATTCCCCTTCGTTGCGTTGCTGATCTCCGGCGGCCATACGCAGCTGATGCGCGTGGATGGTGTCGGCCAGTACACCTTGCTAGGCGAAACGCTGGACGATGCCGCGGGTGAAGCATTCGACAAGTCGGCCAAGCTGCTCGGGCTCGGCTATCCGGGCGGCCCGGCCATCTCTCGCCTCGCCGAGTTCGGCGACCCGGACGTGTACAAACTCCCGCGCCCGATGCTGCATTCGAAGGACCTGAACTTCTCCTTCTCCGGCCTGAAGACCGCCGTGCTGACGGTGGTGCGGAACCATATCACCAACATTTGCGAGCAGGACAAGGCCAACGTTGCGCGTGCGTTTGTCGATGCGATCGTCGATGTGCTGGTCGCAAAATCTCTCGCCGCCCTGAAGGAAACCGGGCTGAAGCGCCTGGTGATTGCCGGTGGCGTCGGCGCCAACCGCCAGCTGCGTGAAGCACTCAATGCGGCGGCAGCCAAGCGGCGCTTCCGCGTGTTCTATCCGGAGCTGGAGTTCTGCACCGACAACGGGGCGATGATCGCGTTTGCCGGCGCGATGCGGCTGCAGATCAATCCCGATGCCGCCAAACGTGACTATTCCTTCAACGTGCGGCCGCGCTGGCCGCTGGATGAATTGCGCGTCGTGTAAATAGGCGCATCTGCAAGCACGTCGGCCGGTTCACGACGTGAAGAAGACATGGCAGTCGGCCTGTAGTCCCGCCTGTAGTTCCTTTTCAAAATCATTTGCAGAGGCGCGCTCCATCAAAGCTTTGTTCCAGGGCATAGCCGCTTTCGGGCTGAGAGCAGCCGTTGCCTGGGGACGACGTCTCTGTGGGTGCAGGCCATGAATGCCAGCTACCCAAGGGAACGCCGGCGATGGGTGAGCTTTTGTTTCAGCCCAATCACAATGGCGCCCATCAACATGACCACCGCTGCATCAACAGCCCAGCGGGCAAACGCGTCTGCCGCGAGTGCGGTGTTTCCATTGGCGATTGCCATGCCCACAATTGTGATGCTCGGCACCAGCGATAGCGTGATCATGACGCCGGTTGTCAAAACCGAACGCAGGCCCGATACAACAAATGCTCCTGCAGCAGCGCCCAATACCGAGGCCACAACTCCGGGCGTGGAGAAAGACGACCAATAGTTGATCCAGGAACGAGCACTCAGATCATTGCCTGCTATCGCGCCCACGTCTATGGCTTGCAGCACGAGAAAGCCGATTGCTCCGCCTGCCAGAATCATGCAATACCCGACAACGGCGGAGATGGCCCCACCCGATGCAATGCGGCGCGGCCCCGAAATGACGCCGAAAGGAATGCGCAGTAGCGGCTCGAAGGCCGGTGCGATGACCATTGCTCCAACCACGATGTGGATTTTGTCGACCCATAAACCTACTGCCGCGATGGCTCCGGCAAAGAACATCAATGCAAGATAGTTCGAATCGATGTTGGTGTCCTGACGCAGCAGTACCGCCATCTCTTCCCACACAGTTTCATTTGACTCGTCTTCAATGTTCTTTTGGTGTGCAGGAGAAACAATGCCTTTCAATTCGCTCGTCAGGATCGATCCCTGATTCTGCACGCCGAGTTCTGACAGTTTCTGAATGACGACCCGCGCCGCGTTGTTCGTCGTCTGAACGGTGATGATGTCACCTGTCGGATTGAGGGACGTGTTGTGTTGCCGCGCCACTCCAAGCACGCCATCAATTTCGCTAAGGAGCGGAAGCACAGCGTCAGCCATGTCTGCAGATACCGCGACCTGTATCGAGCGTGCCATTTTGCAACTCCCCATGTAGAGCAACAAAAAGTAGACCCAACAGCCCCAATAGAGTTTTTGTTCGGTCCTGGACACGGGTCGAGTCAGGTTTCGCTCAACGATCCACTTTTCGCAATCGGTTCACGGCACTTCAAGTGGAAATCCGCGCGAAAGAAGAACCGGCACTTGATGACTGGCTCTCCTCACTGGCAATGATGAGCTTCTACGACTGCTACTTCACGCCGGAGGAGCATGATTCATGGGCGTTGCGCCGACATCCTCCTCGGCCACTGGCTGGCTGCTGCGCAGCATAAGCCAGCAGCAGTTGATTGCGACCAGCGGCGGGTTACTGATCGTGACCACTCCTCGTGACATTCGGGCTGCCTGGGCTGCTTTCTCTGGTGGATGCACAACAGCTACGCGCCACGTTGAATCTCCAGACCTTGCGTATTCACTTCGATCCATCGATTGACGCACGAATCTGTATTTACTCCTTCAGTAGCAGAGGGGCAATGCTGCTGGTTCACCCCGGCAAGAAAGCGCTTGACTCTGTAGCAGCTACAGAGTGTTTAATCGCACCATACCTGAAAGGAGTTGATCATGTCTGCCTGTTGCTCCGGAGGTTGTGCCTCCGAAAAACCACCCGTCGATACACGCTTTCGCCGCATTCTCTGGATCGCATTGGTCGTCAATGCTGCCATGTTCTTCGTCGAACTGGCCGGTGGCTGGAACGCAGGCTCCGTCTCCTTGCTGGCGGATGCAGTCGACTTTTTCGGTGACGCCGCCAACTACGGCCTGTCGTTGTTCGTCCTGGCCTTGGCGCCGGTCTGGCGCTCGCGAACGGCGCTCATCAAGGGCCTGACAATGGGCGGCTATGGCGTGTTCGTGCTCGGCATGGCCGGATGGAACCTGGCGCACGGTGTCATGCCGGAGCCCGCCACGATGGGCGCCATCGGCTTCCTGGCCCTGCTCGCCAACCTCGCTGTCGCCGTATTGCTCTTCGCTTACCGGAACGGTGACGCGAACATGCGGTCGGTTTGGCTTTGCACCCGCAATGATGCGATCGGCAATGTGGCGGTCATGCTGGCTGCATTGGGCGTGTTCGGCACCGGGTCCGGTTGGCCGGACATCATCGTCGCCGGCGTGATGGGTATGCTCGGCCTGTCGGCGGCACGGGTCGTCGTTGCCCAGGCACGCGGTGAGCTGCAAGCAGCAGGTGCGCACTGATGAATGCAAGCCTGAACATGGCGCTTGAAGGCGAAATGGCGGCGGCATGAGGCCTTTACCGGGCTGGCCGGCTAAATGAGGCATTCCGCCACCTGGAGCGTGCGCATGTGCTCGGCCAGCGTTACGTCCTGCCGCACGTGCGCTCCCATTGGAGGATGCTCCAGGTCGGGCTGGCGCGGCACTCTCCGGCGCAGGTGGGGATGGGCCGTGCAGATTGTGCTCGGCGCGCTGGGTTCGGCTGTCAATATCGTCTCTGTCGGACACACGGGCGGCGCATCGTCATCAGCATCAACGTCCGTGGCCGCGACATCGGTTCCTTCGTGTCCGAGGCCGACGCGCGAATCCGATAGCAGGTGCAGATCCCGGCCGGTTACTGGACCACCTGGGGCAGCCCGTTCGATCAGCTGCAGTCAGCCGCGCAGCGCCTGCAGGTCGTGGTACCCGTCGCCCTGCTGCTCATCTTTAGCGGCATTCCGTTTGCGCTGACCGGTGGCATTGTCGCGCTGTGGCTGTTGCCTTGTCCGTATCGCATGTCGCCAGCATTGCGGACAATCGCAAAGTACACAATCACGATGACAAGAAAGGCGGTGAACATGCCCATGACGCCAAGGCGCAGTACGGCGGCGTTGTTGCCGTGGTCAAGGATAGGAATCAAGGCAGCTGCCCGCCTGGCGTGGAGGCAGCCGCAACGCAGGCCATTCCAGCATTTCGATGATGCAAACTGCTGCAGCTTGAAAACGTCAATCGACCGCTTCGCGTTTTCTGCCGCGATATTTTCGGGGATGCCTATTTCTTCTTGCTGCCGATGCGGCTTTCCTTGCCGGCCATCAGGTTGGCAATATTCTGGCGGTGCCGGTAGATCAGCAGGCCGCTCATCGCCGCCACTGCCAGCAGCTTCGCATCGGTGCCGAACAGCAGTCCGTAATAGAACGGTGCAAACACGCTGGCGATCAGCGCGCCCAGCGACGAATAGCGGAAGGCATACACGACCACCAGCCAGGTCACCAGCGTCGCCAGGCCGAGCCAGCCGTTGAGTGCGAGCAGCACGCCGAGCGCCGTTGCAACACCCTTGCCGCCGACAAAGCGATGAAAGACCGGCCACAGGTGGCCGAGAAACACGGCGATAGCGACCAGCGCGATGCCGGTATCGCCGACGCCGTACTGCTCGCCGAAACGCATCGCCAGCCAGACCGCCAGCCAGCCTTTTGCGCCGTCGCCGAGCAGTGTCAATGCCGCTGCCGCCTTGTTGCCGCTGCGCAGCACGTTGGTTGCGCCCGGGTTTTTTGAACCATAGGTGCGCGGGTCGGCCAGGCCGAACAGTTTGCTGACCACGACGGCAAACGACACGGAGCCGATCAGGTAGGCAGCGATGGCAAACAACACGGTATTCATTCTCTCCCTTTCAATACTTTTTCTTCGAGCGCGCTTATTCTTCGAGCGCGCAGTGCACTGCCTTGACGGGCAACACTTTTAACAGGACTTGCGGATCGATGCCGACCAGGTAGCCGCGCCGTCCGCCATTGATATAGATCTTGTCGAGCGCAAGGATGCTTTCTTCCACATAGACCGGCATCGCTTTTCGTGTGCCGAACGGTGACGTGCCGCCGACCAGGTAGCCGGAATGGCGGTTTGCCACTTCCGGCTTGCAGGGCTCGACCGACTTGCAGCCGATCTGGCGCGCGAGGTTCTTGGTCGAGACCTTGCGGTCGCCGTGCATCAGCACGATCAGCGGCTTGGCAGCCTCGTCCTGCATGATGAGCGTCTTGACAACACAGTGTTCATCCACGCCCAGCTCGCGCGACGACACCGCAGTGCCGCCATGCTCCTCGTACTCATAGGGATGTTCGGTGAATGCGACGCCCTGCTTGCGCAGGAACTGCGTCGCTGGCGTCTCGGAAACGTGTTCTTTCTTGGCCATGCGTGCACACTCGAAAAGTTGGCGCACATTATGCAACAAGAAACCGGCTTTGCGATGCTTCCCGGTGCATTGCGGCGACAGGGTGTTACACGAACGTCACCCTTCTTGTTTGCGCAGCAAGGACTCGAAATCGTCCGCCGGCACGGGCCTGCTGTAGAAATAGCCCTGCGCGTAGACGCCTCGGTGCATGCCGAGGAAGGTCGCCTGCTCTGCCGTTTCCACGCCCTCTGCGATCACTTTCAGGTGCAGGCTGTGCGCCATTGCAATGATCGCATTGACGATGGCGACATCGTTCTGCTGCTGGCCGATGCCGCTCACGAAGGAGCGGTCGATCTTCAATGCATCGATCGGGAAGCGCTTCAGGTAGGACAGGCTGGAATAGCCGGTGCCGAAGTCGTCCACCGACAGCTGCAGCCCCATGCCGCTCAGCTGCTGCAGCGGCGCGAGGTTTTCCTCGCTTGGCTGCATCAGCACGCTTTCGGTAATCTCCAGCTCGATCGACGCGGGCGGCACGCCGGCTTCAGCAAGGATGCGGGCGACCAGATCAGCAAAACCGGGTTGCATCAGCTGGCGCGCGGACAGGTTGACCGCAATGCCAAGCTCCAGATGGCCGGCATCGCGCCAGCGCCGCAACTGTGCGCAGGCCTCGCGCAACACCCATTCGCCGATGGGCAGGATCAGGCCGGTTTCTTCGGCGATCGGGATGAACTCGATCGGCGCGATGGCGCCACGCTCCGTCTGCTGCCAGCGCAACAACGCCTCTGCGGAGCAGATCCGCCCGGTGGCGATATCCACCTGCGGCTGGTAATGCAGGCTGAACTCGCCGCGCGCAATCGCCTGGCGCAGGCAGTTGGCAATCAGGAGCCGGTGCTGGGCGGTGGCGTTCAGGCTTTGCGTGAAGAACTGGTAATTGCCCCGTCCCTTTTCCTTTGCGTGATACATCGCGGTATCGGCCGCACGCATCAGTGTATCGGCGTCGTCGCCATCGTTCGGATACAGGCTGATGCCGATGCTGCAGCTGGCATGCAACTGGTGTTCGTCAACCTGGAACGGTGCGGCAAGCTCGTCCAGGATTTTCTGCGCCACCATCGCCGCCGCACGGTCGTCGTCCATCGCGGGCAACACCAGCACGAATTCGTCCCCGCCCTGCCGCCCCAAACTATCACCGCGGCGCAGGCAGATCTGAAGGCGATGCGCGACCAGCTGAAGCAGCCGGTCGCCGACCTGATGGCCGAGCGAATCGTTGATGTGCTTGAAGTAATCCAGGTCGATGAACATGACCGCCACCATCTTCTGCATGCGCTGCGCCTGCGCGACGGCCTGCTTCAAGCGGTCCTGCAGCAGCAGGCGGTTGGGCAGGCTGGTGAGCGAATCATGATTGGCCATGTAGCTGATGCGCTCTTCCGCCTGCTTGCGCTCGATCGCGATGCCCGCAATCCGCGTTGCCATGTCGGCCAGGCGCACTTCGCCGGGCGTCGGCCCGCCCACCCGGCGCGCGAACATGCCGAAGGTGCCGAGCACCGCCCCCTTCTGCGACAGGATGGGCGTCGACCAGCAGGCGCGCAGGCCATGCGCAAGCGCCGGCTCGCGGCAGTGCTCCCAGAGCGGATCGTGCTCGATGTCCGTTGCAATTATGCGTTCGCCCTGATACATCGCCATGCCGCAGGAGCCGGTGTGCGGCCCGATGATCATGCCTTCCAGGCTGGCGAGATAGGATGCCGGCAGGCTCGGTGCGGCGCCGACATGCGCGGCACGGCCATTCTCGTCGAGCAGCAGGATGATGCCGGGCATGTCGTCGGACTGCGTCTCGACCAGCTCGACCAGGCTGCACAAGACGGCGGACAGCGATGCGCCGGTTGCAATCATTTCCAGCACATGCGCCTGGCCGACATGCAGCGCCTCCGACTGCTTGCGTTCGGTGATTTCCTTTCCCGTGCCGCGATAGCCGCGGAAAGTGCCCTGCTCGTCAAAGATCGGCTCGCCATTGATGCTGTACCAGAGCCGTCGCCCGCCCCGGGTCCGCACCATGTATTCCACGCCCTCGAACGGCAGCCTGGCGTTGACCAGTTTCAGGTGTTGCTCCAGCACCGCCGGATCGAGCGGATGGAGTTCGATCGGCAGCTCCGTGCGCTTCTTGCCGACGACCTCGGAAGCCGTCATGCCGCCAATGCGTGCAACGCCATCCGAAATCATCGTGAAACGCATGTGCTCGTCCTGCTCCCAGTACCAGTCGGAGGAGAGATTGGTCAGGCGGCGGAACCGGTCCTCGCTCTGCAACAACTCGCGCTGGACGCGGTGCCGCTCAGCGTTCTCCTCCTTGAGTTCGGAATAGAGCCTGGCGTTTTCCAGGGAGATCGCCGCCTGCGAGGTCAGCAGCTCCAGTACGCCCTGCGCATCCGGCGGGAAGGCGCCGGTGACCAGGTTGTTCTCGAGATAGAGCAGGCCGACGAGTTCGGCCTGCCGGAAGATCGGCTGGCACAGTACGGACTTCGGCTGCGTGCGCGCAATGTACGGGTCCGCAGCAAACCGGCTGTCGGTGGCGGCATTCCCGAGCAGCAGCTTTTGCCGTGTGCGCCAGACGTAATTCACCACCGACACCGGCAGGAGCGGCGATGACAGCAGCGATTGCGATGCCAGCCTCCGCACCTCGATGCCGCCGCGCTCGTCGAGCTGCGCTTCGGCTTCGATCGCCAGGCAATGCTGGTTCTGCAGGATCACATAGCCCTTCTGCGCACCGGCCTGTTCGATCACGACCTGCAACAGCTTGGCAAGCAGCTGGTCAAAGGCGATTTCTCCGGACAAGGCTTGTGACGCCTTGATCACGGCGAGCGCGTCCAGCCGCAGCGCGCTGTCGAGGGCGGCGTTGTCGGCCATCGCTTCGCCGCCGCTCAGTTGCGGATAGAGCGCTTCCAGTTGCCGCAGCTTGCCGCCCGCGCCCCAGCGCTGGTAGCCGGCATGTGCCTGCCGCAGATAGACATCGGCGCTGCGCGCGGAACCATGGGTACGGTAAAAATCCGCGGCAAGTTCGCAGGCCAGCGCCTCGTTCTGCATGAAGCCATGCGCACCGGCCAGCCGGATCGCCTGCTCGTAGCGCTGTATCGCGTCGAGGTCACGTCCTTCGATGCGCGCCACCTCGGCGGACACCAGGGCATAGCGGTTCATGTAGTTCTCCGGGCAATTCTTTGCCCAGAGCTTGAGCTTGCCGAGATGGGATTGCAGCGTCTGTGCATCCTCTTCGCGTTGTGCGGCGTCGGCCTGCGCGTGCAGCGCCGTCAGCGTCAGCGCGTGAATGAAGCAGTGCGTCGCCTCGATCGGCATGGACTTCATCACGTCGCGCATGCCTTCGGCCTGCTTCGCATAATCGAGTGCATCGGCGTAGCGGCGGTAGATGAAGGCCGCCAGCTGCTTCATCACGAGATAGAACGCGACGCCCGAGCGGAAATGCGCGTGCCGGAAGATCTCCACGCATTCCGTTTCGTCAAACGCGCGGTCGCTGAAACTGCCCGGACCTTGTGTCGCCCCCTGCAGGCAGGCGATGAACTGCTGCTGCAGCCGCACGCTGCGATATGCGCCGTCGTTGTGGCTCTGCTGCGCAAATGCCGCATATTTCTGCGACGCCTTCATGACCTCGTCCAGCGGGTCGCCCTTTTCCAGCAATTGCCACGGCGTTCGGTAGCAGGCATAGCCAGACCAGACGAGGTCGCCGACCTCCACGCTGGCGCGGAAAGCCGCTTCCATCACGGGGATGTTGGCGGCGAAAGGCTTGTGCCAGAAGTTCAGGTAATTGCCGTGCATGAACAGCAGCGATCCCTTGCGCCTGACGTCGTTGAACCGGTCGTTGAGCTTCAGCGCGAGTTCGGAAAATTCGTAGCCGGAGGAGATGTCGCCGAGGACCGAGCCGAGAACCACCGCATAGGCACCATAGACGACACAGGATTTCTCGGTGTTGCCATGCGCCAGCGACAGGTTCATGGCTTTGAGAATCAGCAGCGGATACAGGCGGTTGCGCGCCACGAAAGCACACGGCACCAGGTCAGCCAGCAAACCGATGCACGCGACCGGCTCCGGATCGACTGCCACCGGCGCGTCAAACAGGTCGGCCGGGCGGCGTTTCCCCAGGCCGGCATTGAAGCGTTGCCGCTCGGCCTGCGTCTGTGCATCGATTTGCTCGTCCGTCTGCGGGAACACGATGCCAAACTCGGCCAGTGCATTCAGCCCGGCAATCACGCCGTCTTCAAAGCGGCCGGCGGTCTGGCAGAAGTTGATGCGCAAACCATGCACCTTGGCGGCATCCAGCCTGGAACCGGCGTGCTGCAGGATCAGCTTGAAGAGCGCTTCCGCCCGTTCGGCATTGCCGACCAGGTATTCGCATTCGGCCAGCTCGAGATGGCTGCTGAAGGCTTCCTCGTAATGCGTCGTCCATGCCTGCGGGGATAGCAGCGCGACTGCACGCGCGAAATAGTCGCGCCCTGCGGCAAAGGCAATCGACGCCTTGGCCTTTCTGCCTGCCGCCAGGTTGAGCCGGCACAATTGTTCGCGCTCGCGCTCATTGTCGATCAGTGGTGCGCCCTGGTTGAGCTGGTGGACGACATCGAATACCTGTTCATCCAGCTCCGCCGGCGGCATATGCGACACGAAGCGGCGGCCGATCTGCAAGTGCACTGCTGCGCGCTGTTGCGGGTCAAGCAGGGAATAGGCGGCTTCCTGGACCCGGTCGTGCATGAACTTGTACCGGTTCCCGAAGCGGAACACGAGCCCGGCCTGCACGGCCTCGTCCATTGCAGCATGTACATCCTTTTCCGTAGTGCCCAGTGCGAGGGCAAGCATGGCGAGCTTTGCGCTGGTGCCGAGGCAGGCAAATTTGCGCAAGGCCTGTTGCGCCGATGGCGAAAGCCGACGCAACCGGGCGACCATGAACTCGGCCACATTGTCGGTAAAGCCGTGCGCACGAATGCGGTCCATGTCCCAGTCCCAGCCGGGAATATCCGGGTTGAACCGGATCAGCTTCTGCTCATGCAGCGCGGACAGGAACTGGATGGCGAAGAAGGGATTGCCATCGGTTTTATCCTGCAGCAGCTGCGCCAGCGGCGCGACATCCTGTTGTGAGCGGTGCAGCGCATCGCTGAGCAGCGTCTCCATGGCGTCGCCGGCAAGCGGTGCGAGCATGACATTGGTGATCGGCGTGCCGGCATCGCGTATCGCGTCCAGGCTGGCGTGCAGCGGGTGCATCGCGCCGACCTCGTTGTCCCGATAGGCACAGACCGGCAGGAAGTACTGCGTCTCGGCATGCGTGAGCAGGCTCTTGAGCAGTGCAAGGCTGGCCGCATCCGCCCATTGCATGTCATCGAGGAACAGCACGAGCGGATGCGCCTTTTGCGCAAAGACCCCGATGAACTTGCGGAACACGATGCGGAAACGGTTGCGGGCATCGGTCGGCGGCACTTCGGGCAGTGGCGGCTGCGGGCCGATGATCAGCCCTACCGGCGGGATCACGTCGATGATGAGTTGCGCGTTGACGCCAAGTGCTTCAGTGAGGCGCGTGCGCCATGCGGCAATGTGCTCCTCGCTTTCGCTCAGCAGTTCCAGCACCAGCTGCGTGAAGGCCTGCACGATGGTCGCATACGGAATGTCACGCTTGGCCTGGTCGAACTTGCCGGCGGCGAAGAAGCCGCGCTGCCGCACGATGGGCTGGTACAGCACATTGACCAATGACGACTTGCCGATGCCGGAGTAGCCCGCTACCAGCACAAGCTCCGGCCGGCCGGTGCCCAGTACGCGCGCGAATGCGTCGCGCAGCTGCGCGATCTCCCGGTCGCGGCCATACAGTTTCTGCGGCAACTGGAAGTGGTCCGGCACGTCCTCCCGGGCGAGCGCGAACGGCGCAATGGAGCCGCTTGCCTGCCATTGCTCCTGGCAGTGCTGCAGGTCTCGCAGCAGTCCTTCCGCGCTTTGGTAGCGGTCCTCCGGGTCCTTGGCCAGCAGCTTCATTACCATGGCCGACAGCATCGGCGGAATACCGGGTCGCACCACGGACGGCGCGGGCGGGATGCGTGCGATATGGCAGTAAACCCATTCGAGCGCGTCGGCAGCTTCAAATGGCAACCGCCCGGTCAGCATCCGGTAAAACACAATGCCGAGCGAGTACAGGTCGCTGCGCCGGTCCGGTGCGCGGTTCATGCGCCCGGTCTGTTCCGGAGCGATGTACGGCCCCGCATCGTCGATGTCGGCACTTGCCTGCGGCGGGCATGGCAGCGACGCGGCACCGCCGAAATCGATCAGCCTTGCTTCGCCGCTGGCGGGATGCAGAAGGATGCTGGCAGGGTCCAGGGCACCGTGGACAACATTGCAGCGGTGGACGTCAGCGAGCGCCGCCACAATGCGGATGGCAATCGGAAGGAATCTTGCGGTATCGATCGGCGCGTCAAGGTGCCGTTCCAGCGGCTCGCCGCCGAAATCCGTCAGCACCAGCGCAGGCCGGCCATCGCATGTGTCGAGCGCTACCGGGCGGACAACGGCTGAAAGCGCCAGCATTCCGCCCATCTGGAAGTCGTTGCGCAGCCGATCGACATGTTCCTGGCGATATCGCTCCGGCACGACTTGCAGCAGCACAGGCGATCCGCCCGCGCGGGAAACGGCCCGGCATAGCATTCCGCGCACGCCCACGTGCAGGATCTCGGCCACTGTATACATCTGGTCCCCGTTGTTCTTATGAATCTTGTCCCTTCGTTAGCTGTACTCCCACAGCTGTGCACCGAATGATGGGAATTGTCCGATTGCAATTTCATTTCTAGCCTAGATCAGGATGAGCTTGCTTACAAGCCTCATCCGTGCTCTTGCAAAAATGAAAACCCGGTTGCCTACCCCTTGCATCTGGCCGGCATGCAGATTGAGCCGCCTCAATGAACTTTGTGATCACACTCGCGCACTAAGGAACGCGCTACAGAGCCGTGATAAAAACAATAGTGGTCGAAATTGCAATGGTTCAGGTAGAACGTGGAGTGCGGCGACGCTCCGTATTTGCAAACTGTTGCCTGTCTTTCGCCATCCGCAGCCTTTCATGGCTCTCCAAAGCTTTTTGTGCGCCGCACAAAAAATATCTTGACTTCACCTGCTTAGCTTGTAGAATGCGTTATGTTGCAGTGCACAATTCGATGTGGTTGACTGCTTTGCCATTTTTCTTGAGGAGAAAATCGATGTTTACCGTTCCTGAACAGTTTTCCAATGTTGCCAAGGCCAATATTGAATCCCAGCTCGCCATCTTCACTACCCTGACCAGCAAGGCTTTCGAAAGCATGGAAAAGGTCGTCGATCTCAACCTGAATGTTGCGAAGGCATCGCTGGAAGACACCTCGATCGCCGCAAAGCAGCTGCTGGCCGCCAAGGACCCGCAAGAGTTCTTTACGCTGACCGCTGCGCAGGCACAGCCGACCGCAGCCAAGGCAATCGCTTATGGCCGACACCTGGCTGGTATCGCCACCAGCGCCCAGGCAGAATTGACGCGCGCTGCCGAAGAGCAGTTTGCAGAAACCGGCCGCAAGGTCTCGGCACTGGTCGATGACGTGTCGAAGAATGCGCCTGCCGGCTCGGAAAACGTGATTGCGATCGTGAAGTCCGCAATCGGCAATGCCAACGCCGGCTACGAGCAGTTCAGCCGGACCACCAAGCAAGCGGTGGAAGTGATGGAAGCGAACATGAACTCGGCCGTCAGCCAATTCACGCAAGCGGCCGAAAAGACCGCCAGCCGCGCACGTAAGTAATCACGGAAATAAGCGCGGAAATAAGCACGGAAGTTTCTTTCCAATGAAAAACGGGCCGTTATGCGGCCCGTTTTTCTATCTGGTCGTCCGCCGGTCTGGCGCAACGACGTGCGGTGTCAAAGACGTGCAACCCAATAGGTTGCACTGAAGGTGGCAGCCACCAAGAGAACATAAGAAATCGTTCGCAAGCTTTCCATCGTTCCTGTCCCAAAAAATGATGAAGGTGCAACTGTACCGGCAGGAAGGCGAGTACCCCTTGAGGGGGCACAAGCACCGATGTACGACGCTTTCGCTTCGGGCAACCAGTGTGCCGATTCCCTTTCGATTCAGGATCACCAGTGTCTCAGCTTTCCATTTTGCAACAAAGGGGGCGTCACATAATGTGGGGAAATCGAGACGCTTTTTTTGTTTCTACTTGTTACGTGCCTTTTGCCAAGGCGAATGGCGGCGCGACGATTGTGTCGTAATGCGACGAGGCATCCTCAAATCGCGACAGGACGGCGCGTGCCTTCGGCGGAACGACGGCAACTTCGTACCGCTCCCCGGCGAACGCCTTCACCGCAGTAATGGAGTCGAACCACATCACGGTCGAGAACTCGACCTCCTCGCCGATGTCGCGGCGCAGCAATGAAATGCCGCGGTATCCGTCCATACCGCGCCGCGCTATTCCCGGAAAGATCTCGGTCAGCAGCAGTTCCTGATACAAAGGCGCGTTCTGCGGCGTGGTCCAGCCGCGCCAGATGCGGGTAATCATATTTACTCTCCTCAGAGCCATGCAGCGCAGTCTGCTGACGTCAGATCGAGTCGGAGCTTGTCCGTTCAACGCTCAGGGCGAGCGCGCTCCTGCGTCGTGCTGCGCAACGTCTTCATGCGCAGGATGAATGTCGTCACACCGATGCCGATGGCTGCCAGCATGAGCTTGAGGAACAGCGGTCCGACGGTGTGAATGGAGTAGCCGAGCGAACCCCACAACAGCAACAGCGTCATCACCTTGCCCTTGAGGGGAATGCCCTTCTTGTCCTCGATGTTGCGCAGGTACTCGCCAAACAGCGGATTGTTCCGCAGCCACCGGTGCAGGCGCTCCGAGCCGCGCACGAAACACGCCGACGCCAGCAACAGGAAGGGCGTTGTCGGCAGCAAGGGCAGGAAGATCCCGAGGATCGCCAGCACGACTGCCACACCTCCGATAATGTTCAGCAGGAATTTCACCGGCATCGTCCTGTTTTCATCCTGTTTTCCTCTTTTTCCCTATCGCACGGTCCCGCGCTGACAATATCAGCCGCGCGGATGATGTTCGGCATGCAGCTTCTTCAGGCGTTCCCGCGCGACATGCGTGTAGATCTGTGTGGTCGAAATGTCCGCATGGCCGAGCAGCAGCTGCACCACACGCAGGTCTGCCCCATGATTGAGCAGGTGCGTCGCGAAGGCATGCCGCAGCGTATGCGGTGACAGCGGCGCGTTGATCTGCGCCTTCAGCGCATATTTCTTGATGAGCGTCCAGAACATCTGGCGCGTCATTGGCCCGCCGCGCGCCGTCACGAACAGCGCATCGTCGACCTGGCCATTCAGGATCGCCGCGCGGCCCTCCTTCAGGTAGCGCTCGATCCATACGCGCGCCTCTTCACCGAAGGGCACCAGCCTGGTCTTGCTGCCCTTGCCGGTAATGCGCAGCACGCCTTCGTTCATGCCGAGCTCCACGGACTTCAGCAGCACCAGTTCGGACACGCGCAGGCCGCTCGCATACATCAGCTCCAGCATCGTCCGGTCGCGCAGGCCGAGCGGTGTGTTGACGTCGGGTGCGGCGAGCAATGCATCGACCTGCCCTTCCGACAAGGTCTTCGGAAAGCGCGGTGGCTGCTTGGCCGACTTCATTTTCAGGCACGGGTCGGCGCTGATCCGGTTCTGCCGCAATGCCAGCTGGTAGAAACGCTTGAGCACCGCAAGCCGCCGGTTGGCCGAGGTCGCCTTGGTGTCGCCATGCCGCGCGGCGAAATAAGCAGTGATGTCGTCGGTGTGCGCTGCGTACAGCGTCTTGCCGCGCTGCGACTGCAACCAGGTCGCGAACAGGCTCATGTCGCGCCGGTAGGCATCGAGCGAATTCTTTGCGAGTCCGTCTTCCAGCCACAAGGTGTCGCAAAACTCGTCGATCGCCGCGCCGCTGGCCGATGACTGCTGCGAGTTCTCCGTAACTACGGCGTCCATCATCAATAACCCTCGACGCCTTCGTGTGCCAGCAGCCAGCGCTTGACACCCAGATGGAATCCGGTTTCGTCGTCATGGTTGGAAAAGCCGCCGAGTCCGCCGGAGGCCGTCACGCGATGGCAAGGGATCACCAGGGGAAACCAGTTCGCACCGCATGCCTGTCCGACTGCGCGCGGCGCGGACTGGATCAGCTTCGCCACCTGCCCGTAGGTCAGCACGTCCCCGCGCGGGATGGACGAGATCACGTCCCAGACCTTGCGCTGGAACGCCGTGCCCGCTTCGGCCAGCGGCAGGTCGAAGCGGAAATCCGGGTCGTTCAGATAGCGCTCGACTTGCTGTGCGGCCTGCTCGGAAAGCTTGTCGACTGGGGCCTTTTCGGTGAAATGGCGTGGCAGATAGACGAGCTCGCGCACGAGGCCGGGCTCGGTGCGGATGCCGATGGCGCCAAACGGCGCTTCGACGATGGCGGCGAACAATTGGCTACTTTGGGTGGCATTCATGGTGAATACAATAACGGTGGTTCACGTCCGCCCCGCGATGGCCGCGGAAGCATGTCGGCCATGCTACACCGACTTGGCGCGCTCCGCGCATTGCTACAGCCTCTTGCAGCAAGAGGAATGCCGCCGCCGCAACAGCGTCGAGGATAACGGCCGGAAAGGTGCCCGAGGACCGTGGTTGCGAACGCATGATCAAGCGCCGCGCTAAGCAGGATGGCAGCGATGTGGTCGATGCTATTCCTGTCGGTTGCGTCGAACGACCTACGCGAGGCGAAAAAAAATCGGCGTGCCCGTTTCCGGGACACGCCGACTGGGAGATACGACCCGCTGCTTGGTATCAGCGGGCATGCGCGTGCCGCTTACTCTTCGAATGCCTCTTCGCGTTTCTTGCGCAGCGACGGGCTCAGCACCACGGCCAGCGCAACCGCAGAGAGGATCAGCATGGTCGCGCTGATCGGGCGCTCCAGGAAGACCATCGGATCGCTGCGCGACAGCAGCAGCGCGCGGCGCAGGTACTCTTCCATCATCGGGCCGATGATGAAGCCCAGCAGCATCGGTGCCGGTTCCATTTCCAGCTTCGCGCAGATGTAGCCGAACAGGCCGAAGATCGCCATCAGGTACACGTCGAAGTTGCTGTTGTTGAGGCTAAAGACGCCGATCGCGCAGAACATCAGGATCGCCGGATACAGGAAGTGGTACGGCACCATGATCATGCGCACCCACAGGCTGATCATCGGCAGGTTCAGCACCAGCAGGAAGAAGTTGCCGATCCACATCGAGACGATGATGCCCCAGAACAAGGCTGGCTGTTCCGTCATCACGGCCGGGCCCGGCTGGATACCCTGGATGATCATCGCGCCGATCATCAGCGCCATCACCGGGTTGGACGGGATGCCGAGGGTGAGCATCGGAATGAAGGAAGTCTGTGCGCCAGCGTTGTTTGCCGATTCCGGTGCCGCCACGCCCTCGATTGCGCCTTTGCCGAACTCGGCGGAGTTCTTCGACACCTTCTTCTCGATCGAATAGGCGGCGAAGGACGCCAGCATGGCACCGCCACCCGGCAGGATGCCGAGCGCAGAACCGAGGCCGGTACCACGCAACACCGGACCGATGATGCGCTTGAGGTCGCTCTTGGTCGGCATCAGTCCTTCCACCTTCTTCACCAGCAGCGTGCGGTTTTCTTCA
Organism: Noviherbaspirillum agri; assembly: GCF_054780595.1. Lineage (NCBI taxonomy): Bacteria > Pseudomonadati > Pseudomonadota > Betaproteobacteria > Burkholderiales > Oxalobacteraceae > Noviherbaspirillum > Noviherbaspirillum agri. Next base: position 64,082 of record NZ_BAAGWA010000007.1, read on the forward strand.
TGCTCGAGGTTGCGGATGATTTCCCCGAGACCGAACATGCCCATCGCGACAATCACGAAGTTGATGCCGTCCATCAGCTGCGGCAGGTCGAAGGTGTAGCGCGGCGTGCCGGAGTTGACGTCGGTGCCGACCAGGCCGAGCAGCAGGCCGAGGATAATCATGCCGATCGCGCGCAGCAGCGAACCGTGCGCCAGCACAACGGAGGCCACCAAACCCAGCACCATCAGCGAAAAGTACTCGGCTGGGCCGAAGTTCAGCGCCAACTCGGCCAGCGGCGGTGCGAACAGTGCGAGCAGGATCGTCGCCACCGTACCGGCAAAGAAGGAGCCAATCGCAGCGGTCGCCAGCGCCTTGCCAGCATGGCCCTTGCGCGCCATCTGGTAGCCGTCAATGGCGGTCACGACCGAGGAGGATTCACCGGGCAGGTTGACTAGGATCGCGGTTGTCGAACCACCGTACTGGGCGCCGTAGTAAATACCGGCCAGCATGATCAGCGCCGACACCGGCGGCAGCGAGAAGGTTGCCGGCAGCAGCATCGCGATGGTCGCGACCGGGCCGAGTCCTGGCAGAACGCCGACGGCGGTGCCGAAGAACACGCCCATCAGGCAGTAGAGCAGATTCGTGAGCGTGAATGCGGTATCAAGACCGAGGCTCAGGTTGCTGAGGATTTCCATGTTTGCTTTTCCTTAGTAGCCGAACCACGAGCCGAGCATCGGCATCGGCAGACCGAGTGCCTTCACAAAGACGAGTATGGCGAACGCCGTCAGGCCAGCGGCCAACAGCACCGCCGGCAGCAAGCGGAACTTCGCGCTGGCAAAGGCACTGATCACGATCAGAGCCGGGACAGCCACGACCAGGCCGGCGCCACGCACGAGGAAGCCGAACAGCAGTACTGCGACAAGGATCAGGATCAGTTCCCGGATAGCGAACTTCTCCAGCGGCATGCCGCTGCGAAGCAGCGAACGGACGACCGAAATGGCGCCAATGATCGCCAGCAGCGCGCCGAGCACCGTCGGGAAGTAAGCCGGGCCCATCCGCCCTGCCGTTCCCATCGTATAGTCGCGGCCGATGACAACAGCGGCCACGCCGAAGACGAGGAAGATAATCCCGGACCAGAAATCACGGGGGTTACGGATGCGAGAGGACAAGGCGGATCTCCTTCATGTTTTTATATTCCATGGGATACGCGGGCGTCGCATCCCATTGTTTGCCGCAGCGAGGTAACGTTGCGCGCAGCGGCCCATCCCACAAGAAAGGCGGGGTTGGAGCCCCCGCCTTTTTTTGTTCTTGCAGCAATACAGCAGACCGGTTATTGACCGGTCGGCGGTCGTTACATGCTCTTAGTCGGCGTACACGCCAGCCTTCTTGATGATCGGCGACCACTTGTCGATCTCGGCCTTCAGGAAGGCGCGGTGCGCTTCCGGGGTTGCCCGGTTTTCCGCGACCGGCTCGGTGCCGAGGTCAGCAAAGCGCTGCTTGACGGTTGCATCCTTCAGGGCCACGCGCAGTGCGCTGGACAGCGTGTCGACAGCTTGCTTCGGCGTACCCTTCGGTGCATACATGCCATGCCATACCGCGACTTCGAAGTTCGGCAGGCCGGCTTCATGCAGCGTCGGCAGGTCCGGCAGCGACGGCACACGGGTCTTCGTGGTCACGCCATAGGCCTTGACCTTGCCGCTCTTGATCTGGCTGGTGGTGTTGGTGGTCTGGTCGCACATGAAGTCCACCTGGCCGCCCAAGAGGTCGTTCATTGCCGGGCCGGTACCCTTGTACGGCACCGTGGTCAGGTCGGCGTCAATGGCGCTCATGAACAGCATGCCGCACAGATGCGATGCGGAGCCCACGCCTGCATTGGCGTAGGTGACCTTGTCCTTGTTGGCCTTGACGTAGGCGAGCAGTTCCTTGAAGTCTTTCGCCGGGAAATCCTTGCGTGCGATGAAGGTCATCGGTACATCGGTGATCAGGCCGATGGTCTCGAAGCTGTCGATCGCGTTGTAGCTCAGCTTGCGGTAGAGCGAGGGAGCGGTGGACTGGCCGATGTGGTGCAGCAGCACGGTGTAGCCGTCCGGGTCGGCCTTCGCCACGCGCGCAACACCGATAGTGCCGCCTGCGCCGCCGACGTTCTCGACGATCACTTGCTGCTTGAGGGTCTTGCTCATGGACTGCGCTACCAGGCGCGCCACGGTGTCGGTCGGGCCGCCGGCCGCGAACGGAACAATCATCGTCACAGGCTTGGTTGGGTACGTTTGTGCATGGGCGAACGTGCTGGCCACAAGCGCGAGACCGGCGACAAACCGCAGGGACTTGATATTCATAAGCAATGCTCCTCTAGTAATTGGTATGGAAAGTGCAGAGACCGAACCAGACCCCTTGACCGCAAAGATGGATGGCGATCTGCAGCGTTCTTTATACCGGATAAGGTATGTCTCCGTGCGCATTATTGCGACATACAGCCCCTATCTCAATTGTGGAAAGCCGCAATCCGCACCGCATCAAAGTCACGTCAAGGGGGAAAAACTGCTGGCTTAGATGACGGATTTATAACAAAGTTACAAAAAAAGAGCCGGCATGCGAGCCGGCCCTTGTTCATGCGGCGGATGGTGCGCCGCAAAAAAAAATCACTGCTTCACTTCACGAGAAGAACAGGCACGTGGGCCAGGTGAATGATCTTGGTTGCGACCGAGCCGAGCAGCAGGCTGGAAATCCCGGACAGGCCCCGGCTGCCGATGACGATCTCTTCGCAGCCCTGCTCCTTTGCATAACGCGTGATCACCTCCGCCGGCTCGCCGACGAAGAGGTGGAACTCGTACTTGATACCGGCAGCATCCAGCTTGGCGCGCGCACCTTCGACGGCCTTGGCGCCCTCTTCCTGGTGATACTGCTTGATCTGCGCCGCATTGACGAAGCTGCTGACGGTGCCGTGCAACGGATGCTGCACGTTCAGCAGGTGAATCTGGTGATCGCCCTTGGAAGCGGAGGCCCGCTTGATCACATGCTCTACGGCATGCATCGAGGATTCCGAACCATCTACGGCCAACAATACTTTCAGCATCGCTATTCTCCGAGAGAAATATTGAACAATTTTGCCGGATATCCGGAATCAGTTGCTGCGTTCGGACGACTGCTTTTCCGCCGCCAGGTCTTCCAGCTTCGCCTCCTTTGCCTCGGCACGGGCGGCCAGCATTTTTCCGACGGTGACGACGACAATCGCGCCGACCACAGGGCCGATCCATTTTGCGGCAGGCAGGGTCGCCTTGAACCATTCCTCCACCGACACATCGCTGACCGCCATGCCGCCGGCGATCCAGCCGAGCAGCGCACCTCCGAGCACAATCACGATCGGGAAACGATCCATCAGCTTGATGACCAGCTGGCTGCCCAGCATGATGATCGGGATGCTCAGGAGCAGGCCGAACACAATCAGGAACTTGCTGTCACCAGCTGCACCCGCAATCGCAATCACGTTATCGAGGCTCATTACCGCATCGGCGACGATGATGGTCTTGATGGCTGCGGCAAGCGTGGCACCGGCTTCGATGTTGTGGCCACCCTCGTCACCTTCCGGCAGAAGGAGCTTGATGCCGATCCACAGCAGGAGCGCCGCACCGACGAGCTTCAGGTAAGGCACGGCCAGCAGCGTTACCGCAAACAGGATCAGCACCACCCGCAGGCCGATCGCACCGGCCATGCCCCACAGGATGCCGAGCTTGCGCTGATGTTCAGGCAGGCGACGGCAGGCAAGTCCGATGACCACCGCATTGTCGCCGCCCAAGACGATATCGATTGCGACGATCTGCAAGACCGCCACCCAGAACTGGGGATTACCGAAGTCCATGATTATCCTAATGAGCTGAAGAAGGTTGATGTGTGCACGAAACGAAAGGGCTCATCGCCGTTGCAGGGAAAGTAGGTAAGGCGTCTGTGGCACGCCGGCCGACTCGCGGAATTATGCAGCAAGCCCGCCAGCGCAACCATCTCCTGCGCATCGATAGCTGTTCGGCGGGCGCAATTATTGCCGCTTTGCACAAACGCGGCAATTGTGGAAAGCCGAACCGTTCCTTCGAAATTACCTGATGCGCGACGCAGCGGCACTGCACTCTCCATGAATGACAAAGGCCATCGCCCTGTGGTTTCCGAGGACGATGGCCTGAAAGCAGCTGCGCGCCGCAGAATCGCGGCGCACGGCCGTTGCAAGGGCGTACCCGCGTCAGACGCCTTCCAGCTTGATCCCCTGCTTTTTGGTGAGGTTCTGCATTTTCTCGAGCTCGGACTTGATTTCCGCCGCATGCTCGGCCGGGGAGTTTCCTACCGGCTCTGCGCCGCTGGCCTTGAGGCGTTCGCGTACTTCCGGCATTTGCAGTACTTTTGCCGTCGCCGCATTCAGCTTCTTGATCACGTCTTCCGGTGTCTTCGCCGGTGCCACGAGGCCGTACCAGGCAGGATCATTCACTTGCTTCAGGCCGAGTTCGGCAAACGTCGGCACGTTGGGCAATGCATCAAGGCGCGTGTTCCAAGCAATCGCGAGTGGTCGCAGCTTGTTCGCCTGAATGTGCGACATCGACGAGGGCAGGTTATCGAACATCATGTCCACCTGGCCGCCGAGCAGATCGTTGAGGGCCGGACCTGCGCCGCGATAGGGAATGTGCAGGATGAAGGTGCCGGTCGATGCCTTGAACTGCTCGCCCACCATGTGCTGGATGCTGCAGGTGCCGGAGGTCGCGTAGTTCAGCTTGCCGGGATTGTTCTTCACATGCTCAAGGAACTGCTTGAAGTCCTGCGCCGGGAACTTCGGGTTGACCGTCAGCACGTTGGGCGTGCGCGCCATGTTGGTGATCGGCGCGAAATCCTGGACCGGATCGTAGCCCAGCTTGGGGTTGCAGGCTGGGTTGACTGCATGCGTGGAGATGGTCGACACGCCGATCGTGTAGCCGTCCGGCTCCGCCTTGGCAATCGCTGACGCACCGATGCTGCCACCGCCACCGCCACGGTTTTCAATCACGACCGGCTGGCCCAGCTCCTTGCCCAGCTTGTCGCCGACGATGCGCGCCACGATATCGGTGGTGCCGCCCGGGGCGAATGGCACGATCACGCGGATGGGCTTGTTGGGATAATTCTGCGCCTGCGCAGTTGCGGCAAATGCCATGCCCGATAACAGGGCCACCAGTAATTTGTTCAGCTTCATTTTGTCTCCTCCATTGTGGATTGCAGCAATTGAGTTGCGGCGTCGCCCGCTTGTGGCGGCATGCGACACGACAGTACAGTGAGCAGCAACTTCTTATCGGCATCTGCATGCCAACTCGAAAATTATAGCCGTGGCAATCTTTTTACGTTTTTACCAAAGCCAAGGAAGGTGCACGAATAGTGCGTAGATCGCGCTGAACGGTGAATTCGGTGAATGATGCCTATCGAAGGTGTCTATTGAATGGTGCCTATTTCTTGGCGTACAGCGCGGCCTCCCGGTTGACCGCTGCGATCAGGCCCTTGCCGATACGGCTTTCCATCTCCCGGTGCACCGGCGCGAGTGCGCGGCGCCATTCTTCCCGCTCTTTGTTGGACAGGGTGTATACGATCGTCTTGCCGGATTGCCGGATGGCCTCCAGCGCAGCGTCGTTCTCCTTTTGCGCGATCGCGTTAGCATACGCCGTCGCTTCTTTCATCGCATCTTCGAGATCGCCCCGGATGCCCGATGGAAGCCCATCCCAGAACTTTTTGTTCACGATGACCGCATAGCCGAGATAGCCGTGGTTCGACACCGTCACGTGCCGCTGCAGCTCATGCATTCGTTGCGTATAGAAGTTGGAAGGCGGATTCTCGGTGCCGTCCACGATGCCGCTCTGGAGCGCCTGATACACCTCGCCGAAGGACAAAACCAGCGGACTTGCGCCCAACGTGCGCATCTGCGTTTCCAGCACCTTGGAAGGCTGGATACGCATCTTCTGCCCACGGAAATCGGCCAGCGCGCGCAGCGGCTTGTTGGACGACATGACCTTGAAGCCGTTGTCCCAGTATCCCAGTCCGGTGATGCCTTTCGATTCAAGCTTCTTCAGCAGCCCCTGCCCGATCGGCCCCTCCGTCACGCGGTAGAGCGCTTCCTTGGTCGGGAAGATATACGGCAGGTCAAAGACTTCGAATTCGCGGATGCCGAGCGGACCGAACTTGGCCAGCGACGGCGCCAGCATCTGCACCGCGCCGAGCTGCAGCGCCTCCAGTTCTTCCTTGTCCTTGTACAGCTGGCTGTTGGGATAGATGTCGACCCGTACGCGCCCGCCCGTGGCTTTTTCCGCGAGCTGCTTGAAGCGCTCCGCAGCCTTGCCCTTGGGCGTGTCGCTTGCGACGACGTGACTGAACTTGATCACGATCGGCCCATCCGCATGCGCGTTCGCGCTCAGTACCGCGACGGCGAGCGTAAAGAACCATGCTGCAAATTTCATGGAGAGTCCGTGCTGAAAAAACAATATTCTGTTAAACCATTGTCATGGCACCGCCCGAGCCTCACAAGTGTGGTTAACCACAATCGCTTTGCGGGAATCCGATTTTCGCATCAGATGATGCCCGAAATGAGCGGGCAGAGTAGGATTGAGCCTGCCGGTCAGATACACTTGCCCGGCCTGCGACGATGCTGCGCGCCTCGCATCACCGAACACCACCTGCGTCATGTCAATCAGATCACTCGTCTCCGCATCCAGCCCCGCCCTTCCCGGCCGCAGGCGTACCTGGCACTGGCTGGTGCCGATGCTGCTCGTGATGCTGTTCGTGTCCACGCTGCTGTGGTTGCCGTGGCAGGCGCAGCAGATGGAAGCGACCGAGCGCCAGGAACAGCTGATTGCCGATACGCTCTGGGTCGAGCAGACGATACGCTTTCAGCTCGAGCGCAATGAAGAAAGCATCCGGCTGATCGGCAATGAAATCAGTTCAGGTTATCTTTCCGGCAAACGCCTGCAGGACCGCATGGCGGTACTGATCCGCAACAACCGCGAGCTTGAGCGCATCATCTGGCTCGATGCCGAGGGCAAGACGGTCACCGCGACGGACGACTCCTCCCTGTTCCTCACCGATTTCTCGGTGCCATCGCGGCTGACTGCCGAGCGCGCCCGCGCCACCAAGACGCCCCAATACAGCCAGCCCGCTCCTCCGCCAGGCCTGAGCGGGCCGATGCTGATGGAGTACTACGTTCCCCTGTTCTCGGGCGAGCAATACCTGGGCAGTCTCGTCGCCAGCTATTCGGTGGCCAGCATCCTCGATGAAATGGTGCCATGGTGGTTCGCGCAGGATAACGAAATCACGCTGACCGACAACGACGACAACGTGATCGCCAAACGCGCGGCAGGCGGGCCCGGCCGCAACGTGTACACCCATGGACGCGCGCTGGAGCTCCCCTACGCGACCGTCATCCTGCGTACCAATAGCGTCAAGAGCGCGCCGAAGCTCCTGCCCAACCTGCTGGTCGGTTCGGTGATTGCGCTGTCGATCGGCCTGTTGGTGAGCCTGGTTGCGCTGTGGCGCGACATCAACCGGCGACTCGCGGCAGAAGGCGCACTGCGCCAGCAGGTGTCCTTCCGCACCGCGATGGAAAACTCGCTGATGACCGGCTTGCGCGCACGCGACCTGGAAGGACGTATTACATATGTGAACCCGGCCTTTTGCGAAATGGTTGGCATTCCCGCCGAAGAACTGATCGGCAAGACACCGCCGATGCCTTACTGGGCGCCGGAAGCAATGGACGAATACCAGCAGCGCTTCACGCAGGTGCTCGCCGGCACGGTGACGCCGCAATACGAGACCACCTTCCAGCGCGCCAATGGAGAACGTTTTCCGGTGCTGATCTTCGAGTCGCCGCTGGTCGATGACAGCGGACGGCAAACCGGCTGGATGGGATCCATCCTCGACATCTCCGATCGCAAGAGGGTCGAGGATCTGAACCAGCAGCAGCAGGAAAAACTGCAGGCCGGCGCCCGCCTTGCGACGATGGGCGAAATCGCCTCGACGCTCGCGCATGAGCTGAACCAGCCGCTTGCGGCGATCTCCAGCTACACGACCGGCGCACTCAACATGATCGAGAACGGTGCCACTCAGGGAAAGACCATTGACCTGACCCTGCTGCGTCCCGCACTCGAGAAAACCACTGTACAGGCGCAGCGCGCAGGGCACATCATTCGCAGCGTGCACACTTTCGTAAAGCGGCGCGAACCAAGCCGCGAACAGGTTTCGATCCCGGCATTGATCGAAAATGTCACACCGCTGGTCGAGCTGCAGGCGCGGCAGTTCTTCGTCGCCACGCAACTGCATGTCGCGCCCAATCTGCCAAGCGTGCTGGCCGACCGCGTGATGCTGGAGCAGGTGCTGCTCAACCTCACCCGCAATGCAATTGAGTCAATGCAGGACGTCTCGCCCGAGCGGCGCATCCTGCGCATCGTCGCCGAACTCGACGACGATTCATCAACCGGACAGAGCGTGGTGGTGTCTGTGATCGACCAAGGCCATGGCATTCCCGACGACGTCGCCGAACGCCTGTTCTCGCCATTCTTCTCGACCAAGGCAGAAGGCATGGGCATGGGCCTCAAGATCTGCCGCACCACGGTCGAGTTCCACGGCGGCACGCTGGTCCATGCGAAAAATCCCCCAGGCGGGACGATTTTCCGGTTTTCTTTGCCAGTGCTTTCCGAAACAGTAGCGGAAGCAGACATAATCGAAGCAAAATAGCGCTTTTATTTGTCCGGGCGACACAGTGGCCAAAAGAACAATAACGCCGGGACATGAGGGGAAAGAATGCTGCACATTGTCGACGATGAAGAAGTGATCCGCGACTCGCTGAGCTGGCTCGCACAGTCGCGCTCGATCGCGGCCACGGCCTATGAGAGCGGCGCAGCATTCCTGGCGGCCCTGGACGACACGAACAGTTTCGACCCGGCGGGCGACTGCCTGCTGCTGGATGTGCGCATGCCCGACATCAGCGGCGCCGCGCTGTTCGACATGCTGACGGCGCGCGGACTGACGCGGCGCCTTCCGGTGATCTTCCTGACGGGCCACGGCGACGTGCCGATGGCTGTCGACACCCTCAAGCGCGGCGCCTTCGATTTCTTCGAAAAACCGTTCAACGACAACAAGCTGATGGATCGCGTGGAAGAGGCGCTCGCCGCATCGCGGGCTGCCGGGGCCGATGATGAAGTGCACACGCGCCTTGCGAGTCTGTCGATCCGCGAGCGCGAGGTGCTCGACCTGATCCTCGCTGGCAAGATGAACAAGGTGATCGCCGACGAGCTCGGTATCAGCATGCGTACGGTGGAAGTGCACCGCGCGCACATCTTCGACAAGATGAATGTGAAGACGGCGGTGGAGCTGGCGCGTTTGCTCAAGTAGCCGGCGCAGCCAGCAGGAAAGCATAAACACCGGTACCATTCCGGTCTGCTTGTTTGCACACCTCGCACCATCACCCTTCGATGTCCATCGCCACCATCCTTTTCCCCGATTTCGCGCTCATCCTGCTTGGCTTCCTGCTGATGCGCTTCACCGACTGGGGCGCCCAGTTCTGGAGCGGGATGGAAAAGCTGATCTACTACTTCCTCTTCCCTGCCCTGCTGTTCTATTCCACCGCCCGCACGCCCTTCGATTTCGGCAGCACCGGGAAAATGCTGCAGGTTGCACTAGCAGGAGTAGCGAGCGGTATCGCACTGGGCTGGCTCGCCAAGCCGTTATTCCGCGCCGGGCCGATGGTGTTCGAGTCCGGCGTGCAAACCGCCTTCCGTTTCAATTCCTACATCGCACTGGCCATTGCCTCCCGCCTGGGCGGGGAACAAGGCACGTCGCTCATGGCGCTGATCATGGGCTTTGCCGTCCCCCTCTGCAACATGGCCGCGGTGCATGCACTCGTGCACAAGAGCGGCGGCCTGCTGCTGGAGCTGGCGAAGAATCCGCTGCTAGTAGCAACGGCATCGGGCATGGCCTTCAACCTGCTCGGCTTGTCTTTGCCGGACATTGTCGGCGCGACGCTGTCGCGCATGTCGAATGCATCGATTGCGCTCGGCCTGATTACTGTCGGTGCGGGCCTGCGCCTATCAGGCTTGCATGAATCGAAAGGCATGGCGTCGTACTTCCTCGCCGTGAAGCTGCTTGCCCTGCCGGCGATCGGTTATGGGCTGGGACGCTGGGTCGACTTGCCGGAATTGCAATTGCAGATCGCCGTGACTTTCTGTGCACTGCCCACAGCATCCAGCGCGTATGTGCTTGCGGCGCGCATGGGCGGCAACGGGCCATTTGTCGCTTTCATCATTTCTGCGGGCACCGTGCTGTCGGTATTCACGATCCCGCTATGGCTGGCGCTCGCCCGCTGAACTGCTTCCATGCCGGGCGAGCGCCCATGCGACATGTTCGCGCACCAGTTCTGACGGATGGTCGGCGCGCGCCTGCAACGCAGTGACAATGTGCAGCGCGCCCGGCATCTGCGCTGCAGCATTCCCCAAGCCTACCGCGATGTTGCGCAGCCAGCGCTCGTGGCCGATGCGCCGGATGGGGCTGCCTTCGAGCCGACGGTTGAACTCTTCCTCGCTCCATGCGAACAGATCCAACATCGTTGCACTGTCCAGATCGTTGCGCACATCGAAGTCCGGCAGCACCGCGCGCTGCGCGAACTTGTTCCAGGGGCAGACCAGCTGGCAATCGTCACATCCGTACACGCGGTTGCCGATCAGCGGCCGTAGTTCGACAGGAATGCTGCCCTTGAGCTCGATGGTCAGATAGGAAATGCAGCGCCGCGCATCCAGCTTGTACGGCGCCAGAATCGCCTGCGTCGGACAGACATCGATGCACGCACTGCATTGCCCGCAATGGGATGAGGCTGGCTCATCCACCGGCAGCGGCAGGTCGGTATACAGCTCCCCGAGGAAGAACATCGACCCCGCATGGCGGCTCAGCAGCAGCGTGTGCTTGCCGCGCCAGCCGATGCCGGATTTTGCGTTCAGCGCGACTTCCATCACCGGCGCGGAATCGGTGAATACGCGATGCCCGAACTCGCCGATCTCGCCTCGAATGCGGTCTGCCAGCTGCTGCAGCCGTGCGCGCAATACCTTGTGATAGTCGCGACCGCGCGCATAGATGGAGACGACTGCCGCCTGCGGGTCGGCAGCGCGATGCTCTTCACGAACCCGCCAGTCGTCCTCGCCCGCGCCCTCGCTATCCTGTGCAGCCTGGCGCGGCAGATAGTTCATGCGGGCGGTGATGACGCGGATCGTACCCGGCACCAATTCCGCCGGGCGGGCGCGCTTCATGCCGTGCGCTGCCATATAATCCATGTCGCCGTGGTGGCCCGCGTCGAGCCATGCCTGCAGCCCCGCTTCCTCTTGCGACAGGTCGATGCCGGTGATGCCGATTTCATCAAAGCCGAGCTCGCGCCCCCACGCCTTGATGGCCAGCGCCAGCGCGGATAATTTGTCAGCGGTAACTGTCATCGCCAATGCACCAATAAAGAAGCCATTTTAAGAGATGCTGCACTTTCAGACACACCTCCATGATGAAGCCGGCACCGCCGCGCTCGGCGCGTCGCTGGCGCACGCGCTCGCGCCCGGCCTGACCATCTACCTGCATGGCGACCTCGGCGCCGGCAAGACGACGCTCACCCGCTCCCTGCTGCATGCCGCCGGCCATGAAGGCCATGTCAAAAGTCCAACCTATACGCTGGTCGAGCCGTACACCGTGACCATCGCCGGCAACCCGGTCGAGATCATGCACTTCGACCTGTACCGCCTCGCCAGTCCGGAAGAATTCCTCGACGCCGGATTTCGTGAATACTTCAACAGCGCCACGATCTGCATCATCGAATGGCCGGAAAAGGCCGTTCCGGTGTTGCCTGCGCCAGACATTGAGGTTCGTCTAAGCCTTGCCGGCGATGGGCGTGATATAGAATTACAAGCATCGTCCGTCCAGGGTAGTCAATGTCTCGATCGTCTGAAATTCGCACCGAACTTGTGACCGCCATCGCGGGATCCACATCCGGATCGAAATCACGCCGCACGATATTGAAAGCCGGCGGCACCCTACTTCTCTCCGTCTTCGCACCAGTCCCGGCCCGCGCGGCCCAGATTCTCGCCGTGCGCGTCTGGCCGGCGGCCGACTATACCCGCGTGACGCTGGAGAACGACAGCGATCTCAAGACCAGCCACTTCATCGTCAAGGATCCCGAGCGACTGGTCGTCGATATCGAAGGCCTGGAACTCAGCCCGACCCTCAAGGACCTGGTGGCGAAGATCACGCCGAATGACCCGTACATCAAGCAGGTGCGCGTCGGCCAGAACCGGCCGAACGTGGTGCGCCTGGTGTTCGACCTGAAGGAAGAAGTCAACCCGCAGGTGTTTACGCTGGCGCCGGTCGGCGAATATCGACATCGCCTGATTTTCGACCTGTATCCCCAGTTTCCGAGTGACCCGCTGGCTGCACTGATCGAAAGCGGCGAGTGGCCGACCGATTCCCCGGGGGACGTCATGCCGCCGCTGGCCAACGCTGGGGCGGCGCCGATCCCAGCCCATTCAGACGCTGCTCCTGACGACGAAGACGAGACCGACAAACAGATCGCAAGGATGGATGGCAAGGGTCCGGCCCTGACACGCATGATCACCATCGCACTCGACCCCGGCCATGGCGGCGAAGACCCCGGCGCCATCGGGCGTCGTGGCAGCCGCGAGAAGGATGTGGTGCTGGCGATTGCCAAGCGCCTGAAGGCACGCATCGAGAAGCAGCCGAACATGCGCGTGATGCTCACGCGCGACGGCGACTATTTCGTGCCGCTGCACGTCAGGGTACAGAAAGCGCGCAAGGTACAGGCAGACCTGTTCATCTCGATTCACGCCGATGCCTGGATCGAGGCTACCGCACGCGGCTCGTCCGTGTTCGTCCTGTCCGAGAAAGGAGCCTCCTCCACCGCGGCACGTTGGCTGGCCAACAAGGAGAATGCCGCCGACCTGATTGGCGGCGTCAACATCAAGACGCACGACCGGCAGCTCGCCCGTGTGCTGCTGGACCTGACCACCACGGCGCAGATCAATGACAGCCTGAAGGTGGGCAGCGCCGTGCTGCGCGAACTCGGCGGCATCAACCGGCTGCACAAAGCCGCCGTCGAGCAGGCCGGCTTTGCCGTGCTCAAGGCACCGGACATCCCGAGCATCCTGATCGAAACCGCGTTCATTTCCAATCCTGAAGAAGAAGCCAAGCTGACCGACGATGATTACCAGGACCGCATGGCAGAAGCTGTCCTGAAGGGCATCAGGAAGTACTTTGCGAAAAACCCGCCCCTCGCCAAGAACCGCATGACCTGATGCAGACGCTGCATGCCCTGCTCATGCCGCTTCCCCCACTGATTGCCTGCTCCTTGTCAAGATGACTACGTAGAAATACCAGTGTGAGCATAGAGGAGCATGCGGCAAAATGTATCCTGTAGGAAACATTTTGATTGCCAGACACTTCCAAACCTGACGGCGGAGCTCTTTCTTCCCGCGGGTTAGTGCCGCTGGCACATTCGCAACGCTGAAGGGCTGCCGAACGCGCCCCTCAACAAGGATAAGCATGAAATTTCTTTCCAACCTGCGCCATGTGCGCATTGGCACGCGCCTGGGCCTCGGTTTCGGGCTCGTGCTGCTCTTGCTCGTCATGCTCGCGGCCGTCAGCCTGTCGCGAATGGCTAATATCCATGCGAGCCTGGACAAGGTCATCAATGAGAACAACGTCGTCATCAAGGAACTCAATGACATGCGCCAAGCCGTCATGCGCGTGGCGGTCGGGGTGCGCAATGTCTCGGTGATGACGGAGGAGGACGAAGTCAATGCCGAAGTCAAACAAATAGAGGAAGCGAACGCCGCTTACAAGGAGAGCAATGCGACGCTCACCAGCATGATCAAGGATGCAACGGGCAAGGAGCTGCTCGCCAGGATCGCTGCAGGCCAGACGGCAACCACAACCGGGGTGAACAAAGCCATCACTCTGGCACTCAGGCAGGGCGATGTCATTCCGGTGCTGCTTGCGAGCGTCGTCCCCCACCAGCGCACCTGGCTGGAGGCGATGGACGAGATGATCCGTCATCAGGAAAAACTGGCCAAGCAGACAGCTGCCGAAGCAGGTGCCGCCTACACCAATGCACTCATGCTGACCCTGGCGCTGGCTGCAGCGGCGCTGCTGGGCGGTGCCTTCATTGCCTGGTTTGTCACTCGCAGCATTACCACGCCTTTGCTCGGCGCAGTTGACGTAGCACGCCGTGTGGCGGCAGGCGATCTGAGCACGGCCGTGGAGATCAAGTCCCGCGATGAAACCGGGCAGCTGCTATCGGCGTTGCGTGACATGAACGAGAGCCTCGTACGCATCGTCAGTGAAGTCCGTGCCGGCACGGATACCATGGCGACAGCTTCCAATGAAATCGCTTCGGGCAACATGGACTTGTCCTCACGCACCGAAGATCAGGCAAGTACGCTGCAGGTGACAGCCTCCTCGATGGAGGAACTGACCTCGACAGTCAAGCACAACGCCGACAACGCACTGCAGGCCAACAAGCTGGCTGCGACGGCGTCCGAAGTCGCGCTCAGGGGCGGCTCCGTCGTGTCGCAGGTCGTTGAGACAATGGGTTCGATCAATGAATCCTCACGCAAGGTCGTCGACATCATCGGCGTTATCGATGGCATCGCGTTCCAGACCAACATCCTTGCGCTGAACGCCGCCGTGGAAGCGGCACGCGCCGGCGAACAGGGGCGCGGCTTCGCTGTGGTGGCCACGGAAGTGCGCAGTCTTGCGCAACGCTCCGCTGCGGCCGCCAAGGAAATCAAAGGCTTGATCAACGATTCCGTGGAAAAGGTGGAAGTCGGCGCCAAACTGGTGGACCAGGCGGGCGCCACGATGGATGAAGTCGTGACCAGCGTCCGCCATGTGTCCGACATCATCAGCGAAATCGCCGCCGCCAGCCACGAACAGACAGCCGGCATTGAACAGATCAACCAGGCGATCGTGCAGATGGACAATGCGACGCAGCAGAATGCCGCACTCGTGGAACAGGCCGCAGCCGCCGCGTCTTCACTCCAGGACCAGGCACACAAACTGTCGAGCGCGGTCAACGTGTTCAAACTGGCATCGGGCAGTCCGCTGCCCGGTGCCAACACCTCTCGACTGCCGCTTGCGCGGTCTCAGCCTGTTGTTGCGCGCACCACACCGGCTGCACCAGCTACACCAACTGCGCCGACTTTGCCGGCGCGTCGGACAAGCATGGGAAAGGCCGCCCTGCCGCCGGCCATGAAGGCGGGGACCGACCAGGCGGAATGGGAAGAGTTTTAGTTGTGGCAGGCTGTTGAACGCCTACTGAGCAGGCCGACATTGCGGCCTGCGGTGCGCCGCGTACCGATCGCAGGCGTGCGCTGCCCGATACCGCGTCCGGCTCGCTTGCCACGTTGTTCACAGCCTGTCGCGCGCACGCAAGTTTCCGGAATGAAGAAAGACGCGCTGGAGCGGGTTTGCCACGCGCCTTGTCGCATTTCAAAGAAGAGTCTGCTACTCTTTTGTTGCACAGCAGAAATAACCTATCCCGTGCGAACCCTGTAAGGCGCGCACCTCGCCGCAAGACAGCGTCCGGACAAAAGGAGACACACCATGATGCAAGCGACCGCCGTCAATCCATCTGCAGGCACTGCCGAGCACGACCTCGCGTCGACCGAATTCCTCGCTTTCACATTAGGCAAGGAAGAATACGGGATCCATATCCTCAAGGTGCAGGAGCTGCGTGGATACGAAACGCCGACACAGATCGCCAACGCGCCCGACTTCATCAAGGGCGTGGTCAACCTGCGCGGCATCATCGTGCCGATCGTCGACATGCGCATCAAGCTCAATCTCGGCACGCCGACCTACGACCAGTTCACGGTCGTCATCATCCTCAACGTCGCCGGCCGTGTGATCGGCATGGTGGTCGACAGCGTATCGGATGTCATTACGCTGTCGCCCGAGCAAATCAAGCCGGCGCCGGAAATGGGCACTGCGCTGAACACGGATTACCTGATCGGTTTGGGTACGGTCGACCAGCGCATGCTGATCCTGGTCGACATCGACAAGCTCATGTCGGGCGCCGACATGGGGCTCATTGCAAAAATCGCCGCATAAGCGGCGACTTCGGCACTTCCTGCACGGCTGGACCGGAATCGGTCCGGCCCACCTGTTCCCCTACGCTTTCCGCTTCAAGACCCTGCTGGAAAGCTTCCACATTGCACCCAGCGCCACGGGCACTACCGCCGCCCCGACTCCGATGAGGACGATCGTGTTCAAGTGGTTGCGGATGAGCGGGATATTGCCAAAGAAATAGCCGGCGACCACCAACCCAACTACCCAGGCGAGCGCGCCGATCATGTTATAGAACTGGAACTTGGCAAGCGTCATCTCCGACACGCCTGCCACGAATGGTGCGAAGGTACGCACCACAGGAACGAAACGGGCAAGGACGATGGTCTTGCCGCCGTGGTGTTCATAGAACGCGTGCGTCTTGCGCAGCGCGTTCTTGTCGAGCCACTTGTAGTCATGCGTGAAGACCTTATAGCCGATCATGCGGCCGATCCAATAGTTGACCGTGTTGCCACTTATCGCCGCCACCAGCAGCAATCCCATCAACAGCCAGATGTTCATCGCGCCCGTGGCGCAGTAGGCGCCAGCAATGAACAGCAGCGAATCACCCGGCAGGAATGGCAGGATCACCAATCCAGTCTCGCAGAAAACGATTGCGAACAGGAGCACATACACCAGCGTGCCGTATTCCGCGATGAAGGGGCCGAGATATTTGTCGACATGCAAAACCATGCCGACGAATTCCGTGAAGTCCATTCGTTCTCCAGTAAGTTTCGGGCGCCATCATACACTGCGTTCTGCGCTGCATTGCGAGATGGAACAATCTCGTTAACACCTCTGAAACAGAACCTTGTTTAAGGGTTTCCTCGGCTTGCGCACGAGAGAAACGCCCGCGTCCAGCCTTCTTGACGCACAAGGTCGAACAAGCCCGCGGCGGTATAATCCGCGCATGAATATGCCGCAATTTCCCGCCCGCCCGATCCAGGCGCTTTCCGACCAGCTCATTTCCCAGATTGCCGCCGGCGAGGTTGTCGACCGGCCGTCCGCCGTCGTCAAGGAGCTGCTCGAGAACGCGCTCGACGCCGGCTCAACGCACATCACCGTGCGCATCGAGGAAGGCGGGGTAAAACGCATCGCGATTACCGATAACGGCCGCGGCATCCCGCCCGAGCAAATGCCGCTCGCGCTGGCGCGCCATGCCACTTCCAAGATTGCGTCGCTGGTCGACCTGGAAAACGTCGGCACCCTCGGCTTCCGCGGCGAGGCGCTGGCCTCCATCGCATCCGTCGCCCAGCTCACGCTGACCTCCCGCACGCATGACGCTGCGCATGCCTGGGAGATTTCGGGTGATCAGAGCCGCCCGGTCGTGCCATCTTCCGGCGCGCCCGGCACGACAGTCGATGTGCGCGACCTGTACTTCAATACGCCGGCCCGACGCAAGTTCCTGAAATCCGAGCAAACCGAGTTCGGCCACTGTGCCGAGGTGGTGCGCCGCGTTGCGCTGTCCCGCCCGGACGTCGCCTTTTCGCTGTCACATAACGGCAAGACGATCGACCACTGGAATGCCAGCGCAGTCGACAAGCGCAGCGCACACATCCTAGGCACGGAGTTCGCGGGCGCACGTCTGCCGCTGGACGAAACCGCAGGACCGTTGCGGCTGCATGGCTTTGTCGGCTTGCCGACGGCATCCAAGGCACGTGGCGATGCACAGTACTTTTATGTCAACGGGCGCTTTGTGCGCGACAAGCTGCTCACGCATGCGGTGCGCTCCGCCTACCAGGATGTCCTGCATGGCGACCGCTACCCCTCGTATGTGCTGGCGCTCGATCTCGACCCGGCGCTTGTCGACGTGAATGTGCACCCCTCGAAGATCGAAGTGCGTTTTCGTGACAGCCGTGCCGTGCACCAGTTCGTCTTTCATGCCGTCAGCCGAGCGCTCGCACAAACCGCTGCCGTGTCGATCGACGCTTCGGCACCCGCATCTCCCGTCACGCCTGCATCGTCCGGTCCACTGCCGTGGATTCGCGAGCCACAGCAGCAGACCTCATTCGCGTCACAATTTGCCGGCGGCTTTGGAGTCGAGCAGACAACGGCGGCGTACGGCGCATTGTTTTCCGATGTGGCGTCCGCATCCGCAACGAACACCTGGTCCGGCATTCCACCGGAAGTATCCGGTGCAAGCGCAAACGCGGCCGCAGTACTCCCCGAGGAGGAATTCCCGTTTGGTTTCGCCCTCGGACAACTCCATGGCATCTACATCCTCGCCCAAAACAAGAAGGGGCTGGTACTGGTCGATATGCATGCTGCGCATGAGCGCATCCTGTACGAACAGCTGAAGAATGCGCTGGACGACAATGCAATGCAGGTGCAGCCCTTGCTGATACCGGTCACGTTCTACGCCGACGCAGTCGAGGTTGGTACCGCCGTCGAGAACCGGGATGCACTGCTGGCGCTGGGCTTTGACATCAGCGCTCTTTCCCCGACCACGCTCGCCGTGCGCGCCGTTCCTGCCTTGTTAAAGAATGCCGATGTCCAGGCTCTCGCACGTGATGTGCTGCGCGATGTCCGCGAGTTCGGCGGCTCGCGTGTCCTGGTAGAGCGCCGCAATGAAATGCTCGCGACCATGGCATGCCACACTGCCGTGCGCGCGAACCGCGCGCTGACGTTGCCGGAAATGAACGCGTTGCTGCGCCAGATGGAAGCGACCGAACGCGCCGACCAGTGCAACCACGGCCGACCGACCTGGGTGCAGCTCGCCCTGTCCGATCTCGACAAACTCTTCCTGCGCGGACAGTAACCTGTGATCGTTTCCGCCCGAAAGCCTCAATTGCCGCTGGCGGTCACCATCATGGGACCGACCGCCTCAGGAAAAACCGCCGCCGCACTGGAAGTGGCTCGTCATATCCCGTCGGAGATCATCTCGGTCGACTCAGCCCTCGTGTATCGTGGCATGGATATCGGTACCGCCAAGCCGACCGCAGAAGAACGTGCCAGCGTGCCGCATCACCTGATCGACATCATCGATCCGCTCGACGCCTACTCCGTGATGCAGTTCCGCGAAGACGCGCTGCGACTGATCGCCGAGATCGCACAACGCGGCAAACTGCCGCTGCTGGTCGGCGGCACCATGCTGTACTTCAAAGGGCTGCGCGACGGGCTGGACGACTTGCCTCAGGCAGATGCAGAAGTCCGTGCCCGCCTGGACAAGGAGGCGGCTGAAATCGGCATGCCTGCCATGCACGCCAGACTCGCTGACATCGATCCTGCGACCGCGGCACGCCTGAAACCCAATGACTCCCAGCGTATTCAACGCGCACTGGAGATTTATGCGCTGACCGGCCAGCCGATGTCGCAACTGCTGGCAAAAGCGCCGAGACCGGAACTGCCGTTCGACCTGCTCCCGCTCTCGCTCGAGCCTTCCGACCGTGGCGTGCTGCATGAGCGCATTGCCGTTCGCTTTGACGCCATGCTCGATCAGGCCGGCGGCGGCTTGTTGCAAGAAGTGGAGATGCTCCGCGCCCGCGGCGACCTGCATCCCGGGCTGCCATCGATACGCTGCGTCGGCTACCGGCAGGCGTGGGAATTCCTGGACGGCGCGTACGACTTCGCGACCTTGCGCGAGAAGGGCATCGCGGCGACAAGACAACTAGCAAAAAGACAACTAACCTGGCTGCGCTCCATGCCCGAGCGCATCGTGATCGATTGCCTGGACCGCAATGCCACTGCACTTGTCCTCGAACAGGTCAATCGGGCGGCGACATAACCGGGTCGCGTGACATCCTAAAACAGTTGTGGGCATTACTCTCGACCCAACATCTCTTGACAGCCGTAACTAATCGCACCATAATTGAGGGCTATTTTGGTGATATAGCTCAGCTGGTTAGAGCACAGCACTCATAATGCTGGGGTCGGTGGTTCAAGTCCACCTATCACCACCAGACATCGATGGGTTACGGGGAATCTCGTAACCCATTTTGTTTTTGTTGGCCGGATTTCATCCATCCATGCCACTTCAGTACGATTACTATTGGCGAGGTTATTGCAGGTTTGCAACTTCAAATGTCGCATTGGGGCCGGATGGTATAATTTTCCGGCTCATCCGTCACTTGACGTGACCAAGCAAGCAAGGCGCAGCAAAGCTGCATCGATGCCGTGTCGTAGGCTTGATCCTGCCGCTGAACGCCCATAATTTCCCTTTATCTGGCCGCAGATCGCGGCACTTTTGCGACGATATGAGGTGCAAGATGTGGCGTCGATTCTTCCTGATGGCGTTTTTGTCTGCGGCAGTTGCACTGCCCGCATCGGCATTCGAACGCCCATTCCCGCCCAGTGCCAAGCGCGGCAAGATGTCGCCAGCGGCACATCCGGAAGTCGTGATCGAGGGCAAGGTGCGCCATCTCTCTCCCGGCGCACGCATCTGGAACCAGAGGAACCTGATTGAAATGCCGGCCGCGATACGCGGCACTAACCTCGTCGTGAATTACACCGAGGATGCGCAGGGGAAAATCGATCGCGTGTGGATCCTGACGGCCGAAGAGGCGAGCAAGCCCCTCAAGAAACAAACGAACAGCCTTTCCCAGTAAGTAGAAGTAGATGCCCAAAAAAGTATTTATCAAGACCTTCGGCTGCCAGATGAACGAGTACGACTCGGACAAAATGGCAGACGTGCTCAATGCGGCCGAAGGCGTTGTCAAGGCGGAGACGCCGGAAGATGCCGACGTCATTCTGCTCAACACCTGTTCCGTGCGTGAAAAAGCCCAGGAGAAGGTATTTTCCGATCTCGGCCGCCTGCGTGAACTCAAGCGCACCAAACCGGACCTGGTAATCGGTGTCGGCGGCTGCGTCGCGTCGCAGGAAGGCGAGGCGATCGTCAAGCGCGCGCCGTATGTCGACGTCGTGTTCGGTCCGCAAACCCTGCACCGCCTGCCGGAATTGATCAGCCAGCGCCGCACAACAGGCCGCGCGCAAGTCGACATCAGCTTCCCGGAAATCGAAAAATTCGATCACCTGCCGCCGGCCCGCGTCGAAGGCGCGACGGCATTCGTATCGATCATGGAGGGTTGCAGCAAATACTGCAGCTACTGCGTCGTACCTTATACCCGTGGCGAAGAAGTGTCGCGCCGCTTCGATGACGTACTGACCGAAGTCGCCGGCCTCGCGGCGCAAGGCGTGAAGGAAGTGACGCTGCTCGGCCAGAACGTCAATGCCTATCGCGGTGCGATGGCTGACGGCGAAATTGCCGACTTCGCGCTTCTGATTGAATACGTCGCCGACATCCCGGGTATTGAGCGTATCCGCTTCACGACCAGCCATCCGAAGGAATTCACGCAGCGCCTCATCGACGCCTACGCCAAGGTGCCGAAGCTGGTCAACCACCTGCATTTGCCGGTGCAGCACGGCTCTGACCGTATCCTGATGACAATGAAGCGCGGCTATACCGTGCTGGAATACAAATCCGTGATCCGGCGGCTGCGCGAAGTGCGTCCTGACATCTCGATTGCGAGCGATTTCATCGTCGGCTTCCCCGGCGAGACCGAAGCGGATTTCAATGCAATGATGAAGCTGATTGACGACATCGGCTTTGACGCCAGTTTCAGCTTCGTGTTCAGCCCGCGCCCCGGCACGCCGGCCGCCAATCTGGAAGACGATACTCCGCAGGAGCTGAAGCTCAAGCGCTTGCAACATCTGCAGGCGGCGATCGAAGCGAATGCGCGAAAAATCAGCCAGGCGATGGTCGGCTCCACGCAACGCATCCTGGTGGAAGGCCCGTCGAAAAAGGACCCGCAGGAACTGCAAGGCCGCACAGAAAACAATCGTGTCGTCAATTTCCCCGGCGGCCCGCATGCGGCGCGCCTGATCGGGCAGATGATCGACGTGAAGATTGTGGATGACTACCACTATTCGCTGCGTGGCGAACTTGTCATCAAAGAGTGAATCTCAAGCGATACAACCCACTTCATTTTGAAAACAAAAATTCCCGCTCAACCACATCATTTCATCCCTGACCCGGTGGACAACACGCGCCTTGCGCACCTTTGCGGTCCGATGGATGAAAACCTCAGGCAAATATCCGCAGCGCTCGACGTGACCATCTTTCGCCGCGGCGAGAAGTTCGTCGTCAGCGGCAGCAATGCACCGCAAGCGGTGGAGTTGCTGGAGACGTTTTATGACATTGCGGACAAGCCGATTGCGGTAGAAGATGTACAACTGGCGGTCGTTGAAAAGCGGGCGCAACCGAAGAAAGGTTCTACAAAGAAAGATGCTGCAGCGCTGCCGGAAGTGGTCAACGAAGATGCCGAGGACGACAATACTGCACCTGCGCTGAAGACCCGCCGCAGCGACTTGCGGGGACGGACGCCGCATCAGAATCAATATCTCAAGGCAATTCTCGAGCACGACGTCACGTTTGGCGTGGGCCCCGCCGGTACCGGCAAGACCTATCTCGCCGTTGCCTGCGCTGTCGACGCACTGGAGCGCGATGCGGTCAAACGCATTGTCCTGACGCGGCCGGCTGTCGAAGCGGGTGAACGCCTCGGCTTCCTGCCCGGCGACCTGACACAGAAAGTCGATCCTTACCTTCGCCCCTTGTACGATGCGCTGTACGATCTGCTCGGCTTTGACCGCACGCAGAAGATGTTCGAGAAGCAAGTCATCGAAATCGCCCCGCTGGCCTACATGCGCGGCCGCACGCTGAACCATGCCTTCATCATCCTTGACGAAGCGCAGAACACCACGCCGGAACAGATGAAGATGTTCCTTACCCGCATCGGTTTTGGCAGCAAGGCCGTCGTCACCGGCGACGTGACGCAGATCGATTTGCAACGCACCCAGAAGAGCGGCCTGGTCGACGCCATCCACATCTTGAAGAAGGTACGCGGTATCGCGTTCACCCACTTCACCAGCGCAGACGTGGTGCGCCATCCCTTGGTTGCCCGCATCGTCGATGCCTATGATGCAGCCACTTCCGCTTCCAGCACCGCAGCCAGAAATGCCGCAAAAAAATAAGTTATCCCTCGCTGTTCAGTATCCGGATCCTCGCCTGAAAGAAACCATTACCCGCGACAAGTTGCGTCGCTGGGTGCAGGCTGCCTTGTTTGCCCCCGCCGAACTGACGATTCGCTTCGTCAACGCGGAAGAAGGCCAAACGCTCAACCGGGACTATCGCGGCAAGGACTACGCGACCAATGTGCTGACCTTCGCCTATACCGAGGATGAGGACAGCCCGGTGACACAGGCGGACATCATCCTCTGCACCGATGTCCTGCAGCGCGAAGCGGCGGAACAGAAGAAGACGCTTGAATCGCATGCCGCGCACCTGATCGTGCATGGCGTGCTGCATGCGCAAGGCTATGACCACGAGAGCGATGAGGATGCCACCGAAATGGAACAGCTCGAGATCGAGATTCTGGCTGACCTTGGCGAACCGAATCCCTACGCGGAAAGTTAGATTTTGAGCAATTTGCGGCGCCAGCTTTGAGGTTCGGCGCCCATTTGTTGTATGCTATACCCGACTCCAACAACGGCATCCCGCCATATGCAAGATCACCCTAGTGGTGCCAAATACTCTGACACCAAACCCCAGCGGTCCCTGTTTGAACGCCTGACCGCACTGATTTCCCCGGAACCTGAAAACCGCGCCGAACTGCTGGAAATCCTGCACGAAGCGCATGAGCGCAACCTGATCGACGCCGATGCGCTGTCGATGATCGAAGGCGTATTCCAGGTCTCCGATCTCTCCGCCCGCGACATCATGGTCCCTCGCTCACAAATGGATGTGATCGACCTGACCAAGCCGATCGAGGAGTGGATGCCGCTTGTGCTGAAGACAGCGCACTCGCGTTTCCCAGCGGTGGAAGGCGACCGCGACAAGGTCGTCGGCATCCTGCTGGCAAAGGACCTGCTGCGTCACTACGCAGATGAGGCGTTCGACGTACACGCCATGCTGCGCCCGGCGATCTTCATCCCGGAATCGAAGCATCTCAACGTGCTGCTGCGCGACTTCCGCGCCAACCGCAACCACATGGCGATCGTTGTCGATGAATACGGCGGGGTATCCGGACTGGTCACGATCGAGGATGTCCTCGAGCAGATCGTCGGCGATATCGAAGACGAGTACGACCTCGACGACGACGCGGATAATATCCTGCCGATCCGCGACAGCGGAAACAGGCTGCGCTGGCGCGTCAAGGCACTGACTGAAATCGAACAGTTCAATGAGATCCTCGGCACCGATTTTTCGGATGACGATGTCGATACGATCGGTGGCCTGGTCGCCAATCACCTCGGGCGTGTGCCGCACAAGGGAGACGTGTTCGACATCGGCAACATGCGCTTTGAAGTGCTGCGCGCCGACGCACGGCAAGTCCATGTGCTGATGGTAGAAAAGCTCTCCGAGCAAAGCCTCCAGGTTGCATCGTAATGTGGTGAATACGGGCCGGCAGCCCTCCTCCGCCGGCAACGTTTCCGACACGCTGCGCAGCCGGAATATTCAGGCTAGAACAAAAACCAGAAAAAGACCGACTGCGTGACTATTCGCCTTTCCCTATCCCGCTCCATTCTGTTCGCCCTTGCCGCCGGTGCGGCAAACGTGCTGGCATTTGCCCCCTTCGGCGCATGGCCGCTGCAGATTGCACTGCTGGCCCTGCTTTTCTGGCTCGTATTGCGTCAGGATTCGGTCCGTTACAGCGCATTCGTCGGCTGGGCCTATGGTTTCGGCTGGCTTGCTGCAGGCGTGCACTGGCTGTACATCAGCATGCACCGCTATGGTGGCTTGCCAAGCTGGATGGCGATCGTCGCTGTCGCTCTTCTGGCATCCGTATTGGGCGGGTTCGCCGCGCTTGCAATGGGAGGAAGCACCTGGCTCAGACAACGCTGGTCCGCCTCGGCAACCGTGGCAGCATTGCTGATTCTCCCCGCAATGTGGACGCTCGCAGAATGGTCGCGCGGATGGTTCCTGACCGGCTTCCCATGGGTGAGCTCGGGCTACGCCCATACCGAGGGACCGCTTGCCGGATTTGCACCGGTCATCGGCGTTTATGGCGTCGCGTGGGTGGCTGCGCTGATTGCGGGCTGCATCGCCCTGCTTCCGGCTCGAAAAATTCCCGTGAGTATCGCCGTCGTACTGCTTGCCTCAGGAGCAGGGCTGAATACGATTCACTGGACACAGCCCAGCGGCGCGCCGATCTCGGTACGCCTCCTGCAGGGCAATGTTCCGCAGGATCTGAAGTTCGAGCCGGAGCAGATCCAGACGACGCTCGGCCTGTACCACGACATGATCAAGGCCAAACCGGCGGACCTGATCGCCACGCCGGAAACCGCCATACCGCTCCTGTCCAGCCAGCTTCCACCGGACTATATGGGCCTGTTGTCGAACTTTGCGCAGAAGTCAAAGAGCCACCTGATGCTTGGCATCCCGATCAGTGACGGCCCGAGGCAGTATGCGAACAGCGCAATCGGCATCTCCCCATCCCCCGAAACAAAAACCTACCGCTACGACAAGCACCACCTGGTGCCTTTTGGCGAATTCATTCCCCTCGGCGCACGCTGGTTCGTTGACATGATGAAAATCCCGCTGGGCGACTTCACCCGTGGCAATCTGTTGCAAGAACCGTTTGCCGTGCGCGATCAATGGGTTCTGCCGAACATCTGCTATGAGGATCTGTTCGGGGAAGAAATCGCTGCGCAACTCGCCGGCGGCCGTGCTGCCGGCCGCCCGCAGGCAACCATCCTGCTGAACATGTCCAATATCGCGTGGTTCGGTGATTCGGTGGCGGTACCGCAACACCTGCAAATCTCTCAGATGCGCGCCATTGAAACCGGTCGCCCGATGCTGCGCGCCACGAATACCGGCGCCACTGCAGTCGTCGGGCCGAAGGGCGAAATCCTTGCACAGCTGCGTCCCTTCGAGTTCGGCGAGATATCGACCACGGTCCAAGGCTTCTCGGGGCTGACACCCTATGGCCAGTACGGCAACGCAGTGGTGGTTGGCCTGGCCTTTCTGACGCTCGGCGCCGCTTGGTTTTATAGCCGCCGCAATCCGCATAAGCCCATGAAAAACCGCTAAAATCTAGGGCTTTAGCGAATTTCCATCATTCATCCTCCGCCTGCTCACACAGCGGGAAGGCAAGCCACGATGCTGACATTTCAACAAGTAATCCTGAAGCTGCAAGAGTATTGGGACGCGCAAGGTTGCGCCCTGCTCCAACCCTACGACATGGAAGTCGGCGCCGGCACCTCGCACACCGCCACCTTCCTGCGCGCAATCGGTCCCGAGCCGTGGCGTGCCGCGTATGTGCAGCCGTCACGCCGCCCGAAGGACGGCCGCTACGGCGAGAACCCGAACCGCATGCAGCATTACTATCAGTACCAGGTCGTGCTGAAGCCTGCGCCGGAAAACATCCTCGACCTGTATCTCGGCTCGCTGGAAGCACTCGGGCTGAACCTGAAGCAGAACGACGTGCGCTTCGTCGAGGACGACTGGGAAAACCCGACGCTGGGCGCTTGGGGCTTGGGCTGGGAAGTGTGGCTGAACGGCATGGAAGTCACGCAGTTTACATACTTCCAGCAAGTCGGCGGCCTCGACTGCAAGCCGGTGCTCGGTGAGATTACGTATGGCATCGAACGCCTCGCAATGTACCTGCAAGGCGTGGAGAATGTGTATGACCTTGTCTGGACCGAATGGGAAGAGCATGGTGTGACCAAACGCCTGACATACGGCGACGTGTTCCACCAGAATGAAGTCGAGCAATCGACCTTCAACTTCGAGCATTCGAACACCGAATTCCTGTTCTCGCTATTTGGCAACTACGAAGCCGAAGCCAAGCGCCTGATGGAAGTGCCGCTGGCCTTGCCCGCCTACGAAATGATCCTGAAGGCAGCGCACACCTTCAACCTGCTCGATGCACGCGGCGCGATTTCCGTGACCGAGCGCGCTGCTTACATCGGCCGCATCCGCAACCTGTCGCGCTCCGTGGCGCAGGCGTATTTCGACTCGCGCGAGAAGCTGGGCTTCCCGATGTGCGGGGATGCGCGCAAGGCCGCCTGATAACCGGGCAACGTTTAACACCTCTACAGTCCCAGAATTCCCACCTGCAAGGGAACGACGACAAAAATATGAACCAGACACTGTTAGTCGAACTGCTCACCGAAGAACTGCCGCCGAAAGCGCTTGCCAAGCTGGGCGAAGCATTTGCTACCGGTATTTTCAACGGCCTGAAATCGCGCGATTTCGTCGAAGCCGATTCCGTTGCAACCGCTTATGCAACGCCGCGCCGCCTGGCCGTCTCGATCACCAAGGTGCGCGACGTATCGCCGGACAAGTCCATCCGTGAAAAAGTGCTGCCGGTCTCCGTCGCGCTCGACAAGGAAGGCAATCCGACGCCGCCGCTGGCGAAAAAGCTTGCCGCACTCGGCTTCCCCCACCTGAAACTGACGGACCTCGAACGTGCCTCCGACGGCAAGGCGGAGAGCTTCTTCTACACTTACACCGCACCGGGCTCTGCGCTGCACGGCGGTTTGCAGGCTGCATTGGAAGACACCTTGCCGAAGCTACCGATTCCGAAGGTGATGAGCTACCAGCGCCCGGATGGATCGACTGTGCAGTTCGTGCGACCTGCGCACAAGCTGATTGCACTGCATGGCAGCGACGTGGTGCCGGTGGCAGTCCTCGGCCTGTCGGCTGGACGTGCGACCCTCGGCCATCGCTTCCTGTCGCAACAGGACATCGCTATTGCCAATGCCGATTCGTATGCATCAACGCTGGAAGTGCAAGGCAAGGTCATTCCTTCGGTCATTGCACGCAAGGAGCGCATCCGTGCCTCGTTGCTGGAAAAAGCCGGCCATGACAAGGTACTGATGCCGGAATCCCTGCTCGACGAAGTCACCGCGCTGGTTGAATGGCCGGTCGTCTACGAATGCAAGTTCGAGGAGACTTTCCTGTCGGTGCCGCAGGAATGCCTGATCCTGACGATGCAGACAAACCAGAAGTACTTCGCCCTGACCGATACCCATGGCCGCCTGCGTTCGCGCTTTTTGATCGTGTCGAACCTGGAGACTGCAGATCCGCAGCACATCATCGGCGGCAACGAGCGCGTGGTACGCCCGCGCCTGTCCGACGCAAAATTCTTCTTCGAGCAGGACAAGAAAAAGAAGCTTGCAGACCGCCTGCCGGGATTGGCAAACGTCGTCTACCACAACAAGCTCGGCACGCAGGCTGCGCGCACCGAGCGCGTCCAAGCCTTGGCTGGCAAGATTGCAGCGAGCCTGAATGCCGACGTGAAGTTGGCCGAACGTGGCGCATTGCTGGCCAAAGCCGACCTGCTGACCGACATGGTCGGCGAGTTCCCGGAGTTGCAGGGCATCATGGGCACTTACTATGCGCGCCATGACGGCGAGCACGAAGAAGTTGCATTGGCTGCATCCGAGCATTACCAACCGCGCTTCGCCGGTGATGCGTTGCCGTCCACGCAGACCGGCACTGTCGTTGCTCTGGCAGACAAACTCGAAACACTGGTCGGCATCTGGGGCATCGGCTTGCAGCCGACCGGAGACAAGGATCCTTTTGCGCTGCGCCGCCATGCACTCGGCGTGCTGCGCATGCTGGTGGAAAAGCGCCTGCCGCTGTCGCTGAATGCCTTGCTGCAGGATGCAGCAACACTGTTTTCCGGCAATGCGAACTTCAAGGACTCTACCGCCGAAGTCACGAACTTCATGCTGGACCGCCTGCGCGGCCTGCTGCGTGAGCGCGGTTTTGCACCGAACGAGATCGAAGCCGTCGTCGCGCAGAATCCGGACCGCCTGGACAACATCATCGAGCGGCTCGATGCAGTCAAGGCATTCGCCGCGCTGCCCGAATCCGAATCGCTTGCTGCCGCCAACAAGCGCATCACCAATATCCTGAAGAAGGCCGAAGCCGCGGGTGTGGCAGTGCAACAAGGCCTGCTGAAAGAATCGGCTGAAGAAGGCCTGTATTCCGCGATGACCCAGCTGAAGCCGCAAGTCGATGCCGCCTTCGCAAAAGGCGACTTTACCGGCACCCTGAAAACGCTGGCGCATCTGCGCGACAACGTCGACGCCTTCTTCAATGACGTGATGGTGATGGCCGAGGACGAACAGTTGCGCAATAACCGCATTGCATTGTTATCTGACCTGCACGGCATGATGAACCGGGTGGCCGATATTTCGAAGCTCGCTGTTTAAGTTTTGGACTGGCATGAACCTGAAGATGGATTCGACCATGAAGCTGATCATCCTGGACCGGGACGGCGTCATCAATCACGACTCCGACCAATTCATCAAGTCCCCGGACGAATGGGTGCCGATCCCTGGCTCGCTTGAGGCCATTGCCCGCCTCAACCAGGCTGGTTACCGCGTGATCGTGTCAACCAACCAGTCAGGCATTGCACGCGGCCTGTTCAATATCGTCACGCTCAATGCCATCCACCAGAAGATGCATACGGCGGCGCAGCGTGTTGGCGCCGATATCGATGCCATCTTCTTCTGTCCCCATGCGGCGGATGACAATTGCGATTGCCGCAAACCTAAACCCGGCATGCTGCAGGAGATTGCAAAGCGTTTCGACATCAGCCTCAAAGGTGTGCCGACCGTCGGCGACTCCCTGCGCGACCTGCAGGCCGGCTTTGTTACGGGATGCACTCCCTATCTGGTCTTGACCGGCAAAGGCGAAAAGACCCGCACCAAAGGCGGCCTTCCTCCCGGCACGACGGTGCACAAGGACCTGGCCGCCGTCGTGGACCATCTCTTGAAAGCGGACGCAGACGTGCCCGCAGCAGCGTGAATCCGCGCCCCCCTTATTTATTTCTGGAGATTCGATGTCTAGCATCACCTTGTTCCTGCGTTCACTGCTGTTTGTCTCGCTGACAATCATCGCAACACTGATTTGGGTGCCGCTGTGCTTCCTGGTGGCGCCACTGCCCTACAATCAACGCTATCGCTTCACCTCCTGCTGGAACCGGTTCGTCATCTGGGCCTGCAAGGTTATCTGCGGCGTACGCTACGAAATCAAGGGTTGGGAAAACCTGCCGGATGCGCCGGTAATTCTGCTGTCGAAGCATCAGTCTGCGTGGGAAACCATCTTCTACCTGTACGCGATGCCGCGCCCGCTGGTCTATGTGTTCAAGAAAGAGCTTCTGTATATCCCGTTCTTCGGATGGGGCCTCGCCCTGCTGCGCATGATCCCGATCGACCGCAGCAAGAGCAGGGACGCCTTTGCGCATGTGGTTGAACAAGGCAGAAGACGTCTCGCCGGTGGCCAGTGGATCATCATGTTCCCGGAAGGGACGCGTTCGCTTGTTGGGAAAAAAGGCAAGTACAAGGGCGGCGGTACACGCCTCGCGATTGAAACCAATACCCTCGTGGTTCCCATGGCGGTCAATGCTGGTGAGTGCTGGCCCAAGAATTCCTTCATCAAGAAACCGGGGCTGATTACGGTCTCGATCGGCAAGCCGATCTCGCCGGAAGGCCTGACTTCGGCCGAGCTGCTTCAGAAGGTTGAAAATTGGATAGAATCGGAAATGCGCGTGATTTCATCACCCGGCATCTACTCCAAAGAACACATCCCCGACGCCATTGAAGCTGCTTCGCCAGACTCCGCCTGATCCGCAACAGCTTGCATTGCAGCTGGATTTCTTCGCGCCTGAAACCTCTGCGCAGCCTGCAGGCGACCTCCCGGCACCGCGTCACGTGCCGGGAACAAATCCAGCAGGACACAGCGAACCGCTGTATTTGCAGCCGTCCCCTCCCAACCCCAGTGAAGCACACCCCGGACGCCGCCGCGTCCATCTGCGTGACCTGATCCTGGATTACCGCCTGTTGCGCTCCAAGCGCCGCTCGATCGGATTCCTCATCGATGAAGACGGCCTGCGCATTACCGCACCAAGATGGGTTCCGATTGCCGAAATTGAAAATGCGATCCGGGAGAAGCAGCGCTGGATCCTGACCAAGCTGAACGAACGCCGCGAGCGTTCGGCGCGCCGCCTGCAGCCGCATATGCAATGGCGCGACGGGGCGACACTCCCGTATCTCGGCACTGATATCACGCTGCGCATTCTTGCTGCGCAGTCGATCGGCATCATGTATGACGCCGATCTGCGTGAACTGAGGGTCAGCCTCCCGCCCGACGCAGCGGAACAACAACTGAAGGACCGGGTGCAAGGATGGCTGCAGCTCGAAGCGAAACGCATCTTCGCTGAACGCCTGCCGGTGTATGCCGAAAAACTTGGCGTCAGCTACCGCTCCTTCGCATTGTCCTCAGCCAGCACGCAATGGGGATCTTGCACGGTTGAAGGCAAGATCCGACTGAACTGGCGGCTGATCCACTTTGCGTTACCGATGATCGACTATGTCGTTGCGCACGAGCTGTCGCATCTGCGTGAAATGAATCACAGCCCGCGCTTCTGGGCAACGGTGCAATCGGTGTTCCCTGAATTCCAGGCGGCCAGAAAGGTCCTGCGCGAGAACGGACCGGAATTGCTCCCACTCTTCTGAACCAGAAAAGGAAACAATCATGCGTATTCTTCACACCATGCTGCGGGTCGGCGACCTGCAACGCTCCATCGACTTTTACACCAAGGTGCTCGGCATGAAACTGCTCCGCACCACCGACCGCCCCGAGCAACAATACACACTCGCGTTTGTCGGCTACGGTACGAATCCGGACCATGCGGAGCTTGAACTGACCTACAACTACGGCGTCGACAAGTACGAACTCGGCACGGCCTACGGCCATATCGCCATTGCGGTGGAAGATGCGTACAAAACCTGCGAACAGGTCAAGGCAGAGGGCGGCGTTGTTACACGTGAAGCCGGCCCCGTCAAAGGTGGCAGCACCGTGATCGCCTTCGTGCAGGATCCTGACGGCTACAAGATCGAGCTGATCGAGCGCGCATCCGCTTGACCGACGCTGCCCGCCTGAGGGCCTGATTTATCCATGCAGACTGCTTCATGACTTCCCCCGTTCCGCAAAACCGGCCGCGGCCGCAATCCCTCACCGACCTGTTCCTGTCCTTCACGTTGCTGGCCCTGCAAGGCTTCGGTGGCGTGCTGGCCATCGTGCAGCACGAGCTGGTCGAGAAGAAGCGCTGGATGACGCGCGAAGAGTTTGTGGAGGAATGGGCAGTCGCGCAAATCATGCCGGGGCCGAATGTCGTCAATTTGTCATTAATGATCGGCGGTCGTTATTTTGGCCTGCCCGGCGCACTTGCTGCACTGGCCGGCATGCTGACCCTGCCGCTGGTGATCGTGTTGCTGTTGACCTTGGTGTATGCGCAGTACGCCGATCTTCCCGGGCTCGCCGGTGCCTTGCGGGGCATGGGCGCCGTGGCGGCTGGCCTGATTACCGCTGCGGGGCTGAGGTCGCTGAGCACGCTCAAGGCCAACCCGCTTGGCTTGCCTGCCTGCATCGCATTCTGCATCGCCAGTTTCGCAGCAATCGCGCTGTTTCGCTTGCCGCTCCTCTACGTTCTTCCGGTACTCGGCGGTGTGGCTTGCTTACTTGCCTATCGCAAGCTCAAAGCATGAATCCGGAACTTGGCATCAACATGGAGTGGGGCGACTGGCTGCATCTGTTCACGCAGTATCTTTCGCTGTCACTGCTCTCCGTTGGCGGCGCGATCTCGACAGCACCGGAGATGCACCGCTATCTTGTCGATGAGCAGCGCTGGCTGACGGATCCACAATTCAATGCATCGATTGCGATTGCGCAGGCGGCTCCCGGTCCGAACATCTTGTTTGTCGCATTGATGGGGTGGCAAGTTGGCCTTAACAGCGGCAGCATCACGATGGCAATGTTCGGCGTGCTGGTTACGATGTTCGGCATCCTGTTGCCCAGCACGACATTGACGTTCATCGCGGCACAATGGGGGCACCGCAATCGCAGCCTGCGTGCGGTGCGCGCATTCAAACTGGGCATGTCGCCGATCGTGATCGGTTTGCTGATCTCTACCGGCTGGATCCTGACCAGTGCCAACAACGACCTCCACAGCGACTGGCGCCTGTGGCTGCTGACTTTGGTTTCCGCGATCATTGTCTGGCGCACCAGACTGCATCTGCTGTGGCTACTCGGTGCAGGTGCGCTGCTGGGGTGGTTCGGACTGGTTTAGTTGGCCGGATCAAAGCCGATTCGCGAGCGCAACGAACTGCTCCACCGGCACGGCTTCCGGTCGCGCTTGCGGATCAATACCGGCATCGAGCAGGTCGCTCTCACTGAACATGCCGGCAACGCAATTCCGGATTACCTTGCGTCGCTGCGAGAAGGCCTTTGTCACGACCTTTTCCAGCTTTCCTGCATCGCATGGCAGCGGCTGCGCAATCGGGATCATGCGGACAATGGCGGAATCGACTTGTGGCGGCGGGTCGAATGCTGTGGGCGGCACGATGAAGAGTAAATCCATGTGATAGCGCCATTGCAGCATGACAGACAGACGGCCGTATGCTTTGCCGCCTGGTTCCGCCACCATGCGCTCGACCACTTCCTTTTGCAGCATGAAATGCTGGTCATGCACTTGCGGAGCGATCTGTGCCAGATGAAACAGCAGCGGACTGGAAATGTTATACGGCAAGTTGCCAACGACTCGCAGCTTGCGTTCCGGCGGCACCGGAATTGATGCGAAATCGAATTGCAGCGCGTCACCTTCATGAATGATCAGGCGAGCCGGGTCGAAATTCTTCTTGAGCCGCGCAACCAGGTCCCGGTCGAGTTCCACCACGTGGAGCTGCTTGAGCGAATCCAGCAACAGGCGCGTCATCGCGGCAAGGCCGGGGCCGATCTCGACCATCACATCATCCGGCTGCGGATCAATGGCGCGGATGATGTCGTACAGCACCGACTGATCGGTCAGGAAGTTCTGGCCGAAGCGTTTGCGGGGAATGTGTTTCATTGAGTCAGTTCGCTTGTGAAGACGCCGCAGCCATCTGTGCTGCAACGCGGATCGCCTCGATCATGCTGCCATGATCGGCACGTCCGAGACCCGCAGCGGCAAGGTCGAGTGCAGTGCCATGATCGACGGAGGTGCGGATGATCGGCAAGCCGAGCGTAATATTGACGCCACGTCCAAAGCTTGCATGCTTCAATACCGGCAGCCCCTGGTCGTGGTACATCGCCAGTACGCAATCGGCATGCTTCAGGTACTTGGGCTGGAACAGTGTGTCGGCGGGATAGGGCCCCGTGGCATCAATGCCTTTCGCCTGAGCTGCTTGCAGCACAGGCGTGATGACGTCGATCTCTTCACGCCCGAGATATCCGCCCTCCCCTGCGTGCGGATTCAGGCCGGTGACCAGTATGCGCGGCTCGGACAGTCCGAACTTCTGCCGCAGATCCTGATGCACGATCTCGATCGTGCGCATGAGCCCATCAACGGTAATCGCGGCCGGCACATCCTTCAAGGGCAAATGGGTAGTCGCCAGCGCGACACGCAGCAAGGGATCGCCGCCGGCGAGCATCATCACGACCTGTGCGGTTCCGGTCTTTTCGGCCAGGTATTCGGTGTGCCCGGTAAAGTGCACTCCGGCGTCATTGATCGTGCTCTTTTGCAGAGGCGCAGTCACGATGGCATCAAACTTCTTTTCCACCGCTCCGCGGATGGCAACGTCCAGCGTCTGCAACACGGCACGCCCGTTACGGGTATCGAGCTTGCCGGGAATCGCAGGCTCGGCCAGCGGACAATCGATAACCGGGACTTGACCAATCGGAAGCTGCGGCAGGCCGCTGTTGCGCAGCGCGAGAGTGGAAATGGCGACGAGCCGGATGGCAGGGTCAATTTCTGATGCTGTTACTGACAGCAATGCTGCGTCGCCAATCAACACGCTGTTGACGCTGCTTCGCAACTCCCATGCCGCCTCGATCGAAATCTCCGGGCCAATTCCGGCCGGCTCGCCACAGGTAATGGCAATGGTAGGTCTAGCGCGCATCGCCGATATCAAAACGGTACTCGACATAGGCACGATCCCGCAGCTGGCGCAACCA
This sequence comes from Noviherbaspirillum agri, assembly GCF_054780595.1. Lineage (NCBI taxonomy): Bacteria > Pseudomonadati > Pseudomonadota > Betaproteobacteria > Burkholderiales > Oxalobacteraceae > Noviherbaspirillum > Noviherbaspirillum agri. Next base: position 99,132 of record NZ_BAAGWA010000007.1, read on the forward strand.
GTCCTGTGTCGCCTCTTCCAGCTTGCGTTCGCGAATCGCCTGGCGCGCAATCATTCGCTGGCGCTCCTGTGAAACATCATCCTGCTTGCGTTCCAGCACCTGAATCAGGTGGAATCCGAAGGGCGACTCGATAGGTTCGCTGACCTGCCCCGGCTGCAAGGCATCCATTGCACGCTCGAATTCCGGCACCGTATCGCCTGGGTAAATCCATCCAAGATCGCCACCCTTTGAGGCGGACATGTCATTGGAGAACAACTTCGCCAGCTCCTCGAACTTTGCCGCATTGTTATCCAGGCGCTGCTTCAATTCGGTCAGCTTGCGCTTCGCGTCCGCCGGTGTCACGAACTGGTTAGTCTTGATCAGGATATGACGCACATGTGTCTGCTGCACCGATGTCGGCGCCCCGGTCTTGAGCACACTGGCGCTGCGCTTGCCTGCCAGCTTCAGGATGTGGAAGCCGTTCGCGCTTTTGACGATCGGTGAGATGTCGCCCTGTTTCATGTTGGCGATCGTGTCTAGAAACAGCTGCGGCAGGCGATCCTGACCACGCCATCCGAGGTCGCCGCCGCGAAGCGCATCGGTTGCATCCGAATAGGTCGCGGCCAGCTTGGCGAAGTCCCCGCCAGCCTGCAATTCCTGATACGCCGCCTCTGCACGCTTGCGCCGCTCGGCAATCTGTTCTGCCGTGGCATTCTCAGGAATGCGCACCAGGATGTGCGAGACATTGAATTCCTGCTGGGCCTGTGCCGAGTTCTTTTCGGCCGCGAGGTAATTGTCGACTTCGGATTCGGTGATCTGGATCTTGTTGTCGACTTCCCGCTCGCGCAGACGCTGCATGGTGATCTCTTCGCGAATCTCCTCGCGAAACTGCGCAAATGACGTTCCCTCCCGCTCCAGTTCGGCACGGAACTGCTGCATCGACATCTTGTTCTGTTCCGCGATGCGCGCGATCGCACGGTCTAGCATGGTATCGTCAACGCGGATGCCATATTCTCTTGCCAGCTGCATTTGCGCGCGATCGACGATCATGCGCTCGAGCAGCTGACGCTGGAACTCGGCCTGCGGCGGCAATGCAATCCCCTGGTTCCGCATGCGCCGCTCCACCATCCGCAGGCGATCCACAAGTTCCTGGCGAGTAATTACTTCATTGTTCACCACCGCGATGATCGCGTCGGCGAGATAGATACGCGGTGCCTGCTGTGCGGCGGGAGCTGCGGCATTCGTCCCTTGCGCATGGACCTGCTGCACTGTACTCACACCTGCGCATACCAGTAGCACTGCAAGCCGGATGCTCCGAACGGAAGTCCTCGCGATACGCGTAGTCTGGGAAATAGTCATGGATAACGTGCTTCGTTAAGGATTACTGGGTTGGTTGATCAGCTGGTAGCCGGGAATGTTGGCACGCAGCGCATCAAGCGGATTTGAACCAAGACGGGTGAGCCCGTTCAGCTCCAGCTGGAAGAAGAGCGATGTTGTTGCCTCGCCGGCAGCTGTCGGCGTACGTTGGCCGACAACGCGGAATACCCAGCAGTCCGCCTTGTATTCGACGCCGAGCAGACCTTCCGCAACCTTGCTGTCACGAAGCGAGTAATTCACGCGGCCGACGCCATACCAGCGCCGTGCGAAGGGCCATTGCGCCGATACGTCAAACTGCCTCAGGTCTTCAGGCCGGATTACGCCCGTTCTCTGATCCAGCTGAAGCACGTTGGTATCGCGCCTGTATTGCACGTTCAGTACGCGCATAGGCGCAGGTTGCCAGCGGACGCCAAAATTGGAGCGACGCATCGAGTTCAATGTCTGACTGTATTGCAAGTTGGAGTCCACGCTGAATGCGCGCGTGATTCGCCCATAGGCCGACATCAATATGTCAGAGCGGCTTTCATTGGTTGCCGCCACACGTTCCCTGCCTGACCCGGTAAAGTCGAAGCGCTGCCCGATGGCAAAACGCATGCGCTCCTCGCCACTGGGTTCGATATAACGGGAAATCAATGCCGCAGTGACCTGGTTTGCGTCGCTGATACGGTCGTGGCCGACAAAGCGATTCTCGCTGAAGAGCTGTGCGAAGTTCAGGTCCGCGAGGCCTGTATCGAAGATGGGAAATTCCGACTGATCGCGGTACGGCGTGTACACATAAAAGAGACGTGGCTCGAGGGTCTGCGTCATTGCATTGCCGAAGAACTGCGCGTCCCGCTCGAAGACCATGCCGCTGTCCACCGAGAATGTCGGAACAGTGCGCGTCAAGCTCGTGGACTCACCTGTCGGTCGGTTCTCGAGGCTATACGTGCTGGCATGGAACGCAATCTTGGGCGTCACGAAATAGCCGGGGCGAATGATCGGATAGGCGATCCTCGGATTGACAACAAAGCGCTCGCCACGGGGAAGTACTGCATTCGGATGCCAAAAGCGCGTGAGATCGGAATCGACGTTCCAGTCGAAACCATAAACATCCTGTCGTGCTGCGTAAAAAGCCAGCTGTGGCAGGCGGTCATGGGGTCTGCCAATCTGGTATGCCGGATTCGGATCCTGCAACACCTGGTAATTGGACGCGCGCAGAGTCGCTCCCCAAAAACTGCTGCCGTATGACAGCGACATATCGCGCAACAACAACCTTTGCGACGCAGTCGTGATGGTCCGCGCAAAGTCGCTCGGGTAATCATCATCCGATGCGCTATTCAGATTCCATGCATAGGTCCAGCCCGGCGCGAGCGTCTGCGTATGTATGGAGGAAATCGCATACCGGTCGGTGTGCGTCTGCTGGTCGTCGAACAGTGCCTCGACGCTGGTCTGACCGGTATAAGTTTCACCCAGATACCGCCCCTCAGCACCGAGCTGCACGCCCCTTCGGGCATACAGTTTGGGGAAAAGCGTCAAATCCCGGTTGGGCGCGATATTCCAGTAATAAGGAACAGTAACTTCAAGCCCGTTCTTGTTGGTAGTGCCGATGGTCGGTGGAAGAAAACCGCTCTTGCGCGCCTCCGACAACGGGAACGACATCGCCGGCGTCGCCAGAATCGGCACGTCCTTGAAATACACCAGCGTCTTTTGGGCAAAGCCCTCCTCGCGGGCCGCATCCAGGTTCAGCTTGCTCGACTTCAGGTACCAGTCCGGGTCCGGTCCTTCACAGGTGCTGTAAGACCCCTCGTATACGGTGGCACGGTCTTCCCCTTCGAAGACAATCCGGTCTGCGCTTCCTTGCGCGTTATTGGTTTCCAGATGATAGGTGGGATGCAAAACATATCCCTCCTGCGCTTCAACCTTGAGTTTCAGCTCATCGCCGGTATAGGTATCGCCGGAGCGGCGGATTCGCACATTGCCGACAGCCTCCACCTCGTCGTCCACGATGCGATAGGTTGCCTTGTCGGCATTGATCGTCATCGGACCACGCGTGATCTCGACATCGCGCTCAAGGTTCAGCTCCCGGTCGGGCCGGCCTGTCATTTGCTCCGCACTGGCTGTCGCAGGAGCACTCTTCTCATCCTCCTTGGCACGCTTGTCCTCTGTGTTTGCCTGCGCCGAAACCATCGTGGGCAAAGACGCCGCCGTCAGGAGAGCGGTAAGGGTGCGCAGTAAACGTTGCGATGGGGGAAATCCGGAAAAGCGGCTCATGAAAAGAAGGGTCGCTGGCGCTTTTTTGAGTTGAATCCCTTATTATATGGGAACTCATCTCCCGTTAACCGGATTGTCCAGGTAGTTTCATGTCGTCACCCGCATCCCAAGATCTTCGTTTAATCCAGTTGCAAGAATGGCTTGCCAATGTGCCCGCCAACCCCGTTTTGCCGGAGTCGATTCGGCCAGCATCATCGGATGCAAGCTTCCGTCGCTATTTCCGTGTTGACTCTCCCGATGGCGGCACCTACATTGCGATGGACGCGCCGCCACCGAATGAAGACGTCCGACCTTTTCTTCATGTCGCCGATGTGTTCGGGCAGACGGGCGTTTCGGTACCAAAGATCCTGGCGCAAGACGTCGAGCGCGGCTTCCTGCTGCTGACTGACCTGGGATCGACCACGTATCTGCATCATCTGAACAATGACAGCGCGCACAAGCTCTACCTCGATGCGATTGACGCGCTGGTTCTGATTCAGGCACAAAGCAAGCCGGATGTACTGCCGGAGTATGACCGCGCGCTGCTGCATCGCGAGCTGATGCTGTTCCCGGATTGGTATGTCGGCAAACATCTCGGACTGACATTGTCAGACAAGCAAACAGAAGAACTGAACAAGGTTTTCGAAGTCCTCCTGGCAAATAACCTGGCGCAACCGCAAGTCTACGTGCATCGTGATTACCATTCGCGCAATCTGATGGTCCTGCCCAACGGAAATCCAGGGATTCTCGATTTCCAGGATGCGGTTTACGGGCCGATCACGTATGACCTCGTCTCGCTGCTGCGCGACGCGTATATCCAGTGGGACGAAGAAATGGTTCTCGACTGGGCGATTCGCTACTGGGAGCGCGCCAAGCGTGCCGGCCTGCCGGTGAACCCGGACATCGACGCCTTCTATCGCGATTTCGAGTTCATGGGCCTGCAGCGGCACCTGAAAGTGCTTGGCATTTTCGCCCGGCTGTACCACCGCGACGGCAAAGACGCCTATCTGAAAGACATGCCGCTGGTGATGGAATATACCCGCAAGGCGGCCGGCCGCTACAAGCTGCTCTCCCCCCTGATTCGCCTGCTCGACGAACTGGAAGAAAAAGGGCCCCAGGTCGGGTTTACTTTCTGACGAGGCGAGAAAACCGCACACTGGAAGATCAGCACAATGAAAGCCATGATTTTCGCTGCGGGACGTGGCGAGCGAATGCGCCCCCTGACTGACAGCTGCCCCAAGCCACTGCTGAAAGTGCGCGGCCGGCCGCTCATCGTCTGGCACATCTTGAATCTCGTGCGCGCCGGCATCAAAGATATCGTGATCAACCATGCCCACCTCGGCCACATGATCGAGGAAGCGCTGGGCGACGGTTCCAGGTTCGGCGCCAACATTGCCTATTCGGCAGAAGGCACCGCGCTGGAAACCGCCGGCGGCATCGCAAAGGCAAGGCATCTGCTGGGTGAAGATCCCTTCGTGGCAATTGCGGCAGATATCTACTGCCCGCATTTTGATTTCGAGCAGGTCAAGGAAGCACTGCAGGATAACGACATGTGGGGCAATCCCCATCCGGTCGACAAGCGCGATGTGGCATGGCTGTATCTGGTCAAAAATCCGGCACACCACCCCAAAGGCGATTTCGCACTCAACAGCTTCTCGGTCGCTAACGAAGGCGAACCGCGCTATACCTTCTCCGGCATCGGCGTCTATCGCATCGGAATGTTCGACTCCGTCAAGCCGGGCCAATCGGCGCAACTTGCCCCCATCCTGCGGGAATATGCGGCACGCGGACAAGTCGGCGGTGAGATATATCGCGGCGACTGGACCGACGTCGGAACGCCCCAAAGGCTGGCACAACTGAACGGCGAATAAAGGATCCGCAACATGAAATCATATGCAGCACGACGTGCCGCGTTGATGGACGAGATGCAGGCAAAAGGCGGCGGCGTGGCGATCATCCCAACCGCGCCCGAAGTCATGCGTAACCGCGACGCCGACTATCCCTATCGACACGACAGCTATTTCCATTATCTGTCCGGTTTTACCGAACCGGAAGCAATCATCGTCCTGGTCGCCGGCAAGGAGAGGCAGTCGATCCTGTTCTGCCGCGAGAAAAACGTCGAGCGCGAGATCTGGGACGGCTATCGCTACGGCCCTGAAGCGGCACGCGAAGCGTTCGGTTTTGATGCCGCGTTCCCGATCAGCGCGCTCGATGGCGAAATGCCGAAACTGATGGCAGATGCACCAGCCTTGTTCTATGCGCTTGGCAGCGACAGCAGACTGGACAGCCAGGTACACGCCTGGCTGCGCACGGTCCGCCTGCAGGCGCGCGCTGGCGTTGCCGCACCGTCCGTCGCACATGATGTACACGTGATCCTGGACGAAATGCGCCTCGTGAAGGACGCAGCAGAAATCGCGATCATGAAACGTGCAGCCGTGATTTCCGCAGGTGCCCATCGACGCGCAATGCAAACCGCGCGTCCCGGCCTGCGTGAGTATCATCTCGAGGCAGAATTGCTGCATGAATTCCGGCGCCACGGTTCGCAATTCCCCGCCTATGGATCGATTGTCGCGACAGGCGCCAATGCCTGCGTTTTGCATTACCGGGCCAGCGATACAGAAATCAGGGATGGCGACCTGATCCTGATCGATGCCGGCGCTGAGCTCGACAGCTATGCCTCGGACATCACGCGCACCTTCCCTGCGAATGGCAAGTTCAGCGGACCGCAAAAAGAGCTTTATGAAATCGTGCTCGCCTCCCAGGCAGCAGCGATCGCCGATACCAGGCCCGGCAAGCGCTTTATTGACGGCCATGATGCGGCGGTGCGTGTTCTGGCGCAGGGGATGCTCGATACCGGTCTGCTGGATAAGAACAAGGTCGGCTCGCTTGAGGACGTCATCGAGAAAGGCGCCTATCGGCAGTTTTACATGCACCGCACAGGCCACTGGCTCGGAATGGATGTGCATGATGTCGGCGACTATCGCGAACAATCTGCCGCAGGCAGCGAGCGCGACTGGCGCATCCTGCAACCCGGTATGGTGCTCACCATCGAACCCGGCATTTACGTCCGCCCGGAACCCGGTGTACCGGAGCATTTCTGGAACATCGGCATCCGCATTGAAGACGACGCAGTGGTGACCGAAGACGGTTGCGACATCATTACCGCTGATGCGCCAAAATCGGTTGCCGATATCGAAGCGGTCATGAAAGGCTGACCACCCGGCGATGGTTACGACGGAATTTGACATTGCGATCTGCGGCGCCGGCCCGGTCGGGCTGGCACTGGCGCTGCTGCTTGTTAAACGCGGCATGCCGGCCGGTCGAATCGCACTGATTGATGCCAAACCACTGGACGCCGCATGCAAGGATCCACGGTCCCTGGCGCTCTCCTACGGCAGCAAACAGATTCTCGAAGAAATCGGCATCTGGCCAGTCCCTACGGACGCCATCCACCAGATCCATATCTCCCGTCGTGGGCATTTCGGACGGACCTTCATCGACCGCAATGAGTTCGGTGTACCTGCGCTCGGATACGTCACACGTTATGGCGCGCTGGTGGCGGCAATGTCGGCGCGTGTGGCGCAGTCAGGTGTGACAGTGTTGCGTCCCGCGCACGTCACTTCTTTCTCAGAGTACCAGGACCATGTCGAGCTGCGATTTGCTGACGGCAATATCCGGACCGTGAATCTGATGGTGCAGGCCGAAGGCGGCGTCTTTTCGGATCAGGCGGCCAAGTCCGTTCGGCGCGACTATGGACAGTCGGGAATCATCTCCCATGTTGTCGCAAGTGCTCCCATAGCGCATCGTGCGTTCGAGCGCTTCACGGAGGAAGGCCCTCTTGCCTTGCTCCCGCAAGACGACGGTTACGCCCTTGTCTGGTGCGTGCGCCCCGCAACCGCCTCCCGGTTGCAATCCCTGCCGGACAGGGAATTCCTTGGAGCGCTCGAACGTGCATTTGGCTCGCGCCTTGGGCATTTTGTGAGCGCGACGCCGCGGGTCACCTATCCTCTTGGCCTCAACGCCCATGCTGCCTACTCGGCGCGAACCGTCGCTGTCGGCAATGCCGCACAAACCCTGCATCCGGTCGCGGGGCAGGGGCTGAATCTCGGCCTGCGGGATGTTGCGGTACTTTCACGATTGCTGGCGAAAGCCGCGACGCCTGACATGCTCGGCCGCTTTGCGCAGGAACGGGAAAACGATCGTAACATTACAATACGGCTGACGGACACCATGGCACGTATCTTTACCAGTGCACCGGACGGTGCGCCATCACAATCGCTTCTCGGCTTCTCGCTGGCGCTGCTCGACACGCTACCGCCAGCGAGAAGGATGCTTGCAGAGCAAATGATGTTCGGCTCGCGTCAATAGAACCCTCAATAAAAAAGCCGCGCACGCGCGGCTTTTTCTTCGTTGATGAGGAATCAGGCTGCCTTCAAGGCTACCAGCACCTCGTCCAGCATCTTCTTTGCATCGCCGAACAACATGCGGTTGTTTTCCTTGTAGAACAGAGGATTGTCCACTCCGGCGTAGCCGGAAGCCATGCTGCGCTTCATCACGATCGATGTCTTCGCCTTCCAGACTTCAAGCACCGGCATGCCGGCGATCGGGCTGCTCGGGTCCTCCATCGCTGCCGGATTCACGATGTCGTTAGCGCCGATCACCATCGCAACATCCGTATCCGCGAAGTCCTCGTTGATTTCATCCATCTCCATCACGATGTCGTACGGGACCTTCGCTTCGGCGAGCAGTACGTTCATGTGGCCAGGCATCCGACCTGCAACCGGATGGATGCCGAACCGGACATTCACGCCTTTCTCACGGAGGTGCTTGGTGATCTCGTACACCGTGTGCTGAGCTTGCGCGACTGCCATGCCATATCCAGGAACGATGATCACGTTCTTTGCTTCACGCAGCAGTTCACCCGTTTCAACAGCCGACACTGGCACTACTTCGCCTGCAGGTTGCGCTGCACCTCCACCGGCAGGAGCAGGCTTCCCGCCCTCGGAGCCGAAGCCGCCGGCGATCACGCTGATGAAATTGCGGTTCATCGCGCGGCACATGATGTAAGACAGAATTGCACCGCTGGAGCCGACCAGCGCACCGGTCACGATCAGCAAGTCGTTCGACAACATGAAGCCCGTTGCCGCCGCTGCCCAACCGGAATAGCTGTTCAGCATCGACACCACCACCGGCATGTCGGCACCGCCGATTGCCATCACCATGTGAATACCGAACAGCAGTGCGATCACGGTCATCACGATGAGCGGCGTCATGCCTTCGTTGATCGATTCGGCCTTGAGGAATTGCGCACCGAAGTAGATGACGATCAGGAGCCCGGCCAGGTTCAGCCAGTGGCGTGCCGGCAGCAGCAGCGGCTTGCCGCCGATGCGTCCTGACAGCTTGCCGAAAGCGATAATCGAACCGGAGAAGGTCACCGCACCGATCAGGATGCCGATGTAGATTTCAACCTCATGGATCACCTTTTCAGCGCCGGTGAAGTTGGCCGATGCCGCCGGGTCAATGTAGCTCGCATAGCCGACCAGCGTTGCAGCCAGGCCGACCAGGCTGTGCATCAATGCGACCAGCTCCGGCATCTGCGTCATCTGCACGACGCGTGCAGCGTACAGGCCGATTGCACCACCGACGACCATCGCGCCAATGATCCAGGGCAGACCAACCGAAGTGACATGCGGACCGAAGATCGTAGCGAGCACGGCGATGGCCATACCGATCATGCCGTACAGATTCCCTCGCCGAGCCGTTTCAGGGTGGGATAGTCCACCCAAACTGAGGATGAAGAGGATGGTTGCGCCGATGTAGGCAACCGTTGTGAGACTTTCTGACATTATTATCGCCTCCCTTATTTGCGGAACATCGCCAGCATGCGGCGCGTCACGGCGAAGCCGCCGAACATGTTGATCGTTGTAAGCACGATGCCGATCACTGCCAGCCAGCGGATCCAGTCGCCCGGACGCTCAATGCCTTCAGTCAGGGGCGGAGCAATCTGCACCAGTGCGCCAATGGCGATAATGCTCGAGATCGCGTTCGTCACGCTCATGAGCGGCGTATGCAGCGACGGCGTGACGTTCCATACCACCATGTACCCGACGAAGCAGGCCAGCACGAACACCGTGAAGTGGCCGAGGAAGGCTGCCGGAGCGTAGGCGCCGATGAACCAGAACAGTGCGGCGACGACGCCGAACAGGATTGCCATCTTGGTGCCGGACATGGCTTCGCCGCTCGGTCCGTGGCCATGTCCCTTTGACGCAGGCGCTGCGGCCGGCTTGGCCGCAGCCGGTTTGGCGGGCGCGGCGGGCTGCTTCGGTGCAGGTGGTGGCCATGTGACCTCACCGTCCTTGATCACGGTCAGGCCGCGAATGGCATCATCGTCCATATTGACGTTGATGATGCCGTCCTTGGTCTTGCACAGCTCTTCGGTCAAGCGCAACAGGTTGGTCGAATACAGCGTGGACGATTGCTTTGACAGACGGCTGACGAGGTCAGTGTAGCCAACGATGGTCACGCCATGCTTCACCACCGCCTGGCCGGGTTCGGTCAGTTCGCAGTTGCCGCCCTGTTCGGCAGCCATGTCGACAATGACACTGCCCGGCTTCATGCTCTTCACCATATCGGCGGTGATCAGCTTGGGTGCCGGTTTTCCTGGGATCAAAGCGGTCGTAATGATGACGTCGACCTCCCTCGCCTGCTTGGCATACATCTCGCGCTGGGCTTGCTGGAATCCTTCGCTCATCACCTTGGCATAGCCACCGCCGCCGGAGCCTTCTTCCTCGTAATCGACCTTGACGAATTCCCCGCCCAGCGACACGACCTGGTCAGCCACTTCGGCACGGGTGTCATTGGCGCGCACGATTGCACCCAGACCCGCGGCGGTGCCAATTGCGGCAAGACCGGCAACGCCGGCACCGGCGACGAAGACCTTGGCCGGCGGAATCTTGCCGGCGGCCGTCACTTGGCCGTTGAAGAATCGTCCGAATGCGTTGGCAGCCTCGATGACGGCGCGATAGCCGGCAACGCCAGCCTGAGAGGTCAACGCGTCCATCTTTTGGGCACGGCTCAGTGTACGCGGCAGCGCGTCAATGGCGAGCACAGTCGCCTTCTTCGCTGCCAGTTGTTCCATCAATTCAGGGTTCTGCGCTGGCCAGATGAAGGAAATCAGCGTGCCCTCTTCGCGCATCATGCCGACTTCTTCGGGGCTCGGCGGGCGCACCTTGAAGACGATGTCGGACGTGGCCCACAGCGTGGCTGCACTGTCGACGATGCCAGCACCGGCCACGCGATAGGTCTCATCACTGAAATTGGCCGCGTCGCCTGCGCCGGTTTCGACCTGGACCGAAAAACCCAGCTTGATGAGCTTTTCGACGACGTCTGGCACTGTCGCCACGCGTTTTTCACCCGGAAAGACTTCTCGCGGTACTCCAATTAATAGAGGCATACGCTTTCCCCTTGGTTGTTATATAAGTTGTTTTATTGGATGGAACTGAGGACCGTTTCGGGACTACCTTTTATAGTAAGGCGAGGCGTGGCCCCGCCCTTTGCTGCAATTACTTCTTGAGACCGGTCATCTGGTTCTTGTCGTCGACAAAGACAATCTTCGGAACGTAGGTTTCCACCTCGGTTTCATTCATCGGCGCATAAGTGCAGATAATGAGCAGGTCCCCCAAATGCGCGCGCCGTGCCGCGGCACCGTTGAGCGAAATCTCCCCGCTGCCGCGCTTGCCCTTGATGGCGTAGGTCGAAAAACGCTCCCCGTTGTTGATGTTGTAGAGTTCGATTTTCTCGAACTCCTTGATGTCTGCGGCTTCCAGCAAGTTCTCATCGATCCCGCATGAACCCTCGTAATGCAAATCGGCCTGTGTAACCGTTACTCGATGGATCTTCGACCGAAGCATGATGCGTTGCATTTTTTCTCCCAATTGCCCTACACGTGGTTTCCGTTGCAAATGACATTGCGACGAAATATTGATGATCATATCGGCGGATCATCTCTTTCCCAGCAGGAACACCGAATTTCAGGTGACTTTCCGCGCGAAAGAAGTTCTTTTGCAAGAAATTCTTACGCCGATCTTACACGCAAATCAAAAATTAGCACAACCGTTCTTTTTTAAGTTTTGCCGATACGGCCCTCTAAAATCGGCCTATTTGCTGGTCCGCCGATAGAAGGAGAATAAAGGAAAAAGTGACCGAGAAGGAATATAGCTGCGTTTGTCCTTCGATTAATTGCCGTAACAATAAAAATTGTTTGTTATCAATGTCAGTGCTGCCCTACGGCACATTATTCCTCTTCCAATTCTTTTACTGCATCTACCGGGCCGCCATCCGCACAACAACGGCGTGAGCCAAGCCTGCGAGGTACAATGGCGCCCTCTCTGAGGAATACTATGTCTGACGTTTGGAAACCTTCTGTCACTGTCGCCGCCGTCATCGAGCGGGAAGGCCGTTTCCTATTGGTCGAAGAAGAGACCAGCGATGGTATCCGGTTCAATCAACCGGCCGGCCATCTCGACCCGAATGAATCCCTGATCGAAGCCGTCGCCCGCGAAACACTGGAAGAGGCTGCTTATGATTTCTCGCCGACTTCACTCGTCGGCATGTATATGTCGCGCTACATTTCGTCGCGCACCGGTCTCGAGGTGACTTACCTGCGTTTTGCCTTTGCGGGTAAGCTCGGCCGCGCGCACGACCGCGCGCTCGACCACGGCATCCTGCGCACCGTCTGGATGACACGCGAGGAAATGCTGAAGTGCGAGGAAAAGCACCGCAGTCCGCTTGTCCTGCGCTGCGTGGACGACTATCTGGCCGGCAAGGGTGCTCCGTTATCACTGATTTATACCCACCCAAGCGCCATCGGGGTTTTCAATGGCTAAAAAGCGTGTCGTCATCGGCATGTCGGGCGGCGTCGACTCCTCCGTTTCCGCGTGGCTGCTTAAGGAACAAGGTTACGAGGTCATCGGCCTGTTCATGAAAAACTGGGAAGACGATGACGATTCGGAATACTGCTCGACGCGCCAGGATTGGATTGACGCTGCGAGCGTCGCGGATGTGGTGGGCGTCGATATCGAAGCGGTGAATTTTGCTGCCGAGTACAAGGACCGGGTCTTCGCGGAATTCCTGCGTGAATATCAGGCAGGTCGCACGCCCAATCCCGATGTGCTGTGCAATGCGGAGATCAAGTTCAAGGCATTCCTCGACCATGCAATGAAGCTTGGTGCCGACCTGATTGCGACCGGCCATTACGCGCGGGTCCGCCGGGTCGACAGCGGGCCGAGTGCAGGACGGTATGAATTGCTCAAGGCGCTCGATGCCAGCAAGGATCAAAGCTACTTTCTGCACCGGCTTAATCAGGCGCAGCTGTCAAAGACACTCTTCCCGCTCGGCGAAATTCCGAAGACGGAGGTCAGGCAGATTGCCGAGAAGATCGGCCTGCCAAACGCGAAAAAGAAGGACTCGACCGGAATCTGCTTCATCGGTGAGCGTCCGTTCCGCGAATTTTTGAACCGTTATCTGTCCTACAAGCCAGGTCCGATGAAGACACCAGACGGAAAACTTGTGGGTGAGCATGTCGGGTTGAGCTTCTACACTCTCGGCCAGCGCAAGGGTATCGGTCTGGGCAGCATCAGATCTTATCAGAATGCGGCGGGAAACAGTGATGCCTGGTACGTGGCGAAAAAGGATGTCGAGAACAACACACTCTATGTAGTTCAGGGGCACGATCATCCCTGGTTGCTTGCGGCAACGCTTGACGCCGGCCAGTCGAGCTGGATTGCCGGTGAGGCTCCGGTTTCCGGCCAGTTCACAGCAAAAACGCGCTACCGGCAAGCGGATGTGCCATGCACGCTTTCGAGTGTGGCCGCGGACCGATTTTCCCTTTCTTTCAACACGCCGCAATGGGCTGTCACGCCCGGCCAATCCGCTGTTCTTTATGACGGCGACGTCTGCCTGGGTGGTGGCATCATCGATGCCGCTGCAGCCTTGCAATCTTTTACGTAGCGTTCCCCTTCCCCGCTCTTCGATTGCCGCCTCACTGCTTCGCGCAGTGAGGCGGTCGCCGTCCGACCAAGCGATTGCAGTAAAAGTGCTTGCCGCGACATACCCTCCGTGAAGAAAGGCATCTGCTTTCGCAAAAAAGCAGCGGTTACTCTTCACAAATTTCCCACAAATCTCTTCCTTGCCAGCTCCATCCTAAAAAGCCTTGCAATCCTCACTGGGATCGACAATAATCTAAATGAGAATTGTTCGTATTTATAAAAGGACTAGATTATGGCGCAACTCTTACCTCCGGCGACTGATGCGGCAGAGCACCAAGTCGCACGGCGACCTGAATCACCTGCTGCGCAGGCGATCCGGATCAAGAGTGAAGAGTTGTTCCAGCAGCAACGTGAAGTCGAGATCGACCATCAGGGCCGGATCTACCGGCTGCGCCTGACGCAGCTGAACAAGCTGATCCTGACCGCCTGAGCCTTCCACGTCCTGCTATAGATACACATTATTTAATTACGTGTGCCAGCCAGCATCGGAATCGATGACAGCCAGCGAATAGGAATCGCAAAAGGAGTCCGACATGGCAACCGAGACAATGAACGCAGCATTTTTCGAACCCACGAACACCACAGCCCAGCCTGAATTACTGGTTTCCGCAGTGCTGCACTTGATGTCGCATTACACGGCCAACAATCAGGAAGGGGCCGGTTGCACGAAACTCGCTTCTGTCATTGAGCGCCATCTCAAGGCATTGGCCGAGCAGCCGGAGTTGGCGCCCGTATTGCGGGCGACGTGTCGACATCTGTCGGAGCAGTGGGCCGGTGTTGTCGAGCACGCGATCAAGTCCACAACCAAACAAAGCCGCCTGCGCCGATTCGTGACCGGCGCGCGCTAATTACATCGTATTTGTTTACTAAAAGAGTTCCATCGATGATCGTCTGCGTCTGCCACAACGTCTCCGAGAGAAAAATACGCCAAGCCGTGGAATCGGGTGTACGCTCAATGCCCGAGCTGCGCGACAAACTGAGTGTCGGCACATGCTGCGGGAAGTGCAATTCCTGTGCGAAGACCGTTCTGCGCGAATGCCTCGAAGAAGGCTCGCGCGAACCGCAACCCTTGATGTTCCCGGCGGCTGCCATTGCGGCTTGACGCACATCTTCGCCCTCGACCGGAAGCAGTGATCGCTGGACAGTTCCCGCAGCGTTGCTGACCCACAAAGGAAAAAGGCAGTCGATCACTCGACTGCCTTTTTCCTTTGCCGGTGCCGCCAGCACCGCTAAGTGTCCCGCTCGGCGTGATGCTTACTGCGGCACGGTGTCCTTGAACGACTGCCGTTCCGACAGCTTATCGAACAGCTTCGCAAGATTCGGATGCCGTTCACGCCAATCAATTTCGGGAAAGCGGAACGACAGCCAGCCGAGTGCGCAGCCAACTGAGACGTCTGCGAGCGTGTAATACGTGCCGGTGCAGAAGGGGGTATCTTTCAATCCGGTTGCCATTGCCTTAAGGCCTGCATCGACCTTCGCCAACTGGCGCGTGATCCATTCCGGGCTTTGCTGTGACTCGGGACGCAGCGTACGCTCCAGGCGAACCAGCACTCCGGCATCCAGCACACCATCCGCCAAGGCTTCCCAGCACTTGACTTCTGCACGTTCGCGGCCGTTCGGCGGGATCAGTTTTCCGACCGGAGTCAGCGTGTCGAGGTATTCGACGATGACGCGCGAATCAAACATTGCGCCACCATCTTCCATCACCAGGCAGGGCACCTTGCCCAGCGGATTGGACTCCAGGATCGTGGTGTCGGGTGCCCACACGTTTTCCAGAACCAGCTCGTAGTCGAGCTTCTTTTCCGCCATGACTACGCGGACTTTACGGACATAAGGACTGGTAAGGGAACCGATGAGTTTCATAGTTGCGTATGGTAAGAACTGGCCGCGATTATAACATTGGGGCACACCTTCCAATGAATGACAGCGCTGATGCAGGGGGCTTCAACAGTCCGGAATTTAGGCGAAATCGCCAATGGTAAAATGCCGGATTCCACGTTATTACGCGATTTTGCAGGTCGCTTCGCATTTTTCAATCACTTCATCGCTCTAAACACCATGTCGCTTTCCGCCCTCTCCGCTCTCTCTCCGTTGGATGGCCGCTACGCTGCCAAGACTGACAAGCTGCGCCCCATCCTCTCTGAAGCCGGCTTCATGCATCACCGCGTGAAAGTGGAAATCGCCTGGTTGCAGGCACTCTCGAATGCCGGTTTCGCCGAGATCAAGCCATTCTCCGCTGCTGCCAACGCGCTCCTGGACAAGCTGGCGGCGGAATTCAGCGAAGCCGACGCACAGCGCATCAAGGAAATCGAAGCCGTCACGAATCATGACGTGAAAGCAGTCGAATACTGGCTGAAGGAAAAGGTCAAGGATATCCCGGAGCTCGTCGCCGCTTCCGAGTTCATCCACTTTGCCTGTACCTCGGAGGACATCAACAACACGTCCCATGGGATGATGCTCAAGGCCGCGCGCGACAGCGTCCTGCTGCCGGCGCTGAAGACCGTGATCAGCCGGCTGACCGAGATCGCGCATGAAAATGCCACACTGCCAATGCTGTCGCGCACGCATGGTCAACCGGCGAGCCCGACGACGCTCGGCAAGGAAATCGCCAACGTCGTCGCCCGCCTGAAGCGCGCAGAGCAGCGCATTGCCGGCGTCGAAATCCTCGGCAAGATGAACGGCGCGGTCGGCAACTACAACGCCCACATCTCCGCCTATCCCGATTTTGACTGGGAGGCGTTCTCAAAGAACGTCATCGAGCAGCGCCTCGGCCTCGTTTTCAATCCTTACACAATCCAGATCGAGCCGCACGATTACATGGCGGAGTTGTTCGACGCAATCGCTCGCGTCAACACCATCCTGCTCGACCTGAACCGCGACATCTGGGGTTACATCTCTCTCGGCTATTTCAAGCAGAAAACCAAGGCCGGCGAGATCGGGTCGTCAACGATGCCACACAAGGTCAATCCGATCGACTTCGAAAATTCCGAGGGCAATCTTGGCCTGGCCAACGCGGTGCTCAAACACCTGTCCGAAAAGCTGCCGGTATCACGCTGGCAGCGCGACCTGACCGATTCCACCGTACTGCGCAACATCGGTGTGGCATTCGGCTACGCGGTCCTTGCCTATGACAGCTGCCTGCGCGGCCTGAACAAGCTGGAGGTAAATCCGGCACGCCTTGCGGAAGACCTGGACGCGACGTGGGAAGTCCTCGCCGAGCCGGTCCAGACGGTAATGCGCCGCTACGGCATCGAAAACCCCTACGAGCAGTTGAAGGAACTCACCCGCGGCAAAGGCATTTCCAAAGATGCGCTGCGTGATTTCATTAACGGCCTGGCCATTCCGCAGCAAGCCAAGGACCAGCTTCTTGCGATGACGCCCGCGAATTACATCGGACGCGCCGCGGAGCTCGCCCGCAAGGTCTGAGGCCTTCGCGCTTCATCCCTCTCGTAAGCTGCCTGTAGCTGCAAAGCAACTACAGGCAGTACGGCGTCTCAATGTGCACGCGACTGTTCTGGAACGGACCGTTCAGGCATGCACTCAGATCCACCAGCCTGACCATTGATCCCGACATGCAAATAAAAAACCCCGCCTTCGCAAGAAGGCGAGGTTTTTTATTGGTTCATTCATCAGCCGGCTCGTGCCGGCTTCTCTATCGTTCCGGGTGATTTCACTACACGACGGCACCGTCTGTTTCATCCTTTTCCTTGACCGGCTTGAGCAGGTCTTCGCGTTTGACACCCAGCCACATTGCCACTGCAGCTGCAACAAATACGGAGGAATAGATGCCGAACAAAATCCCGATCGTCAGCGCGATTGCGAAGTAATGCAGCGTCGCGCCGCCGAATAGCAGCATCGACAGCACCATCATCTGCGTAGAACCGTGCGTAATGATGGTACGGGAAACCGTACTGGTAATTGCGTGGTTCATGACTTCTGCGGTACTCAGCTTGCCGTAGCGACGGTCGCGGAAGGTTTCGCGCACGCGGTCGAAAATGATCACGGATTCATTGACCGAATAGCCAAGGATCGCCAATACGGCCGCCAGAACGGTTAGCGAGAACTCCCACTGGAAAAATGCGAAGAAGCCAATGATGATGATCACGTCGTGCAGGTTGGCGATGATCGCCGCCACAGCGAACTTCCATTCGAAGCGAAACGCCAGGTAGATCATGATGCCGACGACCACCATGCCCAGCGCCATCAGACCGTCGTGTGCAAGCTCTTCACCCACCTGCGGACCGACAAACTCGACGCGTTGCAGCCTGACCGCTTCGTCCTTCGCCTTGAGCGCGGACATCACCTTCTCACTCTGCTGAGCAGAGCTGATGTCCTTGCGCGCCGGCAGACGGATCATCACGTCCTGGGCGGTGCCGAAACTCTGCACCTGGGTATCGGTATAGCCGAGCTCTTCGATCGACTTGCGGATGTTTTCCAGGTCGGCCGGCTTCGAATACGTGACTTCAATGACCGTACCGCCAGTGAATTCGATCGAGAGATGCAGTCCCTTGTAGAACAGGAAAAAGACTGCTGCCAAGAACGTCAGCACCGAAATCACGTTGAAGACCAACGCGTGGCGCATGAAGGGGATGTCCTTCTTGATGCGGAATAACTCCATTACATTCCTTTCTGTCGCAGATTCGGGCGGCCGGCCGCCAAAAGCGCGTATTCAACTACCTGTTCAGGCATTCGGCTTCCATACTTGGCCGATCGATATGCTGCTCAACTTCTTCTTGCGTCCGTACCACAGGTTTGCAACGCCACGCGACACGAAGACTGCCGAGAAAATCGACGTCAGGATACCGAGGCAATGCACCACAGCGAAACCACGGACTGCTCCCGAGCCGAAAATCAGCAGCGCGAGGCCGGCGATCATGGTGGTAACGTTGGAGTCGAGAATCGTCGCCCATGCGCGGTCGAAACCAATGGCGATCGCTGCCTGCGGCGAATTGCCGGCACGCAGCTCTTCGCGTATCCGCTCGTTGATCAGCACGTTGGCGTCGATTGCCATGCCGAGCGTGAAGGCGATTGCCGCCATGCCTGGCAACGTCAGCGTTGCCTGCAGCAGCGACAGCAACGCGATCAGCAGCATCAGGTTCACCGTCAGCGCGAAGACGCTGAAGAAACCGAACAGATGGTAGTAAATGACCATGAAGATCGCGATCGCAGCGAAGCCGTACAGCGTCGAGTTGAAGCCCTTCTGGATATTCTCGGCACCGAGCTGCGGGCCGATCGTGCGTTCCTCGATGATTTCCATCGGTGCCGCGAGCGACCCGGCGCGCAGCAGCAGCGCAAGATCGTTGGCCGCCTCGGAGGAACCCATTCCGGTGATCTGGAAGCGCGAGCCAAGCTCGTCGCGGATCGTTGCCACGGTCAGGACCTCACCCTTGCCCTTTTCGAACAGCACGATCGCCATCGCCTTGCCGATCTTGTCGCGCGTCGCCTCACGCATGCGGCGACCGCCGTCGCCGTTCAGGTCGATGCTGACTGACGGCTGCTGGTTCTGGTCGAAGCTGGCGCTGGCGCTGGAGATGTATTCGCCGGTGATGACCGGTTCCTTGTACAACACCACCGGCGCACCCTTGCCGACACGGAACAGCTCGGAACCGAACGGGATCGCCGCCGTTTCCTCGGTGCCGCGCATCACGGACTCGTCCGCCATGCGCACTTCCAGCGTCGCAGTGCGGCCGATAATGTCCTTCGCGCGCGACACGTCCTGTACGCCCGGCAACTGCACCACAATGCGGTCGGCGCCCTGGCGCTGGATGATCGGTTCGGCAACGCCAAGTTCGTTGATACGATTGGACAGCGTGCTGATGTTCTGCTGCACCGCCTCTTCTACCGTACGCTTGAGCGCATCCGGACGGAAGGTTGCGACCAGCTTGAGGTCGGCGCCGTCGACTGCGTCGGTCAGCGTCAATTCGGCCAGTTGCGATGCGAGGACTTCCTTCGCTTTGTCGCGGGTTTCCGCGTCGCGGAACCGGATATCAATCGCATCGCCACTACGTGCGATCCCCGCATGGCGCACGTTTTTCTCGCGCAGGATGCTGCGCACGCTGGCCTGCAAGCCCTGAAGACGCTTGTTCAGCACGCCCTTGGTATCCACCTGCATCAGGAAATGCACGCCGCCGCGCAGGTCAAGACCGAGATACATTGGCATTGCGCCAATGCTTTGCAGCCATTGCGGCGTATTGGGCAGCAGGTTGAACGCGACGATATAGGTCGGATCGTCCGGGTCGGCATTCAATTCTTTTTCAAGCATCGCCTTGGCCTTGAACTGGGAGTCGGTATCGCGGAAACGGGCGCGCACCGAGCCCTGTGTCCCGTTCATGTCAAAGAACATCCCGTCCGGCTGCATTCCGTTCTTGACGAGCGCTTCTTCGACGCGCCCCATCGTGGACGAGTCGACCTTCACGGTCGCCTTGGCGCTGCTGATCTGTACTGCGGGAGATTCGCCGAAGAAGTTAGGCACCGTGTACAGCACGCCGAACACGAGTGCGATGACGATCAGGATATATTTCCAGAGGGGGTAGCGATTCATATGGGTTCAACGTTCAATGTTGAGGGGCTCGGCATGCCCGAAGGAAAGTGCCGGCCGATGCCGGCACAGTTTTCCTTACAGCGATTTGATGGTGCCCTTCGGCAACAACGTGGCGACCGCCACCTTTTGCACGACCACTTCGGTCCCGTCGGCGATTTCGATGGTAACGTAGGCGTCGGTCACCTTGGTAACCTTGCCGAGGATACCGCCGGCGGTCACGACTTCATCGCCCTTGGCCAGCGCTTCCATCATCGCTTTCTGTTCTTTCTGACGCTTCATCTGCGGACGGATCATCAGGAAGTACAGCACAACGAACATCAGGATGATCGGCAAAAAGCTCATCAGGCCGCCTTCAGCGCCTGCAGCCGGGGCGGCTTGTGCATATGCGTTGGAAATGAACACGTTATTACTCCATCTAGTTTTGTTAATTAGCCCGGCATTTTAGCATTCGATGCCGGGGTTCTCGGCAATGCCGAAATTGGTCCGAACGAGCAGAAATCGGCACTTTTTCGCCGCACCTCCCGGCGCACGCGCTCAAATGCCGCGCGCCCGATCAGCGTGGAATTGCACAACAAATGCCTGGAACCGGTCAGCGTCGATTGCCGCCCGCATTTCACGCATCAATTGCAGGTAATAGTGCAGGTTGTGGATCGTATTGAGCCGCGCCCCGAGGATTTCGCCGGCACGATGCAAGTGATAGAGATAGGCGCGCGAAAAATTGCGGCATGCATAACATTCGCAGGTTTCGTCGAGCGGCTTTTCGTCGTCCTTGTAGCGGGAGTTCTTGATCTTGATATCACCGAAGCGGGTGAAGATCCAGCCGTTACGCGCGTTGCGGGTTGGCATCACGCAGTCGAACATGTCGACGCCGTTGGCGACGCCGGCGACAAGGTCTTCCGGCGTGCCGACGCCCATCAGGTAATGCGGCTTGTCCGCAGGCAGGCGCGGGCCGACGTGTTCCAGCACGCGCATCATGTCCTCCTTCGGCTCGCCGACGGACAGGCCGCCGATCGCAATGCCTTCGAAGCCGATGTCCTGCAGACCAGCCAGCGACTCGTCGCGCAATTGCTCGAACATGCCGCCCTGCACGATGCCGAACAGCGCGTTCGGATTCTCGCCGCGATTGAATTCATCACGCGAGCGCTTCGCCCAGCGCAGCGACATGCGCATGGACTTCGCCGCCTCCTGCTCGGTGGCAGGAAGGCCGTTGATTTCGTAGGGCGTGCATTCGTCGAACTGCATCACGATGTCGGAATTGAGCACGCGCTGGATCTGCATCGAGATCTCCGGCGACAGGAACAGCTTGTCGCCGTTGATGGGCGACGCGAACTTCACCCCCTCTTCGGTAATCTTGCGCATCGCGCCGAGCGAGAATACCTGGAAGCCGCCGGAATCAGTGAGGATCGGCTTGGTCCAGCCCATGAAGCGATGCAGACCGTCGAACTTGCCGACCACATCCAGCCCCGGCCGCAGCCAGAGATGGAAGGTGTTGCCGAGGATGATCTGCGCGTCGATATCGTGCAGTTCGAGCGGCGACATCGCCTTGACCGAACCGTAAGTGCCGACCGGCATGAAGATCGGCGTTTCGACGACGCCGTGGTTGAGCGTCAGGCGGCCGCGGCGGGCCTTGCCATCGGTTTTAATCAGTTTGAAATTCAGCATGAGGGTTTTCTTGTCAAAAGCATGGCGTCGCCATAGCTGAAAAAGCGGTAACGGTTCTTGATTGCGTGCGCATAGGCGGCGCGGATCTCGTCATAGCCCGCAAAGGCGGACACGAGCATCAGGAGCGTAGACTTCGGCAAGTGGAAATTGGTAATCAGCCGGTCGACCGTCTTGAAGACATAGCCCGGCGTGATGAACAGCGCCGTGTCAGCGCTGCCGGCCTGCAGTTCGCCGGACTGCGATGCCGATTCCAGCGCACGCATGCTGGTGGTGCCCACGGCGACCACATTGCGCCCGGCTGCCTTGGCGGCGCGCACGGCGTCGACCGTTTCCTGCGAAATCGTGTACCACTCGCTGTGCATCTTGTGTTCTGCGAGGTTTTCGGTACGCACCGGCTGGAACGTCCCTGCGCCGACATGCAGTGTGACGTACGCAAAGTTCACACCCTTGTCGCGCAAGCGGTCGAGCAGCGGCTGGTCAAAATGCAAACCGGCAGTCGGTGCCGCCACCGCGCCCGGCTCCTTTGCATAGACGGTTTGATAGCGCTTTTCGTCAAACTCGTCAGCCGCGTGCTCGATATAAGGCGGCAACGGCAGGCGGCCATGCGCTTCGATCAGGTCGAAGACATCAGCGGGAAAACGCAAGGTGTAAAACTCGCCGGCGCGCTCGCCAACGATGACGTCAAATGCATCGGCAAGACGGATCGTGCTGCCGGGCTGCGGCGATTTCGACGCGCGGACCTGGGCATGCACGGTGCGGTTGTCGAGTACACGCTCGACCAGCACTTCCACCTTGCCGCCGGTTGCCTTGACGCCGAAAAAGCGCGCCTTCAGCACGCGCGTGTCGTTGAACACGAGCAGGTCACCGGGCTGCAGCTGGTCGACGATGCCCGCAAAGGCGCGGTCGATGCACTGATTGCCATCGACATGCAACAGGCGAGACGCGCTGCGCTCCGGCAGCGGCACTTGCGCAATCAGTTCTTGCGGCAAGTCGAAATCAAAATCGGAAAGCGAATACATGCGTTGAGGTGGTGTCGGATGGTGCCTGTCGCTGTGACGGTTGCAAGGCCACCAAAGATGCAGCCATTGTGTGTGGCATTTCGTACAATGGCGGGCACCGCTTCGGATAAATCAAACCCGCTATTTTACGCCCAGCCTGATGCCTGCAACCAAGAAAAAGTCAGCTCCTTCCGCCAAGGACAAAGCCGGTGCCAAGGCCAGCGCCAAGCCCAATACCGGCCAGGACAAGCTGGCACGCCTTGGCCTGCGCACGGACATGGACCTGGTGCTGCACCTGCCGCTGCGGTATGAGGATGAAACCAAGATCCTGCCGATCCGCGAGGCCAGCTTCATGAGCGGCAACGCGGCACAGGTGGAAGGCGTGGTCACCGAGTGCGACATCCAGTATCGTCCGCGGCGGCAGCTGGTGGTCACGATTGCCGACGATTCCGGCCAACTGGTGATGCGTTTCCTGAACTTTTACGGCAGTCAGGTGAAACAACTCGCCGCCGGCACGCGGGTACGCGCACGGGGAGAGGTCCGCCATGGCTTCTTCGGTGCGGAAATGGTGCACCCGACTTACAAGGTTGTGCATGAAGGTGATGCGTTACCGGATGCGCTGACTCCCGTCTACCCCGCTGGCGAAGGCTTGTCCCAAGCCTATCTGCGCAAAGCGATTGCCAACGCGATGAGCCGGATTGACTGGCGCGATACGCTGGCGCCGTCGCTGCTGGCTTCACTCAAACTGCAGCCGTTCGAACCTTCAGTCAAACTGCTGCACAACCCGCCGCCCGATGTCAGCGAAAACGCATTGATGGATCGCACGCACCCGGCGTGGATCCGGATGAAGTTCGATGAACTGCTCGCTCAGCAGCTTTCCCTCAAGCGCGCGCAGGCTGCGCGGCGTGCGAAGGGCGCCGCTGCGCTGCCCGTGGTCGGACAGTTGTCCGAGGCTTTTTCCGCGAACCTGCCTTTCCAGCTCACTCGCGCGCAACAGCGCGTGCTGCTGGAAATTCGCGCCGATCTGAGGGAAGCATTCCCGATGCAGCGCCTGCTGCAAGGCGACGTCGGTAGCGGCAAAACGGTGGTCGCAGCCTTGGCCGCATCGCAGGCGATCGACAGCGGATTTCAGGCCGCGCTGATGGCACCGACGGAAATCCTGGCTGAACAGCATTTTCGCAAGATCGCGCTCTGGATGGAGCCGCTCGGCGTAAAGGTAGCTTGGCTGACTGGCAGCCTGAAGAAAAAAGAAAAAGAAGCGGCCCAGGCGCTGGCAGAGTCCGGCGAAGCACAGCTCGTGATCGGCACGCACGCGCTGATCCAGGAAGGCGTGGAGTTTGCGCGGCTCGGCCTCGTCATTGTGGACGAGCAGCACCGGTTCGGCGTCGGCCAGCGCCTTGCGCTGCGCAACAAGGGCTTGGACGCGAGCACCGTGCCGCACCAACTGATGATGTCGGCCACACCGATTCCGCGCACACTGGCCATGACGTATTACGCCGACCTGGAAGTATCAGTCATTGATGAACTTCCGCCGGGCCGCACGCCGATCGTCACCCGCACCATCGACCAGAACCGGCGCGACGAAGTGATTGAACGCGTCCATGCCGCCGCGCTCGAAGGACGTCAGGTGTATTGGGTCTGCCCACTGATCGAGGAATCCGAAGCCCTGCAATTGCAGACCGCGACAGATACCCGCGCCATGCTGTCGGAAGCCTTGCCCAACCTGCAAGTCGGCCTGGTGCACGGCCGCATGAAACCAGCGGAAAAGCAGACTGTGATGGACGCATTCATCCGCGGCGAGATCCATGTGCTGGTTGCCACAACCGTCATTGAAGTGGGTGTCGACGTACCCAACGCATCGCTGATGGTCATTGAACATGCGGAGCGTTTTGGTTTGTCACAACTGCATCAGCTGCGCGGCCGGGTGGGACGCGGTTCTGCGGCCAGCGTATGCCTGCTGCTGTACCAGAGCCCGCTCGGCCCGGTCGCAAAGCAGCGCCTGATGACGATGCGCGAGACGACCGACGGCTTCGAAATCGCGCGACGCGACCTGGAAATCCGTGGCCCCGGCGAATTCCTGGGAGCCCGCCAGTCCGGCCAGGCCATGCTGCGCTTTGCTGATCTGGAAACAGACCAATGGCTGGTGGAGAAAGCCCGCAACGTGGCGCAAACCTTGCTGCATGAGGATCCGGCCACCGTGGAAGCACACTTGGCGCGTTGGCTGGGCGGACGGGAAGAGTTTCTGAAAGTCTAATCGCCGGACGCGGCAGGCCGATATCTTTATACTATGCGGACGCATATCTTCATGGCGCTCTCTGGAGCAGACCGGCGTCATGCCATCAGGCAAGCGAACATCACTTCATGACTCTTACTGAACTGAAATACATTGTCGCCGTTGCACGCGAAAAGCATTTCGGCCATGCGGCTGAGGCCTGTTTCGTTGCACAGCCGACACTATCGGTCGCGATCAAAAAGCTCGAAGATGAACTCGGCGTTGTGATTTTCGAGCGTGGCGGCACCGAGATTTCGATGACACCGCTGGGCGCGCAGATTGTCGCGCAAGCCGAACGCGTGCTGGAACAAACCGCCGCCATCAAGGAAATAGCAAAGCAGAACAAGGATCCGCTTGCCGGCCCGCTACGCCTCGGCGTGATTTACACCATTGCGCCCTACCTTCTTCCGCCGCTGGTCAAGACCATGATCGAGCGTGTGCCGCAGATGCCGCTGGTGCTGCAGGAAAACTACACGGCAAGGCTGATCGAGTTATTGCGGCAAGGCGAACTCGATGCCGCAATCATGGCGCTGCCATTCGCGGACCAGGGCCTGATGGTTCAGCCCCTGTACGACGAACCGTTTGTCGTTGCGCTACCGAAGCACCATGCTTGGGCCAACCGCAAATCCATCGATGCGGAAGAACTGAAAACGGAAACCATGCTCCTGCTCGGCAGCGGCCACTGCTTCCGGGACCAGGTGCTGGAAGTCTGCCCCGAGATGTCACGTTACTCCACCAGCGGCGACGGCATTGCACGCACGTTTGAAGGCTCATCGCTGGAAACGATCCGCCACATGGTCGCTTCCGGCATCGGCATCACCGTGCTGCCGCAGGCGTCGGTACCGGACATGCAGAACAAGGATGGCATGCTGCGCTATGTGCCATTCAAGTCGCCAGGGCCTTCCCGCCGCGTGGTCATCGCCTGGCGCAAGAGCTTTACACGCCGCCCTGCGATCGAAGCGGTGCGGCAGGCGGTGCTGTCGTGCGACCTGCATGGCGTCGCCATGCTGTGCGATGCCGACACCAACGAGGGTTAGCCTCTTGCCCTCCTTCGCACCATCACAGACAAGACAACAAGAACAAGCATCGACATGAACCGACTCGCCCTGTATGCCCGCCTGATTCGCATCGACAAGCCAATCGGCATCCTGCTTCTGCTCTGGCCCACGCTCGCCGCGATCTGGCTGGCGTCGGCAGGCAAGCCAGACTGGCAACTGGTGGCCATCTTTACGCTTGGCACTGTGCTGATGCGCTCCGCTGGATGCGCGATCAATGATTATGCCGACCGCGACTTCGACAAGCACGTCAAGCGCACCGCCGAGCGTCCACTCACCAGCGGAAAGATCGCCGCATGGGAAGCAGTCATAGTCGCAGCCGTGCTGTCGCTGCTTGCCTTTACGCTGATCATCCCGCTCAACACACTCACCAAGCAGTTATCCGTGGCGGCCGTGCTGATCGCCGCGAGCTATCCCTACTTCAAGCGTTTCTTCGCGATTCCGCAGGCTTATCTTGGAATTGCCTTCGGCTTCGGCATCCCGATGGCATTTGCCGCTGTGCAGAACTCGGTGCCGCCCGCGGCGTGGCTGCTGCTGGTGGCGAACATTTTTTGGGCCGTCGCCTACGACACCGAGTATGCGATGGTGGATCGTGACGACGACCTGAAGATCGGCATCAAGACCTCTGCAATCACCTTCGGCCGCTTTGATGTGATGGCCGTCATGCTCTGCTATGCAGTGACGTTTGCGATCATCCTCGTGGTTGGCTGGGAATACGGTCTGCGCTTCTGGTTTGTCGTGGGGCTGCTGGTGGCAGTCGGCTTTGCGCTATATCACTACACCCTGATCCGCGACCGTGACCGCATGCGTTGCTTCGCGGCCTTCCGCCACAATAACTGGCTCGGCGCAGCGATCTTCGGGGGCATCGCTCTCGACTATGCCCTGCGATAACAAGAGCACCCGTGAATTTGACACCGCGCAAGGTGAGCACACTCACGTTACTTACACTCAAAGCGTGTCAACACCACCACGGAGATGCGCAATGGAATCAAACGGCCGCGGCCACACCCGGGAACGACTGCTTGACGATCTGAAAATGGTCATCAAGGATGCGGAAGACCTCCTGAAAAACACCCGGCAGCAAGCCGACGATGGCTACCAGATGGCCCGCGCACGCTTCGAGTCCACGTTGAGCAATGCGCGCGACGGACTGTCGTCGCTCGAAGAGACCGCGATGGTCGCCGCACGTGACGCCATGGAGACTGCCGACGAATACGTCCATTCCAATCCCTGGCAGTCAGTCGGCATTGGCGCGCTGGCCGGTCTTGTCGTCGGACTTTGGCTCGGCCGCCGTTAAGCATGGTGCTTGTTGAATCGGCGGCCCGCCTGGCCGCCACGCTGCTCGCGATGGCGCAGACACGCATCGATCTCGCCACAACCGAGATCGAAGAAGAAGCCCTCCGCTATTTCTCTTACCTGATCCTGTCGATGGCAGCCATGTTTTGCATTGGCATCGCCATCGTGCTCGGGACGTTCCTTGTCGTGCTGCTGTACTGGGAAACTAACCGCATCGGCATTCTGCTCACGTTGACCGCGTTATTCGGCGTCGCCGGCATCTGGATCAGCTTGCGCGTCCGCCGTCAGTATCGCGGAAAACCGAGGATGCTGACGCACACGATGCAGGAGCTTTCGCGCGACTCCGAACTCCTGCATCCGCCGGCATGAGACCTATGAACTCGCGCGCCGATCTACTTGAATGGAAACGCCAGCAATTGCTGGCCGAATGCGATGCACAGCGCATGGAGCTCGCAGTGCAGCTCGACTCGCTGAACTATCAAGTTGAAACAATCCAAACGGGATTGCGAATCATGGATCGCGTTCGCAGGCATCCGGGATGGATTGCCACAGCGGTTGTCGCGTTGTTCGCGATCACGCCCCGTCGCCTGTCTGCGGCAATACAGAGCGGTACATCCCTGCTGCGCGCCTGGCGTATGGCTGCGCCGGCGCTGCGGATGCTCATGCAGCGCCATTGATACCGGGAGACGCCCAGCAGTTCTCAAGGGCACCGGCATTCTTGTTATACCACTCCGCGTGATGGACCATTGCCTGGTCCATCACTTGGTTCTCATAAATTTGGCTGAATGGAGGCAGTCAGCCGTCAGTCGCGCCCGAATTCTTCCCCCAGCTCCTTGCCGCGCGCCGAGGCTGCCTTCATCGCCTTGATGATGGCGTCCTTCACACCGCTTGCCTCCATGCTGGTCAACGCAGCATAAGTCGTGCCGCCCTTGGAGGTCACACGCTCGCGCAACAATGACACTGGCTCAGAGGATTGTGCGGCCAGTTGCGCTGCACCTTCAAAAGTGGCAATGGCCAGCTTCGTCCCCTGCTCTGCAGTCAGCCCCATTTCCTGAGCCGCCTGCTGCATCGCCTCAATGAAGTAGAACACGTATGCAGGGCCACTTCCGGAAACAGCCGTCACGGGATCGATCAGCGATTCGTCGTCCAGCCATACCGTCGCGCCAACCGCACGCATGATCGCGTCCGCCGCATCGCGCTGCTGCGCCGACACACCCGTCATCGCCACCATGCCCGTCATGCCCTTGCCGACCAGCGCTGGCGTGTTGGGCATCGTCCGCACGATGGCCGTATGGCCGTTCAGCCAGCGCGACAAGTCGACGGCGCGGATGCCGGCAGCGATGGAGAGCACCAGTTGCGAAGACACATGCGGCTGCAGCTCTTTCACCACTTCGCGCATTTGTTGCGGCTTGACCGCGAGCACGATGACATCTACTCGGGCGAGTGCCGCATCAATCTTCTGCGCCGCCGTGACGCCGAACTGTTGCCCCAGCTTTTGCAGTGCGTCCGCATTCGGGTCGACCACATGGATGTTCGCGCCGGCAGTCAGCTTTCCGGCAAGGCCGCCGATCAGGGCCGATGCCATATTGCCGCCGCCGATAAAGGCAATTTTCAATTCATTTTGCATAGTGTCTCTGTCCAAAAATGGCTGTTCCTACGCGGACGATCGTCGCGCCTTCTGCGATCGCCGCATCCATATCTGCCGACATTCCCATCGACAAGGTGTCGAGCTCAAGTCCTTGCGCTTTCAACCGTTCGAACAACTCGCGCAATTGTCGGAAAGGTGCTCGCTGCTGCTCCTCGCCTTCCCCCGGTTCAGGAATCGCCATCAGACCGCGCAGCTTCAGGCGAGGTAATGCCGCAATACGCGGCGCCAACGCCAGCGCCTCCTCCGGAGTCACGCCGCTCTTGGTTGATTCGCCGCTGATGTTGATTTGCAGGCAAATATTCAGCGCCGCCATCTGCACCGGCCGCTGTTCCGACAGGCGTTGCGCGATCTTCTCACGGTCCACGGAATGCACCCAGTCAAAATGCTCGGCGATGGAGCGCGTCTTGTTACTTTGAATCGGTCCGATGAAATGCCATTCAAGTCTCAGATCGGGACGCGTATTCCGGACGATTGCGATCTTGTCCAGTGCTTCTTGCAAGTAGTTTTCGCCAAATGCATGCTGACCCGCGTCGGCGGCCTCGATGACAGCATCTGCGCCGAACGTCTTTGAAACGGCCAGCAACTGGATCTCTTGCGGACCGCGCAACACTGTGCGCGCCGCTGTGGCAATGCGTTCCCTAACGGCTTGCAAGTTCAAGGAAATTGAGGACATAATCAGTTTATCTATGGCAATACTGAGCGCTATTGCCGTCAATCATGGCGTCTCGCCAGCCCAAGGATTATAAATGGACATTTCCGAACTTCTCGCCTTCTCCGTCAAGAATAAAGCTTCCGACTTGCACTTGTCGGCCGGCTTGCCGCCGATGATTCGCGTGCATGGCGAAGTGCGCCGCATCAACCTGCCGCCGCTTGAACATCGCGACGTGCACGGCATGATTTATGACATCATGAACGACGGCCAACGCAAGGCGTATGAAGAAGTACTGGAATGCGACTTCTCGTTCGAGATCCCTGGCCTCGCACGCTTCCGTGTCAACGCATTCAACCAGGACCGTGGCGCGGCAGCCGTATTGCGTACCATTCCGTCGAAAGTGCTGACACTGGAACAGTTGAATACGCCAAAGATCTTCGCCGACCTCGCACTGAAGCCGCGCGGCCTGGTGCTGGTCACCGGTCCGACCGGTTCCGGTAAGTCGACCACGCTGGCAGCGATGATCAACCACCTGAATGAAACCGAATACGGCCACATCCTGACGGTCGAAGACCCGATCGAATTCGTGCATGAATCAAAGAAGTGCCTGATCAACCAGCGTGAAGTCGGCCCGCACACCATGTCCTTCCAGAACGCGCTGCGTTCGGCACTGCGTGAAGACCCGGACGCCATTCTCGTCGGCGAATTGCGCGACCTGGAAACGATCCGCCTCGCACTGACCGCTGCAGAAACCGGCCACCTTGTGTTCGGCACGCTGCACACCTCTTCTGCGGCAAAGACCATCGACCGTATCGTCGACGTGTTCCCGGCGGAAGAAAAGGAAATGGTACGTGCGATGCTGTCCGAATCGCTGCAGGCGGTCATTTCGCAAACACTGCTGCGCACCAAGGACGGCAGCGGCCGTGTCGCGGCGCATGAGATCATGCTCGGCACGCCGGCGATCCGCAACCTGATCCGCGAGGCAAAAATCGCGCAGATGTACTCCGCGATCCAGACCGGCCAGAGCATCGGCATGCAGACGCTGGACCAGAACCTCACCGACCTGGTCCGCCGCAATGTAATCTCTGCCGCGACGGCCCGCTCCGCCGCCAAGACGCCGGAAAACTTCCCCGGCTAAAATGAACAGACCGGCGGGGCACTACGCCCGCCCTGAATAAGGAATCGACATGGAACGGGACCAGGCCACTAAATTCATGCACGACCTGCTGCGCCTCATGCTCAGCAAGAACGGCTCCGACCTTTTCATCACGGCGGACTTCCCTCCAGCATTCAAGATTGACGGCCGCATGACGCCGGTGTCGAACCAGCCGCTGACATCGACGCACACGGTGGAACTGGCGCGCGCGATCATGAACGACAAGCAGGCCGCAGAGTTCGAAGCGACCAAGGAATGCAACTTTGCGATCAGCCCGGGTGGACTGGGACGCTTCCGCGTCTCCGCATTTGTCCAGCAAGGCAAGGTCGGCATGGTACTGCGAACGATTACCACCACGATCCCGCGCCTGGAAGATCTCGGCATGCCGGAAGTGCTTAAGGATGTCGCAATGACCAAGCGCGGCCTCGTGATCATGGTCGGTGCGACCGGCTCCGGTAAGTCCACGACGCTGGCCGGCATGGTCGGCTATCGCAACGAGAACAGCTACGGCCACATCATCACGATCGAAGACCCGGTCGAATATGTCCATCCGCACAAGAACTGCATCGTCACGCAGCGTGAAGTCGGCGTCGATACCGAAGACTGGTTTGCTGCACTGAAAAACACACTGCGCCAGGCACCGGACGTCATCCTCATCGGCGAGATCCGTGACCGCGAAACGATGGACTATGCGGTGTCGTTTGCCGAGACCGGCCACCTGTGCCTGGCGACGATGCACGCCAACAGCGCCAACCAGGCGCTCGACCGTATCATCAACTTCTTCCCGGAAGAGCGCCGCGCGCAACTTTTGATGGATTTGTCACTCAATCTGAAGGCGATGATCTCGCAGCGACTGGTGCCGCTGAAAGACGTCAAGGGCCGCTGTGCCGCAGTGGAAATCATGCTGAATTCACCGCTGATCTCTGACCTGATCTTCAAGGGCGAAGTACATGAAATCAAGGAAATCATGAAGAAGTCGCGTGAAATCGGCATGCAGACTTTCGACCAGGCATTGTTCGATTTGTACGATGCCGGCAAGATTTCCTACGAAGACGCATTGCGCAACGCCGACTCCATCAACGACCTGCGCCTTGCGATCAAGCTGCAGAGCAAGGATGCGCAGGGCCGTGACCTGACCAAGGGCACGGAACATCTGGGAATCGTCTAAACGTCGGAATAAGCGTCGTATGAGCGATATCTACGGCTTTACAGCGAACAGCCTGAACGGTGCGCCGGTTGACCTTGCACAGTATCGCGGCAAGATACTTCTGATCGTCAACACCGCCAGCCAGTGCGGATTCACGCCGCAGTACAAGGGGCTGGAAGCCGTTTATCAACAGTTCAAGGACAAGGGCGTGGAAGTGCTTGGCTTCCCCTGCAACCAGTTCGGCAAGCAGGAGCCGGGATCGGCGGCTGAAATCGGCGCGTTTTGCGAGAAGAATTACGGCGTCACCTTTCCGCTGTTCGCCAAAATCGATGTCAACGGCGACAACGCTCATCCTCTCTTCAAACACCTGAAGCATAAAGCGCCCGGAATGCTGGGCACCGAAGCCATCAAATGGAACTTCACCAAGTTCCTGGTGAAAAAGGATGGCACAGTCTACAAGCGCTACGCACCGCAAACCGAACCGAAAGAGCTGATGCGCGATATCGAGAAGCTGCTCGCTGAGTAACCAACGCTGCCCCTGCCCCTCTCTCAATCATTCCTGACCGAGGCTTTGCCACCTTTTCCCGATTTCAGAAATGCAAACCGCCGCATAAGCGGCGGTATCGTTGCGACTTGCAGCTGTTTACTTATGCGTGCGGCGCTGCTGCCGACTTCTCTTCCTTCCTGATTCGATACGCGACCGATTCGCCAATGGCGATAACTGCAATGGCGGCCAGGACAACGAAGGCTCCGATAGACATGATGCTTTCCTTTACTGTGAACTGATGTTGCTGAAAAACAGTATAGGAAGGCACCTTTCATCGATCCAATTTTGATTTCAGATACCTGCCATTCATCGGTAGCATATCAACGCGCTGCTGTTAGCGCCTTGTCTACCAGTTCAATCCAGTGCGTCACCGGTGTATCGGTACCCGATTGCAGATGCGTCTGGCAGCCGATGTTCGCCGACACGATCATCTCCGGCTTGGTCGCTTCCAGATTGGCCAGTTTGTTATCGCGCAGCTTGTATGACAACTCCGGTTGCAGTACCGAGTAGGTGCCGGCAGAACCGCAGCAGAGGTGGCTGTCGGCGCAGAGTTGCACATCCACGCCGACTGCGCGCAAAACGCCTTCGACCTTGCCGCGGATCTGCTGCCCGTGCTGCAGCGTGCACGGCGGGTGATAGGCGACACGCTTGCTAATCTTCCCTTTCAGCTTCTTCTGCAGCTCCGGCTCGAATGCCGGCATGATCTCGCTGATGTCCTTTGTCAGTTCGGAGATGCGTTTGGCCTTTACCGCATACTGCTCGTCATGCGCGAGCAGATGGCCGTAGTCCTTCACGGTCACGCCGCAGCCAGAGGCGTTCATCACGATCGCGTCCACACCCGCTTCGACATACGGCCACCATGCGTCGATGTTGTTGCGCATGTCGTTCAGGCCGCCGTCCTGGTCGTTCATGTGGAAGCGAATCGCACCGCAGCAGCCGGCCTTCGGCGCCACCACCAGCTGCACGCCAAGCGCATCGAGCACGCGCGCTGTAGCGGTATTGATATTGGGCGCCATTGCCGGTTGCACGCAGCCTTCGAGCAGCAGCATCTTGCGCGCATGTTGCGCCTTCGGCCACACGCCGGCGTCCTGCTTCGCCGGCACCTTGTTCTGCAACACTTTCGGCAGGAGCGGACGCACCAGCTGTCCCGCTTTCATCGCCGGCGTAAACAGCCATTTGCGCGGGAGCGCTTCCTTCAGCGCAGCGCGCACGATACGCTGCGACAGCGGGCGCGAGACCTGCTGCTCCACCATCTTGCGACCGATGTCGACGAGCCGGCCGTACTGTACGCCGGACGGGCACGTCGATTCGCAATTGCGGCAGGTCAGGCAGCGGTCCAGGTGCGTCATTGTCTTGAAGGTCGCCTGTTTGCCTTCCAGCACCTGCTTCATCAGGTAGATGCGCCCGCGCGGGCCGTCGAGCTCATCGCCGAGCAGCTGGTAGGTCGGGCAGGTCGCAGTACAGAAACCACAGTGCACGCACTTGCGCAGGATGGCGTCGGCTTCCTCGCCTTCGCGCGTGTTCTTGATGAAATCAGCGAGATTGGTTTGCATGCTTAGAACTCGTTATACATCCGTCCCGGATTGAAAATGCCGGACGGATCAAATGCATTCTTCAGGTTGCGATGGATCGCTGCGACGGCGGGCGCGAGCGGATGGAACACGCCGGTCGTCTTGTCGCCGCCGCGGAACAGCGTCGCATGACCGCCGACTTGTTCGGCTGCAGAGCGAATGGATGCCGCATCAGCGTCGGTACGCAGCCAGCGCTGTGCGCCGCCCCATTCGAACATGTGCTCGCCCTTCATCGCCAATGGTGGCGTTGTCGATGGCAACGACAGGCGCCACAGCGCTTCCTCGTCATTGCCCGCAGCGAAAAATTCGTTGCTCTGATCCCGCAGACCGGCCCAGAACGCGTCCGGGTTGCCCACTTCCTCACCACCCATCTTCTGCATTGCTGCCTTGACCGCTGCCTCGGCCCCGGACAGGCGCACGATCAGCAGACCTCCATGCCACGCGCTTGCGGAGATCGGCAGCGGTTGTCCGCCCCAGCGGTTCAGCTGTTCGATGGTTTCCGTCTTGCGCATCGCAAAGCGCAGCGTGGTTTCATGGAAGGGCTTGGGCAGCACCTTCAACGACACTTCCGTGATCAAGCCGAGCATGCCGAGCGAACCGGCAAGCAGGCGGGACACATCATAGCCTGCGACGTTCTTCATCACGCGCCCGCCGAAGCGCAGCAAATCGCCCTTGCCGTCCATCAGCGTCGCACCGAGAACGAAATCGCGTACAGCGCCCACCGCCTGCCGGCGCGGGCCGGAAAGGCCGGCAGCGACCACGCCACCAATGGTGGACCCCGGTCCGAAATGCGGCGGCTCGAAGGCCAGCATCTGGTTGCGTTCGGCCAGCGTCGCTTCAATCTCGGCCAGCGGCGTGCCGCAGCGTGCGGTGATCACAAGCTCGGTCGGATCGTATGCCACGATACCGGCGTGGCTGCGCGTATCGAGGATGTCGCCTTGCAGCGATTGTCCGTACCAGTCCTTTGTGCCGCCGCCGCGAATACGCAGCGGCGTCTTGCTGACCGTCGCGGATGCGATGCGGTCACGGAATTGTTGTAATGCCTGTTCCATTCGTTCTGTCCGTTCAGTAGCGCCAGTGCTCTGCGCCGGTTAAAAGCGCGGCAGGTGCGCGAATTTCGTCTGGCCGCCAGTCACCCGCATCTTGCCGTTCTCGGCGCAACGGTTCAGCGTCGGGATTGCCTTGTCCGGGTTCAGCAGGAAAGCGGTGTCGAAGGCGCGCTTGACGGCGAAAAAGGCGTCAAGTTCCTTCGGCGTGAATTGCACGCACATCGAATTGATCTTCTCGATGCCCACGCCATGCTCGCCGGTGATCGTGCCGCCAACTTCCACGCACAGCGCCAGGATGTCGGCCCCAAAGGCCTCCGCGCGCTCGAATTCGCCCGGCTGGTTGGCATCGAACAGGATCAGCGGATGCAGGTTGCCATCGCCTGCATGAAACACGTTCGCACAGCGCAGGCCGTATTTGCTTTCCATCTCGGTAATGCGCGTGAGCACGTCGGCAAGCCGCTTGCGTGGGATCGTGCCGTCCATGCAGTAATAGTCCGGCGAGATGCGCCCTGCTGCCGGGAAGGCATTCTTGCGGCCGGACCAGAACTTCAGGCGCTCTGCTTCGTTCTGCGATACCGCAATCGCGGTTGCGCCGGAGCTCTTCAGCACTTCGCTCATGCGCGCGATTTCTTCTTCCACTTCTTCGGGAATGCCGTCCGACTCACACAGCAGGATCGCTTCCGCATCGGTGTCATAGCCAGCCTTCACAAACGGCTCGACCATGCGCGAGGACGTCTTGTCCATCATCTCCAGGCCAGCGGGAATGATGCCTGCGGCAATCACTTCGGCAACGGCATCGCCGCCCTTCACCACGCTGTCGAAGGACGCCATGATCACGCGCGCCTGCTGCGGTTTCGGTACCAGCTTGACGGTCACTTCGGTGACGACACCAAGCATGCCTTCGGAACCGATGAACACGGCAAGCAGATCGAGGCCCGGCGCATCCAGCGCACCGCCGCCCAGCTCGATGATGTCGCCGTCAATCGTGACCATGCGCACGCGCATAACGTTGTGCACGGTCAGTCCGTACTTCAGACAGTGCACACCTCCGGAGTTTTCGGCAACGTTGCCGCCGATGGTGCAGGCAATCTGTGACGAGGGATCGGGCGCGTAGTACAGGCCATGCTGCGCGGCAGCGTCGGAGATCGCGAGGTTGCGCACGCCGGGCTGCACGACGGCGGTGCGCGAGTACGGATCCATCTTCAGGATACGGTTGAAGCGCGCCGTCGACAGCACCACGCCGTCGGCAATCGGCATTGCTCCGCCCGACAGGCCGGTTCCCGCACCGCGCGGCACGATCGGTGCATTGAGATCACGGCAGGTCTTCAGAATCGCCACCACCTGCTCTTCGGTCTGCGGCAGCACGACGACCATCGGCAACTGGCGGTAAGCGGACAAGCCGTCGCACTCATACGGCCGCGTGTCTTCTTCATTGAACAGCACGCAGGCGTCCGGCAATACCTTGCGCAAGGCGGCCACCACCTCGCGCTGGCGTTCGATCGGAATGGGGGATTGGTTTGGAGCGTTCATGAGCAGCGGTTCCGGCTGGTTCAGCGGGGAGGATTGCAAAGTGTAGCGAAATCCCCATGGGAAGGGGGTGGGTAATGCGGGCATGCGCCGTGAAAAGCTTTGCCCTCTACCGTGAATTATTTTCACGCCGGACGTCTATGTCGAAACCGTAAACTCATCCGGCAGGCAGCTGAGGTAACGTCGGCTGCCCATTGCCAGTCAGGCAACACGCACGCGTAACAAAAGTTATTGGTGCGTGGAAGGACGAAATTACAGTTTGCCGATCGTTGCCATCAGCCAGTCGAGGAAAGCGGCGACTTCGGGGCGTTCGCGCGCCTGCTGCTCATACACCACGTAGTACGCATGCGGCGGATTCTTCAATTGCACATCCGGAAACAGGTGCACGATTTCGCCCTTTTCGACCAAATCCTGCACAAAATGCTTGCGTGTCAGCCCCACGCCATGTCCGTATCGGACCGCCTCCAGCAAGAGCCCGAGATCGTCCAGCCGCAAGCCTGTCGATGGCTCGGGCCAGTCGAGTCCGGCGATCTCGAACCATGGCTGCCAAGGCTCCAGCGCCGAGCGCAGCAGCGTCGCCTTTTTCAAGTCTGCCGGAGATTTCACGCCCCCGATCTTTTCCAGATATGCAGGCGTCGCCACCGCGAACGTCGGCTCCTCATACAGCTTTTCCGTCACCATGTCCGGATACTTGCCGGCGCCGAAGCGCACTTCCACATCGCTTTCCGACAGGCTCAGGTCATACAGCGGCACCGACAGGAACAGTTCGATCACGATGTCGGGATGCGCCGCCGTAAAGTCCGCAAGGCGCGGCACGAGCAGGCAGCGTGCAAACGTCGGCGGCACGGTGATCTTGATTCGCGGCTGGGCAGGCGCGCTGCGATGCGGCAACGGGAAGTCCGTCAGCGTACGCAATGCTGCACGCACCACATCCAGATAACGACGTCCGAATTCGGACAAGGTCACTGTCCGCCCATCGCGCAGGAACAGCCGCTCCCCGACAAAATCCTCCAGCAAGCGAATCCGGTGCGACAGCGCCGATGGCGTGATGCACAATTCTTCCGCAGCAATGGCAAAGGAACCAAGACGTGCCGCCGCTTCGAAAGCGGACAACGCATGAACGGGGGGCAGGCGTATGGCCATGGCTGAGGCGATCCTTAATTCGTATTCCGCATCGTCGTTTCCGAGGAGGAAGTGGATGCGACAAACCGCGCCTGCCTGAAAACCGTAGCGAGCGGCTCAAGGTCGTGGAGAGAAGCGCAGTCGTACTAGCGTACGACGAGCATCGCAACCACGAGATTGAGCTGCGCAGTAGGTTTGCAGGTTGGCGAACTGCTAGCGGAGGATTTTACCGGGGTTCATGATGTTCTTGGGATCAAATGCACGCTTAAGTGAACGCATCGCCTCAATTGCATCTTCGCCATGCTCCTGCACCAGGAAATCCATCTTGTGCAGCCCTACGCCATGCTCGCCGGTGCAGGTTCCATCCATCGAAATCGCTCGCGCAACCATGCGCGCATTGACGCCTTCGGCCTTCGCCACATCGGCCGGGTCACTCGAATCCACCATCATCAGCACATGGAAGTTGCCATCGCCGACATGGCCGATGATGGAATAAACCATGTCATTCTTCTCACAATCGGCCTTGGTGTCGAGGATGCATTCCGCCAGCCGGGAAATCGGCACGCAGCAGTCGGTCGTGATCGCGCGGGCGCCGGGGCGCATCTGCAGCAATGCGAAATAGGCATTGTGACGTGCCGTCCACAGCCGTGTGCGGTCTTCCGGCCGCGTCGCCCAGTCGAAGCCGGTGGCATTGTGCCCGGCGGCGATATCCTGCACGGTCTGCGCCTGTTCTTCGACGCTGCGCTCGCTGCCGTGGAATTCGAACAGCAGCAACGGCTTTTCAGGCAGGTTCAGCTTGTCGTGCCGATTGATGGACCTGACGCCGTTTTCGTCCAGGAATTCGACACGCGCGACCGGCACGCCCATCTGGATTGTCTGAATGACCGTATTGACCGCATCGGCCGTGCTCGGGAAGGAGCACACGGCGGCAGATACCGCTTCCGGCTGCGGATACAGCTTCACCGTGACTTCGGTAATGACGCCGAGCGTGCCTTCGCTCCCGATGAACAGGCGCGTCAGGTCATAGCCAGCGGAGGATTTCTTCGCGCGGGTGCCGGTCTTGACGATACGTCCATCCGCCATGACGACCGTCAGCGCCAGCGTGTTCTCGCGCATGGTGCCGTAACGTACGGCATTGGTGCCGGACGCCCGCGTTGCCGCCATGCCGCCCAAGGAGGCATCGGCACCGGGATCGATCGGGAAGAACAGGCCGGTGTCGCGCATTTCCTGGTTCAACTGCTTGCGGGTCACGCCGGCCTGCACCGTCGCCGTCTGGTCTTCGGGATGCACCGCCAGTACCTGGTTCATCTGCGACAGGTCTATCGTCACGCCGCCACGCAAGGCCAGCACATGCCCTTCCAGCGACGTCCCGGTACCGTACGGGATGATCGGCACGTCGTAGGTGCCGCACAGCTTCACCACCTCGGCAACTTCCTCGGTTGTCTGCGCGAATACCACTGCGTCGGGCAGCATCGGGTCGTAGGAAGATTCGTCACGGCCGTGGTGCTCGCGGATGGCAATCGCTGTGGAAAGACGATCCTCGAAAATCGATTCGAGCGCCGCAAGCAGCTCTTCGGGAAGCGACTTTCTCGACATGATCGATGGCGCGACAGTTTGCATGGCTATCTCCGTTTTTTACCGATTCTACTCCGCGTAAAAGATGCCGGGAGATTGATGCCGGGATGACAGCACACGTGCCGAATTTGCCGTATCCTGAGCCCCTTATTCATTCATTCAAACACGACCATGGGAAACCGACTTTCCAAGATCGCCACCCGAACCGGCGATAACGGCACCACCGGGCTGGGCGACGGCAGCCGCGTCGGCAAGGACAGCCTGCGCATCCACGCGATCGGCGACGTGGACGAACTCAACTCTCATATCGGACTGCTGATGTGCGAGGACCTGCCGGGCGCGCTCCGCGAGGAACTGATCTCGATCCAGCACGACCTGTTCGATTTGGGCGGCGAACTGTGCATCCCTGGCTACATGCTTATTACCGATGTGCATGTCGCGCGGCTGGACACCTTGCTGGAGAAATACAATGCCGACCTGCCGCCGCTGAAGGACTTCATCCTGCCCGCCGGCTCACGTGCAGCGGCACTTGCCCATGTCTGCCGCACCATTTGCCGTCGCGCGGAACGCTCGATCGTCAGCCTGGGCAACAACGAGCCGATCAACGACAACCCGCGGCATTACACAAACCGCCTGTCGGACTTGCTGTTTGTGCTGTCTCGGGTGTTGAATCGTTATGCCGGCGGCAGCGATGTCCTGTGGGAAAAGGACCGCAAGCGCGACGTGTAGTACATGCGACTGGCAACAAAAAAGCGACGCCGCGGCGTCGCTTTTTTGTTGATGGGAAAACCGATTATTTCACCCGCTTATCATTCTCGATCAACGCATACGCGGAGTGATTGTGGATCGACTCAAAGTTCTCCGCTTCCAGCGTGTACGCCGCAATGCGACGGTCTTCGTTCAGCATGCCGGCCACATCGCGCACGAGGTCTTCCACAAACTTCGGATTGTCGTACGCGCGCTCGGTCACATACTTCTCGTCGGGGCGTTTCAGCAGGCCATACAATTCACAGGAAGCCTGTTCTTCGATCTTCGCAATCAGCTCATCCACCGGAAATTCATCGGCGAGCACGGCATTGACGGTGATGTGCGAGCGCTGGTTGTGCGCGCCATACGCGGAAATTTTCTTTGAACACGGGCACAGGCTGGTCACCGGCACCAGCACCTTTAGCGTCACTTCCAGCTCGCCGTTCTTGATCTCGCCGGTAAAGCCGACTTCGTAATCCATCAGACTTTCCACGCCCGACACCGGCGCGACCTTGTTGATGAAATACGGGAACGACACTTCGATACGGCCGGCATCGGCTTCGAGCAGCTTCAGCATCTTCTGCAGCAGCGAACCGAAGCGGCTGATATCGAACGGCGCGCGATTGCCTTCCAGCAAAGCGATAAAGCGCGACATGTGCGTGCCTTTTTGCTCTTGCGGCAGGTGCACGTACATGTTCCAGGTGCCAACCGACGGCTGCGTACCGTTCGCCGTCTTGATCGTGATCGGATAACGCACGCCTTTCACGCCGACGCGCTGGATGGACAGTCGCCGCGTATCGGGCGTGCTCTGCACGTCGGGGATGGTATGGAGAGTCAGATCGCGTGAGTTCATCACATCATGCCTATTCGGTTATCGCGGCCGCGCCCGGAAGCCGCCGCGCCGCAGGTGTACTGTTAATTGTTGACCACGAGGCGGGGTTCGCCCTTGTCAAAACGCTTCTTGATCGCCGCTGCGATGCCTTTCGCATCCAGTCCGCACATGGCCAGCAATTGTGCTGCATCGCCATGATCGATAAATTTGTCCGGCAGGCCGAGATGCAATATCGGCTTGACAATGCCTGCTTCCGCAAGCGCTTCCGATACCGCGGAACCGGCGCCGCCCATGATCGAGCCCTCTTCGACCGTCACCAGAGCATCATGCGATTGTGCAAGTTGCTTGACCAGTTCCACGTCGAGCGGCTTGATGAAGCGCATGTTCGCGACCGTCGCATCCAGCTCTTCGCCGGCAGCCATACTCGGGGCGACCATGGTGCCGAATGCCAGGATGGCAATGGCCTTGCCCTCGCGGCGGACTTCGCCTTTGCCTAGAGGCAGCGTCTGCAAATCATTGCCTACTGCGGCGCCGATGCCTGATCCGCGCGGATAGCGCACGGCGGCAGGGCCATTATATTGGAAAGCGGTGGAGAGCATCTGACGGCACTCGTTCTCGTCGGAAGCTGCCATCACCACCATATTCGGGATGCAGCGCAGGTAGGCAATGTCATAGTTGCCGGCGTGCGTCGCACCATCGGCGCCAACCAGACCGGAGCGGTCAAGCGCGAACGTCACATCGAGATTTTGCAATGCAACATCATGAATAAGCTGATCGTAGCCGCGCTGCAAGAAGGTCGAGTAAATAGCCACTACCGGCTTCAGCCCTTCGCAAGCGAGGCCGGCGGCAAACGTCACTGCATGCTGTTCTGCAATGCCGACGTCGTAATACCGGCCGGGGAAACGCTGCTCGAATTCAACCAGACCTGAACCTTCGCGCATGGCCGGCGTAATGCCGATCAGGCGCTGGTCGTGCGCGCCCATGTCGCACAGCCAGTTGCCGAATATTTGCGTATAAGTCAACTTGCTGGCGGAAGCGGGCTTGATGCCCTCTGCCGGGTTGAACTTGCCCGGGCCGTGATAAAGGACCGGGTCAGCCTCTGCCAGCTTGTAGCCCTGCCCCTTCTTGGTCACAACATGCAGGAACTGCGGCCCCTTCAGGTGGCGCAGGTTTTGCAGCGTCGGAATCAGCGATTCGAGGTCATGGCCGTCGATCGGTCCGATGTAGTTGAAGCCGAATTCCTCGAACATCGTCGCCGGCACTACCATGCCCTTCGCGTGTTCTTCGAGGCGCTTGGCGAGTTCGAGCACCGGCCCTGGCAGAACCGACTTGCCGACATTCTTCGCGGTGGCATAGAACTGGCCCGACATCAGGCGCGCCAGATAACGGTTAAGCGCACCGACCGGCGGAGAGATCGACATGTCATTGTCGTTCAGGATCACCAGCAGGTTGATGTCGTCGTAGACGCCTGCGTTATTCAGCGCCTCAAACGCCATCCCGGCCGTCATCGCACCGTCGCCGATCACCGCGATCGAGTGGCGGCTTTCGCCCTTGGTCTTGGCTGCCAGCGCCATGCCGAGCGCGGCGGAAATCGATGTGGAGGAGTGTGCCGTGCCGAACGTGTCGTACTCGCTCTCGTCACGCTTCGGGAAACCCGAGATGCCGTTCAACTGGCGCAGCGTATGCATCTGGTCGCGCCGGCCGGTGAGGATCTTGTGCGGATAGGTCTGGTGGCCGACGTCCCATACGATGCGGTCATCCGGCGTATTGAACACATAGTGCAGCGCGATC
Organism: Noviherbaspirillum agri; assembly: GCF_054780595.1. Taxonomy (NCBI): domain Bacteria; kingdom Pseudomonadati; phylum Pseudomonadota; class Betaproteobacteria; order Burkholderiales; family Oxalobacteraceae; genus Noviherbaspirillum; species Noviherbaspirillum agri. Next base: position 141,951 of record NZ_BAAGWA010000007.1, read on the forward strand.
GTCAGTTCCACCGTCCCCAGGTTGGACGACAGGTGGCCGCCGGTTTTCGAGACCGAGTCGAGCAGGAATGCGCGCAACTCATCCGCGAGCGGCTTGAGCTGGTTGCGCGACAGCTTGCGCAGGTCCGTCGGGCTATCAATCTTCTTCAACAAATCCATACTAGGCCTTCCGTTGCACGATCAGGTCTGCGATTTCGCGCAGGCGTCGTGCTTTTTCTCCGAACGGCATGAGCGCCGCATGCGCATCATTCCGCAATTTTTCCGCCAGTGCCCTCGATTGCTCCAGCCCGAGGAGCGATACATAGGTCGGCTTGTTGTCGGCCGCATCCTTGCCGGCCGTCTTGCCAAGCGTGGCCGAATCCGCTGTGGCATCGAGCACGTCGTCGACCACCTGGAACGCCAGGCCGATCGCCGCCGAATAGGCATCCAGCGCCTTCATTTCACCGTCCGTCAATGCCTTGCCGCTCATGGCGCCAAGCAATACCGAAGCGCGCAACAGCGCACCGGTCTTCAGGCGATGCATCTGTTCCAGTTCAGGCTGCGACAGGCTGATGCCGACGCTCGCCAAGTCAATCGCCTGTCCGCCGCACATGCCGACCGACCCGGACGCCTGCGCCAACAGGCGAACCATCGCCAGCAATCGCGCGGCATCACCAAGGTCTCCGTCTTCCGCCAGCACGATGAAGGCTTGCGACTGCAAAGCGTCACCGACCAGCAATGCAGTCGGTTCGTCATAGCGGACATGCACGGTCGGCTTGCCACGCCTAAGTTCGTCATCGTCCATGCAAGGCATGTCGTCGTGCACGAGCGAGTAAACATGGATCATTTCCACCGCTGCCGACGCACGTGCCAGCGTCCCCGCATTTGCGCCAAACAAGTCGCCCGCGGCATGGACAAGCAGGGGCCGCACGCGCTTGCCGCCGTCAAGGGCTGCGTAGCGCATCGCCTGATGCAGGTGGGCAGGAACAAGCGTTTCTGCGGGAAGGAAGGAAGCCAACGCGCTTTCAACGGTCGACTGGACGCCTTTCATCCAGTCGCCGAATGCCAGGGAAGCCGTCATTCGTCCGCCTCGGGTGCGGCATCGACAGAGAACGGCTTGAGCATTTCGCCCTCGAGCACCTTGACCTGGCTTTCAACCTTGTCGAGCTGACCGGCGCAGAATTTGACCAGCTCCGACCCGCGCTTGTAGGCAGCCACCGATGCTTCCAGCGGCAGTTCCCCCGCCTCCATCTGGGCGACCAGCTTTTCCAGCTCCGCCATCGCGTCTTCGAAAGACGCGGGCTGCCCGTCAGGCGTTGATTTCTTGGACATAGTGAGCAAAATTGAAGTGTAGCCCGATATTTTAGAACAAACCACCTCATACAGTTGAGGGCGAGCAAGCGCAAGCGCTATAGCATGCTCAAAACCCGAAAAATGCTCCCGAACAATAAAAACCCACGACCCAGCCCCGCTGCTGATGAAAACCGAGGCATTTGAATGTGCACATCTTCCCGCGCATCAAAGGCTTGTCCCATGTCACTTAACAGGGATATGGCTTGGGGGTCTTATTTAACCCTCTGAGGTATAATTTCCCGTTCTGTCCAAAATTTCCGTTTCATCTTTTTTGAATACAGGTTTTTGCGGATTCTTTCTCTCTTAGGTTGGTGCAAATTAATTTGGGGGTGGGGATGTCCGATCTGGCTCAAGTCGCCAAGCTCGCGCGATCCGACGCGCAACTTCCAGTCAACGTCTACTTCGACGACTCGCTGTTGCAACGGGAAATCCAACAACTTTTTCAGCAGGGGCCACGATACGTCGGCCACGAGCTTATGGTGCCGAATGCGGGCGACTACGCCACGCTGGCATGGGAAAACGAGGGCCGCATGCTGGTGCGCGGCCCGCAAGGCATTGAATTGCTCTCCAATGTGTGCCGTCATCGCCAGGCAAAGATGCTGGATGGCCGAGGCAATTCGAACAATATCGTCTGCCCGCTGCATCGCTGGACATATGACCTCAAGGGCGAGCTGATCGGTGCGCCGCACTTTGGCGAAACGCCGTGCATGAACCTGTCGAAGACGCCGCTGCAGTCCTGGAACGGCCTGCTGTTCGAGCAGAACGGTGTCAACGTCGCGCAATTGATGTCCAAGCTCAGCGTGACGAAGGACCTCGATTTTTCCGGTTACATGCTCGACCACGTCGAAGTGCACGAGTGCGACTACAACTGGAAGACCTTCATCGAGGTCTATCTTGAGGACTACCACGTCGAGCCCTTCCATCCCGGCTTGGGCAACTTCGTCACCTGTGACGATCTGCGCTGGGAATTCGGCGAGAACTACAGCGTGCAAACCGTCGGCATCAGCCATGGCCTGTCCCGCTTCGGATCGCCCAAGTACAAGAAATGGCAGGAACAGGTCTTGAAGTTCCGGAATGGCCAACTGCCACCGCACGGCGCGATCTGGCTGACGCTGTATCCGAACATCATGGTCGAGTGGTATCCGCATGTGCTGGTCGTATCGACGGTGTGGCCGAACGGAACGCAGAAGACCACCAACGTGGTGGAGTTCTACTATCCGGAAGAAATCGTGCTGTTCGAGCGCGAATTTGTCGAAGCAGAACGTGCGGCATACATGGAGACCTGCATCGAGGACGATGAAATCGGCCTGCGCATGGACCAGGGACGCCGCATCCTGCTCGAACGCGGCCAGAATGAAGTCGGCCCTTACCAGTCGCCGATGGAAGACGGCATGCAGCATTTCCATGAGTGGTACCGCAAGCGGATCGCGGTATAACGCATTGCATTGAATGAGGGGCGGCGCGCAATACGCCGCCCCCTTCCCTCGTCAGCCCCCTCCGCCCTCCTCGACTCCAGCGAATCCGCGTATCATCGGGGGCTTCCCAATCTGTACCAAGGCTGCTCGCTTTACGGCCTCCGATTCCCATGCAATCGCTCTGGATGCTCTTCGCAAGTTTCGTGTTCTCCATCATGGGCGTCTGCGTCAAGCTGGCATCGGAAATGTACTCCACGATCGACATCGTGATGTATCGCGGAATGGTCGGCGTGATCTTCATGTACTCGCTGACGCGATTGCAGAAAGGCACCTTGAAGACGTCTTTTCCCGTGCAACACCTTTGGCGGGGCGTCATCGGCGTCGCCGCGCTGGGTCTCTGGTTCTACTCGATCGGCAAACTGCCGCTTGCAACAGGCATGACGCTCAATTACATGGCGCCGGTATGGATCGCCGCGATCCTGTTTCTGGCCGGCTGGTGGCGCGCCGAGAGCAAGTTCGAGTGGGGGCTTACGCTGGCGATCGCCTGCAGTTTCGCTGGAGTGACGATGTTGCTGCGCCCCTCATTCCAGGCCGACCAATGGTTCGCAGGCCTGGTTGGCCTGGCTTCCGGTGTGTTGTCCGCATTCGCCTACCTGCAGGTGCGGAAGCTGGGACAACTGGGCGAGCCGGAGTATCGTGTCGTGTTTTACTTCTCGCTGGTCGGATTCATTGCTGGCGCAATCGGCACGCTAGCGGGCGGCGGGACGCAGTGGGACGCACACAGCGTGAAGGGCCTCCTGCTCCTGCTGTCGATCGGCATTACCGCGACGATCGCGCAGATCGCCATGACCCGCGCCTATCGGTTGGGCAGCACGCTGGTCACGGCGAACCTGCAATACAGCGGCATTATCTTCTCCAGCGGCTGGGGAATTCTTGTCTGGGGCGATGTGCTGGACTGGCATGGCTGGGTCGGCATCATGGTCATCCTTGCCAGCGGCATTGCTGCAACCTATTACAATACGCGCAACGCGCTGAAGCGATCCGGATAGCCTTTACGTGCGCTCTTGAGCCTGTTATGTATTCCGGAAGGATAGGCGGCGAGCCCCAGAACACGGCAGTAACAATTTACGACAAGGAGTCGCAACGCCGCAAAAGGCGCGTTCTGGGACTCTCAAGCCCCGTCCGTGGTGCATCACAGAATCCAGAGATCTTTCAGAAAACGACAACCAGGAGACACTCATGCCGTACACCACGCTGATTTCCGCCGCAGACTTGTCAAAGTATCTGAAGGATCCCAACTGGGTCATACTCGACTGCAGGCACGACCTCTCCAATCCGGATGCGGGACGGATCGCATACGCTGCCGGCCATATTCCTGGCGCACAGTTCGTGCATCTGGATGAGGACCTTTCTGACAAGACGGCCGGTCCGGGCGGCGAATTCCGCGGACGTCATCCTCTGCCCGGGCGCAATGCATTTGTCGAGACGCTGCGCCGGCTCGGCGTCAATCATGGCACGCAGATAGTCGCCTATGACGCTCAAGGAGGGGTATTCGCAGCGCGCCTTTGGTGGATGTTGCGCTGGGTCGGCCATGAGGCGGCGGCAGTGCTCGACGGCGGACTGCAGGCTTGGCAGGCCGATGGTTTGCCGCTGTCAACCGAGGCCGGCAGCCGGCCGCGCGGCAATGTCGAACCACACGCCTCGCTGGTCGCGACAGTGAGCGTCGCAGATGTGCTGAAGAACCTCACCCAAGGCTCCCGCACTGTGATCGATGCACGCGCCCCCGATCGCTTTCGCGGTGAAAATGAGGCGCTCGATCCGGTTGGCGGACACATCCCCGGTGCGAAAAACCGATTCTTCAAGGACAACTTGCAGGAAGATGGCCACTTCAAGACACCCGAGCAACTGCGCGCTGAGCTGAACCCGCTGACCGACAAACCGGAAAACTGCATCATGCAATGCGGCTCCGGCGTTTCTGCCTGCCACAACCTGCTGGCAATGGAAATCGCGGGCATGCGCGGAGCAGCCTTGTATCCGGGATCATGGAGCGAATGGTGTGCAGATCCATCCCGGCCGATAGCGACCGGGGATGCCTGAACCAGAACAAACAGTGGGGTGTCAGTGCCGGTGCGCTTGCCCGGTCACGAACAGGACGATGGCAACACCGACGGCGATCAGGACGATCTGCGGAATCGTTTCACGCACCGTGGCACGCCGCTGCATCTGGGGCATGAGGTCGCTGACGGCGATGTAGATAAAGCCGGATGAGGCGAACACCAGCACATACGGAATCCAGTCCGTCGCGCGCTCCAGCGTGAGGTAGCCGACCACGCCCCCAACCACCGCCATCAGGCTGCAGATCAGGTTGTACACATAGGCGCGCGCCCTGCTGAAGCCGGCGTTGAGCAGCACGATGAAATCGCCGATTTCCTGCGGAATTTCGTGCGCCACGATCGCAAGTGCGGTAATCAGCCCGAGGTTCGGATCGGCCAGGAAAGCCGCTGCAATCAGGATGCCGTCGCTGAAATTGTGCAGACCGTCGCCAACCAGGATCATCCAGCCAGACTTGCCGGCCTCGTGCGCGTCGTGCCCGTGAGCATGCCCGTGGCCATCGCCTTCGTAATGATGCGAATGACGCAGGATGGCAAATTTCTCCAGCAGAAAAAACCCGAGCAATCCGGCCAGCAGTGCTGCAAAGAGCGAGTGGGCATCTGCATCAGATTCGAACGCTTCCGGCAAGGCATGCAACAGAGAGGTTGACAGCAGGATGCCGACCGAGAGGCTGACCATGCGCTCGACCACTTTCGACAGCATCGAAAAGGAGAAAATCGCCGCAGCGGAAATGCTGAGCACGCCAGCGAGGGTCGTGGCGAGCAGGATGGAAGACAGCGTCGGGTCGATTTTAAGCCTCAGCAAATATGCAACAAAGTTGCAAATTAAAGCACAGACGGGCTTTTTCGGCAAACAATGCCGGTAGAGCTATTCGCCCAACGTTGGTCTATCCTGCTCGAGTCGCCTGCTTGAACTGAAACAAGATCGCTGGATAACGGCGCGTCAAATACCTGATGCTCGCGCGATCGAGCGTAGCAGCAGCGCGGCGTCTAGCGATCCGAGCGACGACGCCGGCCGACACGATGCAGATTGAAACGGTTAAGCCACGCCGTGGGACTTGAACCAGTCGAGACAACGCTTCCAGCCGTCCTTGGCATCCGCTTCGACATAACTCGGCCGGTAATCGGCATGGAAGGCATGGCCGGAATTCTGATAGACGATGATGTCGGACTTGCTGCTGCCCTTCGCCAGCGCCTCCTTCATCTTGTCAACGCTCTCCAGCGAAATGCCATTGTCCTTGGCGCCGTACAGACCGAGGACCGGCACTTTCAGGCTGGCCGCGATGTCGACCGGATGCACCGGAGTCAGCGGCGTCTTCTCGCCGACTAGGCGGCCATACCAGGCAACACCAGCCTTCAGTTTGGGATTATGGGCCGCATATAGCCACGTAATGCGGCCGCCCCAGCAGAATCCTGTAATGCCGAGCTTGTCTGTGTTTCCACCGTTGTCCCTGGCCCAGGCAACGCAGGCATCGAGATCCCCCATGACCTGCGCATCCGGCACCTTCGAAATGATTTCCTTCATGATCTCCGGGACCGTGCCCAACGCCGCCGGATCTCCCTGCCGCTTGAACAATTCAGGTGCGAGCGCGAGATACCCCTGATGGGCGAAGCGTCGCGCAACATCGGCGATATGCTCATGCACGCCGAAGATTTCGGACACGACGAGGACCACCGGCAGATTGGTCTTGCCCTTGGGCTGAGCGCGATACACCGGCACCTTCTGCCCCTTGATGTCCAGTGTAATCTCACCCGCTGTCAGGCCGGACGCATCGGTCTTGATCACGCTTTGCGCAGCCACGGGCAGGACGGCAGCGGCAAAGCCCGCGCCCAATGCCGTTTTGATGAAATCGCGCCGCTCCAGTCCCTCCGTCAGTGGCGTCTTCGATACCAGGCTATTGAAATCCTCTTTGAAATCCTGCATCGCTCTCTCCAAAAACAATCATAGGTTCAGGAGGACGCCATCAGCTCAATGCGCTTCCTCCCAGTTCTTGCCGACGCCGACTTCGGCAATCAGCGGCACCCTCAGCGTGCCGACGCCGCGCATCAGCTCCGGCAGTTTCTGTTGAACATACGGCAATTCCGCTTCACGCACTTCGAGCACCAGTTCGTCGTGCACCTGCATCACCATCTTCGACTCGAGACGCTCGGCTTCCAGCCAGTTCTGTACCGCGATCATCGATAGCTTGATCAGGTCGGCTGCGGTGCCCTGCATGGGCGCATTGATCGCCGCGCGCTCGGCGGCCTGACGGCGCGGGCCGTTGGGCGAATTGATCTCAGCCAGCCACAGGCGACGTCCGAACACCGTTTCGACATAGCCGCGCGCCTTCGCCTGCATGCGCGTGTCGGCCATGTATTGCGCGACCGCCGGATAGCGCTGGAAGTACTTGTCGATGTACATCTGCGCCGCCGAGCGTTCAATGCCAAGGTTACTCGCCAGGCCAAACGCACTCATGCCGTAGATCAAACCGAAGTTGATCACTTTGGCGTAACGGCGCTGTTCGCTGGTCACGTCCTGCGGAGTGACTCCGAAGATCTCCGCGGCGGTTGCCCGGTGGATGTCTTCGCCCTCCGCAAATGCCCGCAGCAGGTTTTCGTCGCCGGAGATGTGCGCCATGATGCGCAATTCGATCTGCGAATAGTCGGCGGACACAATCACACTGCCCGGCGGAGCAATGAAGGCTTCGCGGATGCGGCGCCCCTCGGCGGTCCGCACCGGGATGTTCTGCAGGTTCGGGTCATTCGACGCCAGCCGGCCCGTGACCGCGACCGCCTGTGCATAGTTGGTATGCACGCGCCCTGTGTTCGGGTTCACCATCTTCGGCAGCTTGTCGGTATAGGTCGACTTCAGCTTCGACAGGCTGCGGTAGTCGAGCAGGATCTTTGGCAGCGGATAGTTTTCGGCCAGCTTCTGCAGCACTTCCTCGTCGGTGGATGGCGTGCCCGACGGCGTCTTCTTCACGACGGGCAGCTGCAGCCTGTCGAAGAAGATCTCGCCGATCTGCTTCGGCGAATTCAGGTTGAACGGCTGGCCGGCCAGCTCGAACGCCTGCTTTTCCATCTCGAGCATGCGCTTGCCCAGCTCATTGGATTGCGTGGCAAGCAGGTCGGTGTCGATCAGCACGCCGTTGCGCTCGATCTTTTGCAGCACGACGGACACCGGCACTTCGATCCTTTCGTAGATGAACTTCAGGCCATCATCTTCCGCAACATGCGGCCACATCGCCTGGTGCAGCTGGAAGGTGATGTCCGCGTCCTCGGCCGCATATTCTGTGGCGCGCTCGAGATTCACTTGGTCGAAGCAGATCTGCCCCGCGCCTTTTCCGCACACTTCCTCATAGCTGATCGTCTTGCGGTTGAGATGGCGCAGCGCGAGGCTGTCCATGTCATGGCTCTTGTGCGACTCGAACACATAGGATTCGAGCAGCGTGTCATGCACGATGCCTCGCAAGGTGACGCCATGGTTCGCGAAGATATGCGCGTCGTATTTCAGGTGCTGGCCAACCTTGGGCTTGGCCGGGTCTTCCAGCCAGGGCCTCAGCTTCTCCAGCACGAGGTCGCGCGGCAGCTGCGCCGGCGCATCCTGATAGCGGTGGGCGACCGGGATGTAAGCGGCGACACCCAGCTTGCAGCACAGCGAAATGCCGACCAGCTGCGCCAGCATCGGCTCAAGCGAGGTCGTCTCGGTATCGACGGCAGTCAGTTCGGCCTCGTTGATCACCGATAGCCAGCGGTCGAGTTGTGCTTCGGTGAGGACTGTTTCGTATTCGGCACTGGTTACTGCCGCGTCGAACAGGTTCGCTTGCGGCTCTCCATTGGACGCCATTGCTGCAGGGCGGGCGGCGGTGCCTGCGTCCCCGGTCAGCTCGCGCAACCAGGTCTTGAAGCCGTAGCGCTTGAAGAAGTCGATGAGTGCGTCATTGTCGGCGGGCTTGGCCAACAGCGTCTCCGGGATCGATACCATGTGCTCGACCAGTTCGCAGTCGGTTTTCACGGCGATCAGCTCGCGTCCCTTTGGCAGCCAGTCGAGCGCACGGCGCAGGTTCTCCCCGACCGCACCGCCGATGTCGGCGGCGTGCGCGATGATGCCGTCGAGCGTGCCGTATTGCGTGAGCCATTTGACAGCAGTCTTCGGTCCGACCTTGTCGACACCCGGAACGTTGTCGACCGCATCGCCAACCAGGGTCAGGTAATCGATGATGCGTTCCGGCGGAACGCCGAACTTTGCAATGACGCCCTCGCGATCGAGCTTTTCGTTGCTCATCGTGTTGATCAAGGTGACGTGCTCATTCACCAACTGCGCAAGATCCTTGTCGCCGGTGGAGATCACCGTTTGCATGCCATGCTCGACGGCCTGCGTTGCGAGCGTGCCGATCACGTCGTCGGCTTCGACGCCCTCCACCATCAGGATCGGCCAGCCCAATGCACGCACTGCTTCGTGAATCGGCTCGATCTGTTTTGCGAGGTCTTCCGGCATCGAGGGACGATGCGCTTTGTATTCGGGATACAGGTCGTCGCGGAAGGTTTTTCCTTTTGCGTCGAAAACACAGGCGATGTATGCTGCAGAGTAATCATTGCGCAGCTTGCGCAGCATGTTGATCATGCCGTAAATCGCTCCGGTGGGGGCGCCTTCCGCGTTACGCAAATCCGGCATCGCATGGAACGCGCGATACAGGTAACTCGAACCGTCAACTAACAGCAGGGTTTTACTCATATGGTGTCAAAGGGAAAAAACGTGCCTCGTCTGCGGCAGATTACGGACGTTCACCGCGCAACCGCAAAGAAGGCGCGCGAATCGTGGCATATGTTCTCGATTATGGCAGAGTTTATCGAGTCGACTGAGCGGCTCTCGGAGCTGCGTCCTGCTGTTTCCATTTTCGGATCGGCGCGCACGAAACCGGACGATCCCTATTATGAGAAAACCGTCGACATCGCGCGCCGGCTCTCCGACGCCGGCCTCGCAGTCATCTCTGGTGGCGGCCCGGGCATCATGGAGGCCGCCAACAAGGGCGCATTCGAAGGCGCATCGTCCTCGGTCGGCTTGAACATTGAATTACCGCATGAACAGTCACGCAATGTGTGGCAGGACATTTCACTCAGCTTCCGCCACTTCTTCGCACGCAAGGTCGCCTTCGTGAAGTATGCGGATGCCTATGTCGTGATGCCGGGAGGCTTTGGCACGCTCGACGAGTTCACCGAAGTGCTGACGCTGATCCAGACCGGCAAGTCGCGCCGCATTCCGGTCATCCTCGTCGGCACGGAATTCTGGGGCGGACTCATCGCCTGGTTCCGGAACCGACTCGTCGCTGACGGCATGATTGCGCCGCACGACATGGATCTCGTGAAAGTGATCGACGAACCTGTCAATGTGGTCGAGGCCATCTTCGCCTTCTATGAAGCGCACCATGAGTTGCTTGCAGCCGACAGCAAGGAAGCAGGAGCCTATTTGTAAGCAAAATTTCCATGTTGGCAGGTGGGGCTTTGTTAAAATGTTTCCCGAAGGCTCATCCCGATATTGAGCCGTCTGCATACTCACTACCCGTCGAATTCATCATGCGCACAATCAAGCTTTGGCCTACTTTCGTGGCATGCGCTGCACTTTCTGCGATGCCTCTTTCCGGATGGGCCCAGCAACAGGCAGCCGATGCTCCGCCACCGCCGCAACTCGAAAACCTCGAGGAAGGCGAAGCACCTGCGGTCACCATCCGCAAACCCAGCCAGGAGCGGAAAATCACCGAAAAGCGCGCGCCGGGCGGCAAGGTCACCGAAATCAAGGTCACCAGCGGCAAGAATACTTATTACGTGAAGCCGAATGATCCTGCCGGCAGCGCCGTCGCTGGTGACATGCAAACCAACGAAGCGCGTCCGGCGCAGTGGGAAGTGATGGAATTCGACCTTGGCCGCTCCAGGGAAGCAAAGCAGGAGCAAGCGGAGCAGACTGCACCAGTTCCACCGGAACCGGCCGCATCCGCACCGGCGAAAAAGTAGCGCTACTTAATAGCGCTATCCTTATCTGAACCACTTCTTTTTCCGATTTTTTCCATGGCAGTATTCACCCCGGTCAGCCTGGACGACCTTGCCGATTGGCTGACCCAATTCAAGCTCGGCAAGCCGCTTGCCATCAAGGGCATTTCATCCGGCATAGAAAACAGCAATTTCTTCCTGACGACCGAAGCGGGTGAATTCGTCCTGACGATTTTCGAAAAGCTGACGTTTGAACAACTGCCGTTCTACCTGGAACTGATGCGCCACCTCGCCGATCGCGGTGTGCTGGTGCCGGCACCGATTGCCAACCGGCATGGCGACATCCTGCATTCGCTGCACGGAAAACCGGCTGCCATTGTGACCAAGCTGGAAGGAGCGTCGCAACTGGATCCACAACCGGTGCACTGCGCCGCCGTTGGCGCAATGCTGGCGAAGATGCACTTGGCAGGCGAAGACTTCCCGTTGCAGCAACCCAATTTGCGCGGACTGGAATGGTGGCATGCGACCGCGCCAGTGGTGTTGCCTTACCTGCCTGACAGGGGGCAGCACCTGTTGCGCGCGGAAATGCACTTCCAGGAAGCATTTGCGGCCTCGGCGACTTACCATCAGTTGCCGCGCGGCCCCGTCCATGCAGACTTATTCCGCAACAACGTGATGTTTGTCGGCGAGCGACTGACTGGATTTTTTGATTTCTATTTCGCCGGCTGCGACACATGGCTGTTCGATGTGGCCGTGACGGTCAACGACTGGTGCATCGACCTTGCAACCGGAGCGCTGGACATGGCGCGCGCGCAGGCATTGCTCTGCGCCTACCATGCAGTGCGTCCGTTCACGCCAGCGGAAAAGACTGCGTGGCAGCCGATGCTGCGCGCAGGCGCCTTGCGTTTCTGGCTGTCGCGCCTGTATGATTTCTACCTCCCGCGCGAAGCGGAGATGCTGACTCCGCACGACCCCACGCATTTCGAACGCATCCTGCGCCGCCGCATCGACGAATCGATTCCCGCCCTCTTCTGACATGAAAAAACTGCCCCCGATCACCGGCTGGCTCTGGGTGAAGGAAGGCTTTGCGCTGTTCCGAAAACAGCCTGCCGAGATCTCTACGCTGTTCATCGCGTACATGTTCCTGATGCTCGTCGTCGGCCTTGTGCCGCTGCTCGGGCAGATCCTGCCGATCGTGCTGATGCCGGTGTTCTCGGTCGCCTTCCTGCAGGCATGCATGCAGCTTGAACGCGGCGAGAAGGTCTACCCGAACCTGCTGCTCGTCGGGTTTCGCTCGCCGGAATTTCCCACATTGCTGAAGCTTGGCGCGCTTTATCTCGTTGCGGCAGTGATCGCTGTCGGCGCGTCAGTCCTTGTCGATGGCGGCGTGTTCTGGCAGCTCATGAGTGGCGGGAAGGAACTCGATCCCGAGACGATCCGGCAGTCGAACATGTCGCTGGGGATGATGTTTTCCGCCCTGGTCTATCTGCCAGCGGGCATGGCGTTCTGGTATGCGCCGTACCTGATCAAGTGGCAGAAGATGAACGTGTCGAAGGCGATCTTCTACAGCTTCTTTGCCGTCAAGCACGCCGGCAAGGCATTCGTTGTTTACGGCCTTGCGTGGCTGCTGTTCGGTGTGCTGCTCCCGGCGATCCTGAGCAGCCTCCTTGCCATGTTGTTTGGCACCGCCATCATCATGATGGTCGTCCTGCTACCGCTGACCCTGATGCTGACCGTGGTGATGTACTGCTCCTTTTATCCGACTTACACGCATGTGTTTGGAAAGCCGGGACAAAACGCGCCGGAGCCGGAGCGTATCGAAGCTCCTTGAGCCTCGTTGAAGCCCTATGAAAACACGCCATCCCGCACGCACGCCGGCACGGGATGGCGGTCCTGATTCAATGCGGCAGCTTGATCGCCTTCCAGCCCGCATGCTCGAAATGCTTGCCGTAGGCATTCAGCGCCTGCGCGACCTTGACCACACCTGAGGCCCGTTGCTTCTCCTGGCTCTTGCCTTCCAGCGTCTCGATACCCTCCGCCAGATCACCAATAACGACATGCAGCTGTGCGTCTGCTTTCGGATCCAGCTTGCAGTTGCGAACGATATCGCCGACTTGTGTATTGAGTTCCTGGCCAAGCGCTTCATATTGCGCCGGTGTCAGTTTTCCGGCATGCGCCGCAGGAAGTGCCGTGGCCACCTGAGCGCGCATGGCGCTCATGCCTTTGCGCAACGGCTCGTCGGTCGGCCACTTTTTACCGGCGTTGAGTTCGAGCTTCTGCGGGGCGGCGCCATGATCATGATGACCGGGTTCGGCCGCGAGGCTGGTGAGAGGGAATGCCAGTGTGATGGCTGCGAGCAAAAGCGTATGGCGTTTCATGCTGTTCTCCGTTGAAGAAAGTTCTGGTAGATGTCATTTCAGGTTCCGGCCGCGCATGTGCACGGCTTCCCTGCTTCAAACGAAGGGCAATGAAAAATGTTCCAAACAGGCGCTAATGCCGGTGCAAAAGTTCCTCTTCCGTCGATTCCTGCGTATAGCGGCTCAGCAGCAAGGCCATCAGTTTTGTCCGCTGTTGTTCGTTGAGCAAATCCCGCTCGGCGAGCAACTGCTGGATGACTCGGCGTTGCTGGGCATCCTGTAATGACGCGATCTTCGCCTGTTCTGCGTCAACCGCCACCCGATCCGGCTCCGCGGAAAAAACCTGGCGCACCAGGCGCTCACGGTGGGTGCGGATATCCTTCCAGTTGGTGGCGATATCGTTCAGAAATCCTTGTTCGATATTGTTCCACTGCTGCCGTTGCTCCGGAGTGAGCTGAAGATAGTCGGGAAGATTCACTGGCGTGTTCTGCGTGATCGGCACTTGCTGCCCGGCTGCAAGCCGGTCGGCAACGACCGCGCCGATCACGCCGGCATTGAGCGCCAGAGAGGCAGCCAATAGCCATTTCAAACGGGTAGTGTTCATTGCAGTCCTTTCGTTGCACGGCAGAGCTCGGTCGCAGCACACAATCCGCCCGGTGGTACCGGGTCAAAAACACGAACCATGGATGGCGACGATGCCGCCACCGCCCCGCCGCCCATCAGTCCGCCCAGCCAGACGCCCGAGACAAGCGACAAGGCAACAGCCAGCCCGGGCACGCCCCAGTTTCCCCAGAACGAGCGCACCGGACGCCGCTGCTTTCTGCTGCCTCGGCCCGCTCGCTCTTCCCAAGCCACCGACAGGTCCATCCCGAGCGCCGGCATCGGTAATGCACGCATGCCCTGCTGAAGCACGCTCAACTCCCGCAGCCGCCCCTGGCAGAGGGGACAGGTTTCTATATGCGCCGCGAGTTCGCGTTGCGTGGATGGAGGCAGCATGTTGTCCGCATAAGCGGAAACGTCAACGTTTCTTGGGCAGGTCATGGGAGTACCTCCGAAGGAGAATTGAGCTTGTCGAGCAAGGCGGCACGCGCGCGCGCAATGCGCGACTTGACGGTACCGGCATTCAGGTTAAGGACGGCGGCGATGTCGTCATAGGAGAGTTCCTCGATTTCCCGCAGCAACAGGACTTCGCGGTGCTGCGCGTGCAGGGACTGCAGCGCCGCCTCCAGCAGGCGCAGGTTCTGCGCCGTCTCCAGCGCCCTGTCCGGGCCACCGGACGGGTCCGGCATGTCGATATCCTCGTCCAGTTCTACAAAGGCGACCAGCTTGTCGCGCCGCAGGTGGTCGAACGCGATATTGCGTGCGATGCGGAACAGCCACGCCTTGAACGGCGCATCCGGGCGCCAGCGGTCCAATCCCTGGTAGGCGCGCAGGAAGGTGTCCTGCGTCAGCTCCAGCGCATCATCCGGCGAGCGCAGCAGTCGCGCGAGGAAACGGTAGATGCGGTCCTGATATCGCGCAACAAGCGCTGAAAATGCCTTGCCATCGCCACGCTGGGCGCGCGTGGCGCATTCTGTGTCGTCGAGATGGGCAAGGTTTCGCATTATCCCCGCTAACGAACGGGCATCAAAAAGGTTCCATCCGCTTTTTAATAATGCCGGCCTCCGCGACATTTCTGACGTGCCGCGGGCGGATTGGTCTCATCGCATCAATGTGATGCTATTTTTTCCAGCTTGGCAATACTCAGGTCCAGCAGCTTCATGCCGTGCCGGCCGAAATTGATATGCGCGCGGCTATTGGCACCGCCGCCTTCGATATTGACGATGACGCCTTCGCCGAACTTCGCATGCGACACCGTCTCGCCAACGCGCCAGCCCGCATCCTTGCGGCTGAAGCTCTGCGCGATCGTATTGGCGGCCGCTTCCGGCGGCTCATCCCATGCGGATTTGCGGTTGCCGAACCACTGGTGCTGCACCTTGGGCGACAGCCATTTCAGTGCCTCTTCCGGCAGTTCGTCGAAGAAGCGTGACTTCATGTTGTAGCGAGTCTGGCCGTGCAGCATGCGGGTTTGCGAAAAGCTCATGTACAGGCGCTTTTTCGCGCGCGTAATCGCGACGTACATCAGGCGGCGCTCCTCTTCGACACCGCCCTCTTCCTGTGCGCTGTTCTCATGCGGGAAGAGCCCCTCTTCGAGGCCGGTGATGAACACCGCGTCGAATTCCAATCCCTTGGCGGAGTGCACGGTCATCAGCTGCATTGCGTCCTGTCCCGCCTGCGCCTGGTTGTCGCCGGCTTCCAGCGAGGCATGCGACAGGAAGGCCGACAGCGGCGACATCACGGTCGGCAATGGCGCATCCGCATCCAGCACCTCGTCGCCATTCGACAAGGCTGTACCGACAGCAGCCTGCGTCTTCGGCCCGAGGAAAGCCGGCGCATCGATGCCGAAGCCTTCTTCCGACACGAATAGCATCGCCGCACTCACCAGCTGCTCCAGGTTTTCGATGCGGTCGGCGCCCTCCTTTTCCGTCTGGTAGTGCGTAATGAGGCCGCTCATGTCGAGCATGACCTGCACCATCTCCTGCAGCGGCAGGTTCTGCGTCTCGAAGCGCATGCCTTCGATGAGCTTCACGAAAGAGCCGAGCGACGTGCCCGCCTTGCCGGCGACATACGGCACCGCCGCGTAAAGCGAAATGCCGTACTGACGCGCCGCATCCTGCAGCTGCTCGATGGAGCGCGCGCCGATGCCGCGCGTCGGGAAATTCACCACGCGCAGGAACGCAGAATCGTTGTGCGGGTTGTCCATCAGCTGCAGGTACGCGATCGCATTCTTGATCTCGGCGCGCTCGAAGAAGCGCTGGCCGCCATAGACGCGATACGGAATGCCGGCGGTGAACAGCGCATGCTCGATCACGCGCGACTGCGCATTGGAGCGATACAGGATCGCGATTTCACTGCGCGACCAACCTTCATTGATCAGGCTCTTCGCTTCCTCGATGATCCACTGCGCTTCCTGGATGTCGCTGCTCGCCTCATAGATCCGCACCGGTTCGCCGTGCCCGGCGTCGGTACGCAGGTTCTTGCCGAGGCGCTTGCTGTTGTTGGCGATCAGTACGTTTGCGGTATCGAGGATGTGGCCGTGCGAGCGGTAGTTCTGCTCCAGCTTGATCAGGTTCTGCACATGGAACTCACGCTCGAAGGCGACCATGTTGCCGACATTCGCACCGCGAAACGCGTAGATACTCTGGTCGTCGTCGCCGACCGCAAATACGGCGTTGTGCTGACCGGCCATCAACTTCAGCCACATGTACTGCAGGTTGTTGGTGTCCTGGAACTCGTCGATCAGGATGTGCTTGAAGCGCGCCTGGTAATGCTCGCGCAACGGCTGGTTACGCGTGAGCAGTTCATAACAGCGCAGCAGCAGCTCGGCAAAATCGACCACGCCTTCGCGCTGGCATTGCTGGTCGTACAAGTCATACAACTCGACGAACTTGCGGTTGTAGTCGTCGTTCGCTTCGACGTCCTTCGCACGCAGGCCGCTTTCCTTCGCACTATTAATGAAGTACATCAGGTTACGCGGCGGGTATTTTTCGTCATCGACGTTCAGCGATTTCAGCAGCCGCTTGATGGCGGAAAGCTGATCGGCCGAATCGAGGATCTGGAATGTCTGCGGCAAGCCGGCGTCGCGATAATGTGCGCGCAGCAAGCGATTGCACAAGCCGTGGAAAGTGCCAATCCACATGCCGCGTGTATTGATCGGCAACATCGCCGACAGACGCGACAACATCTCCTTCGCCGCCTTGTTGGTAAACGTCACCGCCAAAATGCCGGCAGGAGAAACCTGCCCGGTCTGGATCAGCCATGCGATACGGGTCGTCAGCACACGGGTCTTGCCCGATCCGGCGCCTGCGAGGATCAGCGCGGATTGTGCGGGAAGCGTGACGGCGGCGAGTTGCTCGGGATTGAGGTTGTGGAGGAGATTTTGCATCCGGAGATTATAGCCGTGCAGGCACAGCCTCCGGCATGCAATCTCCTTGTCACAGGCATGATTTCTCGCGCAGATGCGAGGCGCAGTAAGCGCCCGCCATGCCGGCCTGCCAACACACTCCAGCCAGCTTCACTGCGGCAACGCAATCAAGGGCAGCAGATTTATCGATGTGGCAAGTCGCTGCCTGCCGACTACGATTACTTGAAAAGCGCAGCAAACGCGCGCGCTGCCGCTTCCGGATCGTCCGCCATATAGACACTGCTGATCGCTGCCACCATGTCTGCGCCCTGCGCGACGAGCGGCGCAGAGTTCTCATGCGTCATGCCGCCAATCACGACGTTCGGCAAAGGGATTTCGGTTTTTGCCTGCGCGACGATTGCCGGCGGTGTGGTCACTTCGTACTTCTTCACGCGTGACGGATAGAACCCGCCAAATGCGACATAGCTGGCGCCAGCCTGCCATGCACTGCGTGCCAGATCCATGCTGCCGTAGCAGGAGGAGCCGACAATCTTGTCCGATCCGACTGCCGCGCGCACTTCTGCGACTGCCGTATCGGTACCTCCGACATGAATGCCGTCGGCGTCGAGTTCGAGGCAAAGGTCGATGAAATCATTCACGATGAACGGACGGCCATAGCGTCGGCACAGCGCCTGCAATGCCGCTGCCTGTTCCTTGCGCAACTGCGCATCCGCCGTCTTGTGCCGGTATTGCACAAGCGCCGCACCGCCGCGCAGACCGGCCTCCGTCACGTCGAGCATTTTTTGCGTGTCATCCCAGTCGGGAGTGACCAGATACAAGCCTCTCATGCATTTTCCTCAGTTGATGCACACCGGTTCGGAATGCGTTGGCCGTCTGCAATCGCATACGCTGACTGCAGCGCTTGGTGGCAATATGCCTGCGCCTCCTCGACGGCCGTTGCCATCGGCTTGCCGCGTGCGAGCAGTGCGGCAATTGCGGAAGCAAGAGTGCAGCCGGTACCGTGGAAGCTCCCATCGAGACGCGGCCAGGTCCATGTGCAATGGTTATCCTTCGTGAACAACCTGTTCACAACATCAGGGCCGGCACCATGCCCACCCTTGACCAGTACGTTGGGACAGTGCTCCAGCAGCCGCTCTACTTGCGTTTCCAGGCGACGGTCGCCTCCGCACAGGGCAGCGGCTTCGGGCAGGTTGGGTGTCACGAGCGTTGCCAGCGGCAACAGCGTCATGATTGCCGCGGTCGGGCTGTCCGCCGACAGGCTGTCCCCGTGTCCGCTCGCCAGAACCGGATCCAGCACCACATGCAGGCCGGGATTGCGCTGCTTCATCAGGCGCAGCGTATCGGCAATCGCCTCCGCGTTCGCGCGGTTGCCGACGATGCCGAGCTTGACCGCCGCAATCTCCATCTTGTCGATCAGTGCATGCGCCTGCTGCTGCACCAGGCCTGCGGGAACGGGATGTACGGTAAAGACGCGGTCGTTATCCTGCACGGTCAGCGCGGTAATCGATGACAGCGGATGCGCGCCCATGGCGGACACTGCGAGGATGTCCGCCTGCAGTCCTGCTCCGCCGCTCGGGTCGGAGCCGGCGAAAATCAGGACGCTGGGCCGATTCATGTTGCGCGTCCCTCCATCGGCGACGACGGCGATGCGGCAAACTTCTTCGGGATACGCCCCGCAAGATAGGCTTCACGCCCCGATTCGACGGCCAGCTTCATGGCGCGCGCCATGCGGATCGGATCCTTTGCGCCGGCAATCGCGGTATTCATCAGCACGCCGTCGCAGCCAAGTTCCATCGCAATTGCTGCATCCGATGCGGTACCCACGCCGGCATCCACCAGCACCGGCACTTTCGCCTGCTGAATGATCAGTGACAGGTTCCACGGATTCAGGATGCCCATGCCGGAACCGATCAGCGACGCCAGCGGCATCACCGCGACGCAGCCGATTTCTTCAAGCATCTTGGCCTGGATCGGATCGTCGCTGCAGTAGACCATCACGTCGAAGCCGTCCTTGACCAGCGTCTCCGCGGCTTTCAGCGTTTCCGGCATGTTCGGGAACAGCGTCCTCTCGTCGCCCAGCACTTCGAGTTTGACCAGCTTATGGCCGCCCAGCAGTTCGCGCGCGAGTTGCAGCGTGTACACCGCGTCCTTGGCGTTGTAGCAGCCGGCCGTGTTGGGCAGGATGGTGTACTTGGTCGGGGGCACCACGTCGAGCAGGCTCGGCGCGTTCGGGTCCTGTCCGATGTTCACTCGGCGGATCGCCACCGTGATGATGTCAGCGCCGCTGGCTTCCGTCGCCGCACGGGTTTGCTCAAGGTCTTTGTATTTACCGCTGCCAACGAGAAGGCGTGAGCGGTAGGTCTTGCCTGCGATGGTGAGACCTTGATCCTGATTTGTTTCTTGTGTATTCATAAGAGCTCCGTACACTCCCTCCCCTTCAAGGGGAGGGTTAGGGTGGGGATGGGTTTAACGCGTCCCAAATCGCTTGTACAACGGTCTCTGTTTCGCTAAGAACTTCGTTATTCCAGAAGCGCAAGACCTTGAATCCCGCCACTGCCAATATTGCTGTGCGCTTCTGGTCATATTGCGCGCTCTCGACATGCTGAGAGCCGTCGATTTCAATCACCAAATTCCGTTCCAGACATACGAAGTCCAGAACAAAATTCTCGAACGGGTGCTGACGGCGGAATTTCACGCCCAACTGCTTGCTTCGCAAACGGTGCCATAGCTTCTGCTCTGCGTCTGTCATCGACTTTCGCAATTCCCGTGCAGCAGGCTTTGTGGAATTGTTTGCTTGGCCGTGCAACTGAAACCCATCCCCACCCTGGCCCTCCCCTTGAAAGGGAGGGAACGTTCCTGATAAGTCAACCGCCGCCGATCGCACGAACGATGTCAACGCGATCAGCCGGTTGCAATACGCGCTGCGGCCACAGATGACGCGGCACCACCTCACGGTTGATCGCCACCGCCAGCGACTTGTTAACCAAGTCGAGCGATACGATCAAGTCCTGCACATTCAGGTTTTCCGTAATCGGGTGCGGAGCACCGTTGAGTTCGATCTCCATCATGGCTTACTGCTTGCGATAGAGTTCCGCGCCGGATTTGACGAACTCGACGGCCTTCACTTCCATGCCCTTCTTCAACGCCTCTTCTTCAGAGACACCTTGCGAAGCGGCGAAGTCGCGCACGTCCTGCGTGATCTTCATCGAGCAGAAATGCGGGCCGCACATCGAGCAGAAATGCGCGACTTTGGCGGAATCCTTCGGCAGCGTCTCGTCGTGGAATTCGCGTGCCTTGTCCGGATCGAGGCCGATATTGAACTGGTCTTCCCAGCGGAACTCGAAGCGCGCCTTCGACAATGCGTTGTCACGGATCTGCGCGCCGGGATGGCCCTTTGCGAGATCGGCGGCATGCGCAGCCAGCTTGTAGGTGATGATGCCTTCCTTCACGTCCGCCTTGTTCGGCAAGCCGAGGTGCTCCTTCGGCGTCACGTAGCACAGCATCGCGGTGCCGTACCAGCCGATCATTGCAGCACCGATGCCGGAAGTGATGTGGTCATAGCCCGGAGCGATATCGGTGGTCAGCGGCCCCAGCGTATAGAACGGCGCCTCATGGCACTGTTCCAGCTGCAAATCCATGTTCTCCTTGATCAAGTGCATCGGCACATGGCCCGGGCCTTCGATGATGACCTGCACGTCGTGCTTCCACGCGATCTGCGTCAGTTCGCCGAGCGTCTTCAGCTCACCGAGTTGCGCCTCGTCGTTTGCGTCATAGATTGAGCCGGGACGCAGGCCATCGCCGAGCGAGAATGCGACGTCGTAGGCCTTCATGATTTCGCAGATTTCTTCAAAACGTTCATAGATGAACGATTCCTTGTGATGCGCGAGGCACCACTTCGCCATGATCGAGCCGCCGCGCGACACGATGCCGGTCATGCGCTTGGCCGTCAGCGGCACGTATTGCAGGCGCACGCCCGCGTGGATCGTGAAGTAGTCGACGCCCTGCTCCGCCTGCTCGATCAGCGTGTCGCGGAAGATTTCCCAAGTCAGGTCTTCGGCCTTGCCATTGACCTTTTCCAGCGCCTGGTAGATCGGCACGGTGCCGATCGGCACCGGTGAATTGCGGATGATCCATTCACGCGTTTCGTGGATGTGCTTGCC
The DNA here is from genome assembly GCF_054780595.1 of Noviherbaspirillum agri. Classification (NCBI taxonomy): domain Bacteria; kingdom Pseudomonadati; phylum Pseudomonadota; class Betaproteobacteria; order Burkholderiales; family Oxalobacteraceae; genus Noviherbaspirillum; species Noviherbaspirillum agri. The sequence continues at coordinate 163,253 of NZ_BAAGWA010000007.1, forward strand.
GGTGGACAGGTCCATCACGGTGTCACCGCCCCAGCGGATCGCCCAGGTCATTTTCTCCACTTCCTCGCCGATGGATGAAGTGACAGCAGAGTTGCCGATATTGGCGTTGATCTTCACCAGGAAATTGCGGCCGATGATCATCGGCTCGGATTCCGGGTGGTTGATGTTGTTGGGGATAATCGCGCGGCCACGGGCAATTTCGGAGCGCACGAATTCCGGCGTGATCTCGGCGGGAATCGCCGCACCGAAGCTCTGCCCCGGATGCTGGCGGCCCATCAGGTCGGCCAGCTTCTGCCCCATCGGGCCGGAGGTTTTCAAGCCTTCGATGTATTCCTTGCGGCGCAGGTTTTCGCGGATCGCGACGTATTCCATTTCCGGCGTAATGATGCCCTGCCGCGCATAGTGCATCTGCGTCACGTTCTTGCCAGCGAGTGCGCGACGCGGCTTGCGGTGCAGGTTGAAGCGCAGCTCCGCCAGCTTCTGGTCGTTCAGACGCTCGATGCCGTATTGCGACGTCGGCCCCGGCAATTCTTCGGTATCGCCGCGCTCGGCGATCCATGCGGCGCGCAATGCCTGCAGTCCGGAACGGATATCAATCTTCGCCTCTGGATCGGTGTACGGGCCGGAGGTGTCGTAGACGTAGATCGGTGGATTTTTTTCCGCGCCCATCGAAGCGGGCGTGTCGGATTGGCTGATTTCGCGCATCGGCACGCGGATATCGGGACGCGAGCCCTCGACGTAGATCTTGCGTGAGTTCGGCAGCGGCTGGATCGCCGCTTCATCCACCTTGGCGGTGGCGGCGAGGAATTGCGGGTTGGCGTTCATGGTGCTCCTTTGCTAAATCGGTCAAGCGAAGGAGCGACGGAATGATGACGGTACAGACTGGTACAGGCTTTCCGAATGCTTCCCTTCGCTGGCATTACCCAGATCAGGTTTGAGGGTGTTTCTCACCCGGACGCTCATGCATCCAGGACCCCTAGCGTTGCGCCGCGGACCGGCTCGAATCCCTTGAAAACGGGCTAGAGCACAGCCTCTAAATGGCGATTCGCGAATTATACGCCCTTATGCCGCAATGTCAGCTACCGCCTCCCTTATAATGTTCGGTTTCGCAAAAACAGCCGCCAAATCATGGAATTAGCCAAATCTTTCGAACCCGCCGACATTGAAAAACACTGGCGCACCGAATGGGAAAAGCGTGGTTACTACAATGCAACCACGGACGCCGGCAAACCGGCCTTCAGCATCCAACTGCCGCCGCCGAACGTCACCGGCACGCTGCACATGGGGCATGCGTTCAACCAGACCGTGATGGACGGCCTGACCCGCTACTACCGCATGCGCGGCCATAACACCGCCTGGATCCCCGGCACCGACCACGCCGGCATCGCGACGCAGATCGTCGTCGAACGCCAGCTCGATGCACAAAAGATTTCCCGTCACGACCTCGGCCGCGAGAAATTCCTGGAGAAAGTCTGGGAGTGGAAGGAAAAATCCGGCTCGACGATTACCGGCCAGATGCGCCGCATGGGTGCGTCCACCGACTGGAGCCGCGAATACTTCACGATGGACGAGAAGATGTCCAAGGCCGTCACCGAAGTGTTCGTGCGCCTTTACGAACAAGGCCTGATCTACCGCGGCAAACGCCTCGTCAATTGGGATCCGAAGCTGCACACCGCCGTGTCCGACCTGGAAGTGGTGTCGGAAGAAGAAGACGGCAGCATGTGGCACATTCGCTATCCGCTCGCCGATGGCAGCGGCCACATCACGGTGGCCACCACCCGCCCGGAAACGATGCTGGGCGACGTCGCCGTTGCGGTCGATCCTACCGACGAGCGCTACACACACCTGCTGGGCAAGATGTTGAAGCTACCGCTGACCGGGCGCGACATCCCGATCATCGCCGACGATTACGTCGACAAGGAATTCGGCACCGGCTGCGTGAAGATCACGCCGGCGCACGACTTCAATGACTATGCAGTCGGCCAGCGCCATCAGCTCCCGCAGATCAACATCATGACGCTGGATGCGAAGATCAACGAGAACGCACCGGCAAAATACCAGGGCATGGACCGCTACGACGCGCGCAAGCAGATCGTCGCCGATCTCGAAGCGCAAGGCCTGCTGGAATCCGTCAAGCCGCACAAGCTGATGGTGCCGCGCGGCGACCGCACCGGTGTCGTCATTGAGCCAATGCTGACCGACCAGTGGTTCGTCGCGATGAGCAAGCCGGCACCGGAAGGCACGCACTTCCCGGGCAAGTCGATCGCCGAAGTGGCACTGGAAAAGGTTGCCGACGGCTCGATCAAGTTCATTCCGGAAAACTGGACCACCACCTACAACCAGTGGCTCAACAACATTCAGGACTGGTGCATCTCGCGTCAATTGTGGTGGGGTCACCAGATCCCGGCGTGGTACGACGAAGAAGGCAACATCTACGTCGCACGCAATGAGGAAGATGCGAAGGCAAAGGCAGGCGGCAAGGCATTGACGCGCGAGTCCGACGTGCTCGATACCTGGTTCTCCTCCGCGCTGGTGCCCTTCTCCTCGCTCGGCTGGCCGGAAGAAACACCAGACTACAAGATGTTCCTGCCGTCGTCAGTGCTGGTCACCGGCTTCGACATCATCTTCTTCTGGGTCGCGCGCATGGTGATGATGACCACGCACTTCACCGGCAAAGTGCCGTTCGAGAAGGTGTACGTGCATGGCCTCGTACGCGATGCGTCCGGCCAGAAGATGTCCAAATCCAAGGGCAATACGCTTGACCCGATCGACCTGATTGATGGCATCGATGTGGAGTCGTTGGTCGCCAAGCGCACCACCGGCCTCATGAATCCGAAACAGGCGGAGAGCATTGCGAAAGCCACCCGCAAGGAATTCCCGAACGGTATTCCTGCGTTCGGCACTGATGCGCTGCGCTTCACGATGGCAAGCTATGCTTCGCTCGGTCGCAACATCAACTTCGACCTCAACCGCTGCGAAGGCTATCGCAACTTCTGCAACAAGCTGTGGAATGCGACGCGCTTTGTACTGATGAATACCGAAGGTAAGGATTGCGGCTTCGACCCGGCAACCTGTGGCCCGGAAATGCGCGATTTCTCGCAGGCCGACTACTGGATCGTGTCGCTGCTGCAGCGCACCGAAGCCGAAGTCGAAAAAGGCTTTGCCGACTACCGCTTCGACAACATCGCTTCCGCCATCTACAAGTTCGTGTGGGACGAGTATTGCGACTGGTATCTCGAAGTGGCGAAGGTGCAAATCCAGAACGGCACCGAGGCGCAACAGCGCGCCACCCGCCGCACGCTGCTGCGCGTGCTGGAAACCGTGCTGCGTCTTGCGCACCCGGTCATTCCGTTCATTACCGAGCAACTGTGGCAGAAGATCGCGCCGATGACCGGACGCGAGCTCAACGCTGCCGGTGATTCGATCATGGTGCAGCCGTATCCGCAGCCCGACACGAAGAAGATCGACGAGCAGGCGGAATCGTGGATGGCCGAGCTGAAGTCGATGACCGATGCCTGCCGCAACCTGCGCGGCGAAATGCAGCTGTCGCCGGCGCAGCGCGTGCCGCTGGTCATCGAAGCATCGGCGCAGGACAAGGAACGCGCGCACTCTTTCGCTGCCTACCTGCAGGCACTGGCGAAGCTGTCCGAGGTGCAGATTGTCGACGCGCTGCCCGAGTCCCCGGCTCCGGTATCGGTTGTCGGCACGGTGAAGCTGATGCTGAAGGTGGAGATCGACGTAGCGGCCGAGCGGGAACGCCTGACGAAGGAAATCACCCGTCTGGAAGGCGAGATCGCAAAAGCCAATGCAAAGTTGGGCAACGAGAGTTTCGTCGCGCGTGCTCCAGCACAAGTTGTTGCGCAAGAGAAGGAGCGTCTGTTGACCTTCGGAGCCACACTCGAAAAACTGCGCGAGCAGTTTGAGAAATTGCAAAAAACATAATATCCTTGCATCCCACACTTGTGACCTGTTCGTCATTTCGCGAACAGGTCACAAGTGTTTTAAGGAGACAAGGAAAAATGATCAAAAAATATCTCACCCTCGCGGTGACTGCAGCAGCACTCACTTCGGCAAGCGCATGGGCACAGGACGCCTCCCCGGTTGGCTTGTGGAAGACCATCGATGACGAAACCGGCAAGCCCAAATCCCTCGTCCGCATCGTAGAAGCCAACGGCGAATACCGGGGCAAGATCGAGAAGTTGTTCCGCGAAGCGGGCGAAGATCCGAACCCGAAATGCGACAAGTGTGAAGACGCCCGCAAAGATCAGCCGATCCTCGGCATGACGATCATCACCGGCATGAAGAAGGATGGCAGCGAGTTCAACGGCGGCCAGATCCTCGACCCGGCCAACGGCAAGGTCTACAAGAGCAAAATGTCGGTAGGCGAAGGCGGCAAGAAGCTGGATGTGCGTGGATATATCGGCGTACCGATGCTGGGTCGCACCCAAACCTGGATTCGGGCTGACTAAGGCGTATTCCGATCGCCGCGCTATTGCCACTTGCCCCCGCTCCACAAGAAGCGAAGGGCGCACACCCAGGGACGAGCCATGTCACCGCATCCAAAGCAAGGCCGACTTACCCGAAGGCCTTGCCCAGCGAGCCTCTCACACGAATGAGACGGTCAATCCCGGCAAACTGACGCCAGAGAACGCCGAAGTCCAGGTCTCGCCCGGCTTGATCGGGCACGCGTCCGTCCATGTGCCGGTGGTAATCAGTTCTCCCGCAGCCAGTGGCGTGAACTGCGGCTGGATCTTCAGTAACTGGTGCAGATGCCAGAGGGCGTGAACAGGGCTGCCAAGCACGTCGCTGCCAAAACCGGCGGAGCGCAGCTCATCTCCGCAAGACAGCGACAAGCTGGCATTGGCCAGCACTTCGCCAAGGCTCTTTCTGCTCGCAGCCGACAGCATCTTCGGCTCGCCGACGATGAGCGAACCATGCAGGCCAAATGCAGCAATGGAATCGACCATCTCAAACTTCCAGTCCGGGAACGGGCAGATGACGATCTCAAAGGCATGCGCCATCCACTCGATGCAATCGGCAAGCTGCTCGATCGTTGCATCGGGCGCGGGTGCCTCGCCCAGTTTGAATACCAATTCCGGTCCAATGCGCGGCTGCAATGCGCCCTGCAGGCTTTGCAGGCCCCGATTGTCGTCGGCAAATCTTATCGTGGCATCAAACATCGGCGTCCAGATCGGTGAACGGATCGGCTCGCTGACGCCGTATTTCGACCAGATCTTGCGATTCGTGAAGCCGATCTTGCGACCGATCAAAACCTCACCTTGGGCTGTACGGATATCGGCAATGCTCTTGGCAATATCGTAGGCATCGGCGATGGTCAGCGGCGTATCGGCGGAAACGGGTGAAATTAATTGCGCCTGCGCGCGCGCGTCGAGCAATTGATGCGCAAAGCGGCTGGCCTGCGTAGACATCAACATGGCGGGAATCCGATCGGGAAAGGAGTGTAAGCCGGCCACTACCTGATTCTTTACAACCCGCCCAGCTTTACACGCGGACTTGAAAAGAATTGCGCAATCTCAATAAAAAAGTGCGACCGTACTTAAAAGAAGAAATTATAGGGGCACTTCAGAGGCTTTTAACACGTAAATTTGATACCGTAGTTTTACGGATAGCAATCAACCGCAAATGCAAAAGCCGAGGCACCCGGCGCCTCTTACACAAAGAAAATCCCTACTTTTATTGAGGTATCTAAAGCGTTTTATCGGCAAAACGCTTGGCACAATAAACGAGCGTCATGCTCCGGCCAGAAAGTCCATGCCAGAGACGCTGCCAACGTCGGCTTCACCGCCTCTATTCCAATAAAACTCAGGAGCGGCGCTTCGAGCCGCTTCAGGTCGGCGCCTGACCCCACAAATCGCCCACGGCTCCAGTTCGCGGCGCGGTAATACCGAAATGCGTATACGCAGTCGGCGTCGCAATACGGCCACGAGGTGTACGTTGCAGGAAGCCCTGCTGGATAAGATAGGGTTCGAGCACGTCTTCAATCGTATCGCGCTCTTCACCAATGGCCGCCGCCAGATTGTCGAGTCCCACCGGCCCGCCGTTGAACTTGAACAGAACCGCCTCCAGCAACTTGCGATCCATGACGTCGAATCCAACCGGATCGACATCGAGCATTTTCAGTGCGGCATCGGCGATTTCCTGCGTGATCTTTCCGTTGCCCTTCACTTCTGCGTAGTCGCGCACCCGGCGCAGCAGTCGGTTGGCAATACGCGGCGTGCCACGGCTACGTTTGGCAATTTCCAGCGCGCCTTCATCGACAATCGCCGCATTAAGCAAGGACGCACTGCGCGTGACGATTTTCGCGAGTTCCTGCGGTGTGTAAAACTCGAGGCGCGCGACAATTCCGAAACGGTCGCGCAAGGGATTGGTCAGCATGCCGGCCCGCGTGGTCGCCCCGACCAGCGTAAAAGGTTGCAAATCTAGCCGCACCGAGCGCGCAGCCGGGCCTTCGCCGATCATGATATCGATCTGATAATCCTCGAGCGCGGGATACAGGATTTCCTCGACGACCGGTGAAAGGCGATGGATTTCATCGATGAACAGCACATCATTTGGCTCGAGGTTGGTCAGCAATGCCGCCAGGTCGCCAGCTCGTTCGAGCACCGGTCCCGAAGTCTGGCGCAGGTTCACGCCCATTTCCCGGGCGATGATGTGTGCAAGCGTCGTCTTTCCCAAGCCCGGCGGACCGAACAGCAGCGTATGATCCAGCGCTTCCTTGCGCTGGCGGGCCGCCGTAATAAAGATTTCGAGCTGGCTATGGATTTTCGCTTGTCCAACATACTCATCGAGCTGCTTCGGCCGCAAGGCGCGCTCGATTGCCTCCTCATTGGAGGAGGCTGGCGTGGCGGAGATAATCCGTTGCTCAGTGAAGTTATCGGTCTGGATGCTCATGAATCGGTTCCTTGCTTACTGCATCACCCTTTGGACAGCACTTTCAATGCCAGCTTGATGCCATCCGACACGCCACTTCCCGCCGGGACCTGCTTGAGCGCCAAGGCAGCTTCCTTGTCGGAATAACCCAGCGCCAACAGCGCATTCAGGATATCGGCCGTCGCGTCACTATGCTGCACGCCGCCCGCAGCGCCAAGGTCAGCCCCCAGTTTGCCCTTCAATTCCAACATCAGGCGCTCCGCTGTCTTCTTGCCGATGCCTGGGATGCGCGTCAGCCGTCCCGCCTCCTGCAATGTAATCGCTTGCGACAGGTCCGCGACCGACATGCCCGACAGGATCGACAACGCCGTGCGCGCACCAATGCCTGAAATCTTGATGAGCTGTTTGAAGACATTGCGCTCTTCTGCCGTTCCGAAACCGAAGAGCAAATGGGCATCCTCTCGCACCGCCAGATGCGTCAGCAGGACGACCTTTTCCCCCATCGCCGGCAGGTTATAAAAAGTGCTCATCGGCACATCGACTTCATAACCGACACCATTGCAATCAATCAGCAATTGGGGAGGATTTTTCTCAAGCAGTATTCCGGAAAGGCGACCTATCATGATGCAAAGACTCAAAAAAGTTAGGTGAATCATACAGGACATTCACCGGCCGCCCCACCGCGTCATCAGGGTTTCCAGTGTCAGAGACTGCTTGAAAACCGTAGCGCGCAGTCCGATTTTTGGCGGGACCGTCCGGCCTGAGAAGTGCAGTCGTAAATGAGGCACGGCGCCCGCCCGGAATCAGACCACGCAGTCGGCTATTGCCAATCTCTCACCGATGCGCGCAGCGAACGCCGTCAATGGCATGTACTTCCCTTTTCCAAGCTGATCTCCTGGCAAGGATTTTTTCCGATGAAAGAGGCTCTAAGGAATAACTTCAGACATGGTGTGGGCCGCATGCAAACCAAAGAAGACCGCGCCACCGCGCGGCGAATCGCAAGACAGCACTCAAGGCAGCAAAGAGGTTTGAAGTTCCAGCTCTTCCTTCATCACCGATTCGTGCAGCGGCCGCTGTTCTGGATCGGGACCTTGCTTGGGATCATCTGGGCTGCGCCAATTACATTGTTCGGGCTCCTGTTTGCCTTACCCGTATTCCTGTTCCGCGGGCATGCCCAATTGGTTCGCGGTCATACCGTTGCGTTGGTGGTGCGCGGCCCGTTTGCAGATTGGATGTTGGGACGCCACCCGTTCGGCGCGATGACCGCCATGGCGCTCGGGCATGTCGTGATTGCGGAAAAACAGGGTTTATCGGCGCGCGTACTCATCCATGAACTGACGCATGTGCGCCAGGCTGCTCGCTGGGGGATCGTGTTTCCCTTCGCCTATCTCGCTTCTAGCGTTTGGGCGGCAATTCGCGGACGGGACGCCTACTGGCACAACCGTTTTGAAATCGCTGCTCGCAAGGCGGAAAAGCGCCTGTAGGTAATAAATATGCCGTGGTGTTGTGCTGCGCTCGACCGATTGATCAACCGACCGATCAACCGATCAGACGTCCCCGGCGCACACGCAAACCCTTCTTCGCCAGTGCCGGCGCCAGATCGCCCAAGGTCGCCAAGGCCTCGCCACTGTGTGCATGACAAATTGCCACGCCCAGTGCATCGGCCGCATCCTTACCCGGCACACCGGACAACACCAGCAAGCGCTGCACCATGTCCTGCATCTGCTCCTTTGCCGCCCGGCCGTGGCCGACCACCGCCTGCTTGATCTGCAACGCAGTGTACTCTGCGACTGCAAGGTCCGCGTTGACGAGCGCGCAAATCGCTGCCCCGCGTGCCTGGCCGAGCAGCAGCGTCGATTGCGGATTGACGTTGACGAAGACTTTTTCGATCGCCGCGCAGTCGGGCGTGTAGGTGCGGATAACTTCCGACACCCCGGAGAGGATGACTTTCAGCCGCTGCGGCAGATCGGCATCGGGCGTCTTGATGGTGCCCGACGCGATGTAGCTGAGCTTGTTGCCCTGCTTGCTGATGATACCGAAGCCGGTGGTGCGCAGGCCCGGGTCGATTCCGAGGATTTTCATGCATGGCGGCATTCCCGGCTGTGCGGGAATGCCGTTCTTTCCTTGATTAGTGACGGAAGTGGCGCGTGCCGGTAAACAGCATCACCACGCCACGCTCGTCCGCTGCGTCGATGACTTCCTGGTCACGCATGGAGCCGCCCGGATGAATCACGCAAGTCGCGCCTGCATCGACCACCACATCGAGACCATCGCGGAACGGGAAGAAGGCATCGGACGCGACAGCGGAACCCGTCAGCGACAAACCGGCGTTCTGTGCCTTGATCGAGGCAATACGCGCAGAATCGATTCGGCTCATCTGGCCGGCACCAACACCGAGCGTCATGCCGTTGCCGCAGAAAACGATCGCATTCGATTTCACGAATTTCGCGACACGCCAAGCAAACATCAAATCCTGCATTTGCTGCAGCGTCGGCTGCTTCTTGCTCACCACCTTCAGTTCAGCGACTGCGACGTTCTTCGCATCTGGCGACTGCAGCAACAGGCCGCCACCGACGCGCTTGAAGTCATAGGCATTGACCGCATTTGCCAACGGAATCTCTAGCAGGCGGACATTCTGTTTCGGCGCGAATACCTGCCGTGCTTCAGCGCTAAACGACGGCGCGATCAGCACCTCGACAAACTGCTTTGCGACTGCTTCCGCCGCCTTGCCGTCGAGCTCACGATTGAAGGCGATGATGCCGCCGAAGGCTGAGGTCGGGTCGGTCTGGAACGCCTTGCTGTATGCCTCGAGTGTATCGACGCCGATCGCCACACCGCACGGATTCGCATGCTTGATGATCACGCAAGCTGTCTCTTCAAAGGTCTTCACGCATTCCCATGCCGCGTCGGCGTCGGCGATGTTGTTGTACGAAAGCTCCTTGCCCTGCAACTGCTTGTAGTTGGCGAGCGCGCCAGCAACCGGTGCCAGGTCACGGTAGAAGGCAGCCGATTGGTGCGGGTTCTCGCCGTAACGCATTTCCTGCACTTTTTCGAAATGCAGGTTCAGCGTCTGCGGATAGGCGCTGCGGGTCGCATGCTGCTTGTCTTCACCGAGTGCGGTCAGGTAGTTGGTGATCGCACCGTCATACTGCGCGGTGTGAGCGAACACTTTCTTCGCAAGCGCAAACTTGGTGTCGTAGCTGACCTCGCCCTTGTTCGCCGTCATTTCATCAAGCACGCAGCCATAATCGGCCGGATCGCAAATTACCACGACATCCTTATGGTTCTTGGCGGAGGAACGCAGCATCGTCGGGCCACCGATGTCGATGTTCTCGATCGCGTCTTCCAGCGAGCACTCATCTTTGGCGACCGTCTGCTGGAACGGATACAGGTTCACCACCACCATGTCGATGGTCGGGATGCCATGCTTTTCAAGCGCTGCCACATGCTCCGACAAATCACGACGGGCGAGGATGCCGCCGTGGACTTTCGGATGCAGTGTCTTCACGCGACCGTCGAGCATTTCCGGGAAACCGGTGTAGTCAGCTACCTCGGTAACCTTGACGCCGTTGTCGGCCAACAGCTTGGCGGTACCGCCGGTGGACAGGATATTGACGCCGAGCGCGGACAGGGCCTTGGCGAAATCAAGGACGCCCGTCTTGTCGGAGACGGAAATAAGTGCTTGTTTGATCATGGTCGACGAGAAGAAGTGATTGATAGCGTAAAAGCAATACGCAGCGGCAGGCTGCTACCGCGGCAATACTGCTCTTACGTTATAGATCACAACAATCCGTGCTGTTGCAGCTTCTTGCGCAGCGTGTTGCGGTTAATTCCGAGCATTTCCGCAGCCAGCGACTGGTTACCGTCGGCGCGCGCCATCACCACTTCGAGTATCGGCTTTTCAACGGTAAAGACCACCATTTCATAGACGTTCGACGGCTGAAGTTCGCCCAGGTCCTTGAAGTATTTCTCAAGGCTTTTCCTGACGACGTCCTGGATATTGTCTTTGCTCATTGCAGTGGGATTGTCTTTTTATACGAGAACTATGCGGCCAGCTTTTCTGCCGCAAGGCCGTATTGTAACCTTTCGCCAAGCTCCGATTGCGATTCAAAGAACGCATCGACAGCTGCCAGCTGATCTTCACAGCTTTCCAAGCGATTCATGCGCTGGCGGAATTCCTCCCCGCCCGGCAAATCACGCACATACCAGCCGATATGCTTGCGCGCGGTGCGAAGACCCATGTAATCGCCGTAAAACGCGTAATGCGCCAGCAAGTGATTGCGCATCAAAGTGCGGACTTCGGCCACCAGCGGGGCCGGCAAGTGTTCACCGGTACGGAGGAAGTGTTCGATTTCGCGGAAGATCCACGGGCGCCCCTGCGCGGCACGACCGACCATGATCGCATCCGCGCCAGTCACCTCCAGCACATACTTGGCTTTCTCCGGCGTGGTGATATCGCCGTTGGCAACCACGGGAATCGACACGGCAGCCTTGACAGCCGCAATCGTCTCGTATTCCGCCTCGCCGCCATAACCATCGGCGCGGGTCCGGCCGTGCAGCGTCAGCATCGCGATGCCGCTGTCCTGCGCCATTCTTGCGATCGTCAGTGCATTCTTGTTCTGGCGGTTCCAGCCGGTGCGGAACTTGAGGGTCACCGGCACATCGACAGCTGCGACGACCGCGTCCAAAATTTCCCCGACCAGCTTTTCGTCCTGCAGCAAGGCCGATCCGCACCAGCTATTGCACACCTTCTTGACCGGGCAGCCCATGTTGATGTCGATGATCTGCGCGCCGCGGTCGACATTGAACTTCGCGCATGCGGCAAGGATTGCCGGGTCGGCGCCTGCAATCTGCACGGCCTTCGGTTCCATTTCGCCATCATGATTGGTGCGACGCGCGGTCTTCTCGGTTGCCCACAAGCGCGGATCGGATGCAGCCATTTCAGACACGGCATAGCCTGCGCCAAGCTCCTTGCACAACTGCCGGAAAGGACGATCCGTCACCCCGGCCATCGGGGCGACAAAGATGCTATTGCGAAGGGAATAGGGCCCGATATTCACGGCGAGGTTCAGGGAAAAATGCGGTTAGCGCAGCAGGAGGCGCTATTTTAGCCGGATCGGCCCGCCCATAAATGGAAGGGCCGCTCAAACTAGGAACTAGGAACGGTCCACCTCGTCCAGCACGGCCATTTCCATCGTTTGCAGGTGGCGAATGTCGCCCCATTGCACGAGATGCAAGGCCTGTCCGTCCCAGCGAAAGCGATTGATACTCGCATTGAAGATGTCGAAATCACGCTTATGCGCAAAACCAAGGCCCTTTGCTGCACGATACGCACACTCCAGCACGCCACCGTGCGCAACGAGCGCAACCTTACGGAACTTGCCATCGGAAACCAGGCGGGTGATCGTACCAACGACGCGTTCCGAAAACTCGCGCAGTGTTTCTCCCTTGCGCTCGCCCTCCGGGAAACGCGCATCAATATCGCGCGACTGCCACGCAGCATACGCCTCCGGATAGCGCCCTTGGATTTCCGAGTACAACAATCCTTCGAAAGCGCCATAGCAGCGCTCACGCAAACCCGGATCCGTCTGTACGGTCATTCCGCGCAGGGCGGCGATCTCATGCGCCGTCTGCCGTGCGCGCTGCAAGTCGCTGGAGATGATGGCATCCAGCGGTTCGTTCAGCAGCGCGCATCCAAGGGCAGCCGCCTGCCGCTCGCCTTCCTCATTGAGCGGCACGTCGATATGGCCTTGCAGGCGCTTGACGGCGTTCCAGGCAGTCTCGCCGTGGCGAATCAACAAAATTTCTGTCACGCGAACTCCGTGTTGCGTTAGCCGGCCGAAGCCAGTTGTGGATTGAGGGTATAGGTGCCCGTGATCTGCGCCTGACCGAGAACATGGTTGCGGATTGCGTCGCGCACTTGCTGGCCGGTGAATTTGCCGTCGACGGCAACGCGCTCAACGTCAAGCGCATACAGGGTGAATATGTAGTGATGCACGATCGAGTCGTTCCACGGCGGGCACGGGCCATCATAACCAAAATAATCACCGGACATGTCCTTGTCGCCGGCAAACCAGCCGGTGTAATCATTGATGCCATGACGTCCCGGCTTGCCTTGGCCGATGGCAGGCCCCGGCTTGCCACGGGGAGTGACCGAACTGCTGTATTGTCCTGCTGCGATGGACGACATGCTTGGCGGAAGATCGACTAAAACCCAGTGGAAGAAATCCACGCGAGGCAGGTCCGACGGCACGGTCTTGCCTTCCTGATTCACATCATCTCCGCGCGAGGGCACGTCGCGGTCATGGCAAATCACCGCCAGCGACTTTGTCCCTGCCGGCAGATCGCTCCATGCCAAATGCGGATTCTTGTTCGACGACAGCGCGACGTGCGTTGCCGGATCAATCACACCAAAGGCAAATTCGCCCGGGATAACGCTGCCATCCTTGAATGAATCGCTCCAGAGTTTCATCAGACCTCCTGTGGTTATCGGTTAGGACTAGGCCGTGTTTGACAAGCTACTGCGCGGCCCGGATTGATGTCTGCGGTGCTCGGCGTACCAGTCGTACGCGTGCGCTCCTCGACACCACTCCGAACCGCTCGCTACACTTGTCAAACACAGCCTAGTCGTTTCTCGCCGCGGCGGTGACCCGCCACCGGCATGCATTCAAACCTGTGGTCGTACCTGCAACCAGAACGTCACCGGCCCGTCGTTGGTGAGGGACACCTGCATATTCGCCCCGAACTGCCCGGTTTCGACCGTCGCATGTCTGGCGCGCGCCTTGGCCACGAAATAATCAAACAGTCTGCGCCCTTCCTCAGGTGCTGCAGCCGGGGTAAATGAAGGGCGCGTTCCTGACTGCGTATCGGCAGCCAGCGTGAACTGCGGCACTAGCAGCAGTCCGCCGTTCACATCAGCGATGCTGCGATTCATCTTGCCGGTCTCATCCGAAAACACACGATAAGCAAGCAATTTCGACAGCAACGCATCTGCTTCCCGCTCGCTATCGTTACGCTCGGCGCAGAGCAACACCATCAAACCTGACCCAATGGCACCGACCGTCTCGCCGCCAACCTCCACTTTCGCGTGCGACACGCGCTGCAACAACGCAATCATGCAGCTCAGGCCAGCGTCACACGCGCAAATTTGCGCTTGCCCACCTGGAGCACAAACGTGCCGGCCGACACCTTCAATCCCTTGTCGCTGATCGTCGCGCCATCGATGCGGACGCCGCCTTGCTCCACCATGCGCAAAGCCTCCGACGTTGACGGGCAGAGATTGGCCTGTTTCAGCAACTGGCCGATACCGAGCGGAGCGCCAGACACGCTCACTTCCGGGATCTCATCCGGGATGCCACCCTTAGCGCGGTTGTTGAAATCTGCAAGCGCTTCTTCCGCTGCCTGCTTCGAGTGGAAGCGCGCGACGATTTCCTGCGCCAGCAACACCTTGATATCGCGCGGATTGCGACCGCCTTCAACGTCGTTACGGAATTGTGCGATCTCGGCAATGGAGCGGAACGACAACAGGTCGTAGTAGCGCCACATCATTGTGTCGGAGATGCTCATCAGCTTGCCAAACATCGTATTGGCCGGCTCGGTGATCCCGACATAATTGCCCTTGGATTTGGACATTTTTTCCACGCCATCCAAGCCTTCAAGCAGCGGCATCGTCAGGATGCACTGCGGCTCCTGGCCGTAGTCCTTTTGCAATTCACGTCCGACTAGCAGGTTGAATTTCTGATCGGTTCCGCCCAACTCGAGATCCGATTGCAATGCAACCGAGTCATAGCCCTGCATCAGCGGGTACAGCAGCTCATGCACTGAAATGGGCGTGCCCGCCTTGAAGCGCTTGGTAAAGTCCTCACGCTCCAGAATGCGCGCCACCGTATATTTCGCCGACAACTGGATCATGCCGCGCGCGCCCAGCGGATCGCACCATTCGGAGTTGTAACGGATTTCCGTTTTCGCCGGATCCAGTACCAGGCTGGCCTGCGCGAAGTAAGTCTTTGCATTTTCCTCGATCTGTTCTCGTGTCAGCGGCGGGCGGGTGACGTTACGCCCGGATGGATCACCGATCATCGATGTGAAATCACCAATCAGGAAAATCACCGTATGACCGAGGTCCTGCAGTTGGCGCATCTTGTTCAGCACCACCGTGTGACCAAGGTGCAAATCAGGTGCCGTCGGATCGAGTCCCAGCTTGATCCGAAGCGGCTTCCCCGTCTTTTCTGCACGCACGAGCTTTTGGGCAAACTCGGTCTCAATCAGCAATTCCTCGACACCGCGCTTTGTAATTGCCAATGCTTCCTGTACCACTTCCGACAAAGGTAGAGAGGAAGTCAGTTCGTTATTGTTTTGCAAATGTTGAGAGGCATTCATGTGCTGATAAAAATTAAGATAAGCCGGTAAAAAACCAATAGGATGTATTGATATAATCGCTGCTGATTTTCAATCTTGTGGCCAGGAAATTTCCGCTGCAAGAGAAACTCCGGCCTCATGAAGTTGCGTCGCCATCGCAGTAATCGAAAACGATTTGCTGCCAGCTTTCTCCACGGCGCGCACTGCACTTCCGGGACTGAATCGTACCCGCTGTCGATTCATGAGCTCTTGGCTTAAAACAGCAAATTTTAACTTATTGCATGCTCCCTACAGACAAATTCCTGAGCTTAGGCTCGAGCAGCAAGCGTATTCTCGGTTCGACACGCAAGACGCGCATCATTACCGCGTCAGCAGTGTTTCTGGCCGTGTTTGCATTTGGCGCAGCTGGCGTTGCTCCAATGGCACCGGATGCCTCCGACCTTCCCGTTACGTCGATTACCCAGGAACTCGCCATCCCCAGCCTTTCCGAGCAAATTGCCAAGCTGCAGTCGGATGAGCAGTTCTATCTGCGCGAGGAAAAGGTTCGCCCGGGCGATACGCTCGCGACGCTGCTCTCCCGCCTTGGCGTGCAAGACGACGAGGCGGCCAAGTTTATCAAGTCCGATCGCATCGCCTACAGCGTGCTGCAACTGAAAGCCGGCCGCCGCATCTATGCGCAGACCAACCAGGATGGCCAGTTGCAGCGACTCACCACAACGGTGAGCGAAGGCGGTCAGGGACTGAAGAACATCGAGATTGTCCGCAGCACCAACGGCTTCACTGCCTCGGAGTCCTCGGCACAAGTCGAGCGGCGGATCGAAATGCATACCGGCGAAATCCGCTCCTCCCTCTTTGCTGCGACGGATGCTGCTCAGATTCCGGACAATGTGGCGATGCAAATCGTCGACATGTTTGCGACCGACATTGACTTTGCTTCCGATCTACGTCGCGGCGACCGTTTCAACGTTGTTTATGAAACTTTCTGGCAGAACGGCGAATTCGTCCGCGCCGGACGCGTATTAGCGGGCGAGTTTTACAATGGCAGTAACAAATACCAGTCGGTGTGGTTCGACGAACCCGGCTCCAAACAGGGCGGCGGCTATTACACGTTTGACGGCAAGTCGCTGAAAAAGGCCTTCCTCAAATCACCGCTGGAGTTCTCCCGTGTCTCCTCGGGATTCTCAATGCGCGTTCATCCTATTTCGGGCAGGTGGAAGCAGCATAAGGGCGTTGACTATGCCGCCCCCACAGGCACGCCGATTCGCGCGGCAGGTGACGGTGTCATCGACTTCATTGGGCGCCAAGGCGGCTACGGAAATGTAGTCGTCATCAAGCACTGGAATAACTACTCCACTGCTTATGCCCACATGAACGGATTCGCAAGAGGCTTGAAGAAGGGTGCGAAAGTCGGTCAAGGCGAAGTGATCGGCTATGTCGGCAGCACCGGTTGGTCAACGGGGCCGCACTTGCATTACGAGTTCCGTATCAACAATCAACCGCGCGACCCGATGAAGATTGAAATCCCGAATGCGCAACCCTTGGCCGGGGCGAATCTGCAACGTTTCCGCGCGCTTGCAAGTGAAATGAGCCATCGATTCACGTTGCTCAATCCGCAAGAAAGCAATACCAAGCTGGCTTCGAAATAATACGCATCACCACGCGTAGCCGAAGTAAAACAAACCGTTCAAGGGCACTGTAAAATCAGTCCATCCTTGAACGGTTTATTTATGTCCGCCCCTCAAAACCATCTTTTTATCGGCTTGATGTCGGGTACCAGCCTTGACGGCGTCGATGGCGTGCTCGCGGCGTTTCCCACCGATGGCAACGATACCCCAATCGACACGCTGGCAGCAGCTTACCTTCCTTTTCCCGACACTCTACGAAAGGAGTTAATGGCACTTCAGGTGCCCGGTGAAAATGAAATCCAGCGCGAGGCTCTGGCTGCAAACAAACTTGCCGAGACTTACGCCGAATGCGTGCACGAGATTCTGCTAAAGAGTGGTACGGCACGAGAAAATGTACGCGCAATTGGAGCACACGGACAAACAGTGCGGCACCGGCCGGAATTGGGATTCACTCGGCAGACCGGCAATCCGTCACTGTTGGCAGAGCTGACGGGAATCGATGTGATAGCCGACTTCCGCAGCCGGGACATCGCGGCCGGGGGGCAAGGCGCCCCTCTCGTACCAGCATTCCATCAAGCGATTTTCGGCACCGAAAATGAAGTACGCGTGGTGGCAAATATTGGCGGCATCAGCAATATCAGCGTCCTGAGCAAAGGCAACGAGGTGATCGGCTTTGACACTGGACCAGGCAATATACTTCTCGACGCATGGGTTGGCAGGCATCTCGACAAACCCTTCGATGCAGACGGTGCATGGGGCGCCAGCGGCCACGTCATCCCACCCCTGCTAGGCGAACTCAGGGATGAAGCTTTCTTTAAACTCCCACCACCAAAAAGCACCGGGCGAGATCTGTTCCATACGGTTTGGCTGGATAGCAAAATTGCACGTTTTGCTGACGCATCTCCGCCAGATGTTCAGGCGACGCTAGCGGCGCTGACAGCCACAACGCTTGCCGATGCGATCCATTCACATGCGCCGACAGCCAGAGCAGTTTATGTTTGCGGGGGTGGGGCCCATAATACGCATCTCATGAAATTACTACAAAAGGCGCTTACCGAGTGTGGGCATGCCGCCAGCGTTCAGTCAACTAGTGCGCTGGGGGTGTCGCCAAATCATGTCGAAGCTCTGGCATTTGCGTGGCTGGCCCACCGTCATGCAGAAAAAAAAGCCGGTAATCTACCGTCCGTCACCGGTGCAAAAGGTACGCGAATTCTTGGATGCCTGTACCCGGCTTAGCGCGTTCGCCTTCACCACCAGTTTGGCAAATGCGCTATACATGACCTGGACCGGCGACGTACCAGAATAAACGAATTCCAAATAAAAAAGCGCAGGCCATGCCTGCGCTTTTTTTGCCATTCGCCTGTTAAGAGAATGAGGATCCGCAACCGCAAGTGGTGTTTGCGTTCGGATTCTTGATCACAAACTGCGCACCTTCCAGGTCGTCCTTGTAGTCGATTTCGGCGCCAACCAGATACTGGTAGCTCATCGAATCAATCAACAGGTGCACCCCGTTCTTGGTCATCGTGGTGTCATCTTCATTGACGATTTCATCGAATGTGAAACCATACTGAAAACCAGAACATCCGCCTCCTTGCACAAACACGCGAAGCTTCAGATCGGGATTGCCCTCTTCCTCGATCAACTGTGCAACTTTGGCTGCTGCGCTGTCGGTAAAAACGATCGGTTCGGGCATTTCGGTAACGGCATTCATTTTGGGCTCCTGCTAAGCGACAATGGCTCCATTATAGACGTTTGGCGCTTTTCACGTATTGGACATCGCCAGTTTCAATACCGGCTCTTCGAGCTGGTCATGAGCAAGCTTGCCTGCAACTAATGCCCCTCCGTGCATTTCCAGCGCCTTGTAGTGCACATCTCCAGTTATGCGGGCTCTCGGCTGTAATTCAAGCAGCTCGGATGAATAAACCGGTCCGACAATTTCGCCGTTGACCACAAGATGTGCGACCCGCACCTCGCCTTCAATCTTTGCGTGCTCAGAAATCACCAACATGCTGGGTTCTTCGCCCTCCGCAATGACATTGCCTTTGACTTGCCCGTCGATCCGCAAGCCGCCACGGAAGCGCACATTGCCCTCGATACTGGTCGAAATGCCAATCAGACTATCAATCGTTCCTTTGTTCTTGCGGCCTAACATGGTGGCCCTCCTTTACAAATTCGCGGACACTTGCGCTCGCATCTGGCCGTTTTCAAGTACGCGCGCTTGCACGAGCTTGGCCGTCGCGCCTTCGGGCAGGGTAAGCACCCCTTCTACGCGTTGGTAATGCCTGAAACCGAGCTTGAATTTGGCCTGCTCGGCAGGATTCCCTTCAGGGAAAACCATCATAGCACTTTTGCCGTCTTGGATAACCGTGACGGCAAGTTGCAAGGAGCCAACAAAATGTTGGCCACTTCTGCCCCCTTGCATGATCAGCAGGCGATAGCGAAGCTGATTGGGAGGAACCGGGTCAATCTTCAATCGGCGAATTGCAATACCGGCCGGTCCAGTCGCATTTGGCAAGAGGCTTTCAAAAAATGCCAGATCTTCCTTCAGTCGTGTATTTTCCGACTCCAGGGCTTTCACCTGTGCAGCGAGCTGCTTCTGCGCCGACCGCTCGATATTCATTTTGCTTTCAGCAGCGTTTGCCGTAGCAGACAATTGATCACGTTCCGCAGTCATCACTTCAAGCCGCTCTTTGTAGTGAACCAACTGCTGTCGCGTTTCGTCGGCATGCAACCCGGTCAAGCCTCGCCCCATGTCATAGATCCACAAGGCCAACGCACCACCCAATCCAAGTGCGAACACAAACGCCAGTAGCCGTGTTGTCCACGGCATTTGGGTCTTGATCATCATTTTTGGCGACGACAAGGACGTGCGCCGGCGCTTAAGCCTCATTGAACTGAATGGTGATAGGGAAGACGACATTCCGACAGATATTTACTTACGGCAATACAGGAATGTGCATCAAGCCCATCGATTCATCAAGGCCAAATAGAATATTCATACATTGCACGCCTTGGCCAGCTGCGCCTTTCACCAGGTTATCCTCAACGACCAGAATAACCAGCAAATCCCCGCCGTCAGGCCGATGCACGGCAATGCGGAGCTTGTTTGACGCGCGTACGGAACGCGTTTCGGGATGACTTCCCGCTGGCATTACGTCAACAAAACGCTCGCCTTTAAAGTGGTTTTCATACAACGCCTGAAAGTCCACACCCCTCGCTTCGGGCAAGATGGTGGCATACAGCGTTGAATGAATTCCACGAATCATCGGCACCAGATGTGGCACAAAAGTCAGCCCAATCTTGCGCCCTGCGATTGCTTCCAGCCCCTGCGTCGTCTCCGGGAGGTGACGATGCCCTTTTACCCCGTACGCCTTGAAGTTATCGGCAGCTTCGGCCAGAAGCGTATGAACCTCCGCCTTGCGGCCCGCGCCCGATACACCGGACTTACAGTCTGCAATCAGCATTGATTCATTCACGAGCGGCTTGCCTTGGGCAAGCAAAGGAGCAAAGCCGAGCTGCATCGAGGTCGGATAGCACCCCGGCAGGCCGATCACACGCGCCTTCTTGATTGCCTCGCGATTCACCTCGGGAAGTCCATATACCGCCTCTTCCAGAATGTCCGGACAGGAGTGCGGCATCCCGTACCATTTTTCGAACGTCGCGGTATCTTTCAGACGAAAATCCGCCGCCAGATCAATCACTTTTACGCCGGCGGCGAGCAATTCCCGCGCTTGCGCCATCGCCACTCCGTGCGGTGTCGCGAAAAATACGACATCGCATTCAGTCAACCTTGCCCTTTCCGGAGCAGAGAACGCCAGCGACACATAACCGCGCAAGGAGGGAAACATGTCGGCAACCGGCATGCCATCTTCCTTGCGTGACGTAATGGCCGTCAGTTCAACTTCCGGATGCGCTGCGAGCAGTCGCAGCAATTCGACGCCCGTATAGCCTGTACCGCCTACGATTCCCACCTTGATCATGCTTTTTTCCTTGCGAAGATGTTATGAACTACTTTGCCAAACTCAGTTGTCGCCCTACCGTGCCGACAGCCTTCGAAACCAATTGCAAAAAGCAAAAAGCCGCCAGGCGCAAACCTGACGGCTTTTCGATGCTCTGAAAACGCAGATTAGCGCTTGGAGAACTGTTTTGCGCGGCGTGCTTTACGCAGACCGACTTTCTTACGCTCGACTTCACGTGCATCGCGAGTAACGAAACCAGCTTTTGCCAGTTCCGACTTCAGGCCTGCATCGTAGTCGATCAATGCGCGGGTAATACCGTGGCGAACGGCACCGGCTTGGCCAGATTCACCACCACCATGCACGTTGACCATGATGTCGAAGCGCTCGACGTTACCAGTGAGTTCGAGCGGCTGACGAATAACCATCAGACCAGTCTCACGCGAAAAATATTCCGCTGCCGGCTTGCCGTTGACGACGATATTGCCGGTCCCGGATTTGATGAAAACGCGAGCCACTGCACTCTTGCGACGGCCGGTTCCGTAGTTGTAGTTACCGATCATGTCCGTTCCTTAGATTTCGAGTGCCTTGGGTTGCTGAGCTGCGTGCGGATGGGAGCCATCAGCATACACTTTCAGCTTCTTGATCATCGCGTAGCCAAGAGGGCCTTTGGGCAACATACCCTTGACTGCCTTTTCCAGCGCGCGACCCGGAAAACGCTGTTGCATTTTCTGGAAATTCGTTTCGTAGATACCGCCCGGATAGGTCGAGTGACGGTAGTAAGTCTTGTCCAGCGCCTTGTTGCCGGTCACGCGCAGCTTGCCTGCGTTGATGACGACGATGAAGTCGCCCGTGTCGACGTGCGGAGTGAACTCGGGTTTGTGCTTGCCGCGCAGTCGGAGTGCCACTTCGCTGGCGACACGTCCGAGGACTTTGTCCGTTGCGTCAATCACGAACCACTCGCGCTGAACCTCATGGGGTTTCGCGGAAAAGGTTTTCATGATGATGTCCTAAGTAAAATAACTCGCTCAAATTGGCGGTTCTGCCTTCACTACTAGCAGACTCTTCCTTGTTATCTTTTCCTGAGCGAACGGAAAGCTGGAAATTATAGCCTTTTCAAAGACTTGGCGTCAAACCGGCCGCCTGAAATTGGCAAGCCGGTTACAATAACCGCTTCCGAATCAAACGAACAACTATCTATGGAATGCACTGTACGCTGGGCAGGACCGTCCGGCATGACCTTCATGGCCGAGACCGGTTCCGGCCACCTTATAACAATGGATGGCGCGCCGGAAGGCGGCGGGCGCAATCTCGCGCCGCGCCCGATGGAACTCGTTTTGGCAGGAACCGGCGGCTGCACCGCCTACGATGTCGTCCTGATTCTTCGCAAGAGTCATCAGGACGTGCGCGGCTGCGAAGTCACCGTCAAGTCGGAGCGTGCGGACAAGGAGCCCAAGGTTTTTACCAAGGTGCACTTCCACTTCACCGTTCGCGGCCGAAACCTCAAGCCGAACCTGGTTGAGCGCGCCATCAAGCTTTCGCATGAAAAATACTGCTCCGCGTCGATCATGCTCGAAAAAACCGCCGAATTGACGCACTCATTCGAGATCATTGACGACCTGACAGATAGCGTCATCGGTAACGCATCAGTGCCGGAATCCACCTAAAACTCGCGCTCCACATGGCAATGGAGGAAGCCACCTCCTCCATTGCCCCCTCTATATATAATAGGCAGTAGCAGTCATCACCTTCGCCATGCCCCGCATGGCGAATCGCACCGGCGCAGGCATTTCGGCTGCACCGAGCGCTTGCGCACTCGCCCCGTGCGCCACTTCATCCTGTCGCATCTGCTCGACAATCGCTCTCGATTTTTCGTCATGCAACGGTAGCCGGCTCATATGGCTCGCCAGATGGGCTTCCACCTGTCGTTCGGTCTCCACCACAAACCCCAAACTCTGCGCATCACCCACGCGGGCGGCGACGGCACCGATCGCATAAGCGCCCGCATACCACAGCGGGTTGAGCAGACTAGTCCGCGAACCCAGCTCATGCAGGCGTTGCGCGGTCCAGGCCAGATGATCCTCTTCTTCACGCCCAGCTTGAAAAAATTGCGCTTTCATTTCCGTTCTTTTCGCGAATCGCCCTTGCGACTCGTACAGCGCCTGTGCGCACACCTCGCCCACATGGTTTACCCGCATCAGACCCGCGCTGTGGCGCCGCTCCGCATCGTCCAAAGTGTTGTCCGCCACCTTTGCCGCTGGATTCGGCCGTGATGGGAACGCTACACCACTCAGAACGCGCAACACTTTGTCGAAACCCGTAATAAACTCGTCAGCGAGGCGCATATTGACTACTCCACAAGATAAACAGGCAATAAGAACGCAAACTCAATGTTCGTAAGTTGTAATTCGGCGCTTCCCGGTCGCCCACCTGTTGCAATAAATTAACAAAACCCAGCCTTTTGTTGTTTCACAGCCACATGCCCGCCTACATATTACCTAGAAGCCTAAATTCTCTTTGCCCAAAAAGAACACTTTTGATGAAATGTCCCTTAGCTTCTTGATCATAGCGGTCGGAGGCGTCGGCAGGGACGTTACCACTAGTGACCTTGCTGAAGTAGCAAAAGGCAATTCAAAAAATTTTAGCACGCCAACCCTTGGAGATTTGTTAATGAAAAAATCGCTTCTCGCACTGGCAGTAATGGGTGCATTTGCAGGTGCTGCACATGCACAGTCCGCAGTGACCGTTTACGGCTCATTTGATGGCGGCGTCCGCCACATTGATAATGTCAATGCTGCTGGCGACAGCCGCACTACGATGGGTTCGGTCGGCACCTACAATAACAACCGCATCGGATTCCGTGGCGTCGAAGACCTCGGTGGCGGCCTGAATGCTCGCTTTGTACTTGAAGCCGGTTTTAACACCGGCACTGGCGCCTTGGATAGCAATGCTACATTGACAGCGACAACGGGCGGCGTTCAACGCCTGTTCCAGCGTACCGCATCAGTTGGTCTCGGTGGCGCATGGGGTGGCGTAGACTTTGGCCGCCAATACAGCGTGGCGTTTAAAACTATCGGTGGCTATGAGCCGTTTGGCTACAAGTACACCGGCATTATTCCCCTCGCCTTGGCGGCCGCTGGCTCAACGGGCAATGCAACGTTTGCAACCTCCCCCAACACGACGGCCGCTGGTGCAGCCCTCGCAGCCTACTCCATTCCTGGCGGCGCACGTTTTGATAACGACATCCAGTACACTGGCAACTTCGGTCCAGTGACGGTACGTGCTGAGTACGCGCTTGGCGAACAAACCGGAAGCACAGGCGATAACACTGCTGTTGCTGTCGGCGGCTCTTTCGCCTCGGGACCGTTCAGTGTTGGCGCAGCGTATACGCAAAAGAAAAACAATGTCGGTGCTATCCTCACCGGCCTTGGTGCACCAGCAGGCACGATTTCTTGGGAAGATCAAAATCAATGGACTGTTGGCGGGGCCTACAAGATCGGCGCGGTTCGCGTGTCAGCAGGTTATATGCAAGACAAGCAGGACTTGGGTATAGCTGGCGCAGACGACATGAAGATCAGGAATACGTGGGCAGGTGTTAACTATGCTGTCAGCCCAGCAGTCGAATTGACCGCTGCTCTGTACCAAACCAAGCGTGAACTCGCAGTTACCGAGGGTAAGCGTAACTTGTTCATGCTCGGCGCAACTTATGCACTGTCCAAGCGCACGAACTTCTATGGCGCGATCGATCATTCCCGTCTCAAGGATGACTTCGAGCTGCGTAATGCAGCTGGTGACGTAGAGGACCGCGTGACCGGCATTTCGGTTGGCATTAACCACTTGTTCTAATCGATTGAGTGCCAGCCTTGACGAGCTGATACCTTATTCGATGGGCAATAAGACGGCTCACCTTCGGGTGAGCCGTTTTTATTTATTCGACTCGCCCTCGCTTTCATTCTCAAAAGGGCAGCACACGCGTACTGAAGTGTTCTGCACATACTCGATAAGGAAGCGCACTACCAAGCCCTTCAGAAGGGTGAATCACACCTCTGCCGTTGCTACCGCACTACAAATTTCATTTTTGCCCGGCAAAAAGACAATTTTTCTTTGTCGTTCGACCGGTTATTTGATGAAATAGACACTAGCTTCTTAGTAAATTCATTAGGAAGCTTTCATGGTAGGGACGTTATCGCTAGTGGCCTTACCAGAGCATTAACAAAAAACTTAGCTCAATAAACCTTTGGGGATTTATTCAAATGAAAAAATCGCTTCTCGCACTGGCAGTTCTGGGTGCCTTCGCAGGCGCAGCATCCGCACAAACTAGAGCGGTTTTCAAATCAGTGAATGGAATAACCGCAGTGGGCAAACCACCCTCTGGCATCGCTATTGCTGATTCTTCCGATCACCTTCGTCAAGGCCAGGTCAAGCGCTTCTCTGGTGCGGGCTTTCATACCGCGTAGCCAGGTTTTCAATTTGGACCAGCATGGCTCGATCGGTGACCAGTCCGGCGAATACGGCGGTAAATAAATCAGTTGTGCACCCGCTCCAGCGATCAGAGCTTCAACATCCGCTGCCTTGTGCACGCTCAGGTTGTCCATTACCACCACATCGCCAGCATGCAGCGTGGGCAACAGGACACGCTTGACGTAAGCACGAAACACCGCCGTGTCGACCGCGCCTTCAATTGTCATGACGGCATTCATGCCATACCAGGACAGCGAACCCAGAATGCTGATATTGCGTCCAAAGTTTTTCGGGACCGCGTCATGCACGCGCTGCCCGCGTGGCGCTCTTCCATAGCGGCGCGTCATGGCAATATTCAATCCCGACTCGTCAATGAACTTCAGCTTCTTGACCGGGTAGTTCCCGATTTGCTTACGGTATCGGCGGCGTGCCAGACGTATGCGCGCTGTATCCCGTTCTGCGGCGTGTAATGTCTTTTTTTTCGACGCATGCCCATTTGATGCAGAACCCGGCTCATCGTCGGCTCGCTTACCGCAATACCGGTACGCGCCTGCAGGCGTCCGATCAGTTCCTTCAATGTCAGATCGGGCTGTTTCTGCAGCCATTGGCGTAGCTGCTTTCGGCAGTCATCCTCCAGCAGCACGTGTCGGCCACACTTTTTTCGCTGGCGGACCAGTTCGCCGCCGCTGCGCCGATACTGGCGCAACAATGCTTCGACGAAAGACAAACTGACATTGAACAGCTCAGCCACTTCGCGTTGCGATTGCGTTCCGCGCTCGCATGCCTGCACAACTTTCCGACGCAGATCCAATGAGTAGGGAGCAGCCATGATGGCACCTCTGGTTCCATAATCCCATCAGGACAGATTCCTGTGCCTTATGTTCCTTCTCCGTTTATTAATATGAAAATCGCTCTAACGTAACGGTTTACGGTCTTGTTGACGCATCTATCGAGCGCAACGACGACAACAACGGCCCCATCACTTGGGGAATGCGTGATGCAAACTCGTTCAATAGCGGCAAGAACGGTAGCCGTTTGGGTTTCAAGGGCACGGAAGATCTCGGTGGCGGCCTGTCCGCACTCTTCGTTCTGGAAAGTGGTTTCCAAGTTGACAGCGGCGCAATGCGTGGCGACGGCGGCCTCTTCAGCCGTCAAGCTTACGTCGGCCTGCAAGGCGGCTTTGGTACCGTAAAGCTGGGTCATCAGTACACGCCGATGCACCTTGCTTTGGATGCGATTGATCCGTTCGGCACGGGTATGGCCGGCAACATCGCCTACCAGTTTAATAACAACGGTACGCGCATGAGCAATACCATCAACTACTCGTACTCCGCAGCTGGCTTTACCGGCCAAGCAGCGTACGGCTTGGGTGAAGTTGCTGGCAATACCGGCGCTAGCCGCCAGCTTGCTCTGGCTCTCAGCTACGCAAATGGCCCGCTCAACGCACAGTTTGCGTACCACGATGCCAACGACGCTACCGATACAGGTGACACCAAGACGGCATTGCTGGGCGGCACTTACGACCTGCAAGTTGCAAAGGTACATGCTGGCTTCCAGACCAACAAGACCGAAGCTGCGGGCGTAGAATCCGTTAAGGATCGCAACTACATGCTCGGCGTTAGCGCTCCGGTGGGCGCAGGTGAAGTTCGCGCTTCTTGGATGCGCAGCGATGACCGTCTGGCAGCTGATGCAGACGTCGACCAGTATTCCGTCGGCTATGTCCACAACCTGTCCAAGCGTACCAACGTGTACACGTCCTACGCTCGTTTCAACCGCGATGCAAGCTATGACGGCAGCATCTTCAACGTTGGCGTTCAGCACAAGTTCTAATCACTTACAGGTGTAAGCCTGTATTGACTTGACTAAAAAGAAAAGGCACCTTCGGGTGCCTTTTCTTTTTGCTGGGCCCGCGGCCCGCTAGAGGGTGTTATGAACCTTGGCCCATCATCATGACTGCCTTATTCAGCATGAGGCAGACAAAGGCGACAAAATGCAGGCCTACCATAGTATCGGCGAGCCGTTCGTAATCGCGCGCCAGTCGGCGAAAGCGCGCCATCCACGCGAAGCTGCGTTCCACCACCCAGCGCCGCGGCAGCAGGATGAATCCCTTTTTCGCCTCGGTGTGTTTGACCACGACTAGTTCCATTCCATAGTCCTAGGCTTGCGTCTGGGCCGACTCCCCCGTGTATCCCTGGTCGACAAACGCCACATCGACCGTGCCGCCGGTCGCCACCTGGACTGATGTGCCCCCATCCGTAGTGCCAGGGGCCTTCTAGCAAAGTCCAGTTAAAAACATCAAATTCTTTCCTGCTCGCTGGCCTTCGGTAACCGGTTTGTTCGGCAGCTCGCAGCAAATTCCGCCGGTGTCTGGTAGTTCAATGCGCTATGCGGCCGATGCTCATTGTAATCGCGCCGCCATGCTGCGATTCGAATGCGCGCCTTTGCCAGGCTGGTGAACCAGTGATCGTTCAGGCATTCATCCCTGAAGCGACCATTGAAACTCTCGATATAGGCGTTCTGCGTTGGCTTTCCCGCCTCAATCAGTTTGAGTTGCACGCCGTTCTGATACGCCCATTGATCCAATGCCTTGCCGGTAAACTCCGGCCCCTGATCCGTTCGAATCGCCGACGGCATTCCCCGGAACTGGGCTGCTCGTTCCAGCACACGAACGACGTAGTGACCCGAAATCCCATGCTCAGCGACCAGATCGACTGACTCCTTGGTGAAATCATCCACGATGGTCAACACCTTGATCCGCCGGCCATTGGCCAGCGCGTCACTGACGAAATCCATGGACCATACTTCATTGGGCCGGCTTGGCAGTGCCAGCGGCTCTCTTTCTACTGCTACACCATGCCGCTTGCGCCGGCGCTTTACTATCAATCCCGCGTCCTGATAAAGGCGAAATACCCGCTTGTGATTTGCCTCGATGCCTCCTCGTCGTAACAGCGCATGAAGGCGTCGATAGCCGAAGCGGCGGCGTTCGCCTGCCAGCTCTACCATGCGACTTTGCAATTGATCGTTCTCGGGTTGGGCTTTGCTCTGGTAATGCAAGACAGTGCGTGACAGTTCCACAAGCAGGCAGGCACGGCGCTCGGAGATCTTAATCTTCTCCTGCATCGCTACCACTGCCTCACGCTTGGCCTGTGGGCTCAGTGCTTTCGGCATAACGCGACCTTCAGCGCTTCAGCATCGAGTATCGATTCGGCCAACAGCTTCTTGAGCTGGGCATTCTCCGCTTCCAGCTCCCGCAGTCGTTTCGCATCAGGTACTGTCATGCCACCGAATTTGGCGCGCCAGGTGTAAAACGACGCATCGCTAAAACCGTGCTGTCGGCACAGCTCTTTGACCGGAACCCCGGCATCTGCCTGCTTCAAAAAACCAATAATCTGTTCGTCGGTAAACCGCTTCTTCACGTTCGTTCGCCCTTTCGAAAACGAACTTTACTAGATCCTGATTGGCACTCTTTATTGGGGGCACATCAGGACCGCTTCGGCGATTTCGGCCACCTGCTCCCGATCCTGCTCGTTGGCCGGCGTGACATGCAACACCAGCAAATGGCCCAGCGTATCCACCGCCAAGTGGACTTTCGAGCCCTTGCGCCGCTTGGCGCCGTCGTACCCGGCCCACGAGCCGCTTTCCGGCGTCGATTGCAGCGTCCGGCTATCCATTACGGATGCACTGGGCGATGGTTCGCGGTCGGTGGCCATGCGCAACAGCATGCGCAGGTCATGCGCGATCGACTCGAAGCTGCCCGCCCTGAACCAGCGCTGCGTCTCCGTGTGCCATGGCGGCAAATCGTGCGGCAGCATGCGCCAGCTGGCGCCACTGCGAACCACCCAGCGCAAACCGTTAAAGACTTCGCGCAAATCATGGTCGCGTTGGCCGGCATCTAGTGGCAACAAGGAAAGATAGGGGGCGACGAATTCCCATTCCTCATCACTGACGTCGCTTGGGTAGGGTTTGCGAGCATTCATGCTCGCAAGACTTCCGCCACGACGCTTAGTTCATAACACCCTCTAGCCTACTTCCTTTGATTCCGCAGCGGACGAAAAACGCTCTTGTCTGCATAAAACGCATCATTCTGTCCACTCCACCATTGTGGGACACCTAGTACTGGCAGCGGGCTAAAATTTGAAGTCGCGAAGTCATATCCAAGCCGCGATGCCAAGTATTCATCTAACCAATTACGTTTTCGATCCTCTGTCATTTCATAAAAACTGTTGTCGCCCGGGATTCCCCAGGCATGTGATGTGATTGCTTTATACGGACTAACTAGTTTCTCCATTAATGCGTGGCCGAATAGCCAAACTTCGCAGTCGTGCTCAAAATCGTTTCGTTGCGTGAGAAACATCTCGCCCCATTGATGGGCGCGCAGGGTTTGGATCCATTTCGCATCACGTACCACCAACAAAGCTGCATTCTCGTCAAAAATTGTGGCGGCATCGCGCACACTCCCGCGAATCCCAGCCTTCGGCCTTTGGGCGGCCTTTTCGATTTCTGCGGCTTGGAGCGCATTGAGCTGGATTTTTATTTTCGGAAAGCTCAGCCACATCAACGCGTTGAAGAAATCATGAAGATTTTCGCGCGTTGGGACACCACCCGTCGTGCTGATAAATTCTTCATAAGCCATTCCCGGTGGTAGATGCGCTTGGGGGACAAATTGGATGGGCAGGCCACGGTGGTTGCGTAAATCCATCTCACCGGCCAGCGCATTAAGGGTTTGGCGCCAATTCGATGCTCGTATTAAGGGCTCGGCAATTGTGCGATATGGAGCCAGCCAAGGGCGACTCCAGTCGATGATATCCAGGAAGCTTGCGGGCACAGTTCAAGTACCAGCTATTAAACTTAAGGCATCCCAAAACCGACAACAACGGGCAATCAGGCGAACTTCCAGTCGATTATTTCACCGCCATTCAGCGGCACAACCGTGGCATCGCCCAGCGGCAGTTCAGCGGGAAGCGTCCATGTCTCGCGCTTGAGGGTAATCGTCCCGGAATTGCGCGGCAAACCGTAGAATGCCGGTCCGTTGAAGCTCGCAAACGCTTCGAGCTTGTCGAGAGCGCCGGCCTGATCGAAGGCTTGGGCATACAACTCCATCGCGTGCAATGCGGTGTAGCAGCCGGCGCAGCCGCAGGCATGTTCCTTCAGGCCTTTTGCGTGCGGTGCTGAGTCGGTGCCGAGGAAGAACTTGGGGCTGCCGGATGTGGCGACGCGTACTAGCGCTTGCCGGTGCTCTTCCCGCTTCAGGACAGGTAGGCAATAGTAGTGCGGGCGGATGCCGCCCTTGAAGATTTCGTTGCGGTTGTAGAGCAAGTGATGCGCGGTGATGGTGGCTGCGACCGGGCCGTCCGCTTCGGATACATACTGCGCGGCGTCTTTCGTCGTGATGTGCTCGAACACCACTTTTAGTGCGGGCATATCGCGACGCAAAGGCTGCATCACGCGGTCGATGAAGACTGCCTCGCGGTCGAATATGTCGACGGCGGGATCGGTCACTTCGCCGTGCACGAGGAAGGGCATGCCGAGTTCCTGCATGACTTCCAGCGTCTTGTAACATTTCGACAATGCCGTGACGCCGGCATCGGAATTGGTTGTTGCGCCGGCTGGATAGAGTTTGACGGCGTGGATGAATCCGCTGTCCTTTGCTCGGCGGATTTCATCAGGTGGCGTGTTGTCCGTCAGGTAGAGCGTCATCAACGGCTCGAGCGACATACCCGCCGGCAGGGCTGCAAGGATGCGCTCGCGGTATGCCGCGGCCTGCACCGTGGTGGTAACAGGCGGCTTGAGATTCGGCATGACGATGGCACGGGCGAACTGCCGGGCGCTGTGCGGCAGGACACTGGCTAGTGCCGCGCCATCGCGCAGATGCAAGTGCCAGTCGTCGGGGCGTGTGATGGTGAGGGTGTTGATTTGGTTCGTTTGGGTGGACATAGCAGTTTTTTCCGAGAATTGCCGCTATTTTACCTGTCCAATCGGTGCGCCATCTGCCGCGAGGATAAACAAAAAAGCCGTTTCGCCATGAAGCAGAAACGGCTTTCGGTTAAGACAAGTGGCTGTCAGTGAATGATCTTTGCCAGGAAGTCCCGTGCACGTTCCGAACGCGGCGAACCAAAGAACTCTTCCTTGCTGCAGTCCTCGACAATATAGCCCTTGTCCATGAACACGATGTGGTTTGCAACGCGCTTCGCAAATCCCATTTCATGGGTGACGACCATCATCGTCATGCCCTCGTGAGCGAGGCCAACCATCACGTCGAGCACTTCATTGATCATTTCCGGGTCCAGCGCCGAGGTCGGCTCGTCGAACAGCATCGCGATCGGATCCATCGACAAGGCGCGCGCAATCGCAACACGCTGCTGCTGACCGCCGGACAGCTGTCCGGGGAATTTGTCCTGCTGTGAAAGCAGGCCGACACGATCGAGGTATTTGAGACCCTTCTCGGTTGCTTCTTCCTCGCTGCGGCCGAGCACTTTCACCTGCGCGATGGTGAGGTTCTTGCGGATCGACAGGTGCGGGAACAGCTCGAAGTTCTGGAAGACCATGCCGATGCGCGCGCGCAGCTTGGAAAGGTTGGTCTTCGGATCGCCGACGGAGATACCGTCCACGAGGATTTCGCCTTTCTGGAATGGCTCCAGACCATTCACCGTTTTGATCAGCGTCGATTTGCCCGAGCCGGACGGGCCACACACCACCATCACATCGCCTTTTTTCACGCTGGTTGAGCAATCGGTCAATACCTGGAAGCTGCCATACCACTTGCTGACGTTTTTAATTTCAATCATTTTCTACTCCTGAATTCTTTTCTTTTCCCTTGTGGTCCCTTATCACCCAATGGGCGACAAGGGCAGTGGTGTGCGCTTTACCGGATGATGGCAACCTTCTGCTGCAGCCGCTTGACCAATAAGGACAAGCTGAAGCACAGGACGAAATACACCACCGCGACAAACAGGTACATTTCGACGAGACGGCCGTCACGCTGCGCGACCTTGGATGCGGCACCAACGAAGTCGGTGATCGACAGCACATAGACCAGGGAAACGTCCTGGAACAGCACGATGGTCTGCGTGAGCAGGACCGGAATCATGTTGCGGAAGGCCTGCGGCAGGACGATGTTGCCCATCGTCTGCCAGTAGTTCATACCCAATGCCTGCCCGGCCCAGATCTGCCCGCGAGGAATCGACTGGATACCGGCACGCATGATCTCGCAGTAATACGCGGCCTCGAACAGGACGAAGGTAATCAGCGAAGAAGTGAATGCGCCAACCTGAATCGGCGTTTCCGATCCAATGACCCAGGCGCCGATGTACGGCACAAGGAAATAGAACCAGAAGATCACCAGCACCAGCGGTACCGAGCGAATCAGGTTGACATAGGTCGTCGCCACCAGGGAGATGGTCTTGATGCTGGACAGGCGCATCATCGCCAGCAGTGTGCCAAGGATAATGCCGCCAATCATGGCCAGGGCTGTCAGCTGCAAGGTAAAGGCCATCCCCGTCTGGAACAGGTAGACCCAGGAGCGCTGGATGACATCGAAATCGAAATCCATCATGATCAGTGCCTCACTTTCCGCCAGAGCTGATAAAGCCCGGCACGGCCACCTTGCGCTCGATGAAGCGCATCAGCGTGACCACAACGATATTAACCAGCACGTAGATGATGGTTGCCGCGGTAAACGCCTCGAATACCTGGAAAGAGAACTCTTGCATGGACCTGGCGCGCGCGGTCAATTCCATCAAGCCGATCGTCAGCGCCACGGCGCTGTTCTTGATGACGTTCAGGAATTCGCTCGTCAGCGGCGGAATGACGATCCGAAATGCCATGGGCAGCAGCACATAGCGATAAGTCTGCGGCAAGGTCAGGCCGAGTGCAGTGCCCGCCATGCGTTGCCCACGCGGCAGCGC
This sequence comes from Noviherbaspirillum agri, assembly GCF_054780595.1. NCBI lineage: Bacteria > Pseudomonadati > Pseudomonadota > Betaproteobacteria > Burkholderiales > Oxalobacteraceae > Noviherbaspirillum > Noviherbaspirillum agri. The sequence continues at coordinate 196,448 of NZ_BAAGWA010000007.1, forward strand.
AAGAATGCCGGATGACACCTGGACCGCGACCCGCGCCGATGTAAAGAAGCCGAGCGAAATCACGGCCGTGACGAACGGGGCATTCGGCAAGGACTTCAGCCAGTCGCCGAGCGAGGTCGGCACCAGTTCCGGCATGACGAAGAACCACAGGAACATCTGCACCAGCAGCGGGATGTTCCGAAACAGTTCGATGTATGCATTGGAGAGGCGGACCACCCACTTGTTTGGCACTGTTCGCAGCGTGCCGATGATGGCACCAAGGATGAGCGCCATGATCCAGGCGCTTAATGCGGTAGCCAGTGTCCAGTTGAGGCCGGACAGCAGCGTGTCCATGTATGTGCCGACGGCGTCGGGAGACGGCTCCCAGAAAATCCGCCAGTTCCAGTTGTAGTTCATGTCAAACCTTCTTCTTGTATAGGCTTGTTGTTACTTCGCCTTCCCTTCAAGCCTTATGTGCCTGAGAAAGGCGGGATTTCCTTGTTGTTTGTGCTCCGCAACAAATTCATCGCGAAAAATAAAACGGGAGGCACGTGCCCCCCGTTTATCAATCACCGCAGCAGAAGCCTCTTACTTGTAGACTGCCGCGTCGCCAGAATCGGTCGGATTCGCGATGACCTTCTTCAGCTGCTCGCTCATCGGCCAGTTCAGGTTCACGCCCTTCGGAGGGATCGGGGACTGGAACCACTTCGCGTAGATCTTGTTGATTTCGCCGGACTTGAACGTATCAATGATGGCCTGGTCCACCACTTTCTTGAAGGCTGGATCATCGCGACGCATCATGATGCCGTACGGCTCGACTTCCATGATGTCCTTGGTGATCGAATAGTCACCCGGGTTCTTGGAGTTAGCCGCCAGCGAAGCCAGCAGGATGTCGTCCATCAGGAACGCGACGGCGCGGCCGGTTTCCACCATCAGGAACGATTCTGCATGGTCCTTTGCGGAGAGCAGGTTCATGCCCATGTTCTTCTCGCCGTTCAACGCGGTGATGAGCTTCATCGACGTCGTGCCGGCGGTGGAGACGACCGTTTTGCCCTTCAGGTCATTGATCGAATTGATGTTCGACGATTTCTTGGCAAGGAAACGGGTGCCGACCACAAAGGTCGTCGGTGCAAACGCCACCTGCTTCTGACGCTCGAGGTTGTTGGTGGTGGAGCCGCACTCGAGGTCGATGGTGCCGTTGGCCATCAGCGGAATACGGGTCGCAGACGTCACCGGATTCATCCTCACATTCAGTTGCGACAGGCCGAGATGCTTCTGGACCGCCCTGACCGCTTTCATGCAAAGATCAATCGAATACCCTTGGTACGACTGCTTGTCATCCAGGTAGGAAAACGGGATCGAGGAGTCGCGCACACCGAGGGTAATGGTGCCCGAGTCCTTGATTTTCTTCAGCGTGCCGCTCTCTTGTGCGTGAGCTGCACCAGCAGCGATCAGACCTGCACCGATAAGAACAGCGATCTGCTTCGATATTTTCATAACGTCTCCTGATAAAAAGTTACCGGCTAAGTGTACCAAAATGCATTAATTCCAAATTGGTTTTTTGCTCATCCTTGAGATTATTGGATAAGTGGATAGATGGATAAGTGAATGAGCCGACCGGTGAAGTTTTGATTACCGCGCGGAAATCAATACTTTTTCAGGGAGATGAGGCGCCCGCCCTCGGGTCGAGGCGCCTTCGTTGAAGCAGATCTGCGCAGGGGGATTACGGATACAGTCCGCGCATCTCACGCGCTTGCAGCACACGCGTGCAGGCGACAATAAACGCGGCCGTGCGCAACGAAACCTTTTTCTCCTGTGAGAGCTGCCAGACGGCAGCAAAGGCCTCGCGCATGATACGCGTCAGGCGTTGATTGATCTCGTCCTCGGTCCAGAAGAAGCTGGAGAAATCCTGCACCCATTCAAAATAGCTGACCGTCACGCCGCCGGCATTGGCGATCACATCCGGCACCACCAGTACACCCTTATCGTGGAGGATGTCATCCGCAGCAGGAGTGGTCGGCCCATTCGCTCCCTCCAGGATGATCCTGGCGCGTATCTTGTTGGCATTGGCTTCAGTGATCTGCTGCTCGAGCGCAGCCGGAATCAGGATGTCGCAATCGGTCTCCCAGAATGCACTGCGGTCCTTGATCGTCTCCGCGTTCCCGAAACCGGCTACGCTGCCATGCTGTGCGACATGAGCCAGGAGTGCCGGGATGTCGATTCCGCTTTCACGCATGATGGTGCCGCCATGATCCTGCACGGCAACCACCTTGGCCCCCGCCTCGGCGAAAAGTCGTGCCGCCACACCGCCAACATTACCGCACCCCTGGACCGCAACGCGCGCTCCCCGGATATCCAGTCCTTGCTTCGCCGCCGCCTCGCAACCGACGACGAACACGCCACGACCCGTCGCTTCCTGCCGCCCGAGGCTGCCACCGAGGGAGATTGGCTTGCCAGTGACGACGCCGGTCGCGGTGGCTCCCTCGTTCATGGAGTACGTGTCCATCATCCAAGCCATGATCTTTTCATTGGTATTGACGTCCGGCGCGGGAATATCCTTGGTGGGGCCGATGATGATATTGATCTCACTGGTGTAGCGCCGCGTCATGCGTTGCAGCTCGCCTTGCGACAGCGTTTTCGGATCGACCCGGATGCCACCCTTGGCGCCGCCATAGGGCACATTCACTGCGGCATTCTTGACCGTCATCCATGCTGACAGCGCCATCACTTCTGACAGCGTGACATCCTGATGAAAACGCACGCCGCCCTTGCCAGGGCCGCGGGAAGTATTGTGCTGGACGCGGTAGCCTTCAAAGTGAGCGATGCTGCCATCATCCCGTTCGATGGGTACGTCAACGACCAGAATCCGCTTGGGGCGTTTGAGGGTTTCCACCCACCGCGCGAGCGATCCGAGATGAGGGGTGACGCGTTCAATCTGTTCCAGATAGACGCCCCAGGGGCCAATGCCATGCGGGGTGAGGTATGAAGGGATTTCGTGCTGGTTCGACATAGGTGGCTGCTCCTTTGAAGTTCGACCACCGCCTCGTGAGCAGTGGCTTGTGTTTGAACCGCATGCTAGGGCAACGCAGCGCAGCAAATCCAATGCTTTGTGCGCATGCAACTATGCAGGAAACGCATAACCATGCGTGACAGACATGACAGCCCTCCTCTCAGGCCGCAGCCTGTTTGCGCTTTCTTGTCTTGGTTTGCGCTTGGCTGCGAGCGAGCAGGTAGTCCCAGAGTCGCGTCACGATAAGTTTTCCCGAACGCTGCGATGAGGGACGCTCACGATAAAGGCGTATTTCCATGTCCACCTCCCATGACGCCTGGCCGCCGTCGACGCGCGCGAGCTGCTTTTGCTTGAGCTCCCGCGTTACTGCCGATTCCGGCAGGAACGCGATCCCGCGTCCTTCGAGCGCCATCATTTTCAATCCCTCCGCCATGTCAGTCTCGTAGCGCTTTTCCAGATAGAGCGGCCGCTTTGCATCGGACAGGATGAGGTCCACCATCCGCCCGAGATAGGCGTTGCTGGTGTAAGAGAGAAAAGGCAGCGGCGCCTTCGGCGTGCCGGGCAGTTGCAGTTGTGGCGTGCCATCCTTGTTGCTGCGCGCGTAAGCCCGCAGGGTTTCGCTGCCGAGCACCAGCATGTCATAGCGGCTTGCATCCAGTTGCACGGGTTGACGCGGATGGTGGTAACACAGCAGAAGATCGCATCCGCCTTCCACCATCGTCATCACTGCATCATGTACATTGAGGGCGATCAGCCGAGTGTGGAGCGGGCCGAATCCGGATTCCATTTGCGCCAGCCATTTCGGCATGAAGGTGAGCGACAACGTGTGCGGCACCGCGAAGTCCACGGTCGTCTTCGCCGCAGGGAGCTTGCCGCGCAACAGGGCGCGGGCATTGTTGATCTGCCCCAGCATTTCCAGTGCCTGTTCGTAGAACACTTCGCCGGCAGGAGTCAGGCGTGTTGGATAAGAGGTGCGATCAATCAGGTCTGCGCCGAGCCAAGCTTCAAGCGACTGAATGCGGCGAGAAAAGGCCGGCTGCGTGACATGCCGCAGTTCGGCAGAGCGGCTGAAACTGCGCGTCTCCGCCAACGAAATAAAATCTTCCAGCCATTTGGTTTCCATGGCGCTATGGTAGAGCGCTTCCCGGCAGAAACCAAGCGTCAGGCAACTGCTGACTCCTCGGGCAGATCGTCCGGGCGAGAGGAAGAGACCGAAGGTTCCTGGCGCGCCTGCTGTCTCGACCACATTTGGGCATAGGCGCCCTCCTTGGCCAAGAGCTCGGCATGCGTGCCGCGTTCGATGATGCGCCCATGATCCAGCACCAGGATTTGCTCCGCGTCCGCGACGGTGGACAAGCGGTGTGCGATGACAAGCGTTGTCCGTTCCTTTGCGATTTCCCTCAACTGGGCCTGGATCGCCTGCTCGGCGCGTGAATCCAGTGCGGATGTTGCCTCGTCGAAGATCAGGATCGCCGGGCTCTTCAACAAGGTGCGCGCAATGGCCACCCGTTGCTTCTCCCCGCCGGACAGCTTCAGACCGCGCTCGCCCACCATGGTCGCATAACCGTCCGGAAGGCTCTCGATGAAATCATGGATATAGGCGGCCTTAGCGGCGGCGATGATCTCGTCCTTGCTTGCCTCGGGCTTGCCGTACGCGATGTTGTATTCGATCGTGTCATTGAACAGCACGGTGTCCTGCGGCACGATGCCGATCGCCTTGCGCAGGGACTCCTGCGTCACATCTCGCAAGTCCTGCCCGTCGATGGTGATGCTGCCGTTGGTGACGTCGTAGAAGCGGAACAGCAGGCGCGACATGGTCGACTTGCCGGAGCCGCTGTGCCCGACCACTGCCGTCGTGCTTCCGGCAGGGATGGCGAAATCAACATCAAACAGGATCTGCCTCTTCGATTCATAGCTGAAGTTGACATGCGAGAAGCGCACTTCGGCACCACGCACTGCAAGCGGCTTTGCGTCGGGCGCGTCAGCCACTTCACGATTCTGCTCGAGCAGGGTGAACAGTCGCTCCATGTCGGCAAGACTTTGCTTGATTTCACGGTAGATAACGCCGAGGAAATTCAATGGGATGTACAACTGGATCATGAAGGCGTTGACCAGCACCAGGTCGCCCAGCGTCATTTTTCCGTCAATCACACCCTGCGTTGCGCGCCACAGGATCAGTGTCACTGCAGTCGCGATGATCAATGACTGGCCGGAATTCAGCAGCGACAGCGATGTCTGCGACTTCACCGCGGCGGTCTCCCAGCTCTGCAGGCTCTGATCATAACGGCGCGCCTCATAATCTTCGTTGCCGAAGTATTTGACCGTCTCGTAGTTGATCAGCGAATCGATCGCCTTGGTATTCGCCTTCGAATCGAGATCATTCATGGTGCGGCGGAAATGCGTGCGCCACTCGGTAACCGCAACGGTGAAGACCACGTACACCAGCAGCGCGGAAAAAGTGATTGCCGCAAACCAGATATCGTAGTTGAGCACCAGATAACCGATCACCAGCGTGATTTCCACCAGCGTGGGCAGGATGCTGTACAAGGTGTAGGAAACCAGCGAAGAAATACCCCGTGTGCCGCGCTCGATATCACGCGTCATGCCGCCGGTCTGGCGATTCAGGTGAAAGCGCAAGGACAGCGAATGCAGGTGCCGGAAGACCTTCAATGCAATGGTGCGTACCGCGCGCTGCGTCACTTTCGCAAATACGAATTCGCGCAGTTCCGTAAAGACGGTCGTGCTCAGCCGTAGCGCACCATAGGCAATCAATATCCCCACCGGCAGCACGAGCAATGCCTGGGGATTGTCCGGGCGGATCGTCATGTGATCGATCAACGCTTTCAGTACCAACGGCACGCCGACATTGGCGAGTTTGGCTCCCACAAGGAAAGCCAACGCGAGAAGCACGCGCCACTTATACGCCCATAAATATGGAATCAGGGTTTTGAGCGTAGCCCAGTCGTTACGTGTGCCCTGATTGGCGGCGGGCTCGGGGGATGATACAGAATGGCGGCGCATGGAGAAACAATCGGAGAGAATGGTTTATGCTTCGGCTTGTCGATTGTAGCGTAGCGCCTGCCGCTCAACTTGGCGTGCCCAAGCGGCAATGCCGGACGCAGGCGCCACAATAAAACCAGATGATTTCAAGGAGGATCTCGTGACAGATAACCACCAAACCAGCCTGCCGGAAGGAAAAGTTCCGCAACTGCGCGTCATGCCCATGCCAGCCGATGCCAATGTCCATGGCGACGTGTTCGGCGGCTGGATCATGGCGCAGGTGGATATCGCCGGCTCCCTGCCCGCCGTGCGACGCGCCAATGGCAGGGTGGCAACGATCGCGGTGAATTCCTTCCTCTTCAAGCAACCGGTGTTTGTTGGCGATTTGCTTTCCTTTTACGCGGACATCGTCAAGGTAGGGAAAACCTCCATTACCGTCAACGTGGAAGTCTATGCGGAACGCAACCGCCTGCAGGTCGAAACCGTCAAGGTAACCGAAGCCACGCTCACCTACGTCGCGACGGACGAAGATCGCAAGCCTCGTCTCGTGCCGCCGCTGGATGCGTAGTATTTCGTCGGAGACATCGTTTCATCCCCTCGGTGATTCGCGCCTGAATAGCCTGCAGCCCTGGCTTTGAGCCGAATCTTTTTCGTACGGTTTGCACGCCTGCTTGCTGTACTGGCAGCACTCGTCACCATATCCTCTTCGCGGAAAATATCGGGATTACATACAGCTCATCGTTCCTGAGCTTGACTCTGCATGTTTCTCTGGCTCGCCGGTACGACCGAGTGTCATGCTCTGAATGCACCTGCTGTCATCTCAAATCGTCCCAATCTGTCTGGCGAATATCCACTTTGTATGCACCGGAAAGCCTCGGCTGAAAAGAAACGCAGGCCGATCGTCGCGCAGGAAACGGCAATAGCACTACAACCGCTTCTACATGACGTGCATATGGATGTCGCAGGTTTGCGGCCTGACTTCCACAAAATCTCCGCCACAAAAACAAAACCGCCTGACATGCAGGCGGTTTTGTTTTGCTCGGACATCGACCGTATTACGCGGCCTTCTTTTCGTCACGCAGTTCGCGGCGCAGGATCTTGCCGACGTTCGTCTTCGGCAACTCGTCGCGGAACTCGATGTACTTCGGCTTCTTGTATGCGGTGAACTGCTCCTTGCAGTAGTTCATCAGCTCATCCACCGTCAATGCCGGATCCTTGCGTACGACGAACAGCTTCACAGCTTCACCGGAGTTTGCATCCGGCACGCCAATGCAGGCACACTCCAGCACCCCTGGATGCGCTGCAACAACCGCCTCGATTTCGTTCGGATACACGTTGAAGCCCGAGACCAGGATCATGTCCTTCTTGCGGTCAACGATCTTCACGAAGCCGCGCTCATCCATGATGCCGACGTCACCCGACTTGAAGAAGCCGTCCTGCGTCATGACCTTTGCCGTCTCGTCCGGGCGGTTCCAGTAACCGACCATGACTTGCGGACCACGAATGGCGATTTCTCCCGGCTGGCCAAGCGGCACCGGCTTGCCATCATCATCGAGGATCGCGATGTCGGTCGACGGAATCGGCAGACCGATCGTGCCGCTGAATTCATCGGATGGCGGATTGGCGGTTGCCACCGGTGCGGTTTCAGACAAGCCATAACCTTCCAGGATCGGCTTGCCAGTCACCTTGAGCCACTTGTCATTCACCGCCTTCTGCACGGCCATGCCACCACCGTTGCAGACCTTGAGCATCGAAAAGTCGAGCTTGGCAAAATCAGGATTGTTCAGCAGGCCGTTGTACAGCGTGTTCACTGCAGGCAGCATGTTGAACTTGTACTTCGCCAGTTCCTTGACGAAGCCCGGAATATCACGCGGGTTCGGAATCAGGATATTCAATGCGCCGGCACGTGTACCGAACAGGCAGCATGCTGTCAGCGCGAAGATGTGGTATAGCGGCAGTGCGCAGACAATGGTCAGCGCATCGACCTTCGGTTCCTTTTCCAGTACCGGTTTTGCCCACGCTTCGTTCTGCAGAACGTTGGCAATGACGTTGCGATGAACCAGCGTCGCGCCCTTTGACACGCCTGTCGTGCCGCCGGTGTATTGCAGGAAGGCGACGTCTTCCTGGCTGATGTCAACTGGCTTGAGCGTCATGCGTGCGCCTTCGGCCAATACCTGCTTGAAGCGGACAGCATTCGGCAGCGAGAAGGCCGGCACCATCTTCTTTACATTGCGAACAACGAAGTTGACGATCATGCCTTTGAGGCCGCCGAGCATTTCGCCCATGCTCGCAACGACAACGTGCTTTACCGGGGTGCGACTGATCACCTGCTCCAGCGTGGTGGCGAAGTTCTCCAGGATGATGATCGCTTCCGAGCCGGAATCCTTGAGCTGATGCTCGAGTTCGCGCGGGGTGTAGAGCGGATTGACGTTGACAACGGTATAGCCGGCACGCAGTACAGCAGCCAGTGCGATCGGATACTGCAAGACATTCGGCATCATGATGGCGACGCGTGCGCCTTTCTTCAGCCCTTTGCTTTGCAACCAGGCCCCCAGTCGCCTGGAGTAGTCGTCGACTTCCGCATAGGTGAGGAACTTGTCCATGCATACGTATGCATTACGGGACGCATACTTCTGGAACGCCTCCTCCATCAGGTGAACCAGCGAACGGTACTGCGTGTAATCGATTTCCGCCGGAACGCCTTGGGGATACGACTTCAGCCACATTTTTTCCATTGTCTGCCTCTTGTATTGTTTTGGATTGGTACTGGTTGCGAAATAATCGAACGACCGATTCTTTTTTTAACATAGATGCTATCGGTGGCCGCGCCAGCGTGCAAGTCTTTTAAACAAGATCAGAACAATTCTTCTATCCCATCCAACTTATTGCATCGCAACAAAGCGGAGGCACGCGGCGCGCCCGAAATCGTTTGTCCCAGATGTGACAAAGCGACCGCCAAGGGTCGCTTTGTGATTGTGGTTATTGTTTGCGGCAGCATGCCGCGCAGCGATGCCGGTGCCGTTATTGCGCGATAGCCGCTTGTTCGTTTGCGGCAGTGATTGACGGGACCGGTGCGAGACTTGCGAGCTTGCTATGTCGTTCGTCCTTGTCGAGGCTGGCCAATGCGCGTGCCGACTCATAGAACTTTTCCATGCTCTTCTTCTCGGCGAGCAGCGCGCGGAAGGCCGGCACGAGGTCATGATAGGTGGCGACGGCAGACAAGTGGGCATTGGACAAGGGTTCAGCGAACCAGCGGTCGTATCCCGCGTAGCCGCCCCACGATTCTTTCAGCACCAGATACTCGTCCTTCAGTGCCTTGAAGATCGCAGCTTTTTCCCTGCGCTTTTCCTCCTTGCTGACATCTCGCTCGTAGTTCGCTTCCAGCGCGTTGCGATGCTTCATCAACAGTGCGAGAAAATCCTGCTTGCGGTGCTTATACGCAGCGTATGCCTCGCGCATCTTGTCGTCACCACGAACCGCCATCCAGCGCTCCATGCCCGCCTCTTCGACGGCCACAGCGAACGCTTCGTTAAAGCGTGAGTCACCCGGCACGTAGACGACTTGATGAGCGAGCTCATGGAATACGAGCCTTGCCAGTTCGACGTCCGGATACTTGATGAAAGTGGATAACACGGGATCCTTGAACCAGCCGAGCGTGGAGTAGGCTGTGACACCGCCTACGTCGACATCGTACTTCGCTGCGCGCAGCTCCGCCGCATAGGTTTTTGCGCCTTCTTCGCTGTAGTAGCCGCGGTAGTTCACACATCCGGCAACAGGGAAGCACCATTGCACGGGCTTCAACGAAAACTCTTCCGTTGCGACGACATTCCAGAGCACGTAAGGGCGCTTGAGGTCGGCGTAGGTGGTGTAGCTGCCGTTGTCCGGCAGCCCGAGTTCGCGCGCAGCGAATGCACGAATGTCCTTGATCTTGGCGAGCTTGCCTTTGAGCTTGTCCTCGACGCCTGGATTGGCGAGCCATTCGTCGATCGGCTTTGCTTCGGCCATCAGGGACAATTGTCCGTGCGCCGCCTGTGCAAAGTAACCCAACTGTGCGCAACCGCCGACCATCGCCGCCACGCCGCAAAAAACCAAAGCCCGCCACTTCATCTTCATGTCCTGCCTACACCTTCTCCACCTGCACCAGCACATCGTAAAACGTGGGTGCGTTGCCCATGTCGGTCAGGCGCTGGCTGGTGACTTCGTTAGCGTTCTTGCCATCGGCGGCAAACTTCTTCCACCATATCGACAAGCCAACTACCAGTCCCCTGCGTGCCTTGTCGGTCACGCGCGCCTTGGCGACGAATGATCCGCGCTGGTTGAAGATACGTACCTGATCGCCATCATCAATGCTGCGTTGTGCCGCATCGGCGGGATGGATATCGAGGTGCGGTTCGCCTTCCGTATCGCGCAGACTCTCCACATTGACGAAGGTGCTGTTGAGAAAGTTCCTTGCTGGCGGAGAAATCATTGCCAGTGGATATGCTTTTGCCAACTGAGGACTGCTCGCAGGAGATTCATGCGGAGGGATATAGCCTGGCAAAGGATCAAGTCCGTCGGCCTGCATGCGCGCCGAATAGAACTCGCACTTGCCGGACGGCGTGGGAAATCCGCCCTGTGCAAATGATGCTTCTGCCACATTCAGCTTCTGCCAGCCTTTGCGCTTGAGCGAATCCCAGTCGAAATGAATGGCGCGCTCGTCCTTGCGGTTGAAGGCCTGCGCTGCAATTTCATCATCGTTCTCCTTGAAGCAGGCATCGTCGAATCCCATGCGCGCTGCAAGCAGCCGGAAGATCTCGGTGTTCGACTTGGCTTGTCCCAACGGGGCAATCGCTGCATTGTTGGCCATCATGTAGGAATGGCCATATGCAGAATGCACGTCCACATGTTCCAGCTGTGTCGTCGCCGGCAGGATGATGTCGGCATAATCCGCCGTGTCGGTTCGAAAATGCTCGAGCACCACCGTGAACAGGTCTTCGCGCGCGAACCCCTGTGCCACTTTGCGGGACTCGGGCGCGACGGCAACCGGGTTTGAGTTGTAGACAATCAATGCTTCGATCTTCGGCCCGAATTTCGATGATGAATCTCGCAAGAGGTCATCGCCGATGGTGCTCATGTTGATGGTACGTGGTCGCTCCGTGGGCAGCAAGTCGGGACGCTGCAACGCATGATTATTTTTCGGGAAGGTGTCGGACGAAGAAAGCTGAATGCCGCCCGCTGCATGGCGCCACGCACCAACAAGCGCAGGTAGGCAGGCGATATTACGCACCGCCATTCCACCTCCGTGCACGCGCTGCACACCGTAATTGAGGCGGATCGCAACCGGCTCGCCACGCTTTGCAACACTTCCATAGTCGCGCGCCAGCTGCTCGACCTCGTCTGCCGTAATGCCGCAGACCTCGGCGGTGCGTTGTGGAGTCCACTCCTTTACCCGCTCCCGCAACTGATCAAAACCAAGCGTGTAACGTTCGACGTAGTCTGCATCGATCAGGTTCTCCGCGATCAGCACATGCATCATGCCCAAGGCGAGCGCTGCATCGGTGCCCGGCATCAGCGCAATATGCTGGTGGCACTTCTCCGCAGTGAGCGAGCGGTAGGGATCAATCGCGATCAGTTTTGCGCCGCGGCGCTTGGCTTCCTGCGCACGCATCCAGAAATGCAGGTTGGAGGCGATCGGATTGCCGCCCCAGATCAGGATCAGCTTGGCATTCTGAAATTGCTCAAGGTCCGTCCCGATGCGCGCACCAATCGTGTACTTATAACCGGTGCCACCTGCAGAAGCGCAGATTGTGCGATCCAGCAGCGACGCGCCCAGTTTGTGAAAGAAGCGCGCCGCCATCGATTCGCCCTGGACCAACCCCATCGTCCCCGCATAGCTATAGGGCAGGATCGCCTGGGGATTGCGCGATGCGATCTCTTTCAGGAGAGCTGCAATGGTATCGAGCGCCTCGTCCCAGCTGATCGGCGCAAAGCGCCCTTCGCCTTTCCTGCCGATGCGCTTCATCGGTGTGAGCAAACGGTCCTTGTGGTAGGTGCGCTCGGCATAGCGGGCGACCTTGGTGCACAGCACTCCGGCTGTGGTGGGATGATCGGGATCGCCTCGCACCTGGGTTGCGACGCCGCCTTCCACGGTCACAAGCAGGGCACAGGTATCGGGGCAATCATGCGGGCAGGTCGCGCGTATCGTTGATGTCGTCATTGCACAACTCGGCGGTGGTCAGTTCAAGAGAGAATCTGCCGGGAACCCCGTTCGATCTATCGTCGGGCGGCGCCAGCAGTCGTTAAAATATGCCGTACGAGGCTCAGCGTAATATACCTACATTAAGCATGCCACGCATTCTCAGAAGCAACTCCCCGCAACTCGCGGCCATGTGGAGATAGCAATGAAGTTGATTGACCCGATCATCGAGTTCCAGTCGGAACTGTCACAAATCCGGCGCGATATCCACGCGCATCCCGAACTCTGCTTTGAAGAACGTCGCACTGCCGATGTCATTTCCCAGAAATTGACGGAATGGGGCATCCCCGTTATCCGCGGGCTCGGCATTACCGGTGTCGTCGGCGTGATCAAGAACGGCACGAGCAATCGTGCAATCGGCCTGCGTGCCGACATGGACGCACTGCCCGTCCAGGAAATCAATACCTTCTCCCATGCATCCAGGAATGCCGGAAAGATGCACGCATGCGGTCACGACGGACATGTGGCGATGCTCCTCGGCGCGGCACGGCATCTCTCCCGGCAGCGCGACTTTGATGGCACGGCTTACGTGATTTTCCAACCGGCGGAAGAAGGCGGCGGCGGTGCGAAGCGGATGATGGATGACGGCCTGTTCCGCCAGTGTCCGATGGACGCCGTGTTCGGCATGCACAACTGGCCGGGTGTGCCGGTTGGCTGCTTTGGCGTCACCCCCGGGCCGATGATGGCCTCCTCGAATGAATTCGAGGTCACAGTTCGCGGCAAAGGCTCGCATGCTGCGCAGCCGCACAAAGGCATCGACCCGATCATGGTCGCAATCCAGATTGCGCAAAGCTGGCAGACCATTGTGGCACGCAACAAGAATCCGCTCGAAGCTGCGGTGCTGTCGATTACGCAGATCCATGCCGGAAGCGCGACCAACGTCATTCCGGATGAAGCGACCCTGATTGGCACTGTCCGCACCTTCAGCACGCCGACTCTGGATCTGATGGAACAGCGCATGCGCGCCATTGCCGAGCACACCAGTGCCGCTTTCGACGCCGAGGTCGACTTCAGCTTCACGCGGAATTACCCGCCACTCGTAAACCATGCAAAGGAAACCGCGTTCGCCGTGGAGGTGCTGAAATCCGTTGTTGGCGAGAAGAATGTCGACACCAACATCGAACCCACCATGGGTGCGGAGGATTTCGCATTCATGCTGCAGGAGAAGCCGGGATGCTACGTATTTATCGGCAATGGCGAAGGCCTGCATCGGGAAGCGGGCCATGGCCTCGGACCATGCAATCTGCACAACCCGAGTTATGACTTCAACGATGAGCTGCTGCCGATTGGTGCGACCTATTGGGTACGTCTCGTCGAGTCCTATCTGAAAAAGGCGTAACGCCGCTATGCTTTCAGCACGTACTGCAAGTGCTGACGCCTCGCCCGCCTCGTTCGATTCGGTCGCTGCGATCCATGCCTCGCCGCTTGCGCGCATCGCCCTGGCCAATGTCGAGCGCGAGTATCCAAACAAGCTCGATCATGTGCTCAACGATGCATCGGACGTGCGGGCGCCACGCGAGCTGCACCCGGCGTTTTTCGGCAGCTTCGACTGGCACTCCTGCGTACACATGCACTGGACGCTGGCGCGACTGCTGCGCCTTTTCCCGGAATTGCCGGAAGCCGAAAGCATCCACCTCGCCTTCGACCATCGCTTTACCGAGGCAAACATCTCCGCAGAGGTCGCCTACCTCGGGCAACCGTCACGCCAGTCGTTCGAGCGCACCTATGGCTGGGCATGGTTGTTCAAACTGCAGGCCGAGCTGCTGGCGTTGTCAGACTCCGACCATCGTGCCGGTGCATGGTCCGGCGCATTGGCGCCGCTGGCGGACGCCTTCGTTGAGCGGTATCTGCAGTTTCTTCCACTCGCCGGCCACCCCATCCGCTGCGGGACGCATACGAATAGCGCTTTTGGTCTGTTGTTTGCGCTCGACTACGCCGAAACCATCCAGCACGTCGCGCTGCGCAAGCGGATCGTTGAGAAGGCGAATGACTGGTACGGTCGAGACCGTCGCTATCCCGCTGCGTACGAACCAAGTGGGGAGGACTTTCTGTCACCCGGCTTGATGGAAGCGGTATTGATGATGCGTATCGTCGATGGCTGCAGCTATGCGGACTGGTGGCAGGTCTTCTGCCCGACGGTGCATGATCTGCAGACATGGCTAACGCCCGTTATTGTGAGCGACCGCTCCGACCCCAAGCTTGCGCACCTGGACGGACTCAATCTCTCGCGTGCATGGTGTTGGAGGATGCTCGTTCAGCAGTTACCGCAGGAACTGGTTCCTGCGGTAGCGACAGCCATCGACGCACACCTCGCCGCTTCGCTGCTGCATGCAGTGCATGGCGACTATGCCGGAACGCACTGGCTGGCGAGTTTCGCATTGCTTGCATTGACCGAGCGTTAAAGTCAGAAAGAGTGCACCAGCATTACGGGGGATGAGATGATGCGACTCATCGTATACAAACGGTGATGGGTCTGCGCAACATACGTGCAGGCCGGTCGCCAATAAGGCGATTCTTCGTCATCATTCGCAGGCGGCCTCGTTGAACTTGCGCACGGTATAGCGATGCTGGGCAGTTGCAGAGGCGGAGTTGTCGCGTTCTGGTGCGTCGTCAACAAACCGCCAATGGATTTGATGATACTTCGCCACGACATCCCGGTGCGCGATGCTGACGAGCGAGATGCCCGGCAATTCTTTCAGCACCAGCTCATATAAGGCCTGCTCCGTGTCCGCATCGAGTGCGCTGGTCGCCTCATCGAGAAACAAGACCTGTGGGCGAGCCAGTAATGCACGCACAAAAGCCACGCGCTGCTGTTCCCCTGGCGACAGGCGCTGGCTCCAGTTGTCGACATCATTCAATTTTTCTTGCAGATGCGGAAGCCGGCACAGCACGAGATAGTGGCGGATTGCGAGATCCTTGTATGCACCTTCCGGCGCGGGGTAAGCAAGCGCTGCACGTAGCGTCCCGATCGGCAGGTAACTCTTCTGCGGCAAAAACAGCAACCTCATGCCGCTTGGGATTTCGATATGGCCGCTACCGTAAGGCCAGATTCCGGCCATCGCCCGGAAGAGCGTCGACTTGCCGCATCCAGAAGGGCCGGTGACAAGAATGCACTGGCCGGCATGGATCTCGCCCGACATCGGCTCGTTCAATTCGGCTCCATGAGGAAGTCTTAACACTACGCGGTCGAGCAAGATCGCGCCGACATTGTTCCTTTCCACGGTAATGCCAGATGCCTGCATCTTTGCGGTGCTAACTGCGGCATGAAAGCCCGCCAGGCGGTTCACGCTGGCTTTCCACGCCGCGAGCGAACCGAAAGCATTGATGAACCAGGAGAGCGCCTGTTGTACATGGCCGAATGCCGAAGCAATCTGCATCAGTCCGCCCAAGGTGATGGCGCCCGAAAAATACCGCGGCGCACCGACAAGGAAGGGGAAGATGATCGCAAACTGGTCATAGAAATTGGACGCCACATTCAGACGCTTGGTCGTGCGCATGATCGACCACCAGTTTTTCCAGATCCATTCAAGCCGGCCGGCAAGCTGACGGTGCTCCTGCGCCTCGCCGCGGTACAGGGCGACCGGTTCGGCATGCTCCCGAATACGCACAAGCCCGAAGCGAAAGTCCGCTTCGTAGTGTTGATGGTTGAAGTTAAGCAATACCAGCGGCTTGCCAATCCACCAGACGAGCAGGGAACCGATCGCAGCATACGCAATCGCAAACCACACCATGTAACCGGGGACTGTGATGTCCTGCGATCCGATCATGATGGAGAGTGGCCCGCTCACCGACCACAGTATGCCGATGAAGGACAGCAGACTCACGACACTGGACAGGAGTCCCAGCGAAAGATCCAATGTTCCGCTGGTCAGGTAGTTCAGGTCCTCCGAAATCCGCTGGTCGGGGTTGTCGGCACTGCGCGCCTGCTCGATTCGGTAGTAGGCCTGGTTGCTCAGCCATTCGTCAAGATACTGACGCGTCATCCATAGGCGCCAGCGCATCTGCAGCGACTGCGTGAGGTAGACACGATAGATCGCTACGGCGATATAGATGAAGGCGAGGTAGGAAAACCGCCACAGTTGCTCGCGAAAGACGCCGAAGTCCTTGTTTTCCAACGCATTGTAGAAATCGCGGTTCCACTCGTTGAACAGCACGTCGAGGTAGACCAGGCCAAGCGCAAGGATAACCACTGCACCAAGCAGGCCGCGCGCCGTCCACTTCTCTTCGGACATCCAGTACGGCTTGATGAGCAGCCATACTGCACGCCAGTCGGTACGTTCTCGAATGCGAGCTGTCATTGCACTTATCTGAAAACGCCACTTGCTGGCTCAAGACATCGGCGTAATGTGTCTATGCGCATCAGGGTAGCCGATCAGGTGCAGTGCCAATGCGTTTTCCCGGATTCAGTTTTTCCAGTGCGAGCAAAGCCGCGGACTGGTCGGCATTGGGAACGAGGTCGAGGATGCTTCGGAAGCATTGGGTAACCAGCTCGGTAACCGGCAATTTCACACCAGCCGCGCTGGCGGCGGCCAGCACATTATCCAGATCCTTCGTCTGGCTTTTTACCTGGCCGCCCGGCATGAAATTCCGCTCGAGCATACGCTGCCCATGGACCTCAAGAATGCGGCTTTCGGCAAAGCCGCCGCGAATTGCGCTGCGAACCGCAGCGGGGTCCGCCCCTCCGGCTTCCGCCAACAGAAGCGCTTCGGCGACAATGCTGAGCGTTCCTCCAACAATCAGCTGGTTGCAGAGTTTGGCCAGCTGTCCGCAGCCGGGCTCACCAACACGCGTAGGTCGCCCCAAGACCGTCAGGACAGGTTCGGCACGTGCAAAGTCACTTGCACTGCCACCCGCCATGATCGCCAGCGTTCCCGCCTCGGCACCCAGCACACCGCCGGAGACGGGTGCATCGATGAATCCAACACCGCATGCAGCCAGCCTCGCCTGGAATTCCTTGGCCTCCGACTGCCGGGTCGAACTCATGTCAACCACCAGGGCACCCAGCCGGAGCGCAGGCGTCGCCATGTCGAGCACCTGTCCAACTGCAGGCCCCGCCTCCAGCATCGTGATGACGATATCTGCGCCCTGCACGGCTTCGCCCGGCGTATCGGCCACTGCAGCTCCCAGTAACTCGAGCGGCTCCGCCTTCGACCGCGTTCGGTTCCATGCCGACAGCGGATATCCCGCCTGCAATAGTCGCGAAGCCATTGGTTTGCCCATGAGCCCGGTGCCTAAGAATGCGAGCGTTGGTAGCCGAGGGGAAACAGTCATGAGCGCTCCTTCAAAGAGAATCGATTGATAGCATAATGGTGCGTCATCATCTCAAAATTCCACTGCTTATGTCGACGAGCAATGTTCAGATGGCGTTCGATACTCCGATGTTGTTAGGCGAGTCGCCCCTGTGGCATCCCTGTGAGCGAGCTCTGTATTGGATCGATATTGCGGGGCGTGCCGTACATCGCTTGCATCCGGAGAGCAATGCACATATCGCTTGGGGGCTGCCATCCGAGCCCGGATGTATTGCGCGCTGTGCCGACGGCGGGCTGATCGTAGCCATGCGGTCAGGGGTGGAGATTCTGGACACAGTTTCGGGCAAATTGAGCCCTCTACTCGACGCACCTTTTGATCCCTCGCGAGTGCGTTTCAATGATGGGCGCTGTGATGCGAAGGGACGGTTATGGGTAGGTTCGCTCTACGAACCACGTGATCGACCGGGCGCCACCTTGTACTGCATTGAGCGCGGCGTAATCCGCGACGTGGGGCATCCGGTCACCGTATCGAACGGTGTCGCATTTAGTATCGACGATTCAACCCTCTACCACGCCGATACAACCGCACATTGCATCCGCGCCTACGACTTTGATCTCACAACAGGCAGTGTGGGAACGAGCCGCGTTTTCAAGCAGTTTTCGCCTGACAGAACGAATAGTTACGGTGGGCGTCCCGATGGCGCCGCCGTCGATAGTGAAAACACGTATTGGTGCGCCATGTATGAAGGCGGTCGCCTGCTACGCCTGTCTCCAAGTGGCGACATACTTGCCGAGATTTCCTTGCCGGTCCGTTGCCCCACAATGGTTGCATTCGGTGGCGATGACTTGCGCACCCTCTATATCACCACAGCACGCCACAATCGCAAGGAGGACGAGCTCAAAGACCATCCACTTTCAGGCTGCGTGCTGTCGCTTTGCGTGGACGTGCCTGGCCGCGTCGAGCCTGCGTATCTGTCCTGAATCAAACTTGTGCATCGTTATTTCTGTGCGAGGACTGACTCTGGCTAGAATTTCGAAGAAGTCCAAGTTGTGCTCCCTCAGCGCAATCAGAATAACCAGCCCTGAAGGCGTTCGTACATGCGCTTCAATGTCAAGAATTTCAGCGCTTTCGCGCTGTGCGCAACTTTTTTTTGCGCACCAATTTCTGGGAACGCTGCAGACTCAATTGCAGTCGAGATTGGCAGCGGCAATAAGACAAGAACGGGGTCGGTCGGCGTCCAATGGAACTGGGACAAACGTTGGTGGGATTCGAATGGAACCCATATCGGCGGCTATTGGAATCTCAACGTCGCTTATTGGCACGGTATGCGCTTCCAAGACATGTCGAACCGCTCCCAAAATATCGGAGGCGCCGGAATTACCCCCGTATTTAGACTTCAGAGGAATAGCCTGAAAGGGCCCTACGTGGAGCTCGGCATTGGCGTACACATCTTTTCCGACCGCTACGATAATAACGGCCGACAACTCTCAACGAAATTTCAATTCGGCGACCACATTGGAGTCGGTTATGTCTTTGAAAACAAATGGGAACTCGGCATTAAGTTTCAACACTTTTCGAATGCCAGCATGAAGCAGCCGAACGACGGCGTCAATTTCGCCATCATCAAGCTTGGCAGGCAGATTTAGAATCTATCCGAAAATAATATTGACCTTCATCGATACTTTGCGGATGACGATTATTGCTGCCGCCAAATGATGTAAGGCCAGATAACTGCGCTGCAGCTCCTCGTAGCGCACCAGCAGTTTGCGGAAACAGTTAAACCAGTGATGTGCCCCCAATAAAGAGTGCCAGTCAGGATCTAGTAAAGTTCGTTTTCGAAAGGGAGAACGAACGTGAGGAAGCGGTTTACCGACGAACAGATTATTGGTGTTTTGAAGCAGGCAGATGCCGGGGTTCCGGTCAAAGAGCTGTGCCGACAGCATGGATTTAGCGATGCGTCGTTTTACACCTGGCGCGCCAAATTCGGTGGCATGACGGTGTCGGATGCGAAACGACTGCGGGAGCTGGAAGCGGAGAATGCCCAGCTCAAGAAGCTGTTGGCCGAATCGATACTCGATGCAGAAGCGCTGAAGGTCGCGTTGTGCCGAAAGCACTGAGCCCCCAGGCCAAGCGTGAGGCGGTGGCGGCGATGCAGGAGAAGACGAAGATCTCCGAGCGCCGTGTCTGCCTGCTTGTGGGACTGTCACGCACTGTCTTGCATTACCAGAGCAAAGCCCAACCCGAGAACGATCAATTGCAAAGTCGCATGGTTGAGCTGGCTGGCGTTCGCCGTCGCTTCGGCTATCGGCGCCTTCATGCGCTATTGCGGCGCGAGGGCATCGAGGCAAACCACAAGCGGGTATTCCGCCTTTATCAGGACGCGGGATTGGCAGTAAAGCGCCGGCGCAAGCGGCATGGTGTTGCAGTAGAAAGAGAGCCGCTGGCACTGCCAAGCCGGCCCAATGAAGTATGGTCCATGGATTTCGTCAGTGACGCGCTGGCCAATGGCCGGCGGATCAAGGTGTTGACCATCGTGGATGATTTCACCA
>NZ_BAAGWA010000008.1:0-196146 GCF_054780595.1 Noviherbaspirillum agri
AACCGCGTCAGGCCGCATTCCAGCTTGAACTACGAAACCCCGGAAGCGTTCAGCAAGAAAGCAGCAACAACTTTATCAACCGGAGCTATCCCAAGTTAGCGTGGTCCGAAAAAACCGGGCAGGTCACCTTCCTTGCGACCGCCTCTGTATGAATGTTGACCTGCAATTGACTACTTTCGATAAGGCCGAAGCTTTTCGTAGCGTTCTCTTGTATTTGTTCAATTTTCGCTTGAATTTCTGCTAAGGCTGCGCGTGCATCGTCAAGTTCCTGCAATGTTGTTGGAAGTGCTTCTGCTGCTTCATATGCACGATTAATTTCTAAGACACGTGCCGCGAGTTCATCCTTCTCGGAATCGATTTCTTCAAGCCATCTTTTGACGTTCTTAATGCGACGCGCTGTCGCTACAGGATATAACTTTGGATCGTCGACACGTACCAAGCCAAAGGTGGAGGCGAGTAGTTTTTCGATTTGAGCCATGCCAGTGGTATAGGCATATACTGCTGGGTAGTTGCCAGGCATATTGGGAATAATCTCTGGCAGCATCGCTCTAATTCGGGCAGGAACAGTCTTTAGATTCTCGATTTCATTCTCGGTAAGAGGGGCAGAAATATCTGCGGACCGGATTCTTTCAGCAAGTTCCTTCGGCAAATTGACGAGATCATCTTTCATTAGTGGGGGAAAGTGCCAGCCCCAATGATCTCTCATCGTATTCTTAAAGTTCAGACTTGACATCGCTTTCTCAGTTGCTTCGTCAAGCGCAGTGCAAATTTCGTTAAGAACGCTATGCATAATTTTTCCTTTTTTTGTTTGTTGTTTACCGCTGCAGCCTACGTATTAAAGGGCAAAATTTCAAATGAGTAATGGAATGAGAAAAGCTGAAGAGTTTTTTTGAGGCAGGGCAGATTTTTGAAATGGTGGGCGGAAAGCATCCGAACTTAGCATTCGATTGGAATCAAGACATCCCATGTATTGGTTAGTTAATTTGCTAACAAAAAGCCCGCGAGAGCGGGCTTTTTGTTAGATCAAATATTTCTTACTTCCCCCAACTATCCTTCAACGTCACCACCCGATTAAACACCGGCCTCGTTGCCGAGTGATCCACGCGGTCCGCGACAAAGTACCCATGCCGTTCAAACTGGAACTTCTCATCCGGCATCGCATGGCGCATGCCTTGTTCCAGGTAGGCGGTGATCACTTCCTTCGCATTCGGGTTTAACGCCTGCTTGAAATCCTTTCCGCCTGCATCCGGGTTCGGGTCAGTGAAGAGGCGGTCGTACAGGCGTACTTCGGCTTCCAGCGCGTGCTGCACGCTGACCCAGTGGATGTTGCCCTTGACCTTGTAGTTGGCGCTGCCTTCGGTGCCGCTCTTGGAGTCGGGGAAGTAGTTGCAGTGTACGGCGATTACGTTGCCGTTGTCGTCCTTGTCGCAGCCGGTGCATTCCACCACGTAGCCGTAGCGCAGGCGCACCTTGTTGCCGGGGAAGAGGCGGAAGTAGCCCTTGCTCGGCACTTCCATGAAGTCGTCGGCTTCGATCCAGAGTTCCTTGGTGATCGGGAAGGTGCGGTGGCCACGTTCCGGGTGGTGCGGGTGGATCGGGGCGGTGCACTCGTCGGCGAGGTTCTCGGGGAAGTTGTCGATGATGAGCTTGAGCGGCTTGAGCACGGCAACGGCGCGCGGGGCCTTGGCATCGAGGTCTTCACGCAGTGCGCCTTCCAGCGTGCCCATGTCGATCCAGCTGTCGGACTTGGTGATGCCGGCGCGTTCGCAGAAGAGCTGGATGGATTCCGGCGTAAAGCCGCGGCGGCGGATGCCGACGATGGTGGGCATGCGCGGGTCGTCCCAGCCGTCGACGATTTTCTCTTCCACCAGTTGCAGCAGCTTGCGCTTGCTGGTGATGGCGTAGGTGAGGTTCAGGCGCGCGAATTCGGTTTGTTCCGGCAGCGGTTTCTTGAAGAATCCGCCTTCGGCGAGGCGCTCCAGCACCCAGTCGTAAAAGGGGCGGTGGTCCTGGAATTCCAGCGTGCAGAAGGAGTGCGTGACGTATTCGATCGCGTCTTCGATCGGGTGCGCGAAGTCGTACATCGGGTAGATGCACCACTTGTCGCCGGTGCGGTGGTGGTGCGCGTGGCGGATGCGGTAGATGGCCGGGTCGCGCATGTTCATGTTGGGCGAGGCCATGTCGATCTTGGCGCGCAGGATGTGTTCGCCATCCTTGAATTCGCCCAGCTTCATGCGGCGGAACAGGTCGAGCGATTCTGCGGCCGGGCGGTCGCGGTAGGGCGAGTTCTTGCCGGGTTCGGTGAAGTTGCCGCGGTTCTTGGCCATGTCTTCCGCGCTCTGGCTGTCGACGTAGGCGTGGCCGGCGCTGATCAGGTACTCGGCCATCATGTACATCTGGTCGAAGTAGTCGCTGGCGAAGTAGAGGTGGTCGCCTTGCGCGTCCTTCCAGTCGAAGCCAAGCCATTTGACCGCGTCGATGATGCTGTCGACGTATTCCTGTTCTTCCTTGGTCGGGTTGGTGTCGTCGAATCGCATCGTGCAGCGGCCGCCGTAGTCGCGGGCGAGGCCGAAGTTCAGGCAGATCGATTTGGCATGGCCGATGTGCAGGTAGCCGTTGGGCTCCGGCGGGAAGCGGGTGACGACGGTGGGCAGCGGGTTGCCGTTGGGGTCCTTGCGGCCGGCGTGCTTGCCGGCGGCGAGATCGGACTCGATCAGGGCGCGCAGGAAGTTGGAGGACGGCGCGTTTTCAGTTGCTGCGGCCGCTGATGTTGGGGCTGCGGCGTTGTTCTTTGGCTGGTTGCTCATGGAAGAAATCTGGATGCTTGGGTTGGTATGGCGTAACGGGGCATTTTACCCGAGAGGGGAGGGCGATTGTTCTTCCTGCCTGGGCGCGCAGTGTGTGCCTGCTTGCATCGTGCCTTGATCGCGGTTTGCTGCTTTTTTGTGCGAAATGCCTTGCGGAAATGATCTACCGGGTCGATTTGACATTGCTTAAAAATTGTGCAGATCGCTCGTAAGTGCTTGATTTTTCTCTACGCGGCAAAAGCCTGCAGTTTTTAAATACGATTTATAGATAAATTGATAATGCAATGGTAGAGCGTCCCAGGCAAATCGTCGGCTCCGCGTGCTCTCCTGTCCTGCCTGATGTGCGCGTAGTTCGTGCCGTACATGTTGCGCACACCCTTCATCGTTGCATTCGTTTCCCGGGTACGACTTATCTTTGCGCATCACGATGTGCTTCCGGTTGAGTGTTGACCATGCCTGCAAACGCGGTGCAGCAGCAGTGGACCTCGACGTCGCCCGGCATACAGAAAAGGAGCAATGCATGAAAATCAGAAGAGAGGATCTGGTGGCGGCAGCGGCCCTGGGCTTGCTGCAACGCCGCCAGATCGGGCCGTTGTTTTTATTCCTGCTGCAGCGGGACGTGCGCGCCAAGCGCATGGCGCTGGTGGCGCAGGCACGTGTGTCGCAGCAGCACGGGTTCTACCGGCTACTGTTCTACCTCGCGGCCTTCCTCGCAGTGGCGACGACACTGCTGTTTTCGGTGTTGCTTGTCAGCGCGGCGCCAATGGAGGGCGGCGTGCTGCTGGTGTTTGGAGCGCTTTACCTGATGTCTGCATGGGCGTTGATCACATGGGTGCGCAACCGCGAATTTGGCCGGCGCATCCGCACGGTGCCGGCGTTGATGTTGGCATCGGTGCCGCTGGCGATGGTGGCGGTGCAGCAGGTCGCGGCCTGATCGGCCGCGTTACGTCAATTCCCCGTTCGTGTTTTGCCGGGAAAGGTGTGCCGGTGATGACTTGCGCGGACTGTTTTCAGGCGCGCATTTCGAGTCCCACTGTCAGAATCCCACCGCCTGCCCGTCGCGGCGCGCATCGCTCGCGGCGATATAGCCGTCTTCCGTTTTCCAGATGAATTGCCCGGAGCCGAAATCCTGCGTGCTGTCGGTGTTGGTGTTCACTTCATGTCCGCGCGCGGCCAGTTCGGCAACCACATCACTTTGCATCGTGCGTTCGATATCGACTTTCAGGCCGGCATGCACGCGCCAGCGCGGCGCATCGCAGGCGGCCTGCGGCTGCTGGCCGTAGGACAACATGCGCACCAGCGCCTGCAGGTGTCCCTGCGGCTGCATGTTGGCGCCCATCACGCCAAAGCTCATCTGCGGCTGGCCGTCGCGCGTGACAAAGCCGGGGATGATCGTGTGGAAAGGCCGCTTGCCGGGCGCGACGCAGTTGGGATGCTTGCGGTCGAGCGAGAAGCCGCGGCCACGGTTGTGCAGGCTGATGCCGGTTTCCGGCACGACCACGCCGGAGCCGAAGCCATGGAAGTTCGACTGGATGAAGCTGATCATCATGCCGCTTTCGTCGGCGGCAGTCAGGTACACGGTGCCGCTGCGCGGCGTGCCGTGGCGGAAGTCCTTCGCCTGGCGCAGGTCGATCAGCTTCGCGCGCCGTGCGAGGTAGGCGTCGTCGAGCAGGTCCTCCGCGCTGGCCTGCTTCATGTACTCGCTGTCGGCGACCCAGTGATAGGTGTCGGCAAAGGCGAGCTTCATCGCCTCGATCTGCACATGGATGCTGTCGGCGGAGTCGACCGGGAAGCGCGTGATGTCGAGCTGCTCGACCATGCCCAGCGCCATCAGCGCCGCAATGCCCTGGCCGTTGGGCGGGATCTCGTGCACGGTGTAGCCGGCGTAGTTCTTTTCGATCGGCGTGACCCATTCCGGACGGAAGGCGGCGAGGTCATCTGCGGTCAGCGCGGCACCGCACTGCTTGGCGTGCTGCGCGATGGCTTCGGCCAGTTCGCCGCGATAGAAGGCTTCGCCATGGCTCTCCGCGATGCGCACCAGCGTGTGGGCGGCTTCGGCAAAGACGAACTTTTCGCCCACGCGCGGCGCTGCGCCGTTGGGCATGAAGGCGCGCGCAAAGCCGGGCTGCGATTTCAGCACCGGCACGGCGGCTTCCCATTTGCGCTGCACGATCGGCGACACCATGTGGCCGCGCTCGGCCAGCTCGATGGCGGGCTCGAACAGCTCGCCGAAGGGCAGCTTGCCGAAGCGCTCCGACAGTTCCACCCAGCCGGCCACCATGCCCGGCACCGTCACCGTATCCCAGCCGTGCGACGGAATCTGGCCGCCGTGCTTGTCAATGAAATACTCCGGCGTCCATGCACGCGGCGCAGGGCCGGACGCATTGAGTCCATGCAGCTGCTGCCCGTCCCACAGGATCGCGAATGCATCGCCGCCGAGGCCGTTGGACACCGGTTCGACGATGGTCAATGCGGCAGCCGCCGCGATCGCCGCGTCCACCGCATTGCCGCCCTTGAGCAGCATGCGCAGGCCGGCTTGTGCGGCGAGTGGTTGCGATGTGGCGACAACATTGCGGGCAAACAAGGGAACGCGGGTCGTGGGGTACGGATTGTTCCAGTTGAAATCGGCCATGGCGGTGCGTTTCAGTGGTTATTGGTATGCCGCAAGAAGTGGTGATGGTCCGTTTGCGGAAATCTGGATGCAGGAGTCGATTCTACTGGCAATGAAGTGCGGTGTGCCCGGCCCGATTTGATGCAATTCAAATAACAGTGCCCGGCAAATTCCCTGCGGTAATTCGGGCTGCGCGGCGCGCCTGTGCTTGTTCAGCGTAGCCTTAAAATGCATTGATGATGAACGAACTGCCTGCTATGCAGTCCGTGTACTTCCGTACGTTTGTTGAGGTGAGTTTTGCCGGATTCGATTCGAGCCCTGTTCAGGGAAGTTGCGCCAGCGGTGGACTTTTGTTCCCTGCGTGTGGTGAATGAAACAAGTGAAGAACTGACGGTGCGCCAGGATGTGCTGCAGCCGCTGTCCACCAGCGTCGACCACGGCGCGATGGTAACGGTCGTGCATCGTGGCGGCAGCGGTTATGCGGCGACCAGCGACCTGAGCGCAAGCGGCCTGAAGGAAGCGATCGCCCGTGCAAAGCGCTGGGCGGAACTGTCTGTAGGCCGCTCAGTGGTGGACTATGCAAAGCTGGACCTGCCGCGCCCGGCAGGCAGCTACGCCACGCTGGCAGCTGCGCCGGACCGCAGTGCAACGCGCAAGGAACTGATCGACCTGCTGATGCGCGAATCGACAGCCTGCCGCATCGACTCGCGCATCGTGGACTGGAGCGCATCGCTGTGGCGGGTCGGCACCGAGCAGCTGTACCTGACCGCCGACGGCGCGGAAGTGGCGCAGCAGTTCCGCTACCTGATCCCGAGCTTGGTCGTTACCGCCAGCCACAACGGCGACACGCAGACGCGCAGCCTCGGCGGACAATACAACGGCTACTGCCGGCAGGGCGGGCTGGAGATCCTGGACGATGCCGGCTTCCACGGCGCAGGCGAGCGCGTAGCGCAGCAGGCGCTGGAGCTGCTGGCCGCGCCCAATTGCCCGAGCGGCAAGATGGATCTGCTGCTGATGCCGGAGCAGATGATGCTGCAGATCCACGAGTCCATCGGCCATCCGCTGGAGCTCGACCGCATCCTCGGCGACGAGCGCAATTTCGCCGGCACCAGCTTTGTCACGCTCGACATGTTCGGCCACTACCGCTATGGCTCGGACCTGCTCAACGTCACCTACGATCCGCAGCGCCCGCATCAATTTGCCAGCTACCAGTGGGATGACGAAGGCCTGCGCGCCGAGCGTGCCTTCCTGATCCGCAATGGCATCCTTGAACGTCCGCTCGGCAGTGCGACATCGCAGGCGCGCGCCGGCATGGAAGGCGTCGCCAACGCCCGTGCCGCCAGCTGGAACCGCGCACCGATCGACCGCATGGCCAACCTGAACATCGAAGCCGGTACTAGCACGCTGGACGACATGATCCGCTCGGTCGAGCGCGGCGTGCTGATGGAGACCAACGTGTCGTGGTCCATCGATGACTCGCGCAACAAGTTCCAGTTCGGCTGTGAATACGGCCGCATTATCGAGAACGGCGAATTGAAAGGACTCGTGAAGAATCCGAACTACCGCGGCGTGTCCGCCACCTTCTGGCGCTCGCTGAAAGCGGTCGGCGACCATTCGACGTTCAGTGTGATGGGCACGCCGTTCTGCGGCAAGGGCGAGCCGTCGCAAGTGATCCGCGTCGGCCATGCGTCACCGGCCTGCCTGTTCGCAGACATCGACGTATTCGGGGGCGAATGATGGGGCGGGGAACAATGCAGATGCAGCAGTACTTCCACGACCTCGCCGTCTTCCTCGACACCTGCATGCAGGGGCGCGAGCTGTACAAGTTCTGGCTGTCGGCGGAGGAATCCGATTTCGTTCGATTCAACCACAGCGCGATCCGGCAGGCCGGTCATGTGCGGCAGATCTACCTGACGCTGCACCTGCTCGACGGATTGCGGCACGCGAATGCGACGATCACGCTGGCAGGCGACGCCAGCAGCGACCGCGCACTGATCGAGCGCACCGTCAGCCAGCTGCGCGACCAGTTGCCGGATTTGCCGGAGGATCCGCACCTGCTGGTATCAACGGAAGTGCAGTCCACCGAACATCTAGTGCCGTCCCGCCTGCCCGACACCGGCGCCATCGTCGACCAGGTGCTCGACGCCGCATGCGGACACGACATGGTCGGCATCCTGGCCGCCGGGCCGATGTATCGCGGCTTCGCCAATTCCTACGGCCAGCGCAACTGGCAGCAGACCGCGAGCTTCAACCTCGACTGGAGCCTGTACCACAGCAAGGACAAGGCGGTGAAGTCGACGTATGCGGGGTTCGACTGGGATCGCGCTGTCTTTGCAGCCCGCTTCAGTAATGCGGCGAATCAGCTTGAGTTGCTGCAGCGCGAGCCGGTCACCATCAAACCCGGCGCCTACCGCGCCTACCTGACGCCGACCGCGCTGGGCGAGGTGATGAGCATGCTGAACTGGGGCGGATTGTCGGAGAAGTCGCTGCGCACGATGCAAAGCCCGCTGCGCCGCATGCGGGACGAGGGACTGCGGCTTAACCCAGCGGTGGCGCTCAGCGAAAACACCGCGGAAGGACTCGCGCCGGCCTTCCAGGAAGACGGCTTCATCAAGCCCGGCCGGTTGCCGCTGATCGAGCAGGGCAGGTTGGTCGGCAGCCTGGTGTCGCCACGTACCGCGAAGGAATACGGCATCGCCACCAACGGCGCCACCGGCAGCGAAAGCGCGAGCTCACTGGACCTTGCGGCAGGCACGCTGCCGTTGTCGCGCGTGCAGCAGGAACTGGATACCGGCGTCTTCATCAGCAACCTCTGGTACCTGAATTTCTCCGACCGCACTAATTTCCGCCTGACCGGCATGACGCGCTTCGCATGCTTCTGGGTTGAAGGTGGCGAGATCAAGGCCCCGCTGAATGTAATGCGCTTCGACGATTCGCTGTTCCGCATGCTGGGGGACAACCTGCTTGCGCTGACCGACGAGCGGGAAATGCTGATCGATACCGATACCTATGGTGCGCGCAGTACGGCAAGCATGCGGCTGCCTGGGGCGCTGGTGAAGGATTTTGTGTTTGTGTTGTAAAGAGTTGCGAGCAGCGAGAAGGTGCATTGGCACAGGTGGTTATTTTGTCGCCGGCGGGTTCCCTCCCCCTTGCAGGGGCGCCCGGCGTAGGGGGAGGGGTAGGGAGGGGGTAGAGTGTTCGATCAATCGCTGCATGTTGTAAAAACACTCCATCCAGCTCAAAACTCCCACGCGTCGGATCGACGGCTTAGACGATTCAACCAACAAGAGACAGCGCACCTCGAAACCTAGTCTCATTTCCGCGCAAGGAATCCGGATCTCTTCTAAGCTAAAACAACATGCCCTTCAAATAACCCCCTTTTCCCTCAACCCCGCAATCTCCTCATCGCTCCACCCAAGCACATCCCGCAACACCTCCCCTGTATGCTGCCCCAGCAACGGCGGCGGCATATCGTAAGCAGGTGGCGTCGCCGATAGCTTCATCGGATTCCCCACCAGCTTCACGTTGCCCGCCGTCGGATGCGGCATGTCAATACGCATGCCGCGCGCAAGCACCTGTGGATTCTCGAACACTTCATCCAGATTGTTGATCGGCCCACACGGCACGCCGGCAGCTTCCAGCGCATCGATCCATTCATGCTTGGTCCTGGTTTTCACCATCTCGGCCAGCAGCGGCACGAGGATGTCACGATTGCGCAATCGCATCGGGTTAGTGGAGAAGCGCTCATCCTGCGCCAGTTCCGGCCTGCCGCCTGCTTCGACGAAGCGCCGGTACTGGCCGTCATTGCCGACGGCAACGATGATATGGCCATCCGACGTGGCAAAGGTCTGGTACGGCACGATATTGGGATGCGCGTTGCCCCAGCGCTTGGGCGCGAGGCCGCTGGCGAGGTAATTCGTGTTCATATTCGCCATCATCGCCACCTGCACGTCGAGCAGTGCCATGTCGATGTACTGGCCCTCACCGGTGCGGTCGCGGTGTGCAAGCGCCGCCATCACCGCAATCGTCGAGTACATGCC
Source organism: Noviherbaspirillum agri (assembly GCF_054780595.1). NCBI lineage: Bacteria > Pseudomonadati > Pseudomonadota > Betaproteobacteria > Burkholderiales > Oxalobacteraceae > Noviherbaspirillum > Noviherbaspirillum agri. The sequence continues at coordinate 9,459 of NZ_BAAGWA010000008.1, forward strand.
GGTCATCAGGTCGGCAATCGCGACACCGGCTTTTTGCGGTCCGCCGCCCGGCTGGTCGTCGCGCTCGCCGGTCACCGACATGAAGCCGCCCATGCCCTGGATGATGAAGTCGTAGCCGGCACGCTTCGCATACGGACCATCCTGGCCGAAGCCGGTGATGGAGCAATAGATGAGATCGGGCTTTTCCTGCTTCAGCGATTCATAGTCGAGGCCGTATTTCTTCAGTTGCCCGACCTTGTAGTTCTCCAGCACCACATCGGATTGGCGCGCCAGTTCGCGCACGATCTGCTGGCCTTCCGGCGATGCAATGTCCAGTGTGATGGAGCGTTTGCCGCGGTTGGCAGCGAGGTAGTAGGCCGCTTCGGTGGTGTCGTGGCCGTCCGAGTCGCGCAGGTAGGGCGGCCCCCAGTGGCGGGTATCGTCGCCGGCGCCGGGGCGCTCGACCTTGATGACATCGGCGCCGAGGTCCGCCAGGTTCTGTGCGCACCATGGTCCTGCCAGTACGCGGGTTAAATCCAGTACACGAATGTGTCCAAGTGCTTTCTTCAGTGGCGAATCAGCCATTTCTCGAATTGTTCTGCGGTGAGCGGTTGAGTGAAATAGTATCCCTGTGCGATGTCGCAACCATGCTCGCGCAGATATTCCATCTGCTGTGGCGTTTCCACACCTTCCGCTACTACACGCAGGCCAAGCGGCTTGGCCATCGAGATGATGGCGTCGGTGACGGCGCAGTCGTCGCCCTTGCCGGGCAGGCCGCTGACAAAGCTGCCGTCGATTTTAACCTTGTGCACCGGATAGCGCCGCAGGTAGGACATGTTCGAATAACCGGTGCCGAAGTCGTCGATGCTCAGCGCGATCTGCATGTCGGTCACCCAGTCGAGCATGGATGCCGTCAATGCGTTGTCCTGCATCGCGGTCTTTTCGGTGATTTCCCACTCCAGCTGGTTTCCTTCCACGCCGGTGCGCTCCAGGGCGTTCTCCAGCACGGTGAGCAGCCCGCGGTCCATCAACTGGCTGGCCGACAGGTTGAGAGCAATGCGAAAACCCTTGATGCCGCTGTCGTTCCATTTCTTCAACTGGTCGCAGGCGTCGTTCAGCACCCAGGCACTGATCAGCCGGATCACGCCCGACTTTTCCGCAGCTGGGAGGAAGTTTGACGGCAGCAGCACGCCGTGCGTCGGGTGCTGCCAGCGCAGGAGCGCTTCCACGCAGCGCACTTCGCCCGTGCGCAGGTCGATCTGCGGCTGGAAGTAGTGACGCAGCTCCTGCTCCGCGATCGCACGCCGCAGTTCCCGATCCAGCCCCGGTCGCGCCGGTTCGTTATCGGTGGCGCGGCTGCCATAGACACGAAACTGGTCGCGCCCGGCCGACTTGGCCTGGTACATCGCGATGTCGGCCTTTTTCATCAGCGTATCGATGTCCTCTCCGTCGAACGGATACAGCGCAATGCCGATGCTGGCGGAGATGTTCAGCTCATGACCTTGCAGCAGGAAGGGCGCGCGCACGGAGTCGACGATCTGCTGCGCGATGTCTTCCGCAATCTGCATGTCCGACAGATTGCGCGCCAGGAGCATGAACTCATCGCCGCCGAGGCGCACGAGGATATCGTCCTTGCGCACTGCATTCTTCAGCCGCATCGCAGCAGCCCTCAGCAACTCGTCGCCGACGGCATGGCCGAGCGCGTCGTTGACCTTCTTGAAGCCGTCGAGATCGATGAAGAAGGCTGCGACCGTGGTCGCTTCGGCCGTCACCTTCGGGAAGACTTCGGCGGCGAGGTCAAACAGGAAATGCCGGTTGGGCAGGCCGGTCAGGCTGTCGTGATGCGCAAGGTGCCGCAGCTGCGCTTCGGCCTTGGTGCGCTCGACTTCGCGGAAGATCAGCGAGATCAGCCCGCCGACGTTCTCGGCGAATTCCGACTCGTCGGTGCGCCAGTTGCGCGCCTCGCCATAGTGGGAAATGACCAGCAGCCCGTCGACGCCGCTGGCCTGCTGCACCGGTGTGATGACGACTGCCTTGATGGTCTGCTCATGAAAATATTCACAGCCGAGCACGGCGCGCGGATCCTGGTCCACATCGTCGACTACCATCTGCCGCTCGTCGCGCAACACCTGCTGCATCAACGGAAAGAACGCGGTGGCAAAGCTGCCGTTGGGTGTTTCTTCGACAAAATTCTGCTTGCGATCGTCATACGCCATCGCGCAACGCGTCGCGGTCGGCACGCCACCGACTTCCCAGTACGCGCAGTGATGCGTGCCGAGCGCCTTGGCGGTGGATTTCAGAATGACCGTCAGCGCGGACGTGACATTCGCATGCGGCTGCTGCGCCATGCGAAACAGCCGGTTGAGGTAGTGCAGCTGGCGCTTCTTGTCCGCGGCAACATGTTGCTGCTGCTGCATCTGCTCGGTGACGTCGCGCGCACTCATCAGAATGCCGCCGATCCGGGGATCGTCGGTCAGGTTGCGCGCATGCCCGGCAAAATGCCGCCATGCGCCATCACGCTGCCGCAGCCGGAACGCAACAGGATGGAGCGCCGCGTTGCTGCTCCCTGCGGCTTTTCTGACGCCGTCGCGCAGAGCGGCGCGGTCGTCCGGGTGGATCAGGTCCGCCAGCATGTCGCCATGGCGGCCTGCGACGCCATGGAAGGCGCGGTTGGCATAGGTGAGGGTGAGTTCGGTATCGCAGACGAGCACGACGTCGGGCAGGTGCTCGGTCAGCGCGAGTCGCTCGGCATCGGAAACGTCATCGGTCTCGGCTGCACCGCCCGGCTGGAGCACCCAGATATTGCACTGTGCGTCGGTTCGCGCATCGATGCGGTTCTCGACCAGCCGGTACTCGACCGGCGCGCCGGTCTTGGATACGAGCTGGATTTGTTCGCCTTCGGAGACGGGCGGCAGGCCGTCTCCGATCAAGGCGGATTCATTGCTTCTGGGGAAGAGGGATTCCACCGGTTGACCGGCAAGATCGGCCTCGTCGTAGCCGAGCTGTTGGGCAAGCTGCGGGTTGAGGCCGAGGATCACGCCGTCGCGCAGGATCAGCAGCCCCGTATCGGCTCCACCCAGCAAGTCCGACAGTGCGTGCCATTCAGCCGGGAAGATGAAGGTGGCCGTATCGAAAGGCGCAGGATAGGGGTGATCGGGGCGGTCTGCAGGCATGTTCGAGCGGGGCGACGGCCCGGCGAACCGCATACCCGCCGAATCCATTTCGCCTGAAGGTGATCGATTCGCATTAGACTACGTCGCGTCCAAGATCATTCCAAGAGATAGATCAATCCATGTGGTTTTATCCGAAGATCCTTGCCCATCGCGGCGGCGGCGCGCTTGCGCCGGAGAATACGCTGGCCGCGATCCGTTGCGGCCTCGCGCACGGCTTCCATGCGGTCGAATTCGACGTGATGTTGTCATCCGACAGCATTCCGGTGCTGATGCACGACCCGCAGTTCGGGCGCACGGTACCCGGCAGAGGCCGCGTCTGCGACACGCCGGCCAGCCAGCTTGCGGCGATGGACGCCGGTTCGTGGTTCGGCAAGGAGTTCGCAGGTGAGCCGGTGCCCCTGTACGAACAGACCGTTCATTTCTGCAAGGAAAACAAGATCTGGATGAATGTCGAGATCAAGCCTTCGCCCGGATTCGAAGCGGAAACCGGACGGGTGGTGGCGGAAATGACGCAGCGGCTGTTCGCCGAGGAGCTGGCAAGCGGTGATCGAGCCGCACTGCCGTTGCTGTCGTCCTTTTCCTTCGACGCCCTGCGCGCCGCACAAGCGGCTGCGCCTGGCCTGCCGCGCGGCGTGCTGATGAAATCGATTCCGGCTGACTGGCTGGAACGACTTCGGGAGCTGGAAGCGGTAGCGCTGCACACCAACCACTGGAAACTCACGGAGCGACTGGCTCACAAGGTCAAGGAAGCGGGCTACGGCCTGTTTTGCTATACCGTCAACACCCCGGCGCGCGCACGCGAAATCATGGCGTGGGGCGTTGATGCCTTCTGCACCGATTCCATCAACCGCATCGGCCCTGACCTTGCCTCAAGCGGCTAGGCTAATCACGTATAATCAGCCGTTTGCAATGCTGCATTCACATCTTTCTGCCATCGAACATGAACTCGTCTGAAATCCGCGACAAATTCCTGAAGTATTTCGAATCCAAGGGCCATACCATCGTCCGTTCGTCCAGCCTCGTGCCGGGCAACGACCCGACGCTGTTGTTCACCAACTCCGGCATGGTGCAGTTCAAGGACGTGTTCCTCGGCCAGGATAAACGCAGCTACTCCCGCGCGACCACCGCGCAGCGCAGCGTGCGTGCCGGCGGCAAGCACAACGACCTGGAAAACGTCGGCTACACCGCGCGCCACCACACCTTCTTCGAAATGCTGGGCAATTTTTCGTTCGGCGACTATTTCAAGCGCGATGCGATCCACTATGCATGGGAGCTGCTGACCAAGGTCTATGCACTGCCCGAAGAAAAGCTGTGGGTGACGGTCTACCAGGAAGACGACGAGGCCTACGACATCTGGCAAAAGGAAATCGGCGTGCCGGCCGAGCGCATCGTGCGCATCGGCGACAACAAGGGCGCACGTTACGCCTCCGACAACTTCTGGCAGATGGCCGATACCGGCCCCTGCGGTCCGTGCTCGGAAATTTTCTACGACCACGGCGCAGACGTTTGGGGCGGCCCCCCGGGATCGCCGGATGCGGACGGCGACCGCTACATCGAAATCTGGAACCTGGTGTTCATGCAGTTCAACCGCGACGAGAAGGGTGTCATGCATCCGCTGCCACGCCCCTGCGTCGACACCGGCATGGGGCTGGAGCGTATCGCCGCCGTGCTGCAGCATGTGCATTCCAACTACGAAATCGACCTGTTCCAGAACCTGATCACCGCGGCCGCGCGTGAAACCAATATCAGCGACCTGACCAACAATTCGCTGAAGGTCATCGCCGACCACATCCGCGCCTGTTCCTTCCTGATCGTCGACGGCGTCATTCCCGGCAACGAAGGCCGCGGCTACGTGCTGCGTCGTATCGTCCGCCGCGCGCTGCGCCACGGCTACAAGCTGGGCCAGACCAAGCCGTTCTTCTTCAAGCTGGTCAAGGACCTCGTGAAGGAAATGGGCGCCGCCTATCCGGAGCTGGCAGAAGCCCAGACCCGCGTCGAGCAGGTGCTCAAGCAGGAAGAGGAACGCTTCGGCGAGACGCTGGAAAACGGCATGAAGATCCTCGAAACGGCACTGCATAAGAACCCGAAGAAGCTCGACGGCGAAACCGCCTTCACGCTGTACGACACCTACGGCTTCCCGCTCGACCTGACCGCCGACATTTGCCGCGAGCGCAATGTTGAACTGGACGAGGCAGGTTTCGAATCCGCAATGGAGCGCCAGAAGCAGCAGGCACGTGCGGCAGGCAAGTTCAAGATGGCCGCCGGCGTTGAGTACAGCGGCGAGAAGACGAAGTTCGTCGGTTACGAGTCGCTGGATCACGCCAGCAAGGTCGTCGCACTGTACGTCGACGGCGTGGCTGTGCAGGAAGTGAATGCTGGCCAGCATGCCATCGTCGTGCTTGACTCCACGCCGTTCTACGCAGAATCCGGCGGCCAGGTGGGCGACTCCGGCGTGCTCGAATCTGTCTACGGTGAAAAAGTCGTCAGCTTCGATGTGAAGGACACGCAAAAGATCCAGGCCGACGTTGTCGGTCATCATGGCGAGCTGACACAAGGCCGCCTGATCGTTGGCGATTCGCTCAATGCGAAGGTCAACACGACCCTGCGCGCGCAAACGATGCGCAACCACTCCGCCACGCACCTGATGCACAAGGCGCTTCGCGAAGTACTCGGCGCGCACGTGGCGCAAAAAGGCTCCCTGGTGGATCCGGAGAAAACCCGCTTCGACTTCAGCCACAACGCGCCGCTGACAGCCAGTGAAATCCGCCGCGTGGAAGAACTCGTCAACCGCGAAATCCTCGCCAACGAAGCCACCGAGGCGCAACTGATGGCCTACGACGACGCGATCAAGTATGGCGCGATGGCGTTGTTCGGCGAGAAATACGGCGACCAGGTCCGCGTGCTCGGCATCGGCTCCTCCAAAGAACTGTGCGGCGGTACGCACGTCTCGCGCACGGGTGACATCGGCCTGTTCAAGATCGTGTCCGAAGGCGGCGTCGCCGCCGGCATCCGCCGTATTGAGGCAGTGACCGGCGAAGCGGCACTCGCCTACGTGCAGAACCTCGCTGCCCGCGTCAGCGAAGCCGCTGCGGCACTCAAAACACAGCCGGAAGAACTGACTCAGCGCGTGCTGCAGGTTCAGGACCAGGTGCGATCGCTGGAGAAGGAGCTCGCCACACTGAAGTCCAAACTGGCGTCCAGCCAGGGCGACGAACTGGTCAGCAAGGCAGTCGACGTCAACGGCCTGAAGGTGCTGGCCGCGACGCTGAACGGCGCCGACGTTCCTGCATTGCGCGAGACGATGGACAAGCTGAAGGACAAGCTGAAGACCGCAGCCATCGTGCTGGCCGCCGTCAAGGACGGCAAAGTGAGCCTGATCGCCGGCGTGACGGCCGACGCAACCGCCAAGGTCAAGGCCGGCGAGCTGGTGAACTTCGTCGCACAGCAGGTCGGCGGCAAAGGCGGCGGGCGCCCCGACATGGCGCAAGCCGGCGGCACCGATCCGAGCGGCCTGGCCAAGGCACTTGACGGCGTTACTGAATGGGTGCGCCAGCGCGCATGACGTTCCGTTACTGTCCAGTGTGTGCCGCGCCGCTCATCGAGCGCGCGGACACGGGCGAAGCGGGCAAAGTCCGCCTCGCCTGTCCCGACGGGCACTGGACGCACTGGGACAACCCGCTCCCCGTCGTTGCGGCATTGGTTGAAATCGAAGGCCGTATTCTGCTGGCCCGCAATGCGGCCTGGCCCGAGAAGAAATTTGCCCTGATTACCGGTTTCCTCGAGCGCGGCGAAACGCCGCAGCAGGGCGTCGCGCGGGAACTGAAAGAAGAAACCAATCTCGATGCCGACGAGATCTCCCTGATCGGCGTCTACGACTTCATCCCCAAGAACGAACTCGTCATCACCTACCATGTGAAGGCTTCCGGCGAAATCCGCTTGTCGGAGGAACTGGCCGAATACCGTCTCGTGGCGCCCGAAAAACTGCGCCCCTGGCATGCGGGCACCGGCTATGCCGTCGCTGACTGGCTTCAGGCACGCAACTTCCCGGTCGAATTTATTGATCTCCCCCCGGCATAACAAATTCTCCGTTCTTGCGACTTGCTGCGTTGCACAAGCGCATGGACATTTGCTGTAGAATTTTCGGCTCTAAACCACTCCATCTCTTTACTGAGTAACGACCATGGAATTTCATAAAGAGCTCGATGCTCGCGGTTTGAACTGTCCGCTGCCTATCCTCAAGGCGAAGAAGGCGTTGGCGGAAATGACAAGCGGCGAGATCCTGCGAGTGATTGCGACTGACCCGGGTTCGGTGCGCGATTTTCAGGCATTTGCACGCCAGACCGGCAATGATCTTGTAGGCCAAAGCGAGAGCGACAAGGAATACACATTCTTCATGAAGCGAAAATAATATTGATTCAGCGCACGGAGAATGCCGGCGCGTTTTTATATTCTTCATCGTCTGAGCCGGCAACACGATCACCTGTCTTGATGTGATTTCCTCAAGGAATCACAAACAGCTTTTTTAGATTTTTAGTGCGATTTAGTGCATACTCTCTACCAATTAAAAGAACGGTCGTGCTAAATTTCAGCGTCCCCTCAAGTTCTCTTTATAATCACGTTTTGGTTTACGTTAACGTCAACTGTTTTTTCACAAAGGCAAAGCTATGAAAGTCTTGGTTCCAGTCAAGCGCGTGGTGGACTACAACGTCAAGGTCCGCGTCAAGTCCGACGGTTCCGGTGTCGATATCGCCAACGTCAAGATGTCGATGAATCCGTTCGACGAAATCGCCGTCGAAGAAGCCACCCGTCTGAAGGAAGCCGGCAAGGCTACCGAGATCGTCGCTGTATCCTGCGGCGTGACGCAATGCCAGGAAACGCTGCGCACCGCGATGGCCATTGGCGCCGACCGCGGCATTCTCGTCGAGACTGATGCCGAACTGCAGCCGCTGGCTGTCGCCAAGCTGCTCAAGGCGCTGGCCGACAAGGAACAGCCGCAGCTCGTGATCCTCGGCAAGCAAGCAATTGACGACGATTGCAACCAGACCGGTCAGATGCTCGCTGCACTGCTGGGCTGGCCGCAAGCCACGTTTGCCTCCAAGGTCGTGATTGAGGACGGCAAGGCTGTTGTGACCCGTGAAGTCGACGGTGGTCTGGAGACCGTGTCGCTGACACTGCCGGCAATCGTGACGACCGACCTGCGCCTGAACGAGCCGCGCTATGTGACGCTGCCGAACATCATGAAGGCCAAGAAGAAGCCGCTGGAAACCGTCAAGCCGGCTGACCTGGGCGTCGACGTGACCCCGCGCCTGAAGACCCTGAAAGTGGCAGAACCGGCGAAGCGCTCCGCCGGTATCAAGGTGCCGGATGCGGCTACCCTGGTTGCCAAGCTCAAGAACGAAGCGAAAGTCATCTAACTTTTTTCAGATCAGGAATACGCCATCATGACCGCACTCGTCATTGCTGAACACGACAACGCTTCGCTCAAAGGAAGCACTCTCCATACCGTCACCGCTGCTGCGCAATGCGGCGGCGATGTACATGTCCTCGTCGCTGGCCACAACTGCGGCGGCGCTGCTGAAGCAGCATCCAAGATCGCAGGTGTTTCGAAGGTGCTGGTAGCTGACGCCGCCCACTTCGCGGACGGCCTCGCAGAGAACGTGGCAGAGCAGGCGCTGGCCATTGCTGGCAGCTACTCACACATCCTTGCTCCCGCAACCGCATACGGCAAGAACATTGCACCGCGCGTGGCCGCCAAACTGGACGTTGGCCAGATCTCAGAGATCACCAAGGTCGATGCACCCGACACCTTCGAACGTCCGATCTACGCCGGCAACGCCATTGCTACCGTACAGTCGGGCGACGCAGTAAAGGTGATCACCGTCCGCACCACCGGCTTCGATGCTGCTGCAACCGGCGGCTCTGCTGCTGTGGAAACAATTTCCGCTGTGGCCGACTCCGGCAAGTCCGCCTTCGTCTCGCGCGAAGTCGCCAAGTCGGATCGTCCGGAACTGACTGCTGCCAAGGTTATCGTTTCTGGCGGACGTGGCATGGGCTCCGGCGAGAACTTCAAGATCCTCGAGCCCCTCGCCGACAAGCTCAATGCAGCGATGGGCGCGTCGCGCGCTGCTGTGGATGCAGGTTTTGTGCCGAACGACTGGCAAGTTGGCCAGACCGGCAAGATCGTCGCTCCGCAGTTGTATATCGCGGTCGGCATCTCCGGCGCGATCCAGCACCTGGCCGGCATGAAAGACTCCAAGACGATCGTCGCGATCAACAAGGATCCGGAAGCGCCGATCTTCTCTGTGGCTGACTACGGCATAGTCGGCGACCTGTTCGAAGTTGTGCCGCAGCTGGTTGCTGAGCTGGGCTAATAACAATTAATTGAAGATACCGGGCAGGATTTGCCGGGTTTGTCGCGAAGCTGACAGGATTTTTTCCTTCAGCCCGCAATAATCCTGCAAACCCCTGCCCAATTTTTTTGGAGTGTGTAATGAGCTACGTCGCCCCGTTGAAAGACATGCTGTTCGTGATCAACGAACTGGCCGGTTTGTCGAAAGTGAATGCATTGCCTGGCTGTGAAGATGCGAGCCCGGAAACCGTCGAGGCAGTGTTGGAGGAGAACGCGAAGTTCTGCGGTGAGGTCGTTGCAGAACTCAACGTTGCGGGCGACAAGGAGCCAAGCTATTGGCATGACGGGCAAGTCACGACGACAAAGGGTTTCAAGGAAGCATTCAAGGCTTTTGGCGAGGCAGGCTGGCAGGGCGTTCAGCATCCAGCCGAGTTCGGCGGTCAAGGATTGCCGAAGCTTGTGGCAACCCCTTGCATCGAAATGCTCAATGCCGCAAACCTCTCATTTGCACTGTGCCCGCTGCTGACCGATGGTGCCATCGAGGCGTTGATTACCGCTGGTAGCAAGGAGCAGAAAGATATTTACCTCGCGAACCTGATTTCCGGGAAATGGACCGGGACGATGAACCTGACCGAGCCGCAGGCAGGTTCTGACCTCGCGCTGGTACGATCACGCGCAGTCCCGCAGGACGACGGCACGTTCAAGATCTTCGGCACCAAAATTTTCATCACCTATGGTGAGCACGATATGGCCGAGAATATCGTGCATCTCGTCTTGGCACGCACTCCGAATGCGCCGGAAGGCGTCAAAGGGATTTCCCTGTTCATCGTGCCGAAGTTTCTGGTCAACGCTGACGGCTCGCTGGGCGCGCGCAACGATGTCCATTGCGTATCGATCGAACACAAGCTTGGTATCAAGGCAAGTCCGACGGCTGTTCTGCAATTCGGTGACCATGGCGGCGCAATTGGTACCTTGGTGGGTGAAGAAAACCGCGGCCTGGAGTACATGTTCATCATGATGAATGCCGCACGTTTTGGTGTTGGCATGCAAGGTATCGGTTTGGCAGAGCGCGCTTATCAAAAGGCTGTGCAGTATGCACGTGACCGTGTCCAGTCCCGTGACCTGGCGGGTTCCAGCGGTTCTGTTGCCATCATTCATCACCCGGACGTGCGCCGCATGCTGATGTCGATGCGTGCCCAAACCGAGGCCGCGCGTGCTCTTGCTTATGTGACCGCCGCTGCATTCGATGCGGCACACCATCATGCAGACGACGCTGTTCGCAAAGCCAATCAGTCCTTCTACGAGTTCATGGTTCCGATCGTTAAAGGCTGGTCGACAGAAATGTCAATTGACGTGGCGTCCAACGGCGTTCAGGTGCATGGTGGCATGGGGTTCATTGAGGAGACAGGTGCGGCGCAGCACTACCGCGATGCACGCATCCTGACGATCTATGAGGGCACCACCGCAATTCAGGCAAACGATCTGGTTGGTCGTAAAACTGCCCGTGATGGCGGTGCGACTGCCCACGGTATCCTCGCGCAGGTGCGCCAGACCGAGGAAGAGCTTTCTGCCTCTTCGTCCGGCGATCTGGCAGCCATCCGCAAGCAACTGGCAGTTGGTTCCAAGGCGATGGAAGAGGTTGTGAACTTCGTCGTCGCCAACATGAAGTCCGATATCAAGGGTGTCTTTTCAGGCAGCGTGCCTTATCTCAAGCTCGCCGGTGTCGTACTGGGCGGCTGGCAAATGGCCCGTGCCGCATTGATCGCCGAGCAGAAGCTGAAGGCAGGCGAGGGTGATGCCAAATTTTATCAGGCAAAGATCGCAACGGCGCGCTTCTTCGCGGACCATATCCTCTCGCAGGCTTCGGGTTACCGGGCTGCGATTATCGACGGTAGTGCAGGCGTGTTGGCGCTCCCGGAAGATCAGTTCTAACGACGAACAAGGCGTTGATGCATCAGAAAAGGCAGCCGCAAAGCTAAGCCCCTCGCTTAATCTGTTGCTGATTTAGGCACGGGGATTTTTTTCCGAGCGCCTCCTTGTGAGGCGCTCTTTTCGTTTACCAGACAGCTTTGACGCGCTCACGAGCCTTCCCTGAGGCGCTCCGCATCGTCTGGCGCGCGAAGGCACTCCGAACTAAACCGTCATTAACCGGGCGGTGCCTCGGTTTTTTACCGACAAATGAAGAAGCCCCTGCAAGTGCCTGACTTACAGGGGCTTTGTTGCGGCTCCGCCTATGGCCAGCAACACGTTAAGCGAAGGGCTGGGCCGCAAAGCTGCCTTTTTTATTTTGAATTTGTCAATGAACTCTCGGCCGGTTTTTTGATCTTTCTAACACTGAAAACAAGTGTTTTGGTTTCAGGTCCGGAGGCGATCATGAAACGTTTGCTGGCTAAGACAAGCTTGCTGCTGGCGCTCGGTGCTCCGTGGTGGAATCCCGCTGCGGCGATAGACGACATTACAACAGCCGACGCCATAGCGATCCATGAAGCGGTCCAGTCACAATTGGAGGCTTTATCCAATGACGATGCCGCAGGCGCATTCGAACAGGCAACACCGGAGAAACGAATGCTCATCGGGAGCCCGGATAATTTCCTGCGGCTCATCAAGGAAGAGTACAACCCGATCTATCGCTATCAGCGCGTGCTCTATTCCCGGCCAGAGGTGATTAACGGGGATGCGATCCAGGTTGTGCGGATTACCGATGGCTATAGCCGGGTATGGGTAGCTGTGTTCTGGATGCAGCAGGGTAAAGACAGTAGCTGGAAAATCGACGGCTGTCAGTTGCTCGAAACGAGTACGGTCTCGATTTAAGTTTTCCTCCTTGCGAGATATCGACGCGCCGTTCGACGCAGATCAAGCATCGATGGTTAAACGCTACGTCGATAGCACGGCGCCATTGTGACGTTGTGCCCGGCTTCCTATAACAAATGGGCGATGCGACCTGCGTCGTACGTACTGCATCAACTCTAAACTTCGCACTCGCAAAGTTTATTCTTGAGCAGGCTCTTGTTATCAGGAGGCCGAAATCATGACCCGCAAATATGTAGACTGCCGTGAATTTCCGAGCGAAATGAATTGTACGATTGCGTTGTCCGCCGACACCGATCAGGAATTATTGGACGCGGCAGTGCAGCACGCCGTTGCAGTTCACCATCACGCCGATACCCCAGAACTCCGCCAGCAAATCATGCAAATGTTCAAGGAGGGGACGCCACCCGTTCAGGCTCCGCTTGCTCACGCGTGATGTGCACGCCTATATTCGTCAACCATAGGCGCCGCCGGTGAAGAGGAGGTCGAAGCTCCTCGCGATGACTGCAATTAGACCCATTGCCCCCACACCAAACGTGAGCACAAGCATGGTCGCAAGAGGCCATCCCGATTTGGAAGGGCGACCGGTGCCGGGGTTGTGGTTGGTGTCCCATTTCTCATCCGGTGTCAGCCCAATGACAAGCGCTTCAATAGCGGCGAACAAGGCTGAAATAATGACCGGCAGGGCTAGGAAAAAGGCAGGCTGGGCGGGCCACAGGAGGGCGGCCATTAGAGCAAGCGGCACAGCCAACGCATGAACCCAGCCTGCGATATCCCTGAAGCCTTGCAAGTAAAAGCGATGTGCTCCGATGACGCCGAGCATTGCAGCTAGGAAAGTGGCGAACGTTTTATTTTTCTGGGTAGGCATAACGCTGAAAAGAAGGCATGTGGAAACGAAACGGCGATATTTTTGCATCGTTGGCATAAATGTCCCTGATAGTGCCGAAGAATACACTTTGCCGATGGCGGATTGTCCAATTCGTGTTGCGTTGCCTTATTAATCTTGCAGGGCGCTCGGAAAACGGGCTATAATTCCCGGCTTTTTCCGTCCTCGAATAATTTTTGGAAGCAAATTATGGTCGTTATCCGTTTGTCCCGTGCCGGCGCCAAGAAGCGCCCGTTCTTCAATATCGTTGCAACTGATTCGCGCAATCGCCGCGATGGCCGTTTTATCGAGCGTCTGGGTTTCTACAACCCGATCGCTGCAGGCAATGACGAAGGCTTCCGCATTGCGCAAGACCGTCTGGCTCACTGGCAGTCCGTTGGCGCTCAACTGTCGCCGACCGTCGCTCGCCTTGTGAAAGAGTCGGGCAACAAGGCAGCTGCGTAATTCGTCGCTGGTTTGTCGCTCAAGCTTTCCTCGGGGATGGCTATCCCTGACGATCTGGTGCTGGTGGGGCATGTGACCGGCGCCTACGGCATCAAAGGATGGGTGCGGATCAAACCGTACTCCACCGACGCAGATGCCCTGATGTATGCCAAGACGTGGTGGCTGGACAAGCCCGAGTTTCGGGATGTCGACATGTTGCATGCAAAGATCCATGGCGAAGATGTCGTCGCCCAATTGATGGGCGTGGCTGATCGTGATGCGGCAGAGTCCCTCAGAGGCGCTGCTATCCAGATACGTCGGAGTCATTTTCCTCCGCTGGCGAACGACGAGTTCTACTGGATTGACCTCATCGGGCTCGCAGTCGAAAACCTGCAGGGCGAATATCTGGGTACCGTCAGTGACATGATGGACAACGGCGCGCATCCGATCCTGCGCGTGGTAGCGCCCGCCTCGCCGGACAACGACAAGCAGAAAGAGTGGCTGATTCCGTTTGTCGACCAGTTTGTCAAAGCGGTGGATCAGGAAACAAAGAAAATTACCGTGGACTGGGGGCTGGACTTCTAGCCCGGAGATAGGGAATAGATGCAATTTGATGTCATTACGCTCTTTCCCGACATGTTTACGGCAATAACGCAGTCGGGGATAACCCGGCGTGCGTTTGAGCAGAAGAAGTGTGCCCTGTCGCTGTGGAATCCTCGCGATTTTACAAGTGATAATTATCGTACGGTTGACGATCGCCCCTACGGCGGCGGACCCGGTATGGTAATGCTGGCCAAGCCGCTGGAGGCGGCGATCGACGCAGCAAAGATGCGTCAGGTTAGCCAGGGTGGATCAACTCCACGCGTGATCTACATGTCGCCGCAAGGTCGAGCGTTGACGCATAAGCGCGTGATGGAGCTGACGGCAGAACCTGGTTTGGTGCTTTTATGCGGTCGTTATGAGGCGGTTGATCAGCGTTTGCTGGATCGGTGCGTAGACGAAGAGGTCAGCCTTGGCGATTTCGTCCTGTCGGGCGGTGAATTGCCCGCAATGGCGCTGATGGATGCGGTGATCCGACAGCTGCCTGGCGTGTTGAATGACGACGTGTCGGCGGTGGAGGACAGTTTCGTCAACGGTTTGCTCGATTGCCCGCATTACACACGGCCGGAAGTTTATGAGGGTGTGACGGTTCCGCCAGTCCTGTTGGGCGGCCACCATGCAGAGATCGAGAAGTGGCGTCGGGAACAGGCGCTGCTGGCGACGGCGAAGAAGCGGCCGGATTTGATCTTGAGGGCGCGGGAAGCGGGGTTGCTGTCGCGCGCCGATGAGCGGTTTTTAGGCAGTTTGCAGTTGCAGTAAAGAGCGTGCGAGGCTTTCGTGCGTATATGTAAAACCCCATCCTCTACTGGGCATAGGCGCCAGCAAGATGGTTTAAGGAGCAGAAAATGGACTTGATCCAGAAACTCGAGCAGGAAGAAATCGCCCGTCTGGGCAAAAATATCCCGGATTTCGCACCGGGCGATACCGTCGTCGTCAGCGTCAACGTGGTTGAAGGCACTCGCAAGCGTGCACAGGCTTACGAAGGTGTTGTGATTTCGCGTCGCAATCGCGGCCTCAACTCCAACTTTATCGTTCGCAAGATCTCCTCCGGTGAAGGCGTGGAGCGTACGTTCCAGTTGTACTCGCCGCTGATCGCTTCGATCGAAGTCAAGCGTCGTGGCGACGTGCGTCGTGCGAAGCTGTACTACCTCCGTGATCGTTCCGGCAAGTCGGCACGTATCAAGGAAAAACTACCGAGCCGCCGCGCAGTTCAGGCTGCCGAGTAATCGACACCGTTACAGCTGCAGGGAAGAGGGCACCTTCGGGTGCCCTTTTCATTTTTCATTTCCGCCCTGTGCGATGATCCAGCACCCTATTCACGCTAGAATCGGTGTCATAGAACGAATTGCGTCTTCAGGAAAAAGTTTTGCCAACGCCGATCTTCGATCCAGAATCACTTCCCATTGAATCCATTGCGGGCGAGCCTGCCATTGCGGCAGAACGCCTGTCGCAAGACTGGTTGCGCAAGCGGTTTGCCGCCCCACCCATCTGGGTGCCGGAGCGCCACGACGAACACCTGACGCGGCGCAGTGAAGGTGTGCCGGTGCCGGCAGCGGTATTGATTCCGATTGTGATGCATGATCTGCAGCCGACTTTGCTGCTGACTCAGCGCACTGCGCACTTGAACGATCATGCGGGGCAGGTCAGCCTGCCTGGCGGGCGCGTAGATGCAACTGATGCCTCTGTCATCGAAACAGCGCTGCGCGAGGCAGAAGAGGAAATTGGACTCGACCGTCAGCAGGTGGATGTGCTCGGAATACTGCCTGACTATTTTACGGCTACGGGTTTTCGAGTCACGCCGGTTGTCTCGCTCGTGCAGCCACCGGTTGAATTGCGTGCCGATCCGTTCGAGGTTGCCGAGATCTTTGAGGTGCCGCTCGCGTTCCTGATGGATGGCATGAACCACCAGCGACGCTCGTTCGAATTTCCGAACGGTCTAGGCCGCCGGACCTTCTATGCAATGCCTTACGAGCGTTTTTTTATCTGGGGGGCGACTGCAGGCATGCTGCGCAACCTGTTCCATTTTCTGCGTGCCTGAAAAGGCAGCAAACGGTACGCATGTGTACTGCGCCGGTTCCGGCGTGTGCGCGTTTGATTATGGTGTTGTGCTGCGTTATCGTATCGTTTGCATGACTATCTGGGCAGTCTGATGACATTTCTCTCAATTCTCTTTGCGCTGTTACTCGAGCAACTCAAGCCGCTACGTGCGGACAATCCGGCATACACGGCGATCAAGCGGTTGGCATTGCGCATGGAAATGTCATTCAACGCGGGGCAGGAAAAGCACGGCCGAATGGCATGGATGCTGACGATGCTTTTGCTTCTGGTGCCCACTGTGCTTGTGTACTGGTTGTGCATCCGCATCAGTCCGTTTGCCGCGCTGGCTTGGAATGTACTGATCGTCTACCTGACCCTTGGCTTCCGTCACTACAGTCATTATTTCACTTCGATCCAGTTGGCGCTGAACAGTGGCGATGAGGCGACAGCCCGCAGTCTTCTCGCAGAGTGGACCGGCGAGGATACAACTAGCATGAATGTGAGTGAAATCTCACGCATTGCGGTCGAAAACGCACTCGTTACTACACACCGCAATGTGTTCGGCGTCTTCTTCTGGTTTCTGTTGCCGCTCGGGCCTGCCGGGGCAGTCATGTATCGCGTCGCGGAGCATCTGGCACGTGCCTGGAACGAGCCGGATCAACTCAAGAATGAGGCGTTTGGCAAATTTGCGATCAAGGCGTTTTACTGGATCGATTGGGTTCCGGCCCGTCTGACCGCGATCGCTTTTGCGGTGGTCGGCAACTTTGAGGATGCAATTTATGCATGGCGCAATTTCGCGCATCGCTGGCCGGACGAGGCAATCGGAATCATCCTTTCCGCCGGCGGTGGCGCAATGGGTCTGCGCTTGGGAAGCGCGAGAGAAATTGCGACGAGCCTGCCCGCAGCCGATGCGGCGACAGTGGATGTGGCTAGTGCCGAGCCGGACAGTCCGCCCGGAGAAGAGGCAACGGCACGTGCACTGCAGAGTACGGTTGGCCTGGTCTGGCGCGCACTCCTGTTGTGGATGTTGCTACTGCTGCTATTGTCGTTCGCTGTTTGGTTTGGTTGAGCCATTTACCTCACGAGCGTTCTGCTCTTGAGAGCGTCTGGCATATAGCCATCCATCCGTGGGCCAAACACTACTCCCGAATGCAGGGCGGTGATCGCTCGAATATCGCTCTTTGCAAGTCCTTGCCGATTTGGCGAGATGGCTTGCTGCATCGCGGCGGCTGAATATTCCTGCAATCGCTTTCCCTGGCTCGCTGCCGCATGATTCCCTTCACTCAAGAGCAGTTTCAGCCTGACTTGCCACTTGCGGCTGAGGCGGACTGCCTGGGGGACAAGGTGCGGCAACGCATCGGAGCGGGCTCGGCGTCCCCGGCTCGGCGCATCCTGTGCTACGGCAAGAGGGCTCGGCGGCACCATGCAATGCCGTACCGTGGGCAAGGTCGCCGACCTCGGCGGCAAGTCAGGCTGGACCGGCGCTACGGTTCAACGTGCGTCCTGCGAATTGAGGTGAATCCATTGCGTTCGGCATAGCCGGGAATGCGTCTTGTCTGTTTTTCACATTGCGGGATATTGTTTCACTCCAACTCTTCTATAAGATATAATATGCAAGAATGCTGAAAGCTTGGCGCTGCATAATGGCGCCGAGCGAGACGCCCGGTTCGTACTTGAATTGGTGCGGAGCAAGGTTCAAGGTAGCCACCGCTATAGAGGCAAGCCGCACAAATGGCAGATTCCACACCACATACGACTGTCGCCAGCGAGTTTTTCATTCAAGGCATCACCAGCGACGGTCGTCAGTTCCGGCCCAGTGACTGGGCAGAGCGCTTGTGCGGTGTCATGTCTTGCTTTCGGCCGGAGGGCTCAGGCGGCCCGCATGCTCATCTTCGTTATTCCCCATACGTACGACCTACGGTGCTTGGCGGTGTGAAGTCAGTCATCGTCAACGAGCACCTGCGCGACATCGAACCACTGGCGTATCACTTCGTCCTCAATTTCGCCAAGGACAACGACCTGCAGATCGTCAAGGCATGCCTGCTTCCGGAGCCGGGCGAAAAGCCGGCATAACTTGCGGAAGAATCGTCAGCCACCACCTTTGCGGTAATTTGGTTTCGGCTCACGCAAGTCTTCAACTAAAGAATAGATCCTTGCCATCGCTTGTACAGCACTGCGGCGCTCATGCCGAATGCGACGTGCGCCATTCCGGTAATCCAGTCCCTGCTTGCGTCAAACCACGGGAAGACCAGCGTAAATCCGTACATGTTCAATCCAAACAGTGCAAGGCCGAAGATCGCACCGGCAAGCACTGAGCGGTGGAGTGACATGCGCGAAATGAACAGGGCGAGCGCACAGCCGTAAACGGCTGAAAGTGTGAAGTGAATCAGCGTTGCAACGATCATCACGTCCCAGTCAAAGGATGCCGGCGGTGGCAATGCCG
The DNA here is from genome assembly GCF_054780595.1 of Noviherbaspirillum agri. Lineage (NCBI taxonomy): Bacteria > Pseudomonadati > Pseudomonadota > Betaproteobacteria > Burkholderiales > Oxalobacteraceae > Noviherbaspirillum > Noviherbaspirillum agri. The sequence continues at coordinate 28,157 of NZ_BAAGWA010000008.1, forward strand.
AACTGCCCATGACAATCGCAGCGGCTAATCTGCTGTCTCGCAAGAGCATGTGCATGACAGGCAAGGATGCCGCCCACCACAAAGCGAGCTGCACGGCGGTAGCGATGATGCCTGCAGCCATGCCGGAGAGAAGGGCGGCCAACCACTTCATCGATCAGTTGCAGGAAGTTGACGGATGAGTTCGGCATCGCTGATGGCGCGCGATTCGACGAGACGGGCGCCAAGCAACTGGGCCAAGGCTTCCGCGCCTGCATCCATCAGAGCGTTGTGGTTGTTCGCCAGGACTCGATGGCCCAGCGGCGCGAGCATATTCATCCAGCGTTTTGTTGTCCGGACATGCCATTCATAGTGAACAGAGGTAATCCCCTCGCCATGCAGGAAGGCCCATCGCCCGACTCCTTCGAGATCTCCATTGACGTTTGCCTCCAGCAGCCATGGCGGTTCTAGCCGCGTCGCGCACGCGTCAAAGCTGAGGCGATAAGGGAGCCGCCCTTTCCAGCAATAGCGCCGGATGCTGCCGATACCGTCAGGCGCGCCGGCATTGATTTCGTCAACATGTTCAGCGCCGGGCCACCATTCAGGCCAGCGCAGCGAGTCAAATACGGCATCGAAGACAGGTTGCAGCGGCGCCGCGATCCGCCACAGCGTATGGAGATGGTATTCAGTCATAACGAGGAGCGAGAAGACTCACCAAAGACCGCTGTATCTTAACGCCGGGGTATGAGGGCGGCATTGAGCGAAAGCTTGAAACAATGGAATCGACCCGTGTTTCTTTCGTAACGATGGCGCCGCTGTGTTGGCGCGTCGCGACAGAAACACGATCACGCCTGCAGCAAATTTCATAGAGGCGGCAAGAACCTCTTACTTGGTAGAAATAAATCCGTTACGCTATATGCGGACTCTCACGTCCAGGCGTTTACTCGCCTATGCCAGCGACGCATATTCATTGATGTTTGTAACCGGAGCTTGAATGCCGCGCAGTCGCTCGCCCTTTCTGATATCCACCGCTGCATTTCTTGCATTGATCCTCGGCCTGTCGGGCACCGTGGCACTATTCGTTGGCCTGCGTCGTCTGGAGCACGACAAGATCGAACTCGACTTCCAGCAGCGGGCAAATATTCGCACTCTCGCCGTGCAGCAGCAGCTTGACGAAACCGTGCAAGTCCTGCGTGTGCTGAACCAACTGTTCGCAACGTTCGAACCCGTCAGTCGTGAACAATTTCACACCTTTACGCAACCGCTGCTGCAGCGCCATCCTTATGTACAGGCTTTCAATTTTCATCGCTATGTGGATGCGGGCGAACGCCAGCAGTATGAAGCGCGAATGCGGCTGGAATTTCCCGACTTCAAAATGCGGCAACTGAAGGATGGGAAGCTGTTCGTGGCAGAGCCGCGCGAGCGACATCTGGTCGTAGACTATATCGAACCGATGCGAGGCAATGAGGCGGCGTTCGGGCTGGACGTGTCGGCCAACCTGACGCTGATCGATGCTGTCCGGTACGCCACCGATACGGGGCACGCAGCGTCCAGCAACCTGCTGACACTCGCACAAGGCGACGGAAAACTCCGCGGTTTTCTTGTGGTGATGCCAGTCTATCGCCACGGGGTCCCGCTCGATGACATCGAGTCGCGCAGGCGGGCTGTCATCGGCGATACGGCCGCCGTATTTAATGCGCCGCGCCTGATAGAGGAAATCCTCGCCACCAATGGCTTGCTGGATGATGAATTGATCAACATCAGTGTCTATGCCAGCGGCGTGCAGGATGAAGGATTTCTTGCATATCGCAAGGGGAGTGCTCCCCCTGCGCAACCTGTTGCCTCCATCCTTCCCTCGTGGATCCTGTACGACACGCCGGAAAGCATGACGTACGACTTTGAAGTGGCCGGCAGGCCATGGCGAATCATTGCCTCGGTCCAGCCGACGTTCTTCCTGCAGCGGCACGATGGATCACTGTACGGTCTTGTCGCAGGTGTGCTGCTCAGCCTGCTGGCTGCGGCTTATATGCAGACGCTTTCTTCGCGCTCGCGAAAGGTGCAGCAGCTCGTCGAGCTGCGGACCGCCGAACTGCAACAGGCAAACGATTTACTGGTCGAGGATGTCGCAGCCCGCAAGCGTGCCGAAGAAGGGCTGGAGTTGCGCCAACGCGCGATCGAAGCTAGTGCGAACGCAATCATCATTACCAGTGCTGTGCCGCCCAAGTATCCCATCGAGTATGTGAATCCGGCGTTTGAACGCATCACCGGATACTCTGCAGCGGACGTCGTGGGGCACAGCAGCAGCCTGCTTTGGGCGGGCGACTTGGACCAGCCGGAAATAGGAGAGATTCGCGCTGCCGCACGCGAGAAGCGGGAGGCACATGCCGTTCTGCGCAATTACACCAAGGACGGATCGCTGATCTGGAGCGATATTTATCTTGCTCCCGTCCGCGACGAATCGGGAGAGGTCAATCATTTCGTCGTTGCCTTGTACGACATTACCGATACCAAGCGCTATCAGGCAGAACTGGAATTTCGTGCCAGCCGTGACACGCTGACCGGCTTGGCCAACCGCAGCCTCCTTCAGGACAGGTTGTGCCAGGCGGTCGCCTACGCCGAGCGGTATGGGCATGCAGCGTGGCTGCTGTTCCTGAACCTCGACCGCTTCAAGCTTGTCAACGACACGCTTGGTCACCATGCTGGCGATGAGGTGTTGAAATGCGTTGCCGACCGGCTGCGACAGGTGGTGCGAGAGACCGACACGGTTGCGCGGCTGAGTGCAGACGAATTCGCCGTGGTATTGCCAGAACGGGAAGACGAAAAGCTCGCTACACCGATCCTGCATCGCATCTTGCAGGCAGTCGCCCGCCCCATCGTGATTGATGGCTATGAATTCGTTCTCGGGGCCAGCATCGGCATCGCCATCTGCCCAAGCGACGGCAACGAATCCGGCATCCTGCTCAAGCACGCGGCTATTGCGATGTACCGTGCGAAAGAAGCGGGGCGCAATAACTTCCAGTTCTATACCGCAGCAATGAACGAACGGGCGATGGAGCGCCTGCGTCTTGAAAATGATCTGCGCAATGCGATTGAACGCGAGGAGTTCGTGCTGCATTATCAGCCCCAGGTGAGCCTCGAAGGCGGGCGCGTTACAGGTATGGAAGCACTCATCCGGTGGCAACACCCGACCATGGGCATGGTCCCGCCAGGGCGTTTTATTCAACTTGCGGAAGAAGTCGGCCTGATCGTCCCCATCGGCACCTGGGTATTGCGCACAGCTTGCAGGCAGAGCGTGGCATGGAAGATCGATGGGTTCGGGGATGTGCGCGTGGCGGTCAACCTGTCTGCGCGTCAGTTCTACCAGCAAGACCTCGTCGCCACGATCAAGTCCGTGCTCGACGAAACCGGCATCGCGCCGCATCTGCTCGAACTGGAACTGACCGAAAGCATGATGATGAACGACGTCGAGCACGCCGTGATGCTCATGCATGAACTCAAGGGACTCGGTGTGCATTTGTCCATCGATGACTTCGGCACCGGATATTCCAGCCTCGCCTACCTGAAGCGGTTTCCGATTGACCTGCTGAAGATCGACCAGTCGTTTGTGCGGGATATCACTGTCGACCCGGACGATGCGGCCATCGTGTTGTCGATCATTTCACTGGCGCACAGTCTGCGGCTCAAGGTGATCGCTGAGGGCGTTGAGACCCAAGCGCAACTTGCCTATTTGCGGGAGCATGGTTGCGATTACATGCAGGGGTATTACTTCAGCAAGCCGCTGCCAGAAGCCGATTGCGCCTGGGTGCTGCGTGGGGCGACATAGCGGTTCTTCCCACTGATCATGCAGATGCAGTGGCCGTTCCGCCCGGATTCTGCAGTGCGTCAATACAACAGAATCTCCTCAAAGTGTCGCCGGATTCTTCAGTGGCGGTGCCGTTTGTCGGGAACGCTCGGCCGTTAATCGCATTACCCACTGACAACTAAACGACGTTGGACTACATTCCGCAAAACGAAGGGGGGCTTTATGAATGCTTGCGCGAGAAAATCCGGTTTCACGCTTATTGAACTGATGATAACGGTCGCGATCGTCGCCATCTTGGCAGCGGTTGTTGTGCCGAGCTACTCCGAATATGTCAGGCGGAGTGCGCTAAGCGAGGCATTCTCCACGCTCGCCGACTTGCGCGTGAAGCTTGAACAGTTCTATCAAAGCAATCGAAACTTCGGAACCGGCAATTGTGCAAATGATGGTACGGCGGATCAGATCAATTTTGCGGCAATCTCCGGGAACTTCACCTACTCCTGCACGCTGAACGGTACACAGGCATATGAAATCAAGGCGACCGGGAGTTCAGGGGCTGCAGTAGGGCACATCTACACGCTGAATCAGAACAACGAGCAAAAGACCGCCGAGTTCAAGGGTAAGGCGGTTGCCTCATTATGCTGGCTGGTCAAGGGTAAAGAATGTTGATCGGCCGGAGCAAGTCATGAGTCGCCATAACGGATTTACCCTGATAGAAATGATGATCACTGTGGCGATCATCGCCGTTCTGCTTGGTATCGGCGTACCAAGCTTTCAATCCTTTATCCGGAATGCGGAAATACGAACATCCGCTGAAAGCATTCAGGCGGGTTTAAACCTGGCGCGAACTGAAGCGCTTCGCCGTAACGTCCCCGTTTCGTTCTGGCTCGTCAACGGGCTGAGCAGCACATGCGCTCGCAGCGAATCCGGCAAGTCCTGGGTAGTCAGCTTGGATGATCCCGCTAATGCCTGCAACGCGGCCACTTCGAACACGGTGGCTCCACGTCTAATCCAGTCCCGCCTGGGAACAGACGGCGGGACTGGGGTCAGTGTAAGTGCGGTCAATGGTAACGCCCCTGCAGCGGCTGCGAGCTGCGTTACGTTCAACGGATTTGGCCGCGTTCAGGCGACATGCACGGGAGACGATGCGCCGATTGCTCGCATCACCTTGTCGGCAATGACTGGGTCCGGGCGAACGCTTCAGATACAGATCGCACCCGGTGGTGCAGTACGCACATGCGATCCCTCTGTGACTGCTGCAAGCAATCCTGCGCATTGCTGACTTGATGAGGTTTTCCTATGTATAGACAAGCAGGTTTGGTTCGAGAACAAAAACAGGGCGGAGTTGTTCTGGTAGAGGCCCTAATCGCGATTCTCTTGTTCTCCCTTGGGATCCTCGCACTAGTTGGTCTGCAGGCCACGATGAGCAAGAACGTGACGCACGCAAAACTGCGCGGCGAGGCTTCATTCCTTGCGAATCAAGTCATTGGTCAGATGTGGGTTGACCAGGCAAATCTGGGCAAATATGCCACGGCAGACGACACATGCGATGGCTACGCCACATGCAATAAATGGTTGACTGCAGTTGGCCAGACCCTGCCGGGCGGGAGTGCAACCATTACCGTCAATGCGCCACGAGTCGACGTTTCTCTGAGCTGGACCTTGCCAGGTCAGGGTGAAGTGCCAGGTCGTTTTGATATCAGTGCTCAGATTGTCAACTGAATAGGTAAGGGAAAAACGTGAAAAACGGTCAACGCAAACGCACCGCGGGTTTTTCTCTGGTCGAGGTCATGGTCGGCATCACCATAGGCCTGGTTACGGTGCTGGTTGTTTCGCAAGTGATGCAGGTGGCGGAGTCAAGAAAACGGACATCGACGTCCGGTGCGGATGCCACCGTCAATGCATCACTCAGCCTCTATTCGATTGAGCGCGACGGCCGCAATGCGGGCTTTGGTTATACAACGGTGCCAAGCTCCGTTGGTTGTGAAGTTCGGGCGAAGTATGGCACTACAGCCACGAGAACTTTTCCGCTTGTGCCGGCGATAATTACGGATGGCGCGAACGGCGCTCCCGATCAAGTCAGATTTTTTGCCAGTAGCAAGAACGGGATTACCTTGCCAACCAGGATTTCGGGCAATCATAAAAAGGATGATGCAAGCTTTTTTGTCGACTCCGATATCGGCATAGAAGCCGGTGACATGATGGTTGCGGTTCCGGCAGCACTGGCCGGAGGAACGTGGTGCACGGTATTTCGTGTGGCAGGTGCCAAGGCAGCAAACCAGGTGCCGCATACGCTTGCGGAGAGTACCTGGAATCAGACTTCGGCAAACAGCATCCTGCCTGATAGCGGCTATAGCATAGGCGACTACTTAATCAACCTGGGCAACTTCGTCGATCGTACGTATGGGATCGCCTTTGATGCCAATACAGGTCGATACACCCTGCGCCTGACAGAATTCAACATGGCCGCGAACACAAATTCAGTTCAGGACTTGTATCCCGATGTGGTGCAACTGCAGGCTGTGTACGGAAAGGAAACGGACTCGCCGTCTGATAACGCAATCGACGAGTGGAGCGCGACGGTGCCTGCTAATGAGGTGGAGTGGCGCCAGGTGCGCGCACTTCGTATTGCGCTCGTCACCCGCAGTGCAAGTCAGGAGTCGCAAAACGTCACACTGGACGGCGCCGTAGCCGATTCCACCTGCGACAGTGATACGCCGCACCCAGCGGCCGTTTGCTGGCGGCCTGACCCGGCTGGTAAAGGCGTAAAAATCAACGTCAACGTCAACAATACCAGCCCTAACTGGCAGCGTTACCGCTATCGCGTAGTCGAAACAACGGTCCCGTTGCGCAACATGATATGGCAACAATGAACAGGAGTGACACCATGAGGCCGCAGTGCTGCATCAGCCTGTATACGGCGCATTTTGCTGCGAACCAATCGGCAAACCACCGCCGTTATCAGCATGGCATATCGTTGATGGTCGTATTGGTTGCTCTTGTATTGATGTCGATAGCGGCAGTCGGCCTGATTCGTTCAGTAGACACCGGGACGCTGGTAGTCGGCAATCTCGCCTTCAAGCAAACCACCACGTCTGCTGCGGATGCCGCGACAGAAGCGGCGATCAAATACCTTGAGGCCAACCAAGCCGGTGCTCACCTCTTCAGCGACGACGAGAGCGACGGCTACTACGCGACCCGACTGGACGATCTGGACATCACGGGTAAGTCATCCAATATCGAAAGAACACTGGTTGACTGGAACGACGACGACTGTGCATATGCCTCCGATACGACATGGAAGGCGTGCAAGAAACCGACCGCAAAGGATCAGAAGACCGAAGGCTACGCCACGCAAGTCCTGATTACCCGGATGTGTGAGGAGGCCAAGGCGCCTGCTGCCACCAATTGCGCAAGGCCCATCGCCGGTAGCAGCGGGACCTCCCCAAAGCGAGGCGAGGTGAAGTATGGCGAGGGACGCCTGACTTCAACGGCCGGTCCGTTCTACCGGATCATCGTTCGCGCGGAAGGTCCGCGCAACACAGTGAGCTATACCGAAACCTATATCCATTTCTGATATGGAGAATGCAATGATGCCGAATACTGGAAGCATGCACCGCGCCGTCTTGATGATGGCGCTCATGGCATTGTGCGGCGCGATACCTGTGGCAGGGACGGCTGGTGTGACGGAGCTGGCTAACGGCCCATTGGCCAATGGTATTGTCAGTAGCTCCACTGCCAAACCCAATATCGCTTTTGTTGTTGACGATTCCGGCTCGATGGGGTTTGAGAGCATGCCAGCCGATGACGACTGGAACGACTATTACGGCTACAGTTACGGACATATACGAGACAAGCGCTGCTTTGGTTGGTACAAGCACAATACCGTGTTTTATAACCCGAATGAAACGTATAAACCTCCCTACAAAATCGGCGGCAAGGAGTACAGCGATGGGGTCACGCGCTATGACGATGCCATTTTTGACGAAGCGCTATTAGACGGCTACTTTTCCGCTGATGGTGCGACATCCTATCCACAAGTTCTTGGTAATAATGCCAAGAAAAAACTCTCTGACCTGCAGAATCTCACACCATTTAAAGTAGATTGCGTCACATCCGGCACGGGTAAAGAGTGCTCCAGTTCGCCTAGCAAGTACTACTATTCCAAGCACAAAACCAATGCCAGTTCGACGACTTGTGAAACTAACGATAAATACTCGATTGTCACTGATCCGAACAAGATCGAGGCGCCAGGCGTAACTGCCGGCAGTGATGCTGCGAAGACCAATTATGCCAACTGGTACACCTATTACCGCAGCCGTGCGATGGCCATGAAGGCGGCCGCCGGTGAGGCCTTCAAGGACCTAGAGCAAACTAAGTACCGCCTCGGACTGTTCTTCATTAATAGTCAGGAGACATATCACTATAACGAGGATTTCAAGATTGCTGACTTTAGTGGAGCAGAAGCGGGAACCCAGCGTTTTGACTGGTACGACAAGCTCTACAAGAGCAAGGCATATGGTGGTACGCCTTTACGGAAAGCGCTTTCCAGAATGGGCCGCATGTATGCAGGAAAGATCAGTGGTTATGACCCGGTGCAGTATTCCTGTCAGCAGAATTTCACCATTCTTTCAACCGATGGATACTGGAACGATAACGTAGCGCCAAAGCAGATTGATGGCTCGACGAGTATTGGTGACGTCGACGGTGTAGAAGCGAGTGCGGCCGTTGGCGCAAAAGCGAGAATCGAGATCGGCGATCAAACAGGCAACAAGAAGCTGAGTAATGGCAGTTATCGAGTGACGAGCGTGAGGGTCAATATTAACGGCAGTGACATCGAGTTGATGAAAACGCCTCCAGCACCGCCGAACTACTCGATCTACGCGGACACCATCGGTAATGCGGTCAAAGATGAGATCAATGCCAATACCAGCATCACGGGCTTTAAGGCTAGTTATAACAATCAGGTCATCACGATTACGGCAGACCCTGCCTTGGGCGACTTGACTGCCCCAATCGAAGTCGATGTAGCTAAGGCCCCGGGTACAACCAAGACACGGCAGTTTACTGAAATCGCATTCAGTGGCTACAAGGCGGCAACTGAAGGGACGGTACGTCCTTATCTGGATGTGGAGAAAAAGGAAAATACACTCGCGGACGTCGCCTATTACTACTATGGGACTGATTTGCGAGATCATACAAAATGGAGCAACTGCTCGAACACCATCGGTGACACGACGTACACCGACCTGTGCAAGAACAACGTTCGCCCGAGTGGGAAAAACAGTGCGGACTATCAGCACATGACCACATTTACGCTTGGCCTGGGTGTGAACGGCACGATCAAGTACGAAAAGAATTACGAGACTGCAGAGAAGGACAACGACTCCACTACCAGGCAGTATTACGATATCAAGGCGCCCCGGGCAACGGGCCAGGCCGATTGGCCAGATCCTACCGACGCAGAAGCACATAAGATCGACGACCTGTGGCATGCGGCAGTCAATGGCCGTGGCAATTATTACAGCGCGGCCGATTCCAAGACAGTGAAGGAGGGGCTCAAGGAAGCCTTGAGTGGCATGGATGTGAAGCCGGGTTCTTCTGCTGCTGCTGCGACGTCGAACCTTGAGCCGGTCGCTGGTGACAACCTTGTGTACGTGGCGCTCTACCGCACGGTCAAGTGGGATGGCGACTTGAAGTCGTTTTCAATCGACCCGAAAACCGGTGCCTTGTCGGGTTCTGCGCTCTGGTCAGCACAAACACAGCTCGATGCGCAAGTGCAAGAGGCAAAAGCGGCCGGTACTGGCGATGGCAGGAACATCAAATTCTTTAGCGGGGACGAGGCAAGCAAGCTGAAAGAATTCGACCTGACTAACCTGACGGCCGATAGTCTGGAAGATAATTTTGCAGACCTTTGCAGCAAGTCGCCTGCGGTAGACCAGTGTGGGGCGGATGCAGAAGACCTGACCGGCGACCAGAAGACAGAGGCTAACAAGGCAGAAAATCTGATCAACTATCTCCGGGGCCGCGATACCTACGAGGATACTGCGACAAATCCTACCGCTACCAACCGGTTGTATCGCAGTCGGGAGCATAAGCTGGGCGATATCGTGAATGGCGTGCCTGTCTACATGAAGAAGCCGCCGCTCACCTACGATAAATACGATCAGACCTATGCGCAGTTCAAGACGGCGAACGCCGAACGTGCTGCTACTGTTTTTATTGCGGCCAATGACGGGATGCTGCACGCCATTGACGCGGAAACAGGCAACGAACGCTGGGCGTATGTGCCGACGTTTGTCATGAAGAACATGTGGCGTCTGGCCGACCGCAACTATGGAAACAACCATTTCTATTCTGTCGACGGCTCGCCGACGGTTGCAGATGTGTGCATCAAGCCGAAACAAAAAACGGTTCAAGAACCGGAAGCAGATGTGCAACTCTGTGCTTCGAAAGATGACTGGCGGACGATTCTAGTCGCCGGCCTGAACAAGGGCGGCTGCGGATACTATGCACTCGATGTGACGGACCCGGCGGCGCCGAAAGGGCTTTGGGAGTTCACCGACGACAACCTCGGATACAGCTTCGGAAATCCGGTCGTTGGCAAAACCAAGGCTGGCAAGTGGGCAGTGATGTTCTCTTCAGGCTATAACAATGCCCCCGGTGGTTGTGGCGATACCGGGGACGGCAAGGGACGGTTGTTTGTGCTCGACGCGGAGAAAGGGACGAAGCTCGTGACAGACGACATCGTTACTTCGGCAGGAAGCACGACTACACCGAGTGGCTTGGGCAAGCTCAATGCATGGATCGAAGACGACGCAATGCCGATCATTGAACGCCTATACGGTGGCGACCTGCTTGGCAACGTCTGGCGTTTTGACATTGACAATAGGTATCCCCCGGAAGAAGTTAGCGGGAATGGCGGCCGAGAGGCTGTCCTGGTCGCACAGTTGAAGGATGGAACTGCGGACAAGAAGCCTCAGCCCATTACGACCAAGCCTGAGCTCGCGGAGATCAAGGAAAGCGGCATCAAGTATCCGGTAATCATGGTTGGCACAGGAAAATATCTGGGAGATAACGACCCCAAGGACACGAGCCAGCAGTCCCTATATGCGTTAAAGGACAAAACTCTGACCGGCGAAGGCAAGGGAATTGCTGATGTCCGTGGCGCATCGATGGTGGCACGTACACTGACGCACACCACGGGTTCTGACGGCGGAGCGTTGGCGGGCAAGACTATCCGTACGATTAGCGGCGACAACATGAGCTGGGCGAGCAAGGACGGCTGGTATCTCGACTTCAATCCGCAGAGTAAATCGCCTGGTGAGCGTGTCAACGTTGATATGTCTTTGCAGCTCAACACCTTGACTGTCGCAGCCAACGTTCCGTCCACGAATGCCTGTGATGTCGGGGGACACGCGTACCTGTATTTCCTGAACATCTATACCGGCAAGAGCCTGTCCACTGCGGTAGATGGAATGGCGGGTAAACTTTTGAGCGGTAACGCGCTTGTTGCTGGTATCAAAACCGTCAGAGTGAGTGACGGGATGAGGACAATTGTTACGGACACCACCGGCAATATCATTGCTGAGGAAGGTGGCGATGATGGTGGTGGAGGTGGTGCGGTGCGCCGCACTACCTGGCGTGAAATCGAGGATTGATCCATGAATCACCAAACCCCCTCGCACCGCAAGCGAGGGGGTTTTTTATTAAATACTGTGATCGATGGAAAAACGTACGCGGTATAGCTTGCTTGCTGCACTGGTGCTGCACATTCTGCCGCTTGCAATATTTATATCCCATGCACGCTCTCCTGTCGTGGAGACGCAGGCCGAACGAGTACTTGACGTAGCAATTTATTCCAAACCGACCTTGCCTGAAACTGATGCAGGCGAAACCGAAATACTCCCGAATACGGCAGATTACGAGGTTGAGAAGGAGATGCCACCCACTGGGAAGGTAGCGGATGCGCTGCAGACTGCTCAGCCTGGTGAGGATGTATTGGCTAGCTTGCCCCCGGCAGAAGCGCCTTACTTGCCTGCTGGAGAGCTGGACGCCCGTCCCTACCCCGAAGCGCCGGTGGTCATTCCTTACCCGGATGCGCAGCTGAATCAGAGCAAGGCAACGGGCGTTCTTGTCCTATATATTGATGCTGACGGGCATGTTGAACGTATCGAGATCGACAAATCCGAATTGCCTCCTGAGTTTGAAAAGGCAGCCGTCGACACATTTATGAAGGCAAGGATGCAACCCGGAATGAAGGGTGGAAAACCAAGCAGGGCACGCATGAAAATCCTTGTCGAGTTCGAGCAGCGATAGAAGCGCTTTTTGGGGATGCCTGTCCATTTGGACGGGAAGAAAACCAATTGCCCTTGCAAGCGTTCTAATATCCACCGTCAGGAGGAAATCATGACAACAAGGATAGAACGCGACACCTTCGGCCCCATCGAAGTCCCCGCAGACCGCCTATGGGGCGCCCAAACCCAGCGCTCGCTCGAGCATTTCCATATTTCCACCGAACGCATGCCGGAGGAGCTCATTGCAGCGCTGGCGATGGTCAAGCGTGCATGTGCCCGCGTCAATCGCGATCTCGGACGGTTGGATCGCGATAAAGCCGATGCGATTGTTCAAGCCTGCGACGAAGTCGTTGCTGACTTGCATCGGGAAGAATTCCGCCTGTCCGTCTGGCAAACGGGATCCGGTACACAGTCCAACATGAACATGAATGAGGTGCTGGCCAATCGTGCCTCGGAATTGCTCGGCGGGCCGATCGGTGAGGGGCGGCTGGTGCATCCCAACGATGAAGTCAATCTCGGTCAGTCGTCGAACGATATTTTCCCTACGGCGATGCACGTTGCCGCGAGCATTGGCATCGTCAAGCGCCTGTTGCCGGCAGTGCGGGAACTGCGGGCAACACTGGAGGCGAAGGCGGCTGCGTTCTCGGACATCATCAAGATCGGGCGCACGCATTTGCAGGATGCAACGCCGCTGACATTGGGGCAGGAGTTTTCGGGCTACGTGGAACAGCTGCGCCTGGCTTTGCTTGCAGTCGAGGCAACGCTGCATCCGCTGTGCGAACTCGCCGTGGGCGGGACCGCGGTGGGGACGGGGTTGAATACGCATCCGGAGTTTGGCGAACGGGTCGCCGGCATGCTTGCGAAGGACACTGGCCTGCCATTCAAGGGCGCATCGAACAAGTTCGCCGCCCTGGCCGGGCATGAGCCGATGGTGGCTGCCCATGGCGCCTTGAAGACGCTTGCCGCGGCACTGATGAAGATCGCAAATGATGTGCGCTGGCTGGCTTCCGGGCCGCGCTCCGGCTTGGGGGAGATCACGATTCCCGAGAATGAGCCGGGCAGTTCCATCATGCCGGGCAAGGTCAATCCGACGCAGTGCGAGGCGGTGACGATGCTGTGTTGCCAAGTGTTCGGCAATGATGTGGCGATCAACTTCGGCGGTGCGTCGGGCAACTTCGAGCTGAATGTGTTCAAGCCGCTGATCGCGCATAACTTCCTGCAAAGCGTGCGCTTGCTGGCGGACGGCATGCGCAGCTTTGACGAGCATTGTGCACGCGGCATTGAAGCGAACAAGGCGCGGATTGACGAGCTGATGGAGCGTTCGCTGATGCTGGTGACGGCGCTGGCGCCGCATATCGGCTATGACCGTGCGGCGCAGATTGCGAAGAAGGCGCACAAGGACGGCACCACTCTGAAGGAGGCGGCGCTGGCGCTCGGTTATGTATCGGTTGAGGATTTTGACTGCTGGGTCAGGCCGGAAGAAATGACGCGGCCCAGATAGCGGCTGTGTAGATTGCGCAGCCGTGCAGATCAGCCTTTTCAAAATCTTGTTGCGTTTTCTTCCAACGCAGGTCAGCAGGCAGGTGAGCAGGCAAATGCTGCAGCCGGTCGCGAATCAATCCAGGATCGACTGCATCACCTGCTGCCGGAACCAGCGGTTGGCTGGGTCATTGTCGACGTTGGCGTGCCAGTACAGGAAGACGTCGAATGCCGGCACCTCAAGTGGGAAGGGCAGGATCTGGTTGCCGAACTGCTTGTTGGCGATGTGCGCGTAGCGGCCGGGCATGGTCAGCAGCATGTCGGTCTGGCTGACGACGCGGCAGGCGGCGAAGTAGTGCTGGCAACGCAGCCGGATATGCCGTTCCAGGCCGAAGCGGCTGAGCTCGAAGTCTTCCAGTCCCGGGCCGCGCCGGCGCGAGCTGGCGAGGATGTGGTCCTGCTTCAGGTAGGTATCGATGTCCAGCGTGCCGTCGATGACGGGATGTCCCTGCCGCACCACCACCACCGTTGAATCCTGGTAAATCCGGGTGCGCATGATGTCGGACGCCAACGGCAGCAGCACATCGATCGCAACGTCGAGCGTGCCGGCAGCCAGTTCGCTTTCCAGTTCCCTGCGTTCCACCTGACTGGCTGCAATGTCGACTTGCGGCGCGCTTTCCCGCACGCGGCGCATGAGCGGCGGCAGGATGGTGGCTTCCAGCACATCCCGCAGCGCGAGGTTGAAGCGCTTGTTCGTGGTCGCCGGGTCGAACACATGCAGGCCGTTCAATGTCACTTCCAGTCCGCGCAGCGAGCGGCGGATCGGTTCGATCAGCGTGCGCGCCAGCGGCGTGGACACCATCGCATGCCCTTGCCGCACGAACAGCGGATCGTCGAACAGCTGGCGCAGGCGCCCCAGCGCATGGCTGATCGCCGGCTGCGTCAGGTTCAGCTTCTGGCTCGCACGCGTGACACTGCCTTCAGTGTAGATCGCATCAAAGACAGTAAAAAGATTCAGATCGACCCGCGAAATATGCATCAGATTTATATAGTCCAATAATAACTATTCATTTGATCGATTCTATACCCGGCGATATGCTCTCCACAATCCTAGGTAAGCGGAAAGCGGAACGACAATGGGGCAGATTTACCTCGTCCGGCATGGACAGGCTTCCTTTGGCAGCGTGAATTACGACCAGTTGTCCGACCTCGGCGCGGAGCAGTCGCGCATGCTCGGGCAATGGTTTGCGCAGTCCCGCCAGCAGTTCCACCGCGTGGTCACCGGCGACCTCGCGCGGCACAGGCAGACTGCCGACGCGTGCATCAGCCAGTTGCCGGAAGGGCGGCTAGCGCAGGCTGAATGGCATACTGACCCCGGTTTCAACGAATACGACCATCACGAAGTGCTGGTGCGTCACCGGCCGGACTTTGACGACCGCGAGGTCGTGAAGCGCTTTCTGATGTCCAGCCCGAATGCGAAGCATGCGTTCCAGGAAATTTTCGAATCGGCGATGGCGCGCTGGATGGGCGGCGAGCATGACAGCGATTATCGCGAGCCTTGGCCGGTGTTTCGCGCGCGCTGCGTTGGTGCGTTACAGCGTCTGCTCGACAGCGCGGACAAGTCGCAATCCATCGTCGTGTTTACCTCCGGCGGCACCATCGCAACGCTTTGCCAGCATGTGATCGGCCTGACCGACCGGCAGGTCGCAGAACTTAACTGGACACTGGTCAACTCGGCCGTCACCAAGCTGCTTTATCGTTCAGGCGGCGGGTCGCCGACACGCGTGACGCTCAGCTATCTGAACAATTACGCCCATCTCGAGCTTTTCGGGCAGCCCCATTCCATTACCTACCGGTAGTGTCCTGAATCCGAAATTCGATGAATAAAACCGATGAAATGGACACCATCCCTCGCCTCGCCGGCCGCACCTCGCCGGCCGCGTTAAATACTCGCAAGGCATCCGGCCTTGCTCCGTTTTGCGCCTCGCTTGGCGCCCATTGCATCAGTTTTATTTTTCAACGAACTTCTGACTCAGGACACTAGGACCTCACATGAAAAACCTGTTCGACCTCACCGGAAAAATCGCTCTCGTTACCGGCGCCAGCCGCGGCATCGGCGAATCCATCGCGAAGACGCTGGCTGCCTATGGCGCGCATGTGATCGTGTCCAGCCGCAAGGCGGAATCCTGCGATGCGGTGGTTGCCGCAATCCGCGAGGCAGGCGGCTCGGCCGAGACGATGGCGTGCCACATCGGTGAAATGGCGCAGATCGAAGCGCTGTTCGCCGGCATCGAGAGCAAGCATGGCAAGCTCGACATCCTCGTCAACAATGCCGCCACCAATCCTTACTTCGGCCGCATCGTCGATACCGATATCGGCTCCTTCCAGAAAACGGTCGACGTCAATATCCGCGGCTATTTCTACAGCTCGGTGCATGGCACGAAGCTGATGATGAAGAACGGCGGCGGCAGTATCGTCAATGTTGCCTCCGTCAACGGCGTGATTCCAGGCGACATGCAAGGCATTTATTCGATCACCAAGGCCGCCGTCATATCGATGACGCAGGCATTCGCCAAGGAATGCGCGCAGTCCGGCGTGCGGGTCAATGCATTGCTTCCTGGTGCCACCGATACCAAGTTCGCTGCCGCGCTGGTGCACAACCCGGCGGTGCTCAACCACCTGATGCCGCATGTGCCGATGCGCCGCGTCGCGCAGCCGGACGAGATGGCCGGCGCCGTGCTCTATCTTGTGTCGGATGCCGCGAGCTACACGACCGGTGCCTGCCTGAACGTCGATGGCGGCTACCTGCTTGCCTAAACCCGATCACCTTTACACGACCTACTACCCACACCGCGCATCGCGCATAACCTGATGGAGTGACAAATGGACTTCCAATACAGCGACAAGGTAAAAGACCTGCAGAAACGCTTGAATGCGTTCATGGACGAGTACATCTATCCGAACGAAGGGAAGTTCTTTGCTGAAATTGAAGCGAACCGCGCCAAGGGCAATGCCTGGGTGCCGACCACGATCGTTGAAGAGCTGAAGCAAAAGGCCAAGGCGCAAGGCCTGTGGAACCTGTTCCTGCCGGACTCGCATCGCGGCGCCGGCCTCACCAACCTCGAATACGCGCCCTTGTGCGAAATCATGGGCCGTTCGCTGTGGTCCGCAGAAGTGTTCAACTGCAATGCGCCCGACACCGGCAACATGGAAACGCTGGAGCGCTATGCGAGCGAGGAAATCAAGAAGCAGTGGCTGGAGCCGCTGCTCGCAGGCGAGATCCGTTCCTGCTTCGCGATGACCGAGCCGGCGGTGGCATCGTCGGATGCGACCAATATCGAAGCGTCCATCGTGCGCGACGGCGACGAGTACGTGATCAACGGCCGCAAGTGGTGGTCGTCCGGCGCGAACGATCCGCGCTGCAAGGTGTTCATCTTCATGGGCAAGACCGATCCGACGGCGGAGAGGCACAAGCAGCAGTCGATGATCGTGGTGCCGCGCGACACGCCCGGTGTCACTATCGTGCGCCATCTGCCGGTGTTCGGCTACGACGATGCGCCGCACGGCCACGGCGAGGTGCACTTCAAGGATGTGCGCGTACCTGTCTCCAACATCCTGCTCGGCGAAGGCCGTGGCTTCGAAATCGCGCAGGGCCGCCTCGGGCCGGGCCGCATCCACCACTGCATGCGCCTGATCGGCCTGGCCGAGCGTGCGCTGGAAGATATGTGCCGCCGCTCGCTCAAGCGCGTCGCATTCGGTCGCGCGATTGCGGAGCAGACCGTCACGCTGGAGCGCATTGCCAATGCGCGCATCATGATCGACCAGGCGCGTTTCCTGGTGCTCAATGCCGCGTACATGATGGATACCGTCGGCAACAAGGTCGCCGCGAAGGAAATCGCGATGATCAAGGTTGCTGCGCCGAACATGGCTTGCCAGGTGATCGACTGGGCGATCCAGGCGCACGGCGGTGCCGGTGTGTCGAATGACTTCAACCTTGCCTACTCGTATGCGCAGGCGCGCACACTGCGTCTGGCCGACGGCCCGGATGAAGTGCACCGTAACCAGATCGGCAAGATGGAACTGAAGAAGTACAAGCAATAAAGGACAGGGCAGGGTGTGCATCCTTACACCCTGCCGTTCTCGACAGCATGACGGAATTGAACGGGAGCATATGAGCGGTTCTTCATTTACAGGCAAGTCGGTGTTGGTCACCGGTGGCGCCAGCGGCATCGGTCGCGCAGCGGCAATCAGCTTTGCACGCGAAGGCGCGCGCGTTACCGTATCTGATGTGGATACTTCCGGTGGCGAGCAGACCGTGTCGGATATCCGCGAGGCAGGTGGCGACGCGCAGTTCGTCAAAGCCGACATTTCCAGATCGGCAGACGTGGAAGCGCTGATCGGCAAAGTCGTCGCCACCTATGGCCGCCTTGACTGCGCATTCAACAATGCAGGCATTGAAATCGAGCATCTGCCGCTGGCCGAGTCGGACGAAGCGACCTTCGACCGCATCATGAGCGTGAACGTCAAGGGCGTGTGGCTGTGCATGCAGCGGGAGATCCGTCAGATGTTGAAGCAGGGCGGCGGTGCAATCGTCAATACCGCATCGGTCGCCGGCCTCGTCGGTGCGCCGTTACAGCCGATCTATGCGGCAAGCAAGCACGCCGTGGTCGGTTTGACGAAGACGGCGGCTGCGGAGTACAGCCGCTTCGGCATTCGTATCAACACGGTGTGTCCTGGCATCATCCGCACGCCGATGCTCGACCGCGCGCTGGAGCGCGAACCGAAGCGCGAGAAAACCATTGTGAAAGTGCACCCGATCGGCCGCCTCGGCGAGGCGCAGGAGATCGCCAATGCGGCACTGTGGTTGTGTTCGGACAGTGCGTCCTTCGTGACGGGGCACCAGCTCGCCGTGGATGGCGGCTTGACGGCAATCTGATCTGACACTCTTCCAAAGAAATGCTGTCGCTTGACGGTTGCATCTCTCGGCAATCCGTTCAGGCGCATTTGATCGCGGTCGGTCGCGGTTGGCCGCGGTTGGTGATAGGGAGCTGACACAGCGCCACTACCACTGGTTGTCGCCTACAGGAAGAAAAAATCGGAAGAGAGGGCGGGGTGATGCCAGGTTTGGTGTCGAAGTGCAGGACCTGGCATCTGGTCCTGCACCCTTTACTCGACACCGTTGATGAGGGCCGGATTAGTGTTGTGCTTCTTGGTACCTACTCTATCGTGCTGATGGTTAGCGCATTTTTTCCTAACCGTACGCGGCCAACCTCAAGCCTTCGATGCTCGCCGTACTTCACGTACGGCTTTGCTTCTCGGACTCGGCGTCCCCGCCCGAACTTGGCTCGCATACAGTCAGGCTAAAAAAGCTCTAGCGTGGCGTGCCGCGACGCAGCAGGTTCACGATGGCCAATAGCACAACAGCCCCGAGGAACGACACAAGCAGCGACGAAATACTGAAGTCGTTCTGGTTGATGGTGCCTGTGCCGAATAGCGGTGCGAGCAGCCAGCCGCCCAGCAGGGCACCCACAATGCCGACCACGATGTTCAGCAACATGCCCTGCTGTGCATCAGTGCGCATGACGAGGCTGGCAAGCCAGCCGAGAATACCGCCGACAACAATCCAGATAATAAAATTCATTTTTACCTCCTATGTATGTTGATAAACCGGCTTGACCCGTAGACTAAGTGCATGTCATTTGGTTCATCACCTGCAGCTTCTTCCGATATTGAGATTCCTCTGTCCGGCGTGATACAGCGCGAGAGCTGGCCCGGCATGTCGCACATGCCTGCACGCTCAGCCGGCACCGCCGTGACGCCGCTGTCGCACGCGCTGTTCGTCCGGTAGCGCAAGCGGCGAGAATCCTTCCTCATCCTCGACCAGGACGGTAGCGCCTTCTCTCGACTGGGTTAACTCGATGGCATACGCATAGGCATCCTCCTTATCGTCAAACGATGCGAGTGGCTCTTCGGATCCCTTTTCCGACACATCCCACCTTTGGTTGAGGCCGGGGGAGACGCATATCACCAAGCTGCCTTGCTGATCGCTGCTTCCCATTTCAGTGGCCTCCTTGTCTCGCTGGTTGGCTTGCCGGATGGTGGTACTCCGCGCTTGCGGTGCCGAGGCATGTGAGGGCGCAAGCCGGCCGGCGGGATGGGTCGGTTCAATGCAGGCGGCGTTCGAAATCGCGGATCTGCTCGTCGGCTTCATCCTTGCCGATGCCGTACGCCTCCTGGATCTTTCCGGAGAGCTGTTCGCGCTGCCCGTCAATGGTGTCGATATGGTCGTCGGTGAGCTTGCCCCACTGTTCCTTGACCTTGCCTTTGTACTGCTTCCAGTTACCTGAAATCATGTCCCAGTTCATCACAACCTCCTTGCATGAAAAAGACGAATGCACCAGTGCATGGGATGTTGACCACAAAGGGGTGCAAATCCTGTGCCCGTCATGTCGGGCACGTTTGGCAGGGGAAAAGAGGAGGTTGTATGCAAGTGTGATGTAAATGTTCCATGCAATTGAAAACAATACAGCGCACCATCATTTCAATGGAGGAAGGGCAAGAAAGAGAACGGCTGTCCTTCCGGTAGCGATGCCATTAACCAGGTGGGTTAAGGATCGGCGACAAGGATCGGCGATATTTTCTGAACAATTTCTGGTGTGTCTGGAAACTTAATCGCGGTCAAGGTGTCATTTGTTACACCTAAGTACGATGTGTTATCCACCTCAGGAGGCAATCATGTCTGACCCCATGAACGACCACGCACTTGCCGGGCAGGAAACGTATGACCCGAATCGCCTTCTCGACACGCTGCTGGAAAAGATGAATCTGAAGAACGACGCCGCGCTTTCACGCATGCTGGAAGTGGCGCCGCCGGTCATCAGCAAGATCCGGCATCGTCGCCTGCCGATCGGCGCGTCACTGCTGATCCGTATGCACGAGACTACCGGGATGAGCATTCGGGAACTGCGCGACTTGATGGGCGACCGTCGCACCAAGTACCGCTTGAGCGATGCCCAGGGCAAACCGAAAGCACCGCCGGCGGAGGTCGCACAGCAGCAGAGCCAGCCCAGTCACTTTCACTGACAGCAACCGTTGAACATCGGGTGCTTGATAGGAGTGGCACAAGAACAGCGACCGGGGCACGTGGTCCGGTCGCTTTTCATCGGCAATCAATATGTATATCAAGGCGCTTATTCGAGCCGCCCCGGGCTTGAAAAAGTGATGGCAAGATTTTCAATGTGTGTCGCAAATTGAGCATGACGCCTTTCCATCATTGCTCTTCTTGCTGTCCTGCCAATTCCGCTTTCGGTATCTCCCGCTTTCATGCAGCGGTCAAACCGTCCTTCCGAATTACCTGATCGAAATTAAGGCGGTGGCCTTCTTTTCGGTGCTTATTCCTCCCTAGATTGTTGACCGTGGGCAACCCTTTTCGGGTAAAGTCACGAGTGCAGGTCGCGTGTGAATTCGCTCGTGCCGACCCGCCATCAATACCAGTGAGGGGAATACCGGATGTTCAGGAATTTATCCATCAAGTCGCGACTGATTTTTGTCGTCGGCTTGCTGTCTGTGATGTGCATCACCGGCGGCGTGATCGGCCTTACCAGCCTTAATGTGGCCAACCAGTCCTTGCAGGTAAATTACGAGCAGCGTCTCGTCCCGATGGGGAAGCTCGACCATATCGTGCGGTTGATCAACCGGAATCAGCTGGCGGTGGCACAGGCACTCACCGACGATCCCGCAAGTATTGGCAAGGAGATGGACGGGGTCGATCAGAGGATCAATGAAATCAATAAAGTGTGGGATGGCTATATGGCCGAAATGGCGCCCCACATGTCTCCCGACGAAAAAGCGCTGGCGGACAAGTTCATCGACAGCCGCCGCAAGTTCGTCGCGGATGGACTGAAGCCGGCGGTGGTCGCATTGCGCGCCAACGACATTGCGCTGGCGACTTCCGTCATGCGTGGCCAGATGAACACCTTGTTTACCCCGGTGGCGGACGGCGTCAACACGCTGATGCAGTATCAGCTCGAAACTGCCAGGACGGAATACGAGAAGAACCAGACCATTTACCGCTGGGTGCGCAACAGCTGCATCAGCGGCATCCTGTTTGGCGTGCTGATCGGCGCCGTGATGTGCATCTGGCTGGTGCGCGCGATCGCGCATCCGCTGGCGGACGCCGTCAAGGTGGCCAAGAGCGTCGCAGCAGGCGACCTGACCAACCGTATCGAAGTGACTACCGGCGACGAAACCGGCCAGCTGCTGCAGGCACTGAAGGAAATGAACGGCAGCCTGGTGCGCATCGTGAGCGAAGTGCGCAATGGTACCGAGACGATCGCCACCGCATCGAGCCAGATTGCCAGCGGTAACCAGGATCTGTCTGCCCGCACGGAGACGCAGGCCAGCTCGCTCGAAGAGACCGCCTCTTCGATGGAGCAGCTGACCTCCACCGTCAAGCAGAATGCCGACAGCGCCTACCAGGCCAACCAGCTGGCCGTCTCGGCTTCGGAAGTCGCAGTCAAGGGTGGCGCAGTCGTATCGCAGGTGGTGGATACGATGGCCTCGATCAATGCGTCGTCGAAGAAGATCGTCGACATCATCGGCGTCATCGACAGCATCGCCTTCCAGACCAACATCCTCGCGCTGAATGCGGCGGTCGAAGCCGCGCGCGCCGGCGAGCAGGGCCGCGGTTTTGCCGTCGTCGCCACCGAAGTGCGACACCTCGCACAGCGCTCCGCGGCGGCAGCCAAGGAGATCAAGGCGCTGATCGACGACTCCGTAGAGAAGGTGGACGACGGTGCCAAGCTGGTCGACCAGGCGGGCGCAACGATGCAGGAGATCGTCGACAGCGTAAAGCGCGTGACTGACATCATGAGCGAGATCTCGACTGCCAGCAAAGAGCAGACGGACGGGATTCAGCAAGTCAACCTGGCGATCAACCAGATGGACGAAACCACCCAGCAGAACGCCGCATTGGTGGAGGAGGCCGCCGCTGCTGCAGCCTCGCTGCAGGAACAGGCGGTTCACCTGTCGCATGTGGTCAGCGTGTTCAAGCTGGGCGATGCAGCTACGGCGTCCGCTGCATCCGTCGCAGCAGCACCCGTGGTTCGCGCGCCTGCGCCAACGACGAACGTCGTGGCGGTGCCCAGGCGGACGCCTGAAACGGCAGTTGCTCCTGTAAGCACACGGCGCGTCGCCAACCTGCGGCCCGGCGATCAGGGTGACTGGGAAGAGTTCTGAGGACGGATAGTCCTGTCGCAGACGTTACGGCCGCAGCTTGCGGCCGTATTTTTTTGTGAGGGTACACATCAGGCGGGATCGGCCAATCGCATCCGCGTCCCGGCGCACGCAATCGCGTGGAAGTATGCGCTGTGCGGCAGTCGCATCGCCAGATACGGTCTGATCGCCGGTGCCGGGAGCATGGACGGGATGAATCAGCGCAGCCGTACAGAAAATACGGCACTGCAGGCGCAAGATCAGCTCTTGCGCCTGCAGGAAGACAGTTCTTATTGGATCAGCGGTTCTGTGCCTTGAAGCTGGCCACTTTCGCTGCCGCGTCATTTCCGTTGCTGGCCGCGATTTTCTGCACCAGGTTGTTGCAGGCGATGTGCGCGCTTGCTTCGTACGATTCTGCATTCAGATCGCAGCCGGCGCGCATGGCAACTTCTTGATGCTGCATCAGTTGCTGGCGGATCTCGAAGTCGTTTTGCAGTTCCTGCTTTACCTGTGCGCGCGTCACGGCTGTGGTATCTGCAAAAGCGCCAGCAGCGACAACAGAGAGGAGGGAGGCGATGATCAGTTGCTTGGTCTTCATGATGTTTCCTTTACTTTTCCAGGGAATTTGTTGGGTGTCTGAGTCATTCGTGCATCGAATGACGTCACTTTATTCCTCTCAATCGACGAAATAAATTCGATTTCTGGAAATGAACTGTTCCTGTTTTGGGAATAATTGTGCAGGGCGTGGCCCGTTTGATGCGGTCAGCGGTTTATGAAGGAAACAAAGCGCATGCGCAGCCGCACTGCCGCCGAGAGCAGTTTCCGTCTGACCGGGAGATTGGCGCTGCGGTCCATTGCCTGTCGAACAAGGTAGGAGGCTGCGTCCTAGCGGGCACGGTGGCCGGGGTTACGACAAAGATATGCGACGCAGTGCCGCGAGCTAAGTGACCGGCATTAATGACGTGGCCTGGCTGTATCTGGGCTAGTGATACCCCTCGCCCGGCTGCAGCTTGCCGCGGAACAGCCAGAAGACGAACACGATGTAACCAAGGATCATCGGCAGCAGCACCACCGTTCCCATCAGGAAGAACAGCTGTGACGATGGATCCGCGGCGGCTTCCCACAAGGTGACGGTGGGCGGAACCAGATAGGGGGCGTTGGACACGACCAGTCCCGCGTACGCGAGCAGGAACAGGCCGACGGCCGACGCAAAGGGCAGGATGCTGCGGTTCTTGCGGATACCGCGCCAGCACAGCCAGGCCAGCAGCAGCGTCGCCAGCGGCACCTGCGACAGGTAGTAGAAGTTGGGCACGCTGAACCAGCGCTCGGCGATGCGATCGATCAGCAATGGCGTCCATATGCTGACGACGGCGATAAAGCCGAGCAGGACAAACAGCAGCGGCACGCCCATGCGGCGTGCATGCGCTTCCACGTCACCACCCGTCTTCATGATCAGCCAGGTTGCGCCAAGCAACGCGTAACCGATGACCAGTGCCACACCGCACATCAGCGAGAACGGCGACAGCCAGTCGAATGCGCCGCCCGCATATTGGCCGTTTTCGACGCGGATCTCCTGCAGGATTGCGCCAAGCACCACGCCTTGCGCGAACGCAGCCAGCGTGGAGCCGGCGGCAAACGCCACATCCCATTTGTGATGACGCGGCTTGGCCACCCAGCGGAACTCGAACGCGACACCGCGAAAGATCAGTGCCAGCAGCATCACGATGATCGGCAGGTACACCGCCGGCATGACCAGCGCATAGGCTTTCGGGAAGGCAACCCACAGGCCCGCACCGCCCATCACCAGCCAGGTTTCGTTGCCATCCCAAAACGGTGCGACGGAATTCATTGCCAGGTCGCGCTCGGCCTCGTTCTTGAAGAACGGGAAGAGGATGCCGATGCCAAGGTCGAATCCGTCGAGCACCACATACAGCGCGACCGACACGCCGATCAGAGAGGCCCAGATGATGGGCAGGATGTATTCGAGATTGCTCATGGCGTTTCTCCTTGCACATCCTGTGCCGCCGACAGCGGGCGGTTCGGCAGCGCTTGTGCTTCATGCCGTGGCGCTTCGGCAATCGGTTTCGGTCCCTTCACCAGCATCCGGTAGATGTAGAGGATGCCTATTGAGAACACCACGCAGTAGACAAGGACAAACAGTGCCAGCGAAGTCGCAACAGTCCCCGCCGACACTGGCGACACGGCATCCGCGGTGCGCAGGATGCCGTACGCGACCCACGGCTGGCGCCCGACCTCGGTTACGATCCAGCCGGCGATGATGGCAATGAATCCCAGCGGCCAGCACTGACCAACGATCTTCAGGTACCAGTTGGCCGTGAACAGGTGCTTCTTCCACCACAGGAATGCGCCCACGAGGCCGATGGCAATCAGCAGCATGCCGATGCCGAGCATTACGCGGAACATGAAGAACACCGGTTTGACAGGCGGACGGTCCTCCGGTGCAAAGTCGCGCAGGCCGGGGAAGAGGCCGTTCGGGTCATGCGTGAGAATCAGGCTGCCCGCCTTGGGAATCGATATTTCGGCGATGTTGCGTTCATTCTTCTCGTCCGGCCAGGCGAAGATCACGAACGGCGCCGGCTTGCTGCCGTCCCAGTGCGCTTCAATCGCGGCGATCTTTGCCGGCTGGTGTTCCAGCGTATTGAGGCCGTGCATGTCACCCACAATCAATTGCGTCGGTGCGAGCACGGCCACCATGCCGAGGCCCATACGGATCATCGTGTGCGCCTCGCGCTCGAATTTCCCACGCAGAACGTAGCGCGCGCCGGTCGCCAGCACCACCAGCGATGTCGTCAGGTAAGTCGCCAGCATCATGTGCGTGAAGCGATAGGGGAAGCTTGGATTGAAGATGATCTCCGACCAGTCGACCGGGTAGGTAATGCCGTCGCGCAGTTCGAAGCCGGCCGGCGTCTGCATCCAGCTGTTGGCCGACAGGATCCAGAATCCGGAGATGGCGGTGCCGAAAGCGACGATGATCGAAGCGGTCGTGTGCAGCCATGGCGGCACGCGGTTCCAGCCGAACAGCATCACACCGAGGAAGCTCGCCTCGAGGAAAAACGCAGTCAGCACTTCATAGCCGAGCACCGGGCCGATGGTGTTGCCGACGACTTCGGAGAAGCGGCTCCAGTTGGTGCCGAACTGGTACGACAGCACGATGCCCGACACCACGCCCATGGCAAACGACACCGCAAAGATCTTGGTCCAGAAGCGTGCCAGCGTATGGTAGTGCGCTTCACCGCTGCGCAGCCACAGCACCTCCAGCGTGGCGATGAATGCCGACAGGCCGATGGAAAAGGCAGGAAAGATGATGTGGAAGCTGACGGTAAAGGCAAACTGTATGCGCGCAAGGAAGGTGGCATCGAGGCCGGCGAATGTATCCAATTTGTTCTCCCCAGACAGTCTTTGGTGTGACAGTGAGTGCGGCAGATACTGCGGTCGCTACTGCGGACGTTGCTGCGGTTGTTACTGCACCAGTCGCTGCATCAATTAATGCTAGTTGCGGCGAGCTCATCAGTTCGACATCAGCACCGGCACGGTCATTGAGGCGAGCATCGTGCGTGTCACGCCGCCCAGCAGGATCTCGCGAAACCGGTTGTGCCCGTAGCCACCCATGATGATCAGGTCGGCACCGCGGTCGCCTGCCAGCGACAGCAGCGCATCACCTACATGGTCGAACTCGCGCAGCAATACTTCCGCCTTGATGTCGTGCCGCGCGAGGAACTCCATCATGTCCGGCCCCGGCCGCGGCCCATACGCCTGGGCCTGCGTGCGCGCGTTGAATACGACGATCTCCACCTTTTGCGCGCGCTCGAGCAAGGGCATGGCGCTGGCGATGGCGCGTGTTGCTTCCATGCTCGCATTCCATGCGATCAGCACGCGGCCGCCGATATTGTCGAATCGGCCGGCATGCGGCACGATCAACACCGGTCGCCCGGAATTCATCACGACATATTGCGGAAAGTCCGGCATCGTGACGGGTGAAATCTCGTTCGGGTCGTTCTGCCCAATCACAACAAGGTTGGCGTAGCGTGCCTGCAGGCAAATACCGCCGCCTGCCTCGTCGTCCACCAGACGCTTTTCAAATGACTTCAGCCCCAGCATTTGCACCGCCGCCTCGAAATCGTCCAAGCCGCGGCGTGCCCGTTGCCGCAGGAAGTCCAGATGGGTACGCAGGTTGGGATCAAGCTCCGCCAGCATGCGCGTCTGCACCAGATAGCGCGACGCGCCCGTCACTGCCGTACCGATCAGGTGCGCTTTCTGCGTCATCGCGATCGCTGCGGCTATCTTGATGCGCTCGCCGGCGTGCGAGGATTCATCCACGTGCACCAGGATGGTTTTGTAAGCCATGAAGCTCCTTGTCGCCCCGCAGAAGCGCAACTGCGCACCTGCCAGAAAGGCATCAAACAGCCTCTTAGACAAGTTTCACGGAAAAATGATGCATGTCCTCCGCTTTGACGCAACTCAAGCAGGACGTGGAAGAAGGGGGGCGCAATACACGCATGGCCTGCCGTTGCGTGCAGTATGAGAACCTGTCCGGCGTTCTCACTTTCTATTCGCCTATGTCGCAGCGAGCCCGGACGGGTTCTTGCGAGGTACCGGCGGTCTTGGTTGCATGTGCCGGGTACCAGGTTTGAAAATTTGTTGCGGACGGAGCTTGCATGCATTCCCTCCATGAACAGCTATTCCGTGCTGTCGGCGCCCAGCTTGAACAGCACATCGACACCAACGCAATGCTCGCGGCCGGCGCAATGCAGGGCATGCAGGAATTTGCCGGACTGAACATCAACATGGCGCGTGCCACGCTGGAGCAGTCAAACTTTGCGGCCCGTCAACTTCTGTTGGCGCAGGACCTGAAACAGCTGCTTGCGCTTGCCTGTGCACAGCTCGCGCCCAACGCGAGACGCGCCTTTGACTATGGCTACTACATCGTGACGATCGCCACCGGCCTGCAGTCGCAACTGATCCGGTTTGCCGGTGAGCGGATGGGCGACTCCAGGCAGCAGTTGGCGTTGCTGGTAGCCGTTGCCGGGCAGGCGCAGGCGACGGTGCCCGTGGCGCGGCCGGGCGCACGGCAGACGGGACGTGCGACCAAGCCGCTGCGTGCCGCGACCCGTTAGGGTTTTTCATCGTGGTCACTGCGCAATTCCGTTTTTATGCCGAGCTGAACAACTTCCTGACACCAGCGCTGCGTCAGCGCAGTTTCAGCCGGCCTTGTTCGCGCGACGCGAGCGTCAAGCACATGGTCGAGGCGTTTGGCGTGCCGCATACCGAAGTGGAGCTGCTCGTCGTCAATGGCGAATCGGTGGACTTTTCGTACCGGCTGTGCGACGGCGACCGCGTCAGCGTCTATCCGGCGTTCGGCGTCATCGACATCAGTCCCGCCGTGCGCTTGCGGCCACCCTTGCAGGGAAACGAAAGATTCATCGCCGATGCGCATCTGGGGCAGCTTGCGAAGCATCTGCGCATGCTGGGCTTTGATGTCCTGTACCGGAACGACTTCAGCGATGCGGAAGTCGCGCGCATCGCCGCGAGTGATGACCGCATCGTGCTCACGCGCGACCGCGACCTGCTGATCCGCAAGGAGATCGTACGCGGATGCTACCTGCATGCGGTGGCGGGGGATGCGCAGCTGGTCGAGGTGGTCAGCCGCTTCAAGCTGGCACAGTCGGCGCGCGCCTTCAGCCGCTGCCTGAGCTGCAACGGCACGCTGCGGGTGGTGCCGAAGTCCGACATCGCGCATCGCGTGCCGCATCACAGCCGCAACGCGTACGAACGGTTTTATGAATGCCAGGGCTGTGCGCAGGTGTACTGGGAAGGGTCACATGTGACGCGCATGCGTCAACGCATGGCGCAGCTGCTGGAGGCGGTGTACGGCGGTGAGCAGGCGCCGGGGCTGCGACAATAGCGAGTTCTTTCACTTGAGGCAGCATCCATCATGACCAGACAATTCTCTGCCGCCTGCGAGCGTAACCGCGAACCCATACTTGCCGTATTGCGCGAGGTGCTGCCTGCCCCGGCCGCGGTGCTGGAGATCGGCAGCGGCACCGGGCAGCACGCGGTTTACTTCGGCGCGCATCTGCCGCACCTGACCTGGCAACCGAGCGATGTGCCGGGAAGCCACAGCCATGCCAGCATCCAGGCTTGGCTGGACGAGGCGGGCCTGCCGAATGTATTGCGCCCGGTGGCGCTGGACGTGAAGTCCCGAGACTGGCCTGCAGGTCCGTTCGACGCGGTGTTTGCCGCCAATACCTGTCACATCATGGCGTGGGAGGAGGTGCGGGCGATGTTTGCCGGTGTGGCGCGCGTGTTGCGGCAGGGCGGGGTGATGTGTGTGTACGGGCCGTTCAATTATGGCGGGAAGTTTACTAGCGAGAGCAATGCGTTGTTTGATATGTCGTTGAGGGCGCAGGGAGCGCATATGGGGATTCGGGGATTTGAGGAGGTGGATGGGGTGGCGGGGGAGAATGGGTTGGTGTTGGAGAGGGATGTGGGGATGCCGGCGAATAATCGGATGTTGGTTTGGAGGAAGGGGTAGTTCTTTCTTCTACTCGGTGTTTATCTTCGCTGATTCAACGCGATAGTTTCTCCGTGGATGCTTGCCGGGGGCGGCCCGGCGGCCGCTCACTTTTCTTGTCTCGCCAAGAAAAGTAAGCAAAAGAAGGGAGCCGCCGAGGTGCGACCGCGCAGCCGCTGCCCCTGCGGGGTTCCCAAAAAAGACATCGGCAAAGCGGGAAGCGAAACCAACTCGCCTTCGGCTCAGACATGTTTCGCTTCTTTGTCCGCTTTGCCGATGTCTTTTTTTGGCAGCGTCAGAAGCGGAAATGCATAGCCTATGCGCTACCCGGCATTATCTGAGTGTCCTTCGGTGAGGGCGTCCAATTTCCTTCGTTCTCAATGCATATGCAGCTTCGCCTGCACCCTGATCAAATCCCCAAAGTTCTCCGCCGGCATTGCTTCGCTGAAGTAATGTCCCTGCACGCTGTCGCAGTCGTGTTCGCGCAGGAAGTCGTATTGCTGCTGGGTTTCGGCGCCTTCGGCGATGACGCTGCATTCGAGACTGTGGGCGAGGCCGATGATGGCTTTGGTGATGGCGGTGTCGCCCTGGTTGAAGGGGAGGCCTTGGACGAAGGAGCGGTCGATCTTGACGGCGCGGATCGGGAAGCGCTTCAAGTGGGACAGGGATGAATAGCCGATGCCGAAGTCGTCGAGGGCGATGGTGATGCCCATGTCGCGCAGGGCGTTGAGCACGCGCACCGATTTCTCGGGATCATCCATGATGGCGCGTTCGGTGATCTCGAGCTCGAGGTAGGCAGGATCGAGCTCTGTGTCGGCGAGGATGGCTTCGATGTTCGGCAGCAAATTGTCGTCATTGAGCTGGCGCGGGCAGAGGTTGACGGCGACTTTCAGCCGCGCCGGGCTGTTCAGCTGCCATTGCTTGTTCTGCTGGCAGGCGGCGCGCAGCGCCCAGTAGCCGATGGGGTTGATCAGGCCGCTTTCTTCCGCGACGGGAATGAAGCGGTCGGGCGAGATGGCGCCCATGGTCGGGTGGTTCCAGCGCAGCAGGGCTTCCATGCCGGTGATGCGGTTGGTGAGGATGTCGATCTTGGGCTGGTAATGCAGGGACAACTGGTTGTGTTCGATGGCATGGCTGAGCGCGTTTTCCAGCGCCAGCCGTTCCGCCGCATGCTGGTTCATTTCGGCGGAATAGTAGCGGTAGCTGTTGCGGCCGGATTCCTTGGCGCGGTACATCGCAATGTCGGCTTTCTTCAGCAGCGTATCGGCGTCAGTGCCGTCGCTGGGAAAGCTGCTGATGCCGATGCTGGTGCTGATGGTCAGCGGGTTCTTGTCGCTCAGGAAGGGCGGGCGGAAGGCGGCGAGGATCTTCTCGGCGATGATGCCGCCGCGATGCGGCTCGTCGACGTTTTCCACCAGCACGACGAACTCGTCGCCGCCGAGGCGGGCAACGGTATCCGATTCACGCAGGATGCCTTGCAGGCGCAGCGCCGTTTCCTGCAGCACCATGTCGCCGACGGCATGGCCGAGCGTGTCGTTGATGTTCTTGAAGCGGTCCAGGTCGAGGAACATGATCTCCAGCGAGCGTTCCGGCCGCTCCGCGATGCTGAGCGCATGTTCGAGCCGCTGATGGAACAGCGTGCGGTTCGGCAAGCCCGTCAGCGAATCGTAATGGGCGAGATACGCCATCTGCTCAAGCGACGTCTTGCGTTCGGTGATGTCGCGCACGATGAACAGCGTGGCAAAGCGGCCCTTGTGCAGGAAGGGCGACGAATTCACTTCCACGTCCACCACGCTGCCGTCGAAACGCAGAAGCTTCTCCTCGATGGCGGGCAATGCCTCGCCTTTCTGCAGACAGGAAATGCGCGCACGCGAGATGTCGTGGAAATCCGGATGCAGGATTTCGTATATCGGCTTGCCGATGACCCTTTCCGTGTCGACGGCACGCAGCAGGTCCACGGCAGCGCGGTTAGCGAAGACAAACACTTCATCCTGCTGTACGAAGATGGCGTCCGGGGACAATTCGACGAGTGCACGGTAACGTTCCTCCGCCTCGCGCAGCGACGCTTCCGCCAGCCGGGGGGCCGTGACATCCTGCAAGGTGCCGAAGATGCGGGTCACGACGCCACTTGCATCTTTCGTGCCTTGCCCGCGGGCGGAGACGATGCGTGGCTGCTGGCCGGGCGGCACGATGCGGTACTCCATCTGGAACGGCTTGCCCGTGGCGCGCACCTCGTCGATGGCGCGGTTGACCGCATCAGCATCATCCTGGTGAATCAGCGAGCGGAAACTGTCCGGCGTCACCACGAAGCGCTCCTTGTCCACGCCGAAGATCCAGTACAGCTCATCCGACCAGGTGAGTTTCTTTCCTGTGCTCTCCCAGTTCCAGCTGCCAAGCTGCGCCAGGTGTTGCGCTTCGGCCAGCTGCTCCGCGATCTGCATGCGCATTTCGATGTTGGCCTTCAGCGCATCGGTCCGCTCCTGCACGCGCTGCTCCAGGCTGTCGCGTTCCGCTTCCAGCTGATGCTCCACCTCCCGGGCCTGTTGCACCAGGTTGGCAAGCACCAGTCCCATGCTGCCGACGACGCTGATGTAGATCATCAGCAGCAACAGGGAGTCGTTCAGGTCGTTGCTGGCAAACGGGCCGTTGCCTGCCGCGGTATTCCAGACGGCGATGGCGCAGATGACGGCGGTTGTCCACGCGACCGCAGCGAGATTGAATCGGAATGCGGCCCACAGGAAAAGCGGGATTGACAGATAGGCAACCGGCCAGTTGCCGAACTGCCCGCCGAAGGCGAGCTGCGGCACCGCGAGCAGCATCACGGCAAATGCCAGCGCTTCGGCGATCTTGGAGCGATGCCAGTGGACCCCCGCCGCGACGTTCCAGGCCAGGATGAGGGGAGCGATGATGATCATGCCGGTGGCATTGCCGATCCACCATGTCAGCCATGTGAGTGCGATATGCGCGGACGTCGCGTTATCCCCGGCAATCGCCATGCCTGCCGTGCCTGCGGTGGCGCCGATGACGGCGGTGGCAAGCGCAATGCCGATAAAACGGAATGCCGTGCCGCGATGGATGAAGTCAGTCCGTGCGCCATAGAGCCGCTGTACCAGGTAAGCGGCGGCGCATGCTTCGAGGCTGGCGCCGAGGCCGGCCATGACGGCGGTGGCCATGGGCTTGTCTATCGCCAGCAGCACCATCAGCTCGCCGAGCCAGACCGCAGGCGCCATGCGCAGGCCCCACGCAAGGCAGGCGCACAGCGCGATCGCAGCCGGCGGCCACAGCGGACTCACCAGCGCGGAGCCGACGACAAAGTTCAGTGAAAACCGCGCGACGACGAAATAGATGCCGAAGAGGAGAGTGAACCGGATCAGATAGGAAGTGCCGGCGCTCATCCGGTCCGCCCACAAGCCACCACTCGCTTGATGTAAAAGGTTGCTGATGCGCCCCATCCCTAGGCCTTCCTTTGAACAAGCGTTGATGTGTCGAGTGACGCAAACCAATATGCCACCGGCCGCCTGTTTTCTATTTGAAGACGGTCAACGGCTGTGTGTGGATGAAGTCGTTTTGATATGACTAGGACATTGCATGCGGGTTCCGGTTGCGGGCAGCCCGTCCGGTTTTTTTCAGGTGAATGATGTGTGCCGACGGACAGGATGGCGCGACGGTCGCACCAGGTGCCGTGAATCTTGGAGCGACACCGAATAAAAAAGTGGATACAAAAACGGCAATTTATGGCGGTTTCGTGGCGACGCTGGGCTATAGTTTCTAACAGGCAAGTGCTGTGCTTGCGCCATGCCAAATTGTCCAGTCGTGACGGGTGTAAGGGCTATGCAAGCAGCGCCCGCAAAAATGGAATTCCTCCAAGAAATACAATGCCATGAGACATCATCTATCGCGGCTCGTCGCCGGCGCGGCACTCATCCTTTCCATTTTTCCTGCGGCGGCCGACGAACAGGACGCGGTCGGGCGCTTTGAAATCACAGGCTTTTCGGTGCAGGGCAATACGCTGCTGTCCGACCGGGCCGTCGAGGCACTGCTTGCGCCTTACACTGGAAAAAATCGCAACTTCGGCCATGTCCAGATGGCGCTGGAGGCGCTCGAGCGCGCCTATCAGCGGCTTGGCTACAACGTCGTGCAAGTGGTATTGCCGGAGCAGGAGCTGAACCAGGGCGTGGTACAGCTGCGCGTGGTCGAGGCGAAGCTCGGCAAGGTGCGGGTGCAGGGCAACCGGACTTTCGACGAGGCCAACATCCGCCAGGGCCTGCCGGGACTGCAGGAAGGGCAGACGCCGAATATTGCCGATGTGTCGTCCAGCCTGAAGCTGGTCAATGAGAATCCGGCCAAGAAGGTCACGCTGCAATTGCAGAGCGGCGCGCAGGAAGACGAAGTGGACGCCACTCTGAAGGTGGTCGACGACAAGCCGTGGAAGATCGGCGCCACGGTGGACAACAACGGTACCGAAGTCACCGGCGATACTTACCTGACCGTGCAGTACCAGCACGCAAACATTGCCGGTCGCGACCATGTGCTGGGGCTGCAGTACACCACGACCATTGAAGAACCGAGCCGGGTGAATGTGTACGGCCTCGGCTACCACATCCCGCTGTACAGCCTGGGCGATTCGGTTGATCTGTATGCCAGCTATTCGGATGTGGATTCCGGTGCCGTTCTGGCAGGCATTGTTGACCTGCAAGTCAGCGGCAAGGGGGCGGTGTACGGAGTGCGCTACAACCATAATCTGCGTCGCGCCGGCGACTATGAGTCCAAACTGATGGTCGGGCTCGATTACAAGGCCTACCGCAATAACGTGCTGCTGCAAGGGATCCAGCTTGGCAACGATGTGACGGTGCATCCGCTGAGCGTGGCTTATGTTGGTGGATGGACGCTGCCGCGCAGCGAGATCAGCTTCAGCCTGGCGGCCTCGCACAACGTCCCGGGTGGCGACAAGGGCGACCGCGCGGCATTCAACCTCGTGCGCGCCGGCGCGGATTCCTCCTACGACATCCTGCGTTACAGCGCTGCCTATGCGCATGCCTTGCCGAACGACTGGCAGGGGCGGGTCAGCTTCTCCGGACAGTACTCTTCCGACCGCCTCATCCCGGGCGAACAATTCGGCGCCGGCGGCGCGAGCACGGTGCGCGGTTTCCAGGAACGCGACATTTCCAACGATGTCGGCCACCTGCTGAGCGCGGAGCTGTATACCCCCAACCTGTGCACCGGCATCGAGCGCGTGACGGCACAGTGCCGCGCGCTTGCGTTCTACGACACTGCCCGGGTGCGGCGCAATGACCCGCTTCCTGGCGAATCGGCACGCGCCTCGATCGGCAGCGTCGGCCTGGGATGGCGCATGACGATCGAAAAAAACATGTCGCTGCAGATGGATTACGCGCAAGTGGTTGACGCCGGCGGCAGCGAAGGCAAGGCCGACAAGCGACTGCACGTCAAGCTGGGCGTGACGTACTGAACGAAGTGGGAGAGACAACATGACATCCAACGCCGCCACACGTGACCGGCTTGCCGCGCGCAAGGCACTGACCCTGCGCCGGCGCCTGCTGCCGGCATTGATCGCCGGCTGCTTTGCGTCCGCCTTTGTTGCGCCCGGCGCAGTCGCAAACCCGACAGGTGCGCAGGTTGTGAACGGCCAGGCTACGTTCAACAACCAGGGCAACGTACTGTCGGTGACCAATACGCCGGGTGCGATCATCAACTGGCAGAGCTTCTCCATCAATGCCGGCGAAGTTACGCGTTTCATCCAGCAAAGCGCGGACAGCGCGGTGCTCAATCGCATCGTCGGGCAGGATCCGTCGCAGATCCTTGGCGCATTGCAATCGAACGGCCGCGTGTTTCTGGTCAACCCCAACGGCATCCTGTTCGGACAGGGGGCGCAGATCGATGTGAACGGTCTTGTGGCGTCGACGCTCAACATCAGCAACGAAGACTTCCTGAACGGCAGGATGAATTTCGCCGCCGGCGACAAGGCGGGCAAGCTGCAGAACCAGGGCGCGATCACCACGCCCGCCGGCGGACGGGTCTACCTGATCGCGCCGAACGTGGAGAACAGCGGCATCATCACCTCGCCGAATGGCGAAGTCTTGCTGGCGGCGGGACAGTCGGTGCAACTGGTTGATTCCGCCAATCCCGACCTGCATGTCGTCATCAGCGCGCCCGAAAGCGAGGCCGTGAACCTCGGCCAGATCGTGGCGCAAGGCGGCAAGGCCGGTATCTACGGCGCGCTGATCCACCAGCGCGGGCTGGTGAGCGCGGACAGCGCGGTGGTCGGCGAAAACGGCAAGATCGTGTTCAAGGCCAGCAAGGACACCATCCTCGATGCGGGCAGCCGCACCAGTGCTACCGGCGCGGGCGCCGGCGGCGAGATCCATATCCTCGGCGAGCGCGTCGGCATGGTGGGTGACGCCACGGTCGACGCTAGCGGCCGGCAGGGCGGCGGCACGGTGCTCGTCGGTGGCGACTTCCAGGGCAAGAACACAGGCGTACAGAACGCGCAGTATGCGTATGTCGGCAATGATGCGGAAATCAAGGCGGATGCGACCGACAGCGGCGATGGCGGCAAGGTGATCATCTGGTCCGACAACACCACGCGCGCCTTCGGCAAGATCTCCGCGCGCGGCGGAGCGCAATCGGGCAACGGCGGCTTTGTCGAGGTCTCAGGCAAACAGGATCTGGAATACCGCGCGCTGGCGGACCTTACTGCGGCAAACGGCAAGACCGGCACGCTGCTGCTGGATCCGGCGAGTCTGACGATTATCGGTGGTACTGGTGCCGGTGATGCATACGCGGGTTCGGCGGGCTTTAGCGGAACAGGATTGAGCACTGGTGAGGGGGCAATTTTCTATAATGCGACGCCGACCATGTCTGTTCTCTACCAGTCCGAAATCCAGGCGCAAAGCACCACGGCCGACATCGTGCTGGAAGCGACCAACAACATCTCGGTGTCCGGTGCATTCGACGGTGGCGCGATACGGCTGGCCAACGGGCGCAACCTGACGATGCGCACCCGTAACGGATCGGGCGACAATTCCACCGGCGGTGGTATCGATCTGACCGGCAGCATACATGGCGCGGACCTGGCATTCGAGACTTTTAACGGTGGATCCATCCTGATCGAAGCTGGCACAGCTTCGACCCCGTGGTTTGCCACACTAAACCTCGGTCGCATCAATGCCGGCGATGGCGCGGTGACGCTGCGATCGAGCGGCTCGATCGGCATCAACAATACGGTCAGCGCCGGTAATGCCAACGTCGATGTCACGGCGGGCGGCGATATCACCTTCACGGCCGCAGGGCGGCTGTATGGTGGTGCAGTCAACGTGCTGTCGAAAGGAATGGAAGCATCCATCAGCATGCCGGTTGGTTCGGAAATCAACAGCTGGGGCAGTCCGGTTTCGCTCACGGCGGACAACATGTCGTTGCTGGGAACGATCAACGCCGGCAGCAATACCGTCACGCTCGCGCCCTTTACCGCCTTACCGTCGATCGTCTTGGGCAGCAATGACGATGCCATCACCAACATGCTGGCCTTGTCGGCGGCGGACCTGAACAGCGTGCGTGCAGGCGTGCTGCGCATCGGCAATTCGGCCAACACTGGCGGCATCCATATCGCTGCACCGCTCTTCTCCGGGCCGGGCGGGGCGCTGGAACATGTGTTCAACGGGCTTAGCATGACGACCGGTGGCGCGATCACGCAGCAGGCCGGGGCAATCATCGCGGGTGCCTCGGCAGTGCAGGCGACCGGTACTTCGGTGACGCTTACGGAGGCTAATGCCACCGGCGTGGTCGCGGGTACGGCTACCGTTGGCGACTTCCGTTACCGCTCCAGCAATTTGCTGACCGCCAGCAATGTTGATTTGACGAGCGGCATCCGGCTCACCGGATCGCCCAGTTCGACGCGCCACATCGTGCTGGAATCCGATTCAGGATTTGGTATCAACCAGAATGGCGGCAGCCCCATCAACACAAACGGCGGCGGACTGGTGCTGAAAACGGTCGGCCCGGTCCAGCTGTGGGATACCGGAAACATGGTCACCCGCGTTGCGGCCGACCTTCATCGTAGTGGGCTGGGGAGCGGCCTGTTCGAGCTGTACAGTGGCACCAGCCTGGAAGTAGGCGCACTGGATGGGATCTCGGGGATCACAGCCAATAACCAGGAAATCTGGCTGACGGTCGGTTCTGGCGGATCGCTTGCGATCAACCAGACCGTCAACGCCGGCACCGGCGAAGTAACGCTTGAGGCGGATAGCCTGGCGTTGAACAGCACCGTCACGGGCGCCCTGGCCGACATCGCGCCCGTGACGGTGGGCCGAGCCATTACCGTCGGGTCGGTCACCTGTGCGCTGTCGCCTTGCCTGAACGTGGTCAACCTGCACCGCGTCGCGGCGCACACCATCGGCATTGGACGTGAAGATGGCGTGACAGCTGGGCCGATTCATGTTGCTGGCATCACCAATACCGGAGCCGGCCTGCTTACCGACCGCAATGGCATTACGCAACGCATCGGCCTCCTGTCCGCGGCGGGGGTGAGCCAGAGCGGCGCAATCGATGTGCACGACCTCGGCGTCGTCGCGCATGGCACAGTCAATCTGTCCAATCCGGCCAACTCCGTGACTATGTTGACTGCGGAAACCTGGGGCGGTGACTTCACCTTCGCAAACTCGAAGACATTCAGCGTGGCCGATCTCCTCGGCAATGAACTCGACAACGGTGACTATGGCATTTACGGCATATGGTCCGGCGGCGGCAATGTTTCGCTCAGCACCGTCGCGGGAGACATCAGTATCGATGCGTTGGACCCGATCAATCCGGGCATCGACGCAGTAAGCGGCGACGTGAGGGTAAAGGCACCCGGCGCAATTGTGGTCAACGGAAACGTAACCACAACTGGTGCCATCACGCTGGATGCAGGCACCGCCATCCTGGGCAGTGGCAGCGTCGTTGGCTCGTCCGTGACGAAATTGGTGAACGGCGTCGCGGTTGCTTCCCCGTCGATCGACGCGCAGCTTGCATCCGTCACCAATACAGTCACATCGACCACCACAGCAGCCACGAGTCTTCTTCCGACGGCCGTCACGGGCGCGGACGCGGGAGCAGGAGCGGCGACAAGTGCCACTGGCACGCAGAGCAGCGACAACGCAGACGACGAGCAGGAAGTGAACCAGACGGGTGCAGCAACGAACGACAACGGAGCGAAGACAAATGAAGCTGCCAAGAAAATGTACTGCAACTAATGCGCCTTGCTTCCTGCTGCTGTTGCTGGCGTCATTGCTGACAGCGGTATCGGCATGGGCAGGTGAAGTGGCGGGCACCGTCACCCACCTGAGCGGCCCCTTGCTGGCGAAAAAGGCAGACGGCACGGTGATGGTCCTGGCGCAAAAGTCGACTGTGGAACAGGGCGACACGCTGATCAGCGAAAAGGAAACCTACGCGCGGATCAAGTTCATTGACAACAGCGAGATCACGCTGCGGCCGAACTCGCAGCTGAAGATCGACAGCTTTGCCTATGACGAGGCGCAGCCGGAAAAGGACAGCGCCGCCTTCAGCCTGATCAAGGGCGGCCTGCGTGCCGTGACCGGTCTGCTAGGCAAGCGCAACAAGGAACGTGTGGGCGTCAACACGCCGACGGCGACCATCGGCATCCGCGGCACCATCTTCATCGCCGATTACGTGCCGGTGGCGCAGGCATCCGATGGCCGTGCGCCCGGTCTGTATGTGCAGGTCGTGGACGGCGCCATCGTGCTGCGCAATAACGGCGGATCGCATGACTTCTCGGCCGGTCAGTTCGGCTTCTCGCCAAGCATC
This sequence comes from Noviherbaspirillum agri, assembly GCF_054780595.1. Taxonomy (NCBI): domain Bacteria; kingdom Pseudomonadati; phylum Pseudomonadota; class Betaproteobacteria; order Burkholderiales; family Oxalobacteraceae; genus Noviherbaspirillum; species Noviherbaspirillum agri. The sequence goes on from NZ_BAAGWA010000008.1 coordinate 67,269, forward strand.
ACGCAGGCACCGATCCTGTTGCCGGCGGACCCGGGCATCCAGTTCACCCCGCCGCCGGGCTTGTCTTCCACCAGCGGCCCGCAAGGCTCTACCGGAAGTGCAAAGACCGCGCCGGATGTCGATTGCGAGGTGCGGTGATGGCGGACTACTCCATGGATGGCTTTGAACTGATGGGCGCGGGCGCCGCCTTTCGCGACGAGATCTGCGACATGATCGCCGACACGCAGCTGTTCTCGGATTTCGACTGGAAGGATATCCAGGCGCTTGCCGCTTATGTGCAGTGCTACCAGGTCGCAGCCGGCACCGTCGTCTTCAATGAAGGCGACGCCGGCAGCTACATGTGCCTGCTGGTCAAGGGCGAAGTCGATATCCTGAAGAACGATCATGAAGGTGTGCCGCGACGCATCGTGAACGTCACCCGCGGCAAGACCATCGGCGAAATGTCGATCATCGATGGCGAGCCGCGCTCGGCGACCTGCATCGCCTCACAGGAAAGCGTGCTGCTGTTGCTGACGAAAGAAAATTACCAGCGGATCATCAAGGAAAAGCCCGTGCTTGCCGTGCACATCCTCGCCAGGCTCGCCAAGCTGATGAGCCAGCGCCTGCGCGGCGCAAGCGGGCAACTGGTGGAGTTCCTCGGGCAGGAACAGCAGTAAGCAACTTCGTCAGTGAACGGGGCGGCTTGCATTGCCGCCCCTTCACGCATTACTTGATACAGACCGCACGCACCTGCTTGATATCGGTAATGCCGGACAGGATCTTCTCGATGCCGTCCATCTTCAGCGTCAGCATGCCATCTTCCAATGCTGCCGCCAGCATCACCGCGACACGGCTGTGCTCCTGGATCAGCTTCTTCAGCCGGTCGGTGCCGATCATCAGTTCGTGCAGGCCGACGCGGCCCTTGTAGCCGCTGCCGTTGCACTGGTCGCAACCGGCCGCGCGGTAGAGCTTGAAGCTGCCATGGCTGTCTGCGTACTTGGTGGTCCAGTCGGTCAGCACTTCCTGCTGTCCGGTCTTCACATCCTTGAATGCCGATGTGTTCTTCAGTTCCTCGCAATACTCGGCCAGCAGCGACTGCAGTTCTTCGTCGGTCGGTTCGTAGGCTGTCTTGCAGTTGGCACATAGGCGCTTGGCAAGACGTTGCGCCAGCACGCCGAGCAGCGCGTCAGCGAAGTTGAACGGATCCATGCCCATGTCCAGCAGGCGCACGATTGACTCCGGTGCGCTGTTGGTGTGCAGCGTCGCAAACACCAGGTGGCCGGTGAGAGAAGCCTCGATACCCATCGACACGGTTTCCTTGTCGCGCATTTCGCCGACCATGATCACGTCGGGATCGGCACGCAGGAAGGCGCGCATCGCGGTCGCAAAATCGAGTCCGCTTTTGCGGTTCACCTGCACCTGCCGCAGGCCTTTCTGCGTGATCTCGACCGGATCTTCCGCCGTCCAGATCTTGGTGTCCGGCGTGTTCAGGTGATGCAGCACGGAGTGCAGGGTCGTGGTCTTGCCGGAGCCGGTCGGGCCGCAGACGAAGAACAAGCCGTACGGCTTGCTGATCGCAACCTTCAGCCGCTCCAGGTTGTGCGGCAGGATGCCCAGCTTGTCCAGCGGGATCGGTTCACCGGCGGCAAGGATACGCATGACGATGTCTTCCACGCCGCCCGCTGAAGGGATCGTCGCGACGCGCAGCTCGATGTCGAGCGGGCCGAACTTCTTGAACTTGATCTTGCCGTCCTGCGGCTTGCGACGCTCGGAGATGTCGAGGTCGCACATGATCTTGATGCGCGCGGTCAGTGCATTGCGATAGGTCGCCGGGATCTCGATGTAAGGTTCCAGCGAACCATCCTTGCGGAACCGGATCATCGTTTTTTCCTTGCCGGGACGCGGCTCGATATGGATGTCCGATGCACCCTGGCGATAAGCATCGACGATGATCTTGTTGACCAGCTTGACCAGCTCGTTCTCGGCTGCCGCCGACAGGTCTTCATCGGAATAATCGCTGACTTCCTCCTCGTCGTCCTCCAGCCCGGACAACAGTTCGCCCACGGAACCCATGTCGCTCTCAGCACCGAAAAACTGGTCGACCGTCTGGCGGAACTCCTGATGGGTAGTGACGCGGTAGACGAGCTTCGATTTCGGGAAGATGGTGTTGATCAGGCGCGCACTCTTCACCCGCTCCGGATCGGTTGCCAGGATCACAAGACCCTGCGGCCCGTCCTCGATGGGCAGCCACAGGTGCTGCTCGACGAATTCGCGCTTGAGGTTGCGCAGCAGGTCCACCGGCTTGACGCGGTCCGCCTTGAACGGCTCGTAAGGCACATTGAAGAACCGCCCGATGGCCTGCCCAATCGCCTGCTGCTTGACCTGGAAGTCCTTGACCAGCACGGCTTCGATGTCATCGCCCTTGCGGCGCGCGGAGCGTGCGGCGAGCTCCAGTTCCGCCACGGACAACACGGCATCGGCCACCAGTTGGTCGTACTTGGAGCGCACCACCGGCGGCGGGCGCAGGCGCTGCGCATACGCGATCGCCAGCGTCTTCGCCAGTTCCTTGATGCCTTCTTCCGCGAGAGGAGGGAAGGGCGTGCCGTCCCTGTGATTGATGAGCTGGACCACGCCCTGCAATTCATTGGTGCGCTCATCGACGAACGGCGCGACCAGCATCTGCTTGGTACGGTAACCGGTGCGCTTGTCCACTTCCTGCAGGAAGTGCAGCTCGGGCGAATGGGACTTCAATTCCGCATCGTCGTACACATCGCGAATGTTGACAGTCCTGCGTGTCAGCGCCACATAACCGGCGACGCTCTGGTCGGAGATCGGCAGCTTCAGGCGGTTGATGGAATTGAGGCCGGTCTTGACCTTTGAGACGATAGTCAGCTTGTCGTCACCGACGGCATAGATGGTCAGGCGGTCGGCATGGAACAGCTCGCAGATGTCCTGCGACAGGTCGAGCATGATCTCGTCGATATTGCTGGTCGCGTGGATCTTGTTGGTGACGGCCTGCAGCTTCTGGAAGAAGTCCAGCCTGATATTGACATCTTCCGTCTTGCCGCCGGTGGTGGGCGTACCGAGAACCGCACTCATAGTGTGTTATCCATTTGTTATCAACCATCGCAAGCTGCCATCAAAAGACAATTGCGTGATGGGAAATCATAATGGATCGCGTTGCGGAAATGTATCACTCACATTCACAAAATTTTCATCCAGCCCTGTGCGGCAAGGGAAAACCTGCAGCGTCCGATATTTCAGCCACAAATCGGGCTGCAATTCAGACTACAATCGTTTGAAAAAATAGAGGTGCATGTCATGCATGCCGGACTGGGGAGGAACAACATGAAGCTGCATGTGCTCGGATGTGCCGGCGGCATCGGAGGCCGCGAGCGATTTACGACCAGCCTCCTTGTCGACAGCGACATCCTGCTGGACGCCGGCACCGGGCTGACCAATCTCGACATCGACCGGCTCGTGCTGATCGACCACGTCTTCATCACCCATTGTCATCTTGATCATGTCGCCGGACTGGCGCTGCTGGTCGATGCCGTACAGGGCAGGCGCAACGGACCGATCATCGTGCATGCGACGGAACCCGTGATCGATATCCTGAAGACGCATCTGTTCAATTGGGCGCTGTGGCCCGACTTCGCTGCCATCCCCAATACCGAATCTCCAGCCTTGTGCTGGGAGCCGTTGCAGCCCGGTGTTCCTTTCGATCTTGGCCGGCGACGAATCGTTGCGCACGCGGTCAACCACACCGCAGGATCGGTTGCCTACCGCGTGCACGGCGGCCAGGACGGTTTCCTGTTCACCGGCGATATGGCATCGACGCCTGCACTGTGGGCCATGTTGCAGCAGGACTCAACCGTGAGCAAGGTGATCGTCGATTGCTCTTTCCGCAATGCGGACATGGCACTGGCCGATCTCTCGCTGCACTTCTGTCCGCGAACCCTGCTTGACGACATTGCGGCAGTGCCGCCATCCGTCGAGTTCCTGATCTATCACCTGAAGGCCGGGCATGAGGACCTGATCATGCAGGAGTTGCGCGAGGAGGGCGGCACCCGCGAGTTCAGGGCACTCAAGTGCGGTGATGTTTTCGATTTCTGACGATGCAGGTGCAGAGCGCGCGACCATCATGACCGGACTCCGACCAGCCGTCATTGCTCAGCGTCTCGAACAACTGACGGAACTGAGCGTGGAGCTCAGCGCCAATCACGACACCGCGCAGTTGCTGGAAAAGATACTGCGCACCGCAAAGGCGATGACGCACGCCGATGGCGGCACGCTGTATCGCACCAGTGACGACAAGCGCAGTCTTCACTTTGATATCTCGATCAACGACTCGCTTGGGATGTACCAGGGCGGCGCCAGCGGCAATGAGGTGAACATTCCCGACATCCCGCTCGCCAATGCATCAGGCGAGCCGAATCTCGATGCCGTTGCAGCCTATGTCGCCAATACCGGCGCAACGGTCAACCTCAGCGATGTCTATGAGGGGGAAGGATTCAACTTCTCGGGGATGCGCAGATTCGACGAGCAGTACCGCTATCACTCGCAGTCGCTGCTGACAGTACCGATGCGCAACCACGAAGGCGAGGTTATCGGTGTGCTGCAACTGATCAATGCGCAGGACCCTGATACCGGCGCGACGGTCGCCTTTGCCGAAACCGACCAGCGCTTCATCGAAGCCCTGGCGTCGCAGGCAGCTATTGCACTGACCAACCAGCACTTGATCCGGTTGCTGGAAGAACTGTTCGAGTCCTTCGTCAAGATGATCAACATCGGTCTCGACGAGAAATCCCCGCATACTGGACGGCATTGCCAGCATGTGCCGGAGCTGACGATGATGCTGGCGCAGGCTGCGCACGACACCGGGAACGGTCCATTGGCGGAATTTTGCATGAGCGAGCGCGACCGCAAGCAGCTATGGATCGCGGGCTTGCTGCACGATTGCGGAAAGATCACGACACCGGTACACGTGGTGGAAAAATCCACCAAGCTGGAAGCCCTCTTCGACCGTATCCATCTCATCGATACGCGTTTCGAGGTGCTCAAGCGCGATGCTGAAATACGTGCGTGGAAGGAGAAGGCCAGCGTCGGCAGCGACCCGCAGCGCAATGCACGCCACGCGGCCATCGACGCACGCCTGCGCGACGAGCTGGCGCGCCTCGACAGCGACCGCGATTTTCTGCGCCGCGCAAACATCGGCGGCGAGAGCATGTCCGAGGATGACCAGGAGCGGGTGGCCGCCATCGCGCGTTACCGCTGGGTTGACCCGGACGGCAAAGAGCGTGACTTGCTCGACGAGGACGAACTGGAAAATCTCACCGTCCGCGCCGGCACACTCAATGCGCGTGAGCGCGAGATCATCAATAGCCATATTTCAGTCACGATCCGCATGCTGGAATCGCTGCCGTGGCCGAAGCATTTGCGCAGCGTGCCGGAATATGCCGGCGGCCATCACGAGCGCATGGACGGCAAGGGCTACCCGCGTGGGCTGCGCGGCGACCAGATGCCGGTGCAGGCGCGCATCATGGCGATCGCCGATATCTTCGAGGCACTGACCGCGAAGGACCGGCCATACAAGAAGGGCAAGACGCTGTCCGAGTCGCTGCATCTGCTCGGCGGCTTTTGCCTGCGTAACCATATCGATCCCGATCTGTTCGACATATTCATCCGCAAGAAGGTGTACCTCGCGTACGCGCGGCGGTTCATGGATCCGGCACAGATCGACGAGGTCGACGAAACCAGGATCCCGGGCTACGCGCCCTGATCCGATCTGAACGTATCCCAGGGAGAGATTGTGCTGAACGTGCGGCGCCACTTTTCGAAATACGGAGTCCGCTGGCTGTGTGCGCTGCTGCTCACCGTGCTGGCGGCAGCGCAGTCGCTGGAGTTCCTGCCGCCGACGCTCGTCAACCGGATCGACCTGTTCTTCTACGACATGCGATTGCAAGTGGAGCAGCCGCAACTCGACACACGGATTGTCATCGTCGATATCGACCAGAAGAGCCTGGCCGAGGTCGGCCGCTGGCCGTGGAGCAGGGATGTTGTGGCGGAACTGGTGAACAAGCTGGCGGGACACTACGAGGCACGCACGATTGCCTTTGATGTCATGTTCAATGAGCCCGACACCAGCTCGGGTTATGCGACGCTGGTCGGGCTGGCAGACAAGGAACTGATGAATGTCCCCGGCATCTCCAAGCAGCTGGAGGCGCTCAAGCCAGTGCTCGACTACGACGGTCGGTTCGCACGAGCGATCGAGGGACGCCCGGTGGTGCTGTCCTACTTCATGTCGAACCAGGCGCCGAAGGGATTGCCGCCGCCGCCGGCATTCACCGTGGACGACCTCGGCGGTCGGCAATTGGATGCATTGTCATGGAAAGCCTACGACGCCAACCTGCCGCAGCTGCAGCGCGTCGCGCGTGCCGGCGGATACATGAATACAGAAGTCGATGCGGACGGCCTGCTGCGCTCGGTGCCCTTGCTGGGGCAGGTCGGCACGGGCTACTACGAGTCGCTGTCGCTTGCCACGGCACGTGTTGCGTTGGGGGCGACGGCGGTCAGGCCGGTATTCTTCGACGCCGACGAGGCGCTGATGTCGGAGGAGCAGTTGCGCCAGTACGGCGCGCTCAAGGCGATCGATCTCGATTCGAAGCCGCGTGTGCGTATCCCCGTGGAGCCAAACATCAAGGCGCTGGTCCAGTTCCGCGGCAAGGGCGGCCCAGACGGTGGCGCATTCCGTTATGTCTCGGCGTCCGATGTGCTGAAGGGCGCGCTGCCGAAGCATGAACTTTTCGACCGCATCATCCTCGTCGGTACCACGGCGCCGGGCCTGAACGATCTGCGCGCGACGCCGGTGAACAAGGAATATCCCGGTGTGGAGCAGCATGCGAACATCATTGCCTCCATCCTCGATGGTGAGTTCAAGCAGCGGCCGGATTTCTCGCCGGCATTCGACCTGTTGCAGATCATCGGGGTCGGCATCGTGCTTGGCCTCGTGCTGCCGGTGCTGACGCCGGTGACTTCCATCCTGTTCGCCGTGGCGTCGGCCGCTTCCCTCGGCGCGTTCAACCTGTGGATGTACCAGTCGTTGCACTGGGTCATGCCGATGGCAACCGCCTTGCTGCTGGTGGCCGGCCTGTTCGTCTTCAACATCGCCTGGGGTTACCTGTTCGAGTACCGCAAGGGCCGCGCAATCGTGAACCTGTTCGGCGAGTACGTCGCGCCGGAACTTGTCGCTGAAATGGCCGCCAATCCGCAGAGCTACAGCATGGAAGGCGAAAGCCGCGAGCTGACGGTGCTGTTTGCGGACGTGCGCGGCTTCACCACGATCTCCGAAGGGCTGGACCCGAACAGCCTGCGCGAATACATCAACCGCTACCTGACCGCGATGTCCGAAGACATCCGCAGCAACCGTGGCACGCTGGACAAGTACATCGGCGATGCGGTGATGGCATTCTGGGGCGCGCCAGTCGCGTTGCCCGACCATGCTTCGCGTGCGGTAGGCACCGCATTGCAGATGCAGGCCACCGCCGGCAATCTGAACAAGGACTTCATTGCACGCGGCTGGCCGCCGCTGAAGATCGGTATCGGCCTGAACACCGGTGAAATGCGCGTCGGGGACATGGGTTCGAAAATCCGTCGCGCCTATACCGTGATGGGCGATGCGGTGAACCTGTCATCGCGGCTGGAAGGCATCACCAAGGTGTACGGCGTCGGCATCGCCGTCGGTGAAGGGACGAAGCTGGCCGCTCCCACCTATGCTTATCGCGAACTGGACCGTGTCCGTGTCAAGGGCAAGAACGAACCGGTGCCGATTTACGAGCCGCTCGGCCTGGCGTCGGAACTGGGAGCGGATACACGTGCCGAGCTTGTGCAATGGCATGCGGCGCTGGGCATGGTGCGCGCGCAGCAATGGGAGCAGGCGGAGCAGCTGCTGCATCAACTGCAGCAGGCACATCCCGAAGACAAGCTGTATGCGTTGTACCTGCAGCGCATCGCGCATTACCGTGAGCACCCGCCCGGTGCCGGCTGGGATGGCGTCACTACCTTCGATTCCAAGTAGCGATTGGCACGGGCAGGCATCGGCAACGACCGGCGTCTTGCCTTTGTCATCACAGGAACATCGGGTTCATGCTATCTTCCCGGCACTTTCGGAGGAGCCATGAACCTCACCACGCCAGCACTGCTGTTCCCAGCCATTTCACTGCTGCTGCTTGCCTATACCAACCGCTTCCTCGTACTGGCGCAGCTGATCCGCAACCTGAAGACGCAGAACCAGGAAAGACTGACCGATGCCATCGTCCGCCAGATCGCCAACCTGCGCCTGCGCATCGTGCTGATTCGCCGCATGCAGGCGCTCGGCGTGACCAGCTTTATTCTCTGCGCCCTGGCGATGTTCCTGGTATTCATCGACATGCTGCTTGTCGCCCAGTATGTCTTCGGCGTCAGCCTGTTCCTGCTGGTGGTGTCGCTGGTGTTTTCCCTGATTGAAGTCCTGATCAGCACCAAGGCCATCGAGATCGAACTCGAGGACTTCGAGCATAGCCTGAAGTGACGCTGACATTGCCTGAAGTCGGACGCTACGCTCAAAGCAATCCGCAGTTGTTTCGCCTGCCGGCACCACGGCCTGTCCGCCATTGTTGTTGATTTGCAAGGAAATCCTTCCTCAAAAAACGCAACACGGCTTCCGGTGTATTATTCAGAGCCCTCCGCGCGAGCACAGTTGGCTTTCAGCAAAACCTGTCCTGAAACCGGCTTCTACAATGCTCCGTAACGTCATGCTTCCTTCCCACGTCTTGGGTGGATTTCCACTATTTCAATGAACACTAAAACCGGCACCATCACTGACGAACTGACGGATGAAAGGCGATTTCAACTGCTCGTCTCGAGTGTCAGTGACTACGCGATTTACATGCTGAACCCCGAAGGTTTTGTCAGTAGCTGGAATGCGGGCGCGCAACGTTTCAAAGGCTATCTGGCGCACGAAATCATTGGCCGGCATTTTTCTGCCTTCTACACCGAAGAGGATCGGCTCGCCGGTATCCCTGCCAAAGCGCTTCAGACCGCGCTCGACGAAGGCAAGTTTGAGGCAGAAGGCTGGCGGGTGCGCAAGGATGGAACGCGCTTCTGGGCCAGCGTGGTGATTGACCCGATCCGCAATGATGCAGGCGCGCTGATCGGGTACGCCAAGGTCACGCGCGACATTACCGAGCGCAAGGCGGCGCAGGCAGCCTTGCGCGAAAGCGAGGACCGGTTTCGCATGCTCGTGCAGGGCGTCACTGATTACGCCATCTACATGCTTTCCCCTGCGGGACACATCACAAACTGGAATGCCGGCGCGCAACGCATCAAGGGATATACCCGCGATGAAGTGGTCGGCACCCATTTTTCCCGCTTCTATACCGAAGAAGATCGCGGCAGCGACATGCCATCGCAGGCGCTGGCGACCGCGGCGCGGGAAGGCCGGTTCGAGAAGGAAGGCTGGCGGGTACGCAAGGATGGTTCGAGGTTCTGGGCGCATGTGGTCATTGATGCGATCCGCAACGAGCAGGACGAACTGATCGGCTTTGCCAAGATCACCCGCGACATCACGGAAAAGAAGCAGGCGGCGGAAGCGCTCGAGCGGGCCAACGTGGCGCTGTTCCAGTCACAAAAAATGGAGGCGCTTGGCCAGTTGACCGGCGGGATTGCCCACGACTTCAACAACCTGCTGGCGGTGCTGTCGAGCAGCCTGGACGTGTTTTCAATGCGGCTGCAGGATCCGGGCGATATCAAGCTGCTGGAAAGTATGCAGCGCGCGGTCGCACGCGGCGCAACGCTGACCCAGCAACTGTTGTCATTTGCCCGTCAACAGCCCTTGAAGGCCGAAAAACACAATTTGAATACGCTGATCGGCGGCTTCGAAGCCGTTCTGCGCCGTGCGGGCAATTCGTCGATTGCCTTCAACATCAACTTCGGATCCTCGTTAAAGTCTGTGTCGCTTGACGCAGCCCGGTTCGAGGCGGCGCTGCTGAATCTGGTGGTCAATGCCCGCGATGCCATGCCGGGCGGCGGCACGATTATCCTCGCCACCGAGAACGTCGAACTCGGCGAGCAGCAGGTTGGCAGCCTGGCTGCAGGTTCCTACGTCAAAGTATCGGTCAGCGATACCGGCACCGGCATGCCGCCAGAAGTGGCAGCCCGCGTGTTTGAGCCGTTTTTTACCACCAAGGAGGTGGGCAGAGGGACCGGGCTGGGCTTGAGTCAGGTCTATGGCTTTATCTCGCAGTCCGGCGGGGAAGTGGCGCTGGCGACTGAGGTCGGAAAAGGCACGACGGTGAGCATTTATCTGCCCGCGGTCGCCAGTGCAGAGGAAGCGAATACGGACAGAAACACAAATACAGCTGTCGACACGGTTCTGATTGTGGAAGACGAACCAGACGTGATGCAGGTCGCCGCCGAACTTTGCCGCAGTATTGGCTATGAGGTGCTCACGGCCGGCAACGGTCATGATGCCATCGATATCCTCAAGCGCAGGCGCGATATTGACATCCTGTTTACCGACGTAATGATGCCGCAAGGCATGAGCGGTATCGACCTTGCGCGTTTCACGAAAAAGCTCTGCCCTGATGTGAAAGTCATCCTGGCATCGGGCTATCCGCTGCCCACCCTCAGGTCGGAGCATGGCAATCTCGACGAATTTGCGTTCATGAACAAGCCGTATCGTTTGTCGGAGCTTGCAAAAAAGCTTCGCGCGGCTGCATAGCGCTGCCGAATTGAGCGGCACAAGATCGCGGCTGTGATAACACAGCTGGAGTAACGCAACCGGTCTGAAAGCTTCAAACGCGGAATCGGGCGGTCCCCTACAGGCGCGACAGCAGGGAATTCAGTACTTCCACATCGACCGGCTTGACCAGATGATGGTCGAAACCGCTGTCATGTGCGAGGCGGCGGTCCTCTTCCTCGCCCCAGCCGGTGAGCGCGATCAGTTTCACGGCATCGGAGCCCGGCATCGCGCGGATACGGCGTGCGACTTCGTAGCCGTTCATGCCCGGCATGCCGATGTCCAGAAGCACTGCGTCCGGATGGAATGAGGCGGTTTCCGCCAGTGCCGCCGGACCGTCGCGCGCGACATGCACTTCTGCGCCAAGCAGTCCGACGAGCACCGCAAGGGTATCGGCGGAATCGAGGTTGTCATCGACGACGAGAACGCGGCGGTGCTGGAGTCCGGTGCTGCCCGGTCCTGCTTGTGGTGTCGTGGTATTCATGCAGAGCATTTTGATGAAGGCACCGGGTTGCCCTATGCCTTTACTCCCTCTTCGTCGGTCCTGGTTTGTTGGATCTTGGTGCGTGCGCCGCCCTGAGAAGTAACCTGGGCGTAAGGTTACGCTGAGCAAGTCCCGCGATGGCGCGCACCTGAAGTCGGGATGCGCTGCGCGCGTGAACTTGTTCAGCGTAGCCGTAAGCATCGAGATTGTCATCGACGTGAATGGTTCGATGCTCTGCGTTCGCTCAACATTGCTGCCGATGAGCGGACCACCGACGATCGCCACGATAGCGGCCGTCAAGATTCGGCACGCAGCGGGGTTTCCTGCCACCTCCGCCCTTGGTGATGATCGTCACGGTCAATTCCATCCGCCTGCGACAGGAAACGGCAACAAAGAGCAGTATCGGGGCAGTCGGCGTGCGGCTGGGTAATGGAAATTACCGTTCCTCTGTGCGGACGGCTTGGCCGGCCTGCAGTCGGTCAGCCGGAGTCGGATCGACAACGGCCGTGTTTATCGGTGCCGATCGCGGCCATTCCGGCCCGCCTGCCGCAGCTGCAAGGCTCCCGCATACATTTCAGTTGTGCAAAATTCATACAGACTGATTTGCCCCGTGGATGCTAGAATCGAGGCCTTTTTCTGAGGAGATTGATTATGAACAAAACGGAACTGGTTGACGCAATTGCAGCAGAATGCGACCTGTCGAAAGTTGCTGCTCAGCGCGCGCTGGACTCGGTCATCAACAACATCGTCAAGTCGGTCGCCGAAGGCAAGACCGTGCAACTGGTTGGTTTCGGCAGCTTCGCCTGCGGCAAGCGTGCAGAACGCACCGGCCGTAATCCCCGTACCGGCGAAGAAATCAAGATCGCCGCTGCCAAGACCGTGAAGTTCTCCGCTGGCAAGGCATTCAAGGACGCAGTGAACGGCTGAGCCGACTGCAGACCTGACCCGTTTCTTTGCAAAGCCCCGCTCGATGCGGGGCTTTGTGTTTTCCGGCATTGCCAATCTGTTTCTGCCGCCGGAACGCTCGTTGTTAACGCGTCATCAGCCGGCGCAGCGCAAAGCTGATTGCATCGACGACCGCCACCAGCGCCAGCATCGCAAGGATCACCGTTGCCGCCTGCTGCATCTGGAACAGCGACAAATGGTATTTCAGCATCTGGCCCAGTCCCCCCGCACCCACCACGCCGAGGATCGCGGCGGCACGGATGTTGTTTTCCCATCGGTACAGCGTATACGACATGATCTGCGGCGTCGCCTGCGGAAGCGTTGCATACAGGAATGCCTGCGTGGCGCGCACGCCGTTGGTGCGCAAGCTTGCCTCGGGCAAGGGCGAGCAGTTTTCCAGCGTGTCCGCAAACAGGCGGCCGAGCACGCCGGTCGTATGTGCCGCCAGCGCCAGCGTGCCGGCGAACGGTCCCAGGCCGGCGGCAATCAGCAGGATGGCCGCCCAGACCAGCTCGGGAATGGAGCGCGCAGCATTTAAAAGAAGTCGGGTCGCGCCGCGCGCCGTTGCGCCGAGCCGGCCCGCCGCAGGCAGTGCCAGCAGGATGCCGAGCACGGCGGCAATTGCGGTTCCAAGCGCGGACATCGCCAGCGTCTCTGCGCAGGCAATCGCGGTCTTTTGCAGGAAAGCCGGCGCCATTTCCGGCGGGGCGAAGCCTCGCAGAAATTCGAGGCTGGTGCGCGCCGCATCCAGCGTGAACAATGCGCGCCACTGCAGTGGCAGCGTTACAAAACTCGCGACGACGAGTGCAAGCAGGCCGAGCAGCAACGCAATCGTCGGCAGGCGAATTAGCGGTGTCGATGGCGGCAGCGTCTTGTCGTTCATGCAAGCCTCCTGCGGCAGAACTTGCTGACGCCATCCGCACACGCGACCAGCAGGACGAATACCAGCAACATCGTCGCCACTTCATCGCCCGCGAGCATCTTCATCGATTCATCCATGCGCTGGCCGAGGCCACCGGCGCCGACGAAGCCCATCACGACCGAACCACGGATCGCGCACTCCCAGCGATACACCGTGTAGGAAACCAGTTCGGAAGCGGATTCCGGCAATGCGCCGTAGAGCAAGGCCGCGAGCCGTCCGCTGCCATTGTTGAGCAGCGCGTCGGTGGCCTGCGTGTCGGACGACTCCAGGATCTCCGCATAGACCTTGCCCAGCATGCCGCAGTAAGTGAGCGCAATCGCCAGCACGCCGGCAGTCGGGCCAAGACCGACGATGCGCACGAACAGCAGCGCCCACACCAGTTCCGGCACGCTGCGCAGCAGGATCAGCAGCCAGCGCACCAGCTGCCGCACGGCGCGCCCGGCAAGCCGGATGCGGCCGGTGCCGATGCGCGAGATCGACAGGCGCTCCGTCACGAGCAGCGTCATCGGGATCGCGCCCAGCAGCGCAAGGGCCATGCCGGCGGTGGCAATTGCAATCGTCTGCCATGCGGCCTCGGCAACAAGTTGCAGGAACTCTGCCGAATGTGCCGGCGGGATGAACCCCGCGAGAAAGCGTCCGGTTGCTGTCAGGCTCTGTTCGTCGAACAGCATCCACGGCTTGAATTCGCTCCAGACCAGCAATGGCCAGAGAATGACGAGCGCCACGACGATCGCCGCGATCCGGCCATGCCATGCAGGGTCGGGATGCGCTGTATTCGGGGAAAAGAAAGCCATGCCAGGTGTTTGGTCTCTAGAAGCAGCGCGTGATCGTCGTTGGCGCCAGCGGCGACTCGGTGTCTGCATCCTGCGCCGAAGCATTGCGTGACTCGTTGCCGTACAGGCTTTCGATCATGGCATCGGTCACGTTCTCGCGCGGTGCATCGAACACGATATGGCCGGCGCGCACACCCACGATGCGCGCAAAATGCGCGCGTGCCAGTTCCACCTGGTGCAGGCTGCAGACGAGTGTCGCGCTCCTTGCAGCGGCTTCCTGCTGCAGGACCGACAGCGTCTGCTGTGCAAGCGCCGGATCGAGCGCGGACAGCGGCTCGTCGACAAGGAATGCCTCGGCCTTCGACACCAGCAGGCGCGCCATCGCGCAACGCTGCCGTTCGCCGCCGGACAACCGGTCCACGCGCATGTAGAGCTTGTCCTGAAGATTGAAGCGCGCAAGCGCATCGAAAGCCGCCTGCGGATCGGCGGGGCGGAACAGCGATGCAAGTGATTGCCACATGCTCCATTGCGGCAGGCGCCCCGCCAGGACCGCAGTGACCACCCGCTGGCGCGGCGGCAGCGGCGGCGTCTGCGGCGCAAGGAAGATTCGCCCACGCAAGGCATGGCGCTGCGCCTCGGACAGCGCCCACGGATCAATGCCGAGAACGCGAAGCTGACCGGCCTGCGGCCGCTGCACCATTGCCAGCGTATGCAGCAAAGTCGTCTTGCCTGCACCTGACGGCCCGATCAGCGCGACCTGTTCGCCTTGGGCGATCGAGAGCGTCAGCTCGCCCAGCGCAACATGATTTGCGGGCGAGGATGGATGGCGTACCGACACGCCATGTAATGCAAAGCTCATTATTACTTCAGCAGTCCGGCATTGCGGGCAGCCTTTTCAATCTGTTCGTAATTCTCCGTCTTGGTTGGGATGAAACGCGTTGCGCGCTGCAAGGCAAGGATCTCTTTTCCTGCCGGGTCATTTGCGTTGAGTGCGAGGAATGCATCGGTCAGCTTCTTGCGCAGAGCCGGATCCATGTCGCTGCGAACCGTCCAGTTGTAGTCGTAGTAGCCCGGCGTCGTGTAGAACACGCGCACGGTCCTGGTATCGACCTTGCCTTGTGCGACCAGTTTTTCCCACACGGAGATGTTGAGCACGCCGGCATCGACCTTGCCGCCTGACACCGCGGCAACAGTGGCGTCATGCGCGCCGGAGAACGCAATGCGCTTCATGTCGATATCCGGATTGATTTTTGCCGCGAGCAGGTAGTAGCGCGGCATCAGGTGGCCCGAGGTTGACGATTCGGAGCCGAAGGCAAAGGTCTTGCCCTTCAGGTCTTCCAGCGTGTTGATGGACTTGTTGGTCGTGATGAACACCGACTTGAACTTCTCATCCTCTTCGCGCTGCACGATCGGCACCACCTTGCCGTTGCTGCGGATCTTCGCCTGCACGAAGGTAAAGCCGCCAAACCACACCATGTCCAGCTTGTTGTTCACCAGCCCCTCGACCGAGGCTGCGTAATCGGTAACCGGTACGAAGTCCACCTTCATCCCCAGCTTCTGCTCCAGGTAACTGCCGAGCGGCTTGAACTTGCGCTGCAACTCGGTCGGGGCTTCGTCGGGAATCGCGGACACGCGCAGGACCTGCTGCGCGTGGGCAAAGCCGGACAGCGCCAGCGCGGCGAAAGCGACACTCAGTGTTTTCAGGAACGTCAAGGCAGGGGATCGTTGCATACAAACCTTTGCGGAGGAAGTAAGAGGGGGGACGCATGCTGCGCCGCGCAAAGGCGGTATTTTAATGAAACGGAAACCCGGAGTCACACAAAGACGATCAACGCTGCAGAAAGACCCCGTTGGGGGAGCGTCAAGCCCAGTAACAGGAAGCGAAGTTTTCGCCCGGTGCGTCATATCAAGATGCTCGGCAGAGGTGAGAGTAATCTGTTGCCTTTATGGAAACTTCGTATCGCCATAATGACCGCATTCCCACCGCGTATCAGGCCGATTTGCGTTGCCATTGCCACGCTCTGCATGGCACAACATCTTGTGCATGCGCAAGACGAACCAGCCAAAAGGCTTGATGAGGTGGTCGTGACGGCAAACCGCGGCGAGCAGCGCCGCTTCGATGCGCCGGCATCGATCGATGCGGTGCAGGTAGACGCATTGCGCACGCCTTCCTCACTGGTCAATCTCTCCGAACTCACCGCCGCCGTACCCGGCATCCAGGTCCGCGAGCGGCAGAACTATGCGCAGGATTTGCAAGTCTCGATTCGCGGCTTCGGCACGCGTTCCACCTTTGGCGTGCGAGGCGTGCGCATCCTGGTCGACGGCATCCCGGCCACGATGCCCGACGGGCAAGGGCAGGCAGCCACTGCCAGCCTGACTTCGGCCAAGCGCATCGAAGTATTGCGCGGACCAGTCGCGCAACTGTATGGCAATGCTGCCGGAGGTGTGGTCCAGGTCTTCACGGCCGCCCCGCCACTGGCGCCGGATCGGCCGTACGCAAGCGTGTCTGCCGGCGCCGGGTCTTATGACCAGCAGCATCTGGATGTGTCCATTGGCGGCGGAACGGAAACGCTCGGTGCGCTGGTTGACGTTTCGCGTTTTTCCACCGACGGCTACCGCGACCACAGCGCGGCAAAGCGCACGCAGGTCAATGCCAAGCTGCTTGCGCGGCCATCGCGCGACACCACCATCACCGGCATCTTCAATCGCTTCGACCAGC
Source organism: Noviherbaspirillum agri (assembly GCF_054780595.1). Taxonomy (NCBI): domain Bacteria; kingdom Pseudomonadati; phylum Pseudomonadota; class Betaproteobacteria; order Burkholderiales; family Oxalobacteraceae; genus Noviherbaspirillum; species Noviherbaspirillum agri. The sequence continues at coordinate 83,868 of NZ_BAAGWA010000008.1, forward strand.
CGGACACGCAGGATCCGCTCGGCCTCACGCGCGTGCAGTTTGAACGGGATCCGCGCCAGGTGGTGCCGAATGCGCTCGCATTCGATACGCGTAAAAGCGTCGAGCAGCAGCAGGGTGGCTTAGTCGTCGATCATGCGCTGTCCGTCGCCGATACATTGCATGCCCGTGCCTATGGCGGCACGCGGCAAGTGCGGCAGATGCTCGCCTTCAGCGGCAGCGCGCCTACCTCTTCCGGTGGCGTGGTCGACCTCGACAACCGCTTTCGCGGCGTCGGCGTCAGCTGGGCGCACAGGACGAAAGCCAATGGCTTGCCGCTGAACTGGACCATCGGCATTGAAGCGGACGAACTGGACCAGAAACGGCGCGGCTATGTGAACAACAACGGCACTGCCGGAGATCTGCGGCGCGACGAAGTCGATACGGCGGAGAACGTCGACGTCTTCGGCCAGATCGACTGGACCTTCCTGCCGCAATGGAAAGCAACCGCCGGCATACGCACCAGCCGCGTGCGCATGGCCGTCGATGACCGCTATGTCACGTTATCCAGTCCTGACGACAGCGGCAGCGTCACCTTTCGCAACACCAGCCCGGTCGCCGGTTTGGTATGGCACGCCAGCGAAGACCTGAATGTGTACGGCAATATCGGCCGCGGATTTGAAACGCCCACCTTGACGGAGATTGCCTACCGCCCCGATGCATCAGGCCCGAATCTGTCGCTGGAAGCGTCCCGCAGCAATCAGGGCGAGATCGGCATGAAGCTGCGCCATGGCCGTCACACGCTGGATGCCGCCTTGTTCAACGCCACCAGCAGCGACGAGATCGTGCCGCTGACCACGCAGAACGGCCGTGCCATCTTCCAGAACGTCGACAAGGTCCGCCGCCGTGGATTCGAACTGTCATGGGCAGCGCAATGGGACAGGTTCGGTACACAGCTCGGCTACACCTTCCTCGATGCGCGTTTCCGCCAGCCTTTCACCAATGCGCAGGGCGCCGTCATCGCCGCCGGCAACCGCCTTCCGGGTGCGCCGGTGCATAGCCTGTTTACGCAGATCGAATTCCGTCCTCTGCCGGCCATGACATTGGGCCTCGAGATGCGCGTCGAAAGCAAGGCGTATGTCGATGACGCGAACACCGATGCCGCGCCGGGCTATGCGGTATTCAATTTTCGTACGGGATACGAGTTCGCATTGGGGCGGACAACGATGTATGCATTCGGCCGCGTCGACAACCTGTTCGACAAGCATTACGCAGGGTCGGTGATCGTGAATGAGGGTAACCAGCGATACTTTGAGCCTGCGGCGGGAAGGCGGCTGTTTGTGGGGGTGAGGGCGCGGTTTTGAGCATGCGCTCTTTCATTGCTGGCGCTATCGATGAAGCATGGCAGGTCAGTTTTTCGGAGATTGTCTTGCTGGTTTTTTGCTTCTGGGTTTGCCTCGGAACGGGTTGCCGGGATGCGGAGGTTCCCAACGCCTAGCCTCATCCGTTTTACTAATGTCAATGAGCGGCAAGGAGGCACGCGCCATTGTCTCTGTGTGAGTGAAGTGGGTAGAATAGCCGCTTCAATTCCTTTTTCTTGGCAATAAAAATTAAGACTTTTCACATTATTGGCAGCAAGGAACTCGGCGGCGCAGAGAGCTTTTTCGTGAGGCTGGTCGAAGCCCTTACGAAAGCCGGCCACGAGACGATCGCCATAACTCGCCCCGGAGCACCAGTTTCCACGCTCCTTTCTTCCGACGTTACGCAGTTGCATCTGCCTTTTGCATCAAAGTGGGACCTTTGGTCGCGCTGGCAACTCAGCCGTCTCATCGCGAAGCATCAACCGGACATCGTGCAGACCTATATGAGCCGTGCCAGTCGCCTCACGCGCCTGCCGGCGGGAAGCAATGCGGTCCATGTGGCGCGCCTCGGCGGGTACTATTCGATTCCCGGCAATTACGACCACGCGGAAGCATGGGTGGGCAACACACAGGATATCTGTGATTACCTTGTCAAGCAAGGCCTGCCGGCGGAACGGATTTTTTATATCGGCAATTTTGTACCGAAACCTCGTGACGTATCTGGGGACGAATTAGCCAAGGTGCGTCAGTCCCTGCAACTGCCGGACAACGCATTCGTCGTTTTTGCGCTTGGCCGCATGATCGAGAAGAAGGGCTTTCATGATTTGATCGAAGCCTTTTCCAAGCTGCCCGATACACATCGTGGCCGGCCCCTGATGCTGGTGCTTGCAGGGGACGGTGCCGAGCGTGCCAAGTACGAAGCACTGGCACAGCAGCTGAACGTATCGCAGCGGGTCCGCTTTGCAGGCTGGCAGGCCGACCCCGCTCCGTATTTCAGACTGGCCGACCTGTTTGTATGTCCGTCGCGACATGAGCCATTGGGCAACGTCATTCTCGAAGCTTGGACCAACGGTTTGCCAGTGCTAAGCACTCGCAATGAGGGTGCACAGCAACTGATCGATCCGGGCAAGAACGCGCTGTTGGTTCCCATTGCTGACCCCGATGCAATGGCCGATGGTCTGCGCAAGATGCTGGCGCTTTCTGACAGCGAGCTGCAAACCCTGGTCGACGAAGGACACATGGCTGCCAATGCCCATAGTGAAGAAGCCGTAGTCAAGGCTTATGTCGAACTGTATGCCGAACTGAAGCGGTCGAAAACGGAAGACAGGCAACTGGGGGCGGCTGCAGCCTGATATTGCAGCGCCGGTCTGAATAAGCCGCGGACTGCGGCGCAGCAGCCTTCATGGTCATTGCAGGGGATTAAGATGGAAACAAGGGTTCTTGTCACCGGTGCGGCCGGTTTTATTGGCAGCTTTGTCGCTGCGCGTCTGGCGGACATGGGCCATCGTGTGCTGGGCTGCGATAATTTCAATGCCTATTACACGGCGCAATTGAAGCATGACCGGGTCGCCTCGCTGCTGGCGCCGCGTTCCATTGATTGCGTGCATGCGGAACTGTCGGATGCTCAGCACGTTGCGCAGCTGTTCGAAAAGTACCGGCCGACGCATGTGGTGCACCTCGCTGCACAGGCCGGTGTGCGCTATTCGCTGCAGAATCCCGCTGCCTATATCCAGTCCAATCTCGTTGCCTTCTCGCACATGCTGGAAGCCTGCCGCCGGCATGGTATCCGGCATATGGTGTATGCGAGCAGCAGCAGCGTGTATGGAGCCAATACCAAGGTGCCGTTCGAGGAAAGCGACAAGAGTGACAGCCCTGTCTCTCTCTATGCAGCGACAAAGAAGTCGAATGAGCTGATGGCCTACTCGTACAGCCATCTTTACCATTTGCCAATGACCGGACTGCGCTTCTTTACCGTCTACGGCCCGTGGGGGCGGCCGGACATGGCCTACTTCAGCTTCACGCAGAAGATCATGAAGGGTGAGGCGATACCGGTATTCGCCAATGGCGAATTGAAGCGCGACTTTACCTTTATCGACGATATCGTCGAAGGCGTCGTCCGCTTGCTGTTCAAGCCGACTCCTGCCACTGCCGAGTCACCGGCACATACGGTGTTCAATATCGGCAACCATCAACCTGTCAGGGTGATGGACTTCATTGCCACGCTGGAGCAGGTCCTTGGCCGGAAGGCCAATATCGAATTTCTTCCGATGCAGCCGGGCGATGTGCCGGCTACTTATGCGGAGACGTCACGCTTGCGCGACTGGGTGGGCTTTGCACCTGCCACTCCGCTCGACAAGGGGCTTGCAGTGTTTGGCGATTGGTACCGCATCTGGGCAAAGCCGGGGTGCTAAAGAGCCGTAACGATAAACCGGTTGACCGCCTGATTCAACGCGAGATGTCTTCCGGCGTCGTCCACAGCCGGCACAAGCAAGCAGCAAAATAATCAGGCGGTAACCGGCCCGAGTGCACCGATCACCAGCGTAAGCAGGCCAAGGACTAAATTGGTGCCAATCAACTTGCGTATCTGCCCCAACGCCGTCCCCCCGCTCTTCCAGTCCTTTGCTGCGACTGCTTGCTGGAGCCGTGCATATGGCGCAAAGAAAATGATCGCAAAGATGACGGTCATCACCGTACCGAGCAAGAACATTACGATCACATAGAGCGGCGGCATACCCATCTGCGCCATGCGGAAGAGGCCGCCGGTGAAGATCAGTGCTATCGCCAGCCATACCCATGGGAAGAATTTGCCGAACACACCCTCCCAGAGCGCGAGCCGCTGAGGCGGCTCAAGTCGCATTGCCGCGATCGGACGTAGCGCCATATACGCGAAGAACATGCCACCAATCCAGACGGTGAACCCTAAGATATGAAGAAACTTTGCGTAGATCATGTTTTTCCATTTATTCGAAGTCCGCTGCTGCTGCATGCCACGTTTCAGGCATAGTAACGTCACGTGACTCTTACCGGGGGAGACATGGACGACCCATTTCACCTGCAACGCTTTCTCGATGCACAGGCACCGGTATACGGCACTGCCTGTTCAGAGCTGCAATCCGGAAAGAAGCAAAGCCACTGGATGTGGTTCATTTTCCCGCAGATTGCTGGGCTGGGGCGCAGCGCGGTCGCTCGTTTGTATGCGATTTCTACCTTGGACGAGGCAAAGGCCTATCTCGCCCATCCCGTGCTCGGATTCAGGTTAAGGGAATGTAGCCAATTAGTTGCTGCAATAGAAGGGCGCACCATCGAGGAAATCTTTGGTTATCCCGACGACCTGAAATTCCGGTCTTCTATGACGCTGTTTGCGTGTGCAACGCCTGACAACGCGATCTTCAATACCTGCTTGGAAAAGTATTTCGAGGGGCAGCGCGACCCGGCGACGCTTGCACTGCTCAAGTAGGTTGGCAGGGAACGAAGATATGAATCGGTTCCGGGGAGAAGTGCAACGGCCGTACCTCTATGGGGGCCAGTAATCGGCTTCACGCACCTCGGTGCTTATATGGCTCAAGCCAGGTCGCAGTTGTAACGGTAATGCCAGAACGATACGAGCACATAAGAAAAGGCCTGCAGCCGCAGGCCTTTTCCCAATGCCGTGACGCTTAATCCGCCAGTTCGATCAACAGGTCCTTCGCCGCGACCACAGCACCCGGTTTGACATGTGTGTGCTTGACCACTGCGTCGCGCTCGGCGCGGATCATCGTCTCCATCTTCATGGCCTCGATTGACACCAGCGGGTCACCCTTGGTGACTTTCTGCCCGGCTTTCACGGCTAGCGTCACTACCATGCCCGGCATCGGTGCACCGACATGGTTGGCGTTGCCGTCTTGCGCGCGCGGATGTGTCACCTGCTTGATCGCGCCCGCTTTGTCAACGCGCACCATGCGTGCCTGGCCGTTGAGTTCGAAGAACAATTTGCTTTGGCCTTCTTCCTCCAGCTCGGTACGCCCCTGCAGGCGCATCACCAGCGTCTTGCCCTGGTCGATGTCGACCGAGATTTCCTGGCCTTCCTTCAGACCATAGAAGAACACCTGCGTCGGCAACACGGAGACGTCGCCATACTGGCGGCGGTGCTCGGCGTAATCGCGGAACACCTTCGGGTACATCAGGTAGGACGCGAGCTCCTGCTCGGTGATGCTGCGGCCGACTGCCTTTTCGGCATCGGCCTTCGCTTGCGCCAGGTCGACTGGCGGCAGGTTCTGGCCGGGGCGGCCTTCCATCGGCTTGCCGCCCTTGAGGATCTTTTTCTCGAGGTCCTTCGGGAAGCCATCCGGCGGGAAGCCGAGTTCACCCTTGAACAGCGAAATCACCGATTCCGGGAAGGCGATTTCCTTGTCCGGATGCTTGACTTCATTCGATGTCAGGTCGTTCGCAACCATGAACAGCGCCATGTCACCGACTACCTTCGATGTCGGCGTCACCTTCACGATGTCGCCGAACAGCTGGTTCACGTCCGCATAGGCCTGCGCAACTTCGGTCCAGCGGTGTTCGATGCCCATTGCGCGCGCCTGTTCGCGCAGGTTCGTGTATTGCCCGCCCGGCATTTCGTGGCGGTACACGTCCGACGTGCCGGAACGCATGTCCGCTTCGAACGGAGCATACTGGCGGCGCACACCTTCCCAGTATTGCGAGATGGCGAACAGAGCCTGCTTGTCCAGCTTTGCATCACGATCCGTATGGTCGAGCGCGGCGGCAATCGAGCCGAGGTTCGGCTGCGACGTCAGCCCGCTCATCGCGTCCATCGCCCCATCGACCGCGTCGCAGCCTGCTTCGATGGCTGCCAGCACAGAGGCTGCGGCAATGCCGGAGGTGTCGTGCGTGTGGAAGTGGATCGGCAGGCCGACTTCTTCCTTCAGCGCCTTGATCAGCGCCTTGGCGGCGTGCGGCTTGCATACACCGGCCATGTCCTTGATCGCGAGGATATTGACGCCAGCCTTTTCCAGTTCCTTCGCCATCTTGACGTAGTACTGCAGGCTGTACTTCGGCCGTGACGGGTCGAACGGGTCGCCGGTATAGCAGATCGCGCCTTCGCACAGCGCGCCGGTCTCGCGCACCGCGTCGATGGCCACGCGCATGTTCTCCACCCAGTTCAGCGAATCGAACACGCGGAACAGGTCAACGCCGCCGGCCGCAGCTTGTTGCACGAAGTGCTTGACCACATTGTCTGCATAGTTGGTGTAGCCGACGGCGTTCGATGCGCGGAGCAGCATCTGGAACAGGATGTTCGGCACCGCTTCGCGCAATTGCGCCAGGCGTTCCCACGGGTCTTCCTTCAGGAAGCGCATCGATACGTCAAAGGTCGCGCCGCCCCAGCACTCCATCGAGAACAGGTTAGGCAGCAGGCGCGCGTAATACGGCGCGATCGCCAGCATGTCGGCGGTGCGCATGCGGGTTGCGAACAGCGACTGGTGCGCGTCGCGCATCGTCGTGTCGGTGATCAGGATCTGTTTTTGGTCCTTCATCCAGTGCGAGAACCTTTCCGCACCGAGTTCCTTGAGCTTGTCGCGGCTGCCGGGAACGATCGTGCCGGATTTGCCGGTGGAGGGAAGAATCGGGGAGGGCAGGACGCCGGCGATTCCCTGACGGCCTTTCATTTCCGGATTACCGTTGACGACGACGTCGCCGATGAAGCGCAGCAGTTTCGTCGCGCGGTCGCGGCGCTTGGCGAACTGGAACAGTTCCGGCGTGGTGTCGATGAAGCGCGTCGTGCATTCGCCGGACTTGAACAGCGTGTGGTTGATCACGTTCTCGAGGAACGGCAGGTTGGTTGATACGCCACGAATGCGGAATTCGCGCAGCGCGCGGTCCATGCGTGAGATCGCTTCATCTGAGGTCGGTGCCCAGGCGGTCACTTTTACCAGCAGCGAGTCGTAATAAGGCGTGATCACTGCGCCGGAGTAGGCGGTACCGCCGTCGAGGCGCACGCCGAAGCCCGCCGCGCTGCGGTAGGCGACGAGGCGACCGTAATCCGGCGTAAAGTTGTTTTCCGGATCCTCGGTGGTCACGCGGCACTGCAGTGCATGACCATTCAGGCGGATATCCTGCTGCACCGGGATGCCAGCCTCGTGCGCATCATGCTCGCCGATTCTCATGCCTTCGGACACGCGGATCTGCGCCTTCACGATGTCGATGCCGGTTACCTGCTCGGTCACGGTATGTTCGACCTGAATGCGCGGGTTCACTTCGATGAAGTAGAACTGGTTGGTGTCCGCATCCATCAGGAATTCGACGGTGCCGGCATGCGTGTAATTGACGGCGCTGCCAAGACGCAACGCAGCGTCGCACAACTCGTTACGGGTCTTCTCGTCAAGGTAAGGTGCCGGTGCGCGCTCGACCACCTTCTGGTTGCGCCGCTGTACTGAGCAGTCGCGCTCGAACAGATGTACCAGGTTGCCGTGCGTATCGCCCAGTAGCTGCACTTCGACGTGGCGTGCACGGCGCACCAGCTTTTCCAGATACATCTCGTCGTTGCCGAATGCAGCCGCCGCTTCTCGGCGTGCGACTTCGAGCTGGCCGGGCAGATCCGCTTCCGATTCGATCACGCGCATGCCGCGTCCGCCGCCACCCCAGCTTGCTTTCAGCATCAACGGGTAGCCGACCTGGGCTGCCAGCTTCTTCGCATCTTCGATGTCGTGCGGCAAGGCCGATGTGGCCGGCATCACGGGCACGTTCGCAGCGATCGCGGCATTGCGTGCGGCGACCTTGTTGCCCAGCGTGCGCATGACGTCGGGCTTGGGGCCGATGAACACGATGCCGTTCCTTGCGCAGGCTTCGGCAAAGTCGGGGTTCTCCGACAGGAACCCATAGCCGGGGTGGATCGCGTCCACTTCCGCTTCCTTCGCAATGCGGATGATGTCCTCGATGTCGAGGTAAGCGGCAATCGGTTTCTTGCCTTCGCCGACCAGATAGCTCTCGTCCGCCTTGAAGCGATGCAGCGCAAAGCGGTCTTCGGCGGCATACACGGCGACGGTGCGAATGCCCAGCTCTGCAGCAGCGCGCATGACGCGGATCGCGATTTCGGAACGGTTCGCAACAAGCAGCTTGCGGATCGGACGGGCAGGAGTATGCGATTGCGGCTTCATCATCGTGGCGTGGAATTTGAGGTGAGTGGAATGGATCGGGCAAGAATACGGTTATCTTTCCGATCGCGGAGTGAAACTTTTTCACCTGCAGCTGACGTATTGCTTACATCTTAGTGAAATATGGCCATTTGTCGCGAAAATGATGGCTGATCGTTTCCGTTCGCTACTCGGTTACCCCATGTGTCACAGATGTTCTTGCAATACCGGCGAGCAGCAATATGTCCTTATTCAAGGCGTGTCAAAGGAAGAGAAGTGCTGGTGTTTTAAGAGGGCGAAGAACGGCGCGGATTAAAGGTTGAATAACGGGCCGGAATTAATTTGGTAAAACGTATTGCCCCGAATATATATTTGGGGCAATATATCGGCGGAGTTGAAAAATGGCGACCAGGAAAAAGCAGGGCAACGCAGCGCCATCAGGCGAAAACGCAGGCGGCATGACGCATGTCGATGCCCTCAAAAAGCTGCGCATCGTGATTCGCGCAGCCCAGCGCCATTCCGCATGGATCGAAAAGCAATGCGGTATCAGCGGTGCCCAGCTCTGGATACTGCAGGAGCTCGCCGAAGTGCCGGGCCTGCGTGTCGGCGAAGTCGCCGAAAAGCTCGCAATTCACCAGACAACGACCAGCAACTTGCTGGACATGCTTGTGAAGCGCGGATATGTAGTCAAGACCCGCGATGACGAGGATCATCGGGTCGTCAAACTAACGCTGTCCGAGGCAGGAAAGGAACTCCTGCAGCGCGCGCCGACGCCGGCGCGCGGTTTGCTGCCGGAAGCCTTGCGCAAGCTGGACGAGGACAGTCTGTCGAAACTGAACACGGGCTTGCGAGCCCTGCTGGACGTGATTGAAGCGGTTGACGAAGGATACGGGCTGCAGCCGCTGCCTTTTACGATGTAGTAATACCGGAAACGCTTTTTGCAACGAGGTTGCCGGCCTCTTCATTCCCCCGATGCGGGGGATGCTTTTCTTCTGATCCATTCCGCAAGGAATGCGACACATCTACCCAGCAACGCCATAGTGGTACGGGTTATACAGGAGTTGCCATGACTGATGCATTTGACTTTGTGTCGTACGACGCCATGCTCGCAGTAACGGTTTCTGCGAGTGTCCTGACCGCCTTGCTCATATTGAAGGCATTCATTTCACGCCAGTTGCGCAAGCTTGCGACAGCCGGCAGGCTCCAGTTCCTCAGCTATCCGGAGCAACTCCTCAGCGCGACACGGCTGCCTTTCTTCGTCGGCGTTTCCCTGCTTGCCGGAGCAAGTCAGCTCGATCTCGCGCCGCACCATGACCGATGGCTCCACTACGCATGGATTGTCATTCTCGTATCGCAGGTTGCGCTGTGGGCTACGCGGATGGTATCCGTCTCGGCCGAGCGCGCTTTCGCCCGCCATCGCGAGATCAATCCTGCAGGTGCAACGCACCTGATGCTTGCCGGCCTTGTAGCACGCGTCCTCGTGTGGGTGCTCGCGGCATTGGTCATGCTGGACAACCTCGGCTTCAATATCACCACCCTGATGGCGAGTCTTGGCATCGGCGGCATCGCCGTCGCACTGGCGGTGCAGAACATCCTCGGCGACATCTTTTCTTCGGTGTCAATCGCGCTCGACAAACCCTTTGTGATCGGCGATTTCATCATTGTCGATTCCTACATGGGTACGGTCGAATATGTGGGCATGAAGACCACCCGGCTGCGCAGCCTGGGCGGAGAGCAAATTATTTTTTCCAATACCGAGTTGCTGAAACAGCGCATCAGGAATTACAAGCGCATGCAGGAGAGGCGCGTGCTGTTCGAATTCCGCATCTCCTACGACACCCCGGTGGGCGACGTCGAGCGCATTCCGCAGATCGTGAAGGAGATCGTTGACGCCTGCGCGCCGAGCACGCGCTTCGACCGCGCGCACTTCAAGTCGTATGGCGAGAGCGCGCTGCAGTTTGAGGTCGTGTACTACATGCTTGACCCGGATTACAACAAATATATGGACATACAGCAGCGCATCAACCTGGCATTGTTGCGCCGTTTCCGCGAGTACGGCATCTCCTTTGCCTACCCGACTCGTACGCTGCATCTTGTTCCGCCTTCGTCGCAGGATCTTGAAATGCCGGTCGCGTCCGCAAAACCTCGTGCCGCAGGCACGATGGCATCCTGAGGGAGGAAGAGCGCATGCCATTTCGTTCCTTGCGACTGTCATTGCGATTCATACTGCCGCTGGCACTCGTCGTCGCGGCGTTTGCGTATGTTGTCGTTCCGCTGATGGACACACTGACACTGCGCTGGTTCGTCCGCGACCTGGATATCCGCTCGCAACTCCTTGCCAGCACGCTGCAGGAGCCGCTGCGAGACTACGTGCCGGAGAAGTCGAAAAAGCGCGTCATGCAACTATTCGAGCGCGCAATCCAGGATGAGCGTTTGTATGCACTCGGCTTTTGCGGCAACGACGGCACTCTCCTCTACAAGACGACAACCTTTCCTGACGCATTAGGGTGCTGGAGCGCTCCCGAGAAGGGCGGGGTACGGCAATCCCTCGTGCAATTGCCGCGCGGGCCGGTGCATGTTGCCGAGAGTACCTTGCAACAGGACGGGCAGGATCTGGGAAAGCTGATCCTGGTGCATGACATGAGTTTCATCGAGCGGCGCAGCGCTGACACCAAGAAGTACGTCATCTACTTTTTTGCGCTACTGGCAGTTGTCATTTCACTGATCACAGTTTTCATTGCCCATGTCAGCTGGCGCGGGTGGGTCAATGGCGTCAAAGGCATCTTGCGCGGAGACCTGTTGCCACGTTCCTTCAAGCGCGCGCCACCAGAAATGCAGCCGCTGATTGGTGACCTGCGGGCTCTGCTGCACGAATATCACCTCGAGCGCCAGCACCAGGCCAGTTTTTCACAGCTGTGGACACCGGATAAACTCAAGTCGCTGCTGCAAGGCGAGCTGGCGGGCGACCAGGTGCTCGTCGTGTCGAACCGCGAGCCTTATATCCATGTATCGACGCCCAACGGCATCGAGGTACGTCGGCCGGCCAGCGGCCTGGTGACGGCGGTGGAAGCAGTCATGCGGGCATGTTCCGGTACCTGGATCGCTCACGGCAGCGGTTCGGCGGACCGCCAGGTCGTCGACCGGCATGACCGGGTTGCGGTGCCGCCGGCGCATCCGAGCTACACGCTGCGGCGCGTGTGGTTGTCGAAGGAGGAAGAGCAGGGCTATTACTATGGCTTCGCCAACGAAGGCCTCTGGCCGTTATGCCACATTGCGCATGTCCGGCCCGTGTTCCGCTCCTCCGACTGGGAGCAGTATGTGGAGGTCAACCAGCGCTTTGCCGACGCGGTCATTGCGGAAGCCAATACCGACGATCCCGTGGTGCTGGTCCAGGATTATCACTTTGCCTTGTTGCCGCGCATGGTGCGCGATGTGCTGCCGAAGGCGACCATCATCACCTTCTGGCATATCCCGTGGCCGAATTCCGAATCCTTCGGTATCTGTCCGTGGCGCGAGGAAATACTCGAGGGCATGCTGGGCAGCACGATCCTGGGTTTCCATACGCCGTTTCACCGCAAGAACTTCCTTGAGACGGTGGACCGCTATCTGGAAACGCGTATTGAATCGGAAGCATCCACCATTACCTATCGCGGCGAGCTGACGCAGGTCGAGCACTATCCGATATCCATCGCGTGGCCCGAAGAAGGCGGCGCCATCGACGACAGCGTGGACGCCTGCCACTCCAGCATTCGCAAGGCGCTCGCTTTGCCGCCGGATCATCTGCTTGGTATCGGCGTGGACCGCCTCGACTATACGAAGGGGATTATTGAACGCTTCCAGGCGGTCGAGCGGATGCTGGAGATGAATCCTGACATGGTGGGGCGCTTCAGCCTCGTCCAGATTGCCGCACCCAGCCGTTCGTCGCTCGAGGAATACCAGAACTTCGAGGCGCGGGTGCGCGGCCTCGCCCAGCGCATCAACCAGCGCTTTTCGATCGGCAGCTACCTGCCCATCATCCTGAAGACCGAGCATCATGAGCAGGATCAGCTGCTGCGCTACTATCGCGCCGCTGACGTCTGCATGGTCACCAGCCTGCACGACGGCATGAATCTCGTCGCAAAGGAATTCATCGCTGCACGTGAAGACGAGCGCGGCGTCCTTGTGCTGAGCCAGTTCACCGGCGCTGCGCGCGAGCTGCATGAGGCGCTCATCATTAACCCTTATCACATCGAGCAGGGCGCGGAGGCGTTATATCGGGCCCTGACCATGCCGGAGGCGGAGCAGCGGGAGCGCATGCGCAGCATGCGGGCGCTGGTCCGGGACTTCAATGTCTACCGTTGGGCTGGCCATATGCTGGTGGACGCGGCGCGGCTGCGCCAGCGCGAACGGGTCATGTCGAAGATTCATTCACATAGTCGCCGGCACTTGCGCCGGGTGGTGTAAATATGTCCTTACCGTTATTTGAGTGTGGCGCATCGCGCCTGGATCACATCGTCAAACCTGGCATGCTGTGTGCATTCGACTTCGATGGCACGCTGGCGCCGATCGTCAAGGAACCGGAGCGCGCCTCCATACCGGCGGCCGTATCGCGTCGGCTCGTGACGCTTTCGGAATGTGCGCAGGTTGCCATCATTACCGGACGCTCGGTCGAGGACATCGGACTGCGGCTGGATTTTCTGCCGGACTACGTCGCAGGCAACCATGGTATTGAAGGAATTCCGGGCTGGGAGCATCATGCGGAGGGCTTCCGCCAGCTTTGCCAGCAATGGGAGCAGCGTCTGTCGGCAGCACTGAACGATCGTGGAATTTTTGAGCCGGGCATCTGGATTGAAAACAAAACCTATTCCTTGTCCATCCACTACCGTATGGTGCGCGACCGGGAGAGCGCAGAAATGCATCTTGGTAAGCTGTTCGCGGGTTTGATGCCGGAGGCTCGCGTCATCGGCGGGAAGTGCGTGTTCAACCTCCTGCCGTCCGACGCCATGAACAAGGGGACTGCGCTGGAACGCTTGCTTGAGGCCAGCGGCGCGACGAGTGTGCTGTATGTCGGCGACGATGCGACCGACGAGGATGTCTTCAGGCTGCAACGGGATGACTTGCTGACGGTTCGCATCGAACGGTCGGTCGATACGGCGGCCGAGTTTCACCTGAATCACCGTCTGGAAATGGTGCAACTGCTGGACGAATTGATAGGCCGGCTCAGTGCAACCTGCGTGGCGCGAACGGCCTGACAGCGGGGCCATGGTTAAATTGCGTGGCAACGACTAACTGAACAAGGAAAGAATATGCCTGATATCTTGGTAGCCGTTTCGCAGCTTGCATGGCCGTTCGCACTTGCGATCGCGTGGCTTGCCGGCGAGTTCGTGCATCGCTGGACAGGACTGCCGCGGATCAGTATTTATGGTCTTGTCGGTTTCTTGTTTGCGAATGCCGGCGGAGGACTGCTCCCCGAAACCGAAGGCGGCACCTTCATGCTGCTCGCCAATGTCGCCTTCGGCTTGATTCTTTTTGAATTGGGCTACCGCATCAACTTGCGATGGTTGCGCCTGAACCCCTGGATCGGCGTTACTGGATTGGTTGAGTCGGTGTCGACATTTGCAGTGGTATTTTTTGTCGCCGACTGGTTTGGCACGGCAACGTTATCCGCTCTTTTGCTCGGCTCGCTCGCGATGGCAACATCGCCCGCCGGCATTCTCCGTGTGCTCAACGAGCAGTCAAGCTCCGGCCAGGTCACGGAGCGCGTATTGCATTTGTCCGCATTGAATTGCGTACTGGCGGTATTCGCGTTCAAGGTCATCATCGGCATCGGTGTATTCCAGACCTCCGGCAGCCTATTGCATGCAATGTGGAGCAGCCTGATCGTGCTCAGTGCTTCGGCAGCGTTCGGCGGATTGTTCGGTGTTGCCGTGCCTGGTATCTTGAGGCGCCTTGGCAACGTCGCCAGGGATGCAACGGTCGCATTCGCAATTGCGGTCATCTTGCTGGTGGCGGTGACCTATGCTCTCGGATTCTCGCCTGTGCTGGCGACACTGACATTCGGCATCGTTGCGCGCCATCGGCGTGTCACGCTCAGCCAGACCCAGCGTAATTTCGGCGTCATGGGCGATCTCCTGACCATCGTCTTGTTCTTCTTTGTGGCAACCACGCTGTCGTGGACAAGCGTGATGGAAGGCCTGGCGCTCGGCGTGACGCTGGTGGCAGCAAGGTTTGTGGTGAAGACGCTGAGCGTGGCCGTGTTTGCACGCGTGAGCGGCATCTCGTGGCGCAAGGGCGCATTTGCCGGCATGGCGCTGACACCAATTTCTGTTTTCGTGATCCTTCTGCTGGAGCAAACGCGAAGCGTAGGAGCGGAATTTATTGATACGCTGGTGCCGCTAGCAGCGATGGTGCTGCTGCTCGAAGTAGTTGGCCCCATCATCACACAGCGTGCACTGATCCTGGCAAAAGAAACGCCGGACAAGTCGGAGGTCTGACCATGCCACTGGAACCATTCAAGCAATCCGCGCCACTGACACTCGGCGTCGAGCTGGAGCTGCAGCTTGTCAGTCTCAGCGATTTCGACCTGACCGACGCCAGTCCCGACATGCTCGATCTGCTGGGACGCAAGCCGTTTCCCGGCAACGTCACGCCCGAGATCACGGAAAGCATGATCGAGATAAACACCGATATCCATACCAACCATACCGAGCTGGTTGCGCAATTGCGCAAGATTCGCGACACGCTGGTCCGGGCGGGCGACATGCTCAATGTCGGCGTATGCGGCGGCGGCACGCATCCCTTCCAGAAGTGGTCGGAGCGGAAGATCTTCTCCAAGCCGCGCTTCAAGCAGGTGTCGTCGCTCTACGGTTACCTTGCCAAGCAGTTCACGGTGTTTGGCCAGCATGTGCATATCGGCTGCGGTTCGGGCGATGACGCGTTGTTCCTGCTGCATTCGCTGAACCGTTACGTACCGCATTTCATCGCGCTGTCTGCGTCGTCGCCGTACTTCCAGGGCAGGGACACCTTGTTCAATTCCGCGCGGCTCAATTCGGTGTTTGCATTCCCGCTCAGCGGCCGCGCACCGTTCCTGTTGAGCTGGGAGCAGTTCGAGCGTGATTATTTTTCCCGTATGGAAGACACCGGCATTGTCAAGAGCATGAAGGACTTCTATTGGGATATCCGCCCCAAGCCGGAGTACGGCACCATCGAACTGCGCGTATGCGATACGCCATTGAACGTGGAGCGGGCGGCCGCGCTGGCTTGCTACCTGCAGGCCTTGTGCCGGTACCTGCTCGACCGTACCGAAGCTCCGCCCGTCGAGGACGACTACCTCGTCTATAACTTCAACCGTTTCCAGGCCTGCCGCTTTGGCATGGATGGCACCCTCGTCCATCCGAAGACACACGAATCGCTATCGATTCGCGAAGATATTCTGACGACATTGCGGAAGATGGAGCCTTATGCCGAGAAGGCGGGCAGCCTGGCGGCGATTGAGCACCTGTACCGGGCGACGCATACGGGCAGCGATGCCACCTATCTGCGGGAGCAGTACGCCACGAGTGGCAGTACCGAGGGGATGGTTGATGCCGCGATCCAGCGTTTTCGCAATGACGATAGCGTGATGTAGTCGGACCGCCGATATGCCAAAAAAAGAAGCCAGCGTCTTGCATACGCTGGCTTTCTTGAGGCACCGCCGGGCAAATCGGTGCGGCGCTTTGCAGGTCGGCCCGGGGCTGCCAGCCCTTAAGCGAAATTCTTCGCGACGAAATCCCAGTTGACCAGGTTCCAGAATGCCTCGACAAACTTCGGACGCGCATTGCGATAGTCGATGTAGTAGGCGTGCTCCCAAACGTCGCAGGTCAGCAATGCCTTGTCTGCGGTGGTCAACGGCGTAGCAGCGTTGGAGGTGTTGACGATATCAACGGAGCCGTCAGCCTTCTTGACCAGCCAGGTCCAGCCGGATCCGAAGTTGCCCACTGCCGACTTCGTGAATTCTTCCTTGAACTTGTCGAAGGAACCCCACTTTTTGTTGATCGCATCAGCGACAGCACCGGTCGGTGCGCCGCCGCCGTTGGGCTTCATGCAGTTCCAGAAGAAGGTGTGGTTCCACACTTGGGCGGAGTTGTTGAACAGGCCACCAGAGGATTTCTTGATGATGTCTTCCAGCGAAGCGTTTTCGAATTCGGTGCCCTTGATCAGGTTGTTCAGGTTGGTGACATAAGCCTGATGATGCTTGCCGTAGTGGTACTCCAGCGTTTCCTTCGAGATGTGCGGTTGCAGGGCGTCCATCGCGTAAGGCAGGGGAGGCAGGGTGTGTTCCATGGTGTTTCCTTTCTATTTCTGCAGTTAATGTCGTTTTTGAAAGGCTTCAATTGTATGTCGGTTGCCGCAAACCTGCAGGGAACCGTCCATTGATGCAACGCCAAAGCGACGCCGGAACTGATAGTGACAATCCGGCAGCCGAAAGGACCACCGATGCTGTTCAGTCGAGCGTCGGCTGCACGCTGGCAATACCGACTTCGGCCGATCCTTCTGCCAGGCGCATGGTGACTGTTTCTCTCGGCCGCAAATCTTTCGGCGCCCGGATGACCCGGCCTTTGCTGTCGAGAACCATTGCATAGCCGCGTTCCAGCGTGCGCTGGGGGTTCAGCAGTTCCAGCTGTGCAGCAAGTGCAGCCAGGGCCTGTCGCCGCTGTGCGTTCTGGACAGTCATGCGGGTAGTCATGCGGCGCGCTTCTTCCGTCAGGCGGGCTCGATGGGGCACCGTCTTGGGAAACTGGGCCGAAAGGCGCGTTTGCAAATGGGATACGGCGAAACGGGCCTGGTTCAGCGGTGTGCGCGTTGCATGCGCAAGCCGTGTCTGCAGCCCGCGCAGCTTGAGTCGCTCGTGGGCAATGTAGGCAGACGGACTGACGAGGCGGCGTGACAACCAGTCCAGCGTCTGGGACGTATCCGCCAGCTGCCGGCGCATTGCGCGCGTCAGGTCGTCAGCATGTGCATCGAGCGTGGCGAGCCAGTCCGCGCGCGGTGCGGCAGCCATTTCCGCCGCTGCGGTCGGCGTCGGCGCCCGCAAGTCGGCCGCAAAGTCCGCAATGGTGAAGTCTGTCTCGTGACCGACACCCGAGATGACCGGCATGGAGCACGCGACAATCGCCCGCGCCACCACTTCCTCGTTGAATGACCACAAGTCCTCGATACTGCCGCCACCGCGGCACACCAGCAGGACGTCGCATTCGGCGCGCGCGGAGGCAGTATTGATTGCCTGCGCAATCTTCTGCGCGGCGCCTTCGCCCTGCACCGGAGCCGGATACAGGATCACCCGGACATGCGGAGCACGACGCCGCAGCGTGGTCAGAATGTCGCGTAGTGCAGCCGCCTGCAGGCTTGTCACGATGCCAACAGTGCGTGCAAACAGCGCGAGCGGTCGTTTGCGCTGCAGGTCGAACAATCCTTCCGCGTTGAGCTTTTCCTTGAGTTGCAGGAATGCCTCGTACAGGTTGCCCACGCCCGCGCGCCGGATCGCCTCGACATTGAGCTGGTAGTCGCCGCGTGGCGCATACAGGGTGACAAGCGCCCGTACTTCCACCTTGTCGCCCTCACGGGGGCTAAAACCGGCATATTGCGCCCGCCCGCGGAACATGACCGCTCGCACTTGAGCGCCGTCGTCTTTGAGGGTGAAGTACCAATGGCCTGACGCCGCACGGGTGAAATTGGAAATCTCGCCGGAAACCCATGCGAGCGGGAAGTTGCGCTCCAGCATCCGCGCCACGGCCTGGTTCAGGGCCGAAACAGTCAGTACCGGTGGCGCCGTTTCAATATCTTCTGGTGCAATTCTCGTGTTCATGCGGTCTCTCGAGGCACATCCTGTTCACAGACGTGCCAGATTGTCGTTTTGCCTGTCACAATCGCTTACATTCATGTCGTCGATGTGCTAAGTCGTTGATTTCACGGATCAATGCAATGCTGCATGATTTCTGTGCAGCAAACAAAATTCCTTTTGAATCAGTGACTTTGACGTTCGCTTCCCTATTTGTCCACAGCGTTATCCACAGCCTCTGTGCGGAACTTTTTCATGGGTAATGTTGCTCTATGGCGCTTGCTCAGCCGGGCTCAACACGTTACATTCTGCATCCGAATGAATTAACCCGAGGAGCCACTTTTGCTCGCCATTATTCAAGCCGCCGGCTGGCCGATCTGGCCGTTGCTGATTGCTTCCGTCATCGGACTGGCCTTAATCATTGAACGGTTATTGTACCTGCGACGCTCCCGCATCCTGCCGCCGAACCTGCTCAGTGAAGTTATTCGGGTCTACCACAATGGCAAGATCGGCCCAGAAGTCATTTCCAACCTGGAACAGAATTCGCCGCTCGGCCGCGTACTGGCTGCCGGCCTGCGCAACATCAATGCGCCGCGTGACGTGATGAAAGAATCCATCGAGGAAGCGGGGCGCGGCACAGCACACGAACTCGAACGTTTTCTTACCACCCTCGGCACGATCGCAACCCTCGCTCCATTGATGGGCCTTTTCGGCACGGTGGTCGGCATGATCGAGATTTTCGGTGCGCAGAACGCCGTTGGCACCAATCCGGCACAACTGGCGCACGGTATCTCGATTGCCCTCTACAACACCGGATTCGGTCTTGCAATCGCGATGCCCGCACTGGTCTTCTACCGTCATTTCCGTGCGCTGGTCGACAGCTTTATCGTCGACATGGAGCAGCAGGCGGTGAGGTTCGTCGATACCGTCCACGGCAACCGCAAGTAAGGCGCTCTCATGGCAATGGACTTCCGCAAAGGCAAGGGCCGCGACGATCCGGAAATCAACCTGATTCCCTTCATCGACGTCCTGCTGGTCATCCTGATCTTCCTGATGGTGACCACCACCTACAGCAAGTTCACGGCACTCCAGATCACACTGCCGACGGCCGACGCCGAGAAGGCGGTCGAGCAACCGATGGAAATCAACGTTGCCGTCGATGCGCAGGGCAGCTATGCGATCGACAACACGAAGATTTCGGCCCGCGACGCAGCCGGTCTGGCGGAAGAACTGAAGAACGTGGCCAACGCCCGTGGCCAGTCGAAGCAAGATCCGGTCATCATCATCAATGCCGATGCCACCGCGGCACACCAGACCGTCATCAACGTGCTGGAAGCAGCCCGTCTGGCCGGATTCGAAAAGGTCACCTTCGCCGCACAGACCAGCGGCAAAAAATGACGCGCAGGCTGGAAACAGTCCTGACGCGTGAATGGCTGCGGCGCGGCCTGCTCGCCTGGGCTTTGTGGCCGCTGTCCTTGCTCTTTCGCCTGCTCATCGTATTGCGGCGCGCACTGTACCAGGCGGGCATACTCCAAAGCACCCGCCTGCCCGTGCCTGTTGTCGTCGTCGGCAACATTTTCATCGGCGGCACCGGCAAGACGCCCCTGACGATCTGGCTGGTTGAGGAACTGCGCCGTGCCGGATTCGTTCCCGGCGTGATTTCACGGGGTTACGGTTCAAGTAATGACGTTCCCGTCGAGGTTACATTGACGTCGGTACCAGCCACCGTCGGTGACGAGCCGGCGCTGATTGCCCGTCGCGCTGGCTGCCCCGTCATGGTCGGGCGCAAGCGTGTGGCAACCGCACAGGCGCTGTTGGCCGCGCATCCCGAGGTCAATCTCATTGTTTCGGACGATGGCCTGCAGCACTACGCGCTGCAGCGGGACGTGGAGATAGTTCTGTGTGACGAGCGTGGAAACGGAAACGCCTGGACCTTGCCAGCCGGGCCGTTGCGCGAGCCTGCATCACGCGCACGCGACTTTACGGTGGTGAACGGTGCGCGGCTGCCCGCCGGAATACCGGAACCGGTCATTCGCATGCAGCTGTCTGGCAATATTGCCGAGCGCCTGGCCGATCCATCCCAGACCATGGAGTTGTCCGCATTCCCTGCGTGCCGCATCGTCGCGGCAGCCGGGATCGGCAATCCCGCGCGTTTCTTCGGCATGCTGCGCAACGCTGGTCTTGCAATCGAAGAAATGCCGCTGCCCGACCACTATGACTTTGCAGACAATCCGTTTGCAGCGATCCAGGCAGATATCATTCTGATCACCGAGAAGGATGCAGTAAAATGCATGCATCTTGATACGATTAAAAGCGATCCGCGCCTGTGGGTCGTACCTGTGACGGCGCGCATCGACCGCGTGCTGGCTGAACGAATAGTGGAGAAATGTCGTGGACGCCCGACTGCTTGATATCCTGGTCTGTCCCCTTTGCAAGGGCCCGCTCGAATATGACAAGAACGCGCAGGAGCTCATCTGCAAACCGGACAAGCTTGCCTACCCGATCCGTGATGGCATTCCAATCATGTGGGCTGACGAAGCGCGTGACCTGAACGCAGCGCCCTCCAACAGCTGACAAAAGCATTAACGCTAGCAGCTTAATCCAAGCATGTCCTTTACCGTTATTATTCCTGCTCGCCTGGCATCCACCCGCCTGCCGAACAAGCCACTGGCTGACCTCGGTGGCAAACCGATGGTGGTTCGCGTAGCCGAACGCGCTGCACTGTCCGGTGCAGCACAAATCATTGTCGCCACGGACCACGCAGATATCGTCGCTGAATGCAAGGCGCACGGAGTGACGGTGCACATGACGAGGGCCGATCATCCTTCCGGCACGGACCGCATCGCGGAAGTGGCAGCAGCGATGAAACTGCCTGCGGACGCCGTGATCGTGAATGTGCAGGGCGATGAGCCCCTGATTTCTCCTGACTTGATCGCCGCTACCGCCGGACTGGTTTCTGCCGATGTGCCGATGGCGACTGCTGCACATCCGATCGGCGAGGTGGCCGAAATCTTCAACCCGAATGTGGTCAAGGTTGTGCTGGACAAGGCGGGCAGGGCGCTGTATTTTTCCCGCGCCACCATCCCTTGGCACCGGGACGCCTTTGCCCAATCCCGGGAAAGCATACCCGCCGGCTACCGGCCGCTGCGCCATATCGGGCTTTACGCATACAGCAACACCTTCTTGCAGGCCTATCCGACGCTGGAAATGTCGCCGCTGGAGCAGATCGAGGCATTGGAACAACTGCGTGTGCTCTGGCACGGCTACCCGATCGCCGTCCATATCACGCAGGACGCCCCGGCCGCTGGCGTCGATACGCCAGAGGATCTGGCGCGCGTCCGCCAGTATTACAAAACAGGAAATTAGCGGAAATCGGTTCCCCGGGGATCGAATCGACGACATTCTGTGGTAAGTTTCATGCAATGTTCGTGTGATAAAAAGCATGACTTTGGGAGAAGTCTGCCCGTCACCGCAAAAAGAATTTAAAACCAGCCTTAGGAAAAACTCATGCGCCTCATCCTGTTAGGAGCACCTGGTGCCGGCAAGGGCACGCAAGCCAATTACATCAAGGAAAAGTTCAACATTCCCCAGATCTCCACCGGGGATATGCTGCGCGCTGCAGTCAAAGCTGGCACGCCGCTTGGACTGGAAGCCAAGAAGGTCATGGATGCCGGCGGCCTGGTGTCGGATGACATCATCATTGGCCTGGTGAAGGATCGCCTGAAGCAGCCGGACTGCGCCAACGGATACCTGTTCGACGGCTTTCCGCGCACGATTCCGCAGGCAGACGCGATGAAAGAGGCCGGTGTGGCAATCGACTATGTACTGGAGATCGACGTGCCCGATGAGGCAATCATTGAGCGCATGAGCGGGCGCCGTGTGCACCAGTCGTCGGGTCGTACCTATCACGTCAAGTTCAATCCGCCCAAGGTTGCGGGCAAGGATGACGTTACTGGCGAGGACCTGGTCCAGCGCGACGACGATCAGGAAGAAACCGTAAAAAAGCGCCTGAAGGTGTATCACGAACAAACCGAGGTACTGGTCGACTATTACAACAAGTGGGCACAGTCCGGCCAGCCGGGCGCGCCGAAGTATCGCAAGATTGCGGGCGTCGGCCCGGTCGAAACGATCAGGGATAAAGCTTTCGCTGCGTTGGCAGAATAAGTAAAGCGGACCTCGGGTCCGCTTTTTTTTCGTCTTGCCCGAAGCGGCTTCTAATCCACATCAAAGATTCGGAACACATTACCAGTCGAGATCGCTCAACCAAAAACCGGTATGCAAGAATAACAACGGATGCATTTCTTCACAGTCGAGGCACGTGCTGACGCAAGGCAGCGAACTTCGAAGGTGGCACGAAAGTTTTGCAGTACGCAGTAATCGCAGGACGACGACAGTAGAGACCCATATCTGTCGACGCGCGTATGCCGTCGCCGTCCTCCGAACATCGTGGTTGTTTTAACTTTGTCGTGAACATC
This sequence comes from Noviherbaspirillum agri, assembly GCF_054780595.1. Classification (NCBI taxonomy): domain Bacteria; kingdom Pseudomonadati; phylum Pseudomonadota; class Betaproteobacteria; order Burkholderiales; family Oxalobacteraceae; genus Noviherbaspirillum; species Noviherbaspirillum agri. Next base: position 106,588 of record NZ_BAAGWA010000008.1, read on the forward strand.
ATGGAGGAATCGATATGGCAACAGGTCTGTGGTTTGCCGTGGCGTGCGGCGTCATTGCCGTGCTTTACGGGCTGGTGTCCCGCAGTTGGATTCTGAAACAGGAACCCGGCAATGCGCGCATGCAGGAAATTGCTGCCGCCGTGCAGCAGGGGGCGGCGGCTTATCTGGCCCGTCAGTACCGCACCATCGGCATCGTCGGCGTCGTGCTGTTTATTGTGATCGCCGTCCTGCCCGGACTTGGCTTGAACACTGCACTCGGATTCCTGATCGGCGCCGTACTGTCCGGTGCATGCGGATTCATCGGGATGAACGTGTCGGTGCGGGCGAACGTTCGCACTGCGCAAGCCGCAACCAAGGGCATGAATGAGGCTCTCAATGTTGCATTCAAGGGCGGTGCAATCACCGGCATGCTCGTCGTCGGCCTCGGCCTCCTTGGCGTTGCCCTTTTCTACTGGATGCTGAATGCCCGTGGCGCAGGCGACGGCGCTTCGGCGCACGATGTCCTCAAGCCGCTGATTGGATTGGCCTTCGGTGCGTCGCTGATTTCGATCTTTGCTCGTCTGGGCGGCGGTATCTTCACCAAGGGTGCCGACGTCGGCGCCGATCTGGTCGGCAAGGTGGAGGCTGGTATCCCGGAAGATGACCCGCGTAATCCGGCCGTTATTGCGGACAACGTTGGCGATAACGTCGGTGACTGCGCTGGTATGGCTGCCGATCTGTTCGAGACCTATGTTGTGACGCTGATCGCGACGATGCTGCTCGGTGCGCTGATGATCCAGGGAGCAGAAACAGAAGCGATCCTGTACCCGCTGCTGCTTGGCGGCGTGTCGATCCTCGCATCCATCGTGGGCTGCTCGATGGTTAAGGCCAAACCCGGCAAGAAGATCATGTCCGCGCTGTATACCGGGCTCTGGTGGGCAGCCATCCTGTCCCTCATCGGATTTGCTGTCGTGACCTGGCTCGTCATGCCGGAAGCGATGCGCATGCCCATGATGGGCTCCGCAATTGTCGGCATCGTCCTGACCGGACTGATGGTCTACATCACCGAATACTATACCGGCACGGACTTCAAGCCGGTGCGCCACATCGCCGAGGCCTCCACCACCGGCCATGGCACGAACATCATTGCCGGCCTTGGCGTATCGATGAAGTCAACCGCGTATCCGGTGCTCGCCGTCTGCGCTGCGATCCTTGTGACTTACTGGCTGGCTGGCCTGTATGGCGTCGCGATTGCCGCGACTTCCATGCTGTCGATGGCCGGCATCATCGTCGCGCTGGATGCTTACGGCCCGATTACCGACAACGCAGGCGGTATCGCGGAAATGGCGGAAATGCCGGACTCGGTACGTGCCATTACCGATCCACTCGATGCAGTCGGCAATACCACCAAGGCGGTTACGAAGGGGTATGCGATCGGTTCCGCCGGCCTGGCTGCGCTGGTGCTGTTCGCTGACTACACCCACGCGCTGGATTCCGTCGGTAAGAGCACATCCTTCGATCTTTCCAATCCGATGGTGATCGTCGGCCTGTTCATCGGCGGGCTGATTCCCTACCTGTTCGGTGCGATGGCGATGGAAGCGGTGGGACGTGCCGCCGGCGCTGTCGTGATCGAGGTGCGCCGTCAGTTCCGTGACATCAAGGGCATCATGGAAGGCAAGGCCAAGCCGGAATACGACAAGGCGGTTGACATGCTGACGGCGTCGGCAATCAAGGAAATGATCATTCCGTCGCTGCTCCCGGTGGTGGTGCCGATCCTGGTCGGCCTGATTCTCGGTCCGGCGGCATTGGGCGGCCTGCTGATGGGTACCATCATCACCGGCCTGTTTGTTGCAATCTCGATGACAACTGGCGGTGGTGCGTGGGACAACGCGAAGAAGTACATCGAAGACGGCCATCATGGCGGGAAGGGCTCGGATGCGCACAAGGCCGCCGTGACCGGCGACACCGTTGGTGATCCGTACAAGGATACGGCGGGCCCCGCAGTCAATCCGCTCATCAAGATCATCAACATCGTTGCGCTTCTGTTGGTGCCGCTGCTTCCTGCAGTGGGAATGCAGGAGGCGAGCGAACATGGTGCCGCTACGCCGGCAGCCGTGGTTGCTCCGGTTGCGTCTATGGAAGCTGCGCCGGCCACCTCTCCGGCCAAACGATAAAACGGTGTCATTGGCGAATAAAGGCAGCTTCGGCTGCCTTTATTCTTTTTCGCTCCAAAATTGGCTACAATGGGCCAGGTTTTACGTTTACGTAAACGTAAAAACATTTCCGTTTTCCATAAAGAGGGACAAATGCAGATCCAGAACAACGTATTCATTATTACTGGCGGTGCATCCGGCCTTGGTGCTGCGACGGCGCGCATGATCGTTGAAAACGGCGGCAAGGTCGTGCTGGCCGATGTGCAGGTGGAGCCGGGCGAAAAACTCGCCGCGGAACTGAAGGGCCGCTTCATCAAATGCGACGTCACCTCGGAAGCAGACGGCAAGGCGGTCGTCGATACGGCGCTGGCAATGGGAACCTTACGCGGACTGGTGAACTGCGCCGGTGTCGCGCCGGCTGTGAAGACTGTCGGCAAGGATGGCCCGCACCCGCTGGACGTTTTCCAGCGGACGGTCAACATCAATCTGGTCGGCACATTCAATATGGCGCGCCTGGCTGCCGATGCCATGTCGAAGACGGAAGCGACAAGCGATGGCGAGCGCGGCGTCATCATCAACACCGCGTCGGTTGCTGCGTACGACGGCCAGATCGGGCAGGCTGCTTACGGCGCGTCGAAGGCCGCCGTGGTTGGCATGACGCTGCCGATGGCGCGAGACCTGTCACGTAACGGCATTCGCGTGATGACGATTGCTCCAGGCATCTTTGAAACGCCGATGCTGCTCGGTATGCCGCAAGAAGTGCAGGATGCGCTTGGTCGCATGGTCCCGTTCCCTCCGCGCCTCGGCAAGCCGGCAGAGTATGCAAACCTCGCCAAGACCATCATCGAAAATGTGATGTTGAACGGTGAAACCATTCGTCTGGACGGCGCCATCCGCATGCAGCCCAAGTAAAGCGGAGATTGCCGGCCTCCGTGAGGCGCCGGCAATTCGCTGTCGCAGGTGAGCAAACGCAAAGCGCCATTAATTTGGCGACTCATGTTCATGACAGCGGGAAGCGGGCAAACTAGACTAAGGCAAGCGTAATGCTTGCCTTTTTCTTTTTGGACTCAATCATGCACACAACAAGAATAACGCCGATCGTTTTCACAGCCGTTTTGCTTGTCGCTTGTGCCGCTCCTCAACCACCGGCACAACAACAGAGCGCACGACAATATGAGCATCAGACGCAGGCACAAGCACAGGCACAGGCGCCTGAACGCGCCACCGGATACACGGAAAAACCGGGCTGGGTGGCGAAGAAATTCATGGTCGCGGCAGCCAACCCGCTTGCGACCGACGCAGGTTACGAGATATTGCGCGCCGGTGGTTCCGCTGTTGACGCGGCAATCGCGGTGCAAATGGTGCTCACTCTGGTGGAACCCCAGTCCTCGGGCATCGGCGGTGGCGCCTTCCTGCTCCACTTCGACGGCAATCTTGTAAAGGCGTTCGATGGAAGGGAAACGGCGCCGGCAGCGGCGACCGAGAGCTTGTTCCTGCAATCCGACGGTAAGCCGGTCAGCTTTTACGACGGCGTCGTCGGCGGCCGCTCCGTCGGTGCGCCGGGTGTGCTGCGCATGCTGGAAATGGCGCACCGACAGTATGGCCGTCTGCCATGGTCATCGCTCTTTGCACGGGCCATCAGGCTGGCGGAAGAGGGTTTCGCGGTCAGCCCGCGACTTGCGACGATGCTGAAGAGCGAGCAGCATTTGAAGAAGGATCCGGTCGCGGCCGCTTATTTCTACGACATGGATGGAAATCCGCATCCTGTCGGATACGTCTTGAAGAATCCCGAGCTTGCCGCCGTGCTGCGCGAAATTGCAGCCGGCGGCGCCGACAGCTTCTATCGCGGACAGATCGCACGCGATATTGAAGCAAAGGTGGCAAGCCATCCGACCAATCCTGGCAAATTGACTGCCAACGATATTGCCACTTATCGTGCAAAGCTTCGTGAGCCGGTCTGCTCCGATTACAAATACTGGATAGTGTGCGGCATGCCGCCACCGTCCTCCGGCGGTATCGCGATTGCGCAGATGCTCGGCATCCTTGAACACAAGAACATCAGCGCGCATGCACCGAAGGATGGCGTGTTGAATGCGGAAGCGGTACACCTGTTTTCCGAAGCAGGTCGGCTGGCCTATGCCGATCGTGGCCGCTACGTAGCCGATACCGATTTTGTCCCGCTTCCCGGCAACAGCCCAAAGGCGCTTCTGGACAAGATCTATCTCGGCACGCGAGCTGCGCTGATCGGTGATAAATCGATGGGGCAGGCAAAGCCAGGGACCCCGCCGGCGACCGCATTGGCACAGGGAACCGATAATTCTCCCGAACGGCCGTCGACGTCGCACATCTCTATTGTCGACAGCTACGGCAATGCGATCTCTATGACCACGACGATCGAAGATGCATTCGGCTCGCGCCAGATGGTTCGCGGCTTCCTGTTGAATAATCAGCTGACGGATTTCTCCTTCGATGCCGCGGATGCCAATGGGCCGGTTGCCAACCGCGTGCAGCCCGGGAAGCGGCCGCGCAGCTCGATGGCGCCCACGCTCGTCTTTGAAAAAGCCACCAAAAAGCTGGTGCTGTCTGCCGGTTCGCCGGGCGGTTCGGCGATCATCAATTATGTCGGCAAGCTGCTCATCGGAACACTGGACTGGGGGCTGAACGTGCAGCAGGCGATCAGCCTGCCCAACTTCGGCAGCCGCAATGGTCCGACTGAACTCGAGCAGGGGCGCGTTCCCGACGCTTTGATCGAACAGCTCAAGGCCAAGGGGCACAATGTGCGATTGATGGAGCAGACCTCAGGCTTGCAGGGAATCATGCGGGCCAATATCCATGGCGAGGAAATGTGGTTTGGCGGTGCGGATCCGCGCCGCGAGGGCATCGTGCGGGGAGACTGAGACTCAGGGTGCTTCACTGACAGCTTCGGGAAGCAGGTCGAGCCTGCCGTTGTTTTTTCCGTTGGCTGCGCTTCTGCTTTCCTCCCCAAACGAAGGTGAGCCTGCTAATCTTTCGCTATGGAAAGCAGAAAGAAGACAGGCCTCGTCCTCACCGGCGGTGGAGCGCGGGCAGCGTATCAGGTAGGCGTGCTGCAAGGCATATCCGAAATATTGCAGGAAGCCGGCTGGGAGCCTGCGCGCAATCCCTACGACATCATATGCGGCACTTCAGCCGGTGCAATCAATGCCACCGCGCTGGCGTGCCATGCAGACAACTTTGGCGAAGGCTTGCAGAAGACGCTGAAGATCTGGGAGCATTTCACCGCAGACCAGGTATATCGCGCCGACTCGCTTGGCGTCATACGGTCAGGTGCGAAGTGGCTTTCCCTGCTTTCGTTCGGCTGGCTGCTGCGAAAATGGAAAACCAGTCCGCCCAATGCCCTGCTTGATAACACCCCTCTGATCACCCTGCTGAACCGGGTCTTGAATTTCCCGAGGCTGGATGCCGCCCTCATCGATGGCAAATTGCATGCGCTTGCGGTGACAGCATCGTCGTACAGCGCGGGGCGCCACATTACGTTCTTTCAGTCAGAAGCCGCGATCCAGCCCTGGGTGCGCTCGCAGCGCCTCGCACTGCGTGGCCAGATCGGCGTCGAGCATTTGCTGGCTTCCTCGGCCATTCCACTCATTTTTCCCGCTACGCCACTTTACTGCCACGGCAGACGCGAGTACTTCGGCGATGGTTCAATGCGTCAGCTCGCGCCGATTTCCCCGGCGATTCACCTTGGGGCTGACAAGGTGCTGGTAATCGGTGCCGGACGTCTTACAGAGCCGGTGAGCGAGACGACGGAGCCGGCACAATATCCGACTCTGGCCCAGATCGGCGGCCACGCGATGTCGAGTATTTTTCTTGACAGTCTTGCCGTAGATATCGAGCGGATGACCCGAATCAACCTCACGTTGTCGGTGTTGACCGAGGAGCAACGGGCGAAGACTCCCTTGCGCCCCATCGACACGCTCATCATTGCCCCCTCCGAACGGTTGGACGAAATCGCGAGCCGTCATGTTCGCAGCCTGCCTGCGCCCATACGCATGCTTCTGGGCGCCATTGGCGCAACGGAAGTCAGCGGTGCAGCGCTGGCATCTTATCTGTTGTTTGAAACAAGTTATACCTGCGAACTGATTCAATTGGGGCTCAAGGATGCAATGGCGCACCGCGACGACGTACTTGCTTTCTTTGGAGAGAAGTGCACGTCTGCTTTGGCGCGAGACGCGAGGGACGTGACGGACGTGCAGGATGTACTTTTGAGAAGAGCCTGATCGTCGCAGCGAGGTTGGTGTCAGCCGGTACTGAGCGGCCGCGACACAACCGAGGCATTGCGACGGCCCGACGGCGAAAATGTCGCAATCGGTCTGATTATTGCAACAAATTGTAATGGCAGCATCGTGCTGGCATTCCTTTGAAAGAGATAATTTCCGTTGCGATAGCGGCTCCTTGCCTGTGAAAGGCATGGAAAAATTGCTCGAAGCCAATCTTAGAAACTGTCGTCGAATTTGCTTTTCGCGGCTTGCTTCACCAATGACAACCAGTTACCCTACGGTATCACTACGCCGGCATTGTTGATTTTTCAATTAAACCAGCGGGCTATCCACGTGAATGCCAACTTCCTGAAAAACTGGCTGTTTTTCCTTGCAGCCCTTCTGCTTTCTGCGACGGTTTTTGCGAAAGAGACAAATGCTCTCGGCGTCATTTCCGTCGAACATCTGCCAAAAGAAGCTCGGCATACGCTGGCGCTGATCAAGAAGGGCGGGCCCTTTCCTTATGCCAAGGATGGGACAGTCTTTCGTAATTATGAAGGGGTTTTACCCAAGCAAAAGCGCGGGTATTATCACGAATTCACGGTAAAAACCCCGGGGGCGCGCAACCGAGGGGCGCGACGAATCGTCTCCGGCGGACAGCCGGCCACCTCGGGCGAGTACTACTACACCGACGATCATTATGCGACCTTCAGGCGCATCAAAGAGTAACGAAATGCGAATCGAGCCATTGCATAGAGAACCCGCAACGCTAATTGCACGAGCGGAGGAAAACATGAGCCTGTTCAAGACCGTACCCTCGAACGTGGTGCAGTCGATCCGCGCATTCCGGGTGACCGACCTTCAGGAAGAGGCTGCTCGCCTGGGCCAGCATTTTTTGTACGCCTATTGCGCGCAGGCAACTACGAAACAGCAGGTTTTGGCTTGCATTGCACAGGCTTTCCATTTTCCGAGGCACTTCGGCAAGAACTTTGATGCGCTGGGCGACTGTCTGACTGATCTGGCATACAAGGCTGGACCGCAACCCGGTTTCCTTATCGTTATCGAGCAACTGCCCAATACACCGAAGTTCGATAAGGAAGCGCGAGAAACCTTGCTCGATGTGTTCCGCGATGCCGCGGAGTTTTGGGCAGAAAAGAAGGTCGCTTTCCGCGTGTTCTACTCGTTCCAATAATCATCGGGCAGTTGGCAACCTGCCCGCATCACCAGAAAGCCGACATGCCCTGTCGGCTTTTTTGTTACGGCTACACAAGGCTGGTACGGTAAAATGCGCGCCATGAAGAATATCGTCATCCTGATTTCCGGGCGCGGAAGCAACATGCAGGCAATCGTCCGGGCAGCGCGCAACGAACAATGGCCATGTCGGATTGCCGCCGTCATCAGCAACCGGGCGGATGCTGAAGGACTGATTTTTGCTGCCGAACACGGTATTCCTACCGATGTGGTGGTAAGCAAGGCATTCCCGACGCGTGACGCATTTGACTCGGCCTTGCGTGTTGCGATCGACCGGTTCTCGCCTGATCTCGTCGTTTTGGCCGGGTTCATGCGCATTCTTACGCCCGCTTTTGTAGAACACTATTCGGGCCGCATGCTCAATATCCATCCGTCCCTGCTGCCCAGCTTTCCCGGGTTGGCGACGCACAGCCAGGCGTTGGCAGCCGGCGTCAAGGTGCATGGTGCCACGGTTCACTTCGTGACAGCGGAGCTGGATCATGGTCCGATCGTGGCCCAGGCAGCCGTCCCGGTCCTTCCGGATGACACGGAAGACACCTTGGCAGATCGCGTACTGACGCAGGAACATGTGATCTACCCGCGCGCCGTGCGCTGGTTTGTCGAAGGAAGGCTTTCCATCGACAACGGTCTCGTCCGCCTCGCCGACACGCCGCAACCCGCCTGAATTTGAAAGAATCCCATGAGATTGCATCCCGCAGTCGTCACTCACATCGAAGAAGTGCTGCGCGAAGTGCTGCGCTTTACCGGTCCGGCTGACGTCATCGTTTCCCGATATTTCCGCGAACATCCCAAGCTGGGCTCGCGCGAACGCAATGCCATCGCCGAAGGCGTCTACGCCGTTTTGCGAAACAAGCTGGTGTATGGCAGTTTTTCCGAGTCCGGCACGGGATCGGCTATGCGCCGCCTGGCGCTGCTCGGCCTTGCAGATGCGGTAGGCGTCGATGCGCTCGGCGGACTGTCGCCGGAGGAAATCGAATGGCTGCAACGCGTCGCGCAAATTGAGCGTTCCTCATTGCCGCTGGCACTGCGCGCCAATTTCCCGGACTGGCTGCTTGAAAAACTGATCGCACGTGACGGGGAGGCAGCAACATTGCAGCTGGCCGGAGCGCTGAACCAGCCGGCGCCGCTCGATTTGCGGGTCAATGCGCTCAAGGCCAAGCGGGACGACGTGATCGCCGAACTGGCCAAGGCGCCGATACAGTGCGAACCAACGCCGTTTGCGCCGCTTGGCATCCGGGTGAAGAAGAAGCCTGCGCTGCAGAACCTGCCTTTGTTCAAGGACGGCGTCATCGAAGTGCAGGACGAGGGCAGTCAGCTCCTCGCCCAGATCGTGGGAGCGAAACGCGGCGAAATGGTGGTGGACTTCTGCGCTGGCGCCGGAGGAAAGACGCTCGCTCTTGGTGCAGCCATGCGCAATACCGGCCGGCTCTATGCATTCGATGTGTCAGAGAAGCGCCTTTCCAAGCTCAAGCCGCGCATCGCACGTAGCGGATTGTCAAACGTGCATCCCGTCGTCATCGCACATGAAAACGATGCGAAGGTTAAACGACTGGTCGCAAAGATTGATCGCGTGCTGGTCGATGCGCCTTGCAGCGGTCTCGGTACGTTGCGTCGAAATCCCGACATGAAGTGGCGGCAGACGCCGGCGTCGGTGACTGAACTGAATGAGAAGCAAAGTGCGATCCTCGCCAGTGCAGCACGACTGGTGAAGCCGGGCGGACGGTTGGTGTACGCAACCTGCAGCTTGCTCGATGAGGAAAACGAGGCGATAGCGACGCAGTTTCTGGAAAAGCACCCGGATTTCTGCCTGGTCCCGATGAAAGATGTGCTAGCGGAGCAAAAAGTCCCGCTCGACATGCAGGATTACCTGAAGCTGGTTTCGCACATCCATCAAACGGATGGCTTCTTCGCTGCAGTATTCGAGCGTAAAAAATAAGCCACTGGGCGTATCGCCCTTGGCTTTGTCTTCCTTCTTCTGTTGGCTTGTACGGCTGTTAACGCAGTCAATTGGTCAACACAGTGCATTCTTGCTGGTAGTTCGCGGGCGCTGCTGACGTGCTTTGATGCAGGCTGCTTTGAACTGGCGATGGATTTCTAAAACGGCGTTCCGAGAACGGAAGCTCAAATGGCTTGTCCGAGATGAATCGGGCGATGTGGAATGCATTTGCAGCAAGACGAATCAAGGTTCGCAGTCTCCAGCGAGAAGTCAGGTTTTTGAACTTTCCAATCCTGCAAGACATTCTTGCAACATAAAATCCACGCTCAGCTGAAGCTGCCTAAAACGCGTACAATCTGCGCAAAAAATGCAGGCCCTCTAGCTATGCCTGTTGACCGAAAGAGTCTGACGCGCGGCGTTTTGCCGTTCATCCAATTCCGGAGCATTAATGATTGAAAACACCTTGCTTGATACTGTACTGAACTTTTTATCCAATGGACTTTCCGGCGCCAGCGGCTGGGAGGTACTTGCATACACGCTGATCGTTACGCACATCACGATCGTCAGCGTCACGATTTTCCTGCACCGCTGCCAGGCGCACCGTGCGCTCGAACTGCACGCGATTCCCAGCCACTTCTTCCGCTTCTGGCTCTGGCTGACGACTGGCATGGTAACCAAGGAATGGGCTGCGATTCATCGCAAGCACCACGCAAAATGTGAAACCGAGGAAGACCCGCACAGCCCGGTAACCCGCGGCATACGCAAGGTGCTGCTTGAAGGGGCGGAGCTGTATCGCGCCGAATCGAAGAATCGCGAGACGATGCAGAAGTACGGGCACGGCACGCCGGATGACTGGATCGAACGTAATCTCTACACCAGGTATAGTTGGCAGGGTGTTGCGTTGATGTTGATTATCAACGTGCTGCTGTTTGGCGTGATCGGGCTGACGGTGTGGGCGGTGCAAATGCTCTGGATTCCGATTCACGCTGCCGGCATCATCAATGGTATTGGCCACTATTGGGGATATCGCAACTTTGATTGCGCCGATGCTTCCACTAACGTTTTCCCGATCGGTATCTGGATCGGCGGCGAAGAGCTTCACAATAATCACCATACTTTCGGTACCTCCGCCAAATTCTCAACCAAGTGGTATGAGTTCGATATCGGCTGGGGCTATATCCGCATCATGGAGATCCTCGGTCTCGCGAAAGTGAAGAAGGTTGCGCCTGCGCCAAAGTTCAACCCCGAAAAGAGCGTGGCGGACTTCGACACGCTGCAGTCAGTGATTGCGAACCGCTATGACGTAATGGCAAAGTACGCCAAGTCGGTCAAACGCGCATGGCGTGACGAGATCGAGCATTTGGCAGGGAAGGCCAAGCTTGAAGCCCAATTCCTGAAGTCGTCTCGCAAGCTGTTGCAGCGCGAACCGGCAAAGCTCGAGGCGCCGCAACGGCAGCAGCTGATGGAGTTGTTCGCGCATAGCAAGGCACTGAAGACCATGCATGAAATGCGCGTCGAACTTGGTGCCATCTGGGAGCGCTCGACCGCGAGCCGCGAACAGTTGCTGCAGCAATTGCAGGACTGGTGTGCTCGTGCAGAGACATCGGGCATCAAGGCACTGCAGGAGTTTTCGCTGCGCTTGCGCAGCTATGCCTAACGACTGGCAGCCCGGCCTTACCAATCATCGCCGGCGCAAAGGAAACAAAACGCGGCACGGGTTTCCCGGCCGCGTTTTTGTTTATGCGTCCGCCGACAGCGACATCATTCCAAGTGAGGTTCGGATTTGCCGATCTGGTACCAGTCGATCTTCCGGGTCGCCACCATGACAGCCGACAGCACAGCGAACAGGAGGACGCTTCCCATCACCAGCGCATTATTTTCGGAGCGCAGCAGGCCGTACAGCACGCTATACAAAAGGGTGAGCGCGCAGCCGAAGCCGAGCCCGCGCTTGAAACTTCTCAGGACGTAGGTCAGATAGAAGCCGAGCAGGAGAATGCATGCTCCACTGGCCAGTAGATACGCGATGATGAAGCTCAGGTGTTCGGACAAACTGACCAGCAGCAGGAAGAACAATGCGAGCGCCAGACCGACCAGCGTGTATTGCACCGGATGAATCGGCAGGCGTTTCAAGAGTTCGAACAGGAAGAACGCAGCAAACGTCAGCGTGACGAAGAGCAGGCCATACTTGATCGCACGGTCAGCCTGGGAATAGATGTTGACTGGTTCGATGAAGCTGACGCTGAAGTAGTCAAGCGCTTCCGGCGATGCCAAACTTGCATTTTCAAGATGCCTGTTTTCAAGTGCTGTCAGCTGCTGTTGTGCGTTGCTCGCAAGTGCCGATATGTCCCAGCTCGCGGAGAATCCGTTTGCGGTTATCGTCCTGTTTTTTGGCGACGGCAGGAAGCGCCCGCCGAACTGTGGATGCGGCCATTCTGAAGTGAGGGTGACGCGATTGTTCTTGCCAATCGGGGCAAAGCGTATGCGTTCGATGCCGTCCAGGCCGAGTTCAAATGAGAATTTGACCGTTGCCGGTTGCTTCAGATCGACCGGATCGAGGAGTGCATGCAAGCCGTTGGGGAAAGCGCTCAGGCGACTGCCTTGGCGGAACTCAGTTTGTTTGCCGTTCGATGTGATTGCCGGGATGTTACGAATGCCCCTTACATCATCGATCGACAAAGCAATATACGGTGTGCCCAGGGTCAGTTTCGATTCCGGTTTCTCCGCTGCCAGTACGGTATGGTCCGGCAACGTGAAGTCTCCGGATATCGTGTGCTGCCCGCTATAGGTCAGTACCTTGTGAATGCCTCGGTAACGATGGTCGGTGTTGATATTGCTTTTGATGGACAGATCATTCGGGTAAATAATCAGGCGCTTGGACAGCTTGTGCGGCATGATGCGCGTTTTGGGCGGCTTGTCTGGAGTGCTTTCCGTTTCCTCGAACTCATCGGTATACGGAATGATCAGGATCGGGCCGATGACACTCTGCTCATTGACCGAATCAGTTGCAATGCTGCGTACGGCTTCGTATCGAAAGTGCATGCGTTCCGAAATGACGGACTGGATCATTTGCAGCGGTAGATAGATGACGAGCGTAAGCCCGATCACTATCAGCGTTTTGGTAAGCAAGGTTCTTTGCATGGTGGCTCCCTTTGTTTTGGAGCCGCCAGTGTAGAAACCGACTGTGAAACCTTGATGCGTTCTGTGTGAATTCAGCGAACCGGAATTTCAATGCACGCGCGGGCGCCGCCTTTCGGCTGGTTGACTACGGAGACCGAGCCGCCATGCAGTAATGCGACTTCCTTCACGAAGGGCAGGCCTAGCCCGGTGCTCTTCACGCCGTCGGGGCGCGGCAGCGAATAGAAGCGGTCGAATATCCTGTCAAGCGCATATTCGGGCATGCCGGGACCATTATCCAGGACAGAGATTGATGTTATGTGAGCGCGCTGTTCGGCGGCAAGGACGATTTCGCCGCCAACCGGAGTGAAGTCGATTGCATTGTCCACCAAGTTGCCTACCGCCTGTCTGAGCAGCAGCATATCGCCTTGCATGGTGATGTTCTCGCAGTGAACGTGGAGTCTGATCCGGCGCGATGCAAGTCTAGTGGCGCAGTCGGATTCCACCTGGCCGATCAATGCGGCGGCATGGATGGATTCCGAGCTTGTCAGTTGCTGCTGCTTTTCTAGCTTGACGAGGGCGAGCAACCTGTCAATGAGCCGCTTTTGCCGTTGGTTTTGCTCGAGGATGTTGGCAAGGAATTGCTGGCGGTCTGCCGATGGCATGTCCTCCTGCAGCAGTTCGGCGGAGCCCTGGATCGCGGCGATCGGGCTTTTCATTTCATGCGCCAGTGTATGCATCAATTCCTCGGCATATTCCTTTCCTTCGAGCTTGATCCGCATCGCTTCCAGGGCGCGGCTCAAGGTGCCGATCTCGTTGTCGCCGAACTGGGGCAGCCTTGCCTTCTTGCCTGATTCGACGTCGACCGCATACCGCTGCAAGGCGTGCAGTGCGCGCGTCAGCCAGAACGTGAATGCCAAACCTATCAGAAGCGAGCCGGCCAGGAGAATGGCGCTACGCTGCAAGATTTTGTCCTGACTGCGTTCGATAAAGGGTTGAACGGAAGCATTCGGTTTGGCTACGGTCAGCACACCGACGATGTGGTCCCCGTCCAGAATCGGGGCGGCGACATACATGACTGAGGACGCATCGTTGGCGGGATTGTCCCGCGTACTGCGCGCACCGTACTTGCCGCGCAAGGTAAGGTATACATCGTTCCATCGCGAATAATCCTTGCCGACGTCCTTGCCGGTGGAGTCGAAGACCACAATCCCGCGGTTGTCTGTGATGTAGACGCGATAATCGAGAGTTTCCTTCGCTATGCCGCTAATGGTCGCACGGACGTTGCGCTGTGCAAATGTTTGCATCCGCCGCAACAGGGCGGAGTCCTTTAAACTCCCCGCATTCATGTCGTCGGCGACCAATTCAGCCAGCAATTGCGCGGTAGCGACCAGCGTGTCTTCCTGTGTGGCGCGGACGCCAGGCTTTACCTCTTCCATGAAGACATTCAGCACGAACCACGCCGCAAGACCGATCACAAGGAAGTAACCCAGCAGGATACGCAGGCCGATTTTCATGAGGTGGAGATACTGTAGCCCATGCCGCGATGCGTTTGGATTGGATCGCTGCTGTCGTCGATCAGGCGCAGCTTGGCCCGCAGTGACTTGATATGGGCATCGACGGTACGTTCCAGTGTATCCGGAGCGTCATGCCAAACATAGTCCATCAGTTGGGCGCGCGACAGTACATGGCCCGGATGTTCGAGCAGGGTTTTCAACAAAAGATACTCGTAACGCGTCAAATCCAGGGCTTGGCCACCGAACAGAATCCGGGCTTCCTGCGCACGCAATTGAAAGCATGGTTGGGTTATGGCTTTGTCCGTCGTCGCCGGAGGAAGGCGACGCAGAATGACCCGGATGCGTGCCACTAACTCACGCGGAGAAAACGGTTTGGTCACATAGTCGTCGGCACCAATCTCGAGGCCCACTACACGATCGATCTCATCGCTGCGCGCGGTCAGAAAGATGATCGGCAAGTCGGAAAACTGACGCGCTCGGCGACAGACTTCAAAGCCATTGATATCCGGCAGACCGACGTCCAATACCATCAGCGACGGTGCGGGTGTGATGCTTTGCGTGCGCAGTGCGTTCAATGCGCCTTCGCCAAGCTGAAAATGGTGCGGCACGAAACCTTCCGTGCGCAGCGCATACGTCAGGTTGTCTGCGATCGCGACTTCATCTTCGACGATGATGATGGATTTTGACATGTGCTAAGTGTTGAACAATAAAAAAAGCCGCTCCAGTTGGAACGGCTTTTCACTAAGCAAAGAATGCGAAAACCATTACTTGATCTTCGTTTCCTTGTATTCCACGTGCTTGCGTGCCTTCGGGTCGAACTTCATGATCGACATTTTTTCCGGCATGGTGCGCTTGTTCTTCGTGGTGGTGTAGAAGTGACCGGTACCGGCGGTCGATTCCAGCTTGATTTTGTCGCGGTTAGATTTCGCCATGATATTTTCCTAAAAGATTCCGCTTAGATTTTCTCGCCACGTGCGCGCATGTCGGCGAGCACTGCGTCGATGCCGATCTTGTCGATCACGCGCAGGCCAGCGTTGGAGATGCGCAGGGAGACCCAGCGGTTTTCGGATTCAACGAAGATGCGGCGGTTTTGCAGGTTCGGCAAAAAGCGACGCTTGGTCTTGTTGTTGGCATGGGAAACGTTGTTGCCGACCATCGGCCCCTTCCCGGTGACTTGGCAAACACGTGCCATGGTTAACTCCTTAAAAAGATTCGGAATTTGGAAAAACCGAGAGTATATCTAAAAAAGCCAAGCATTTCAACGACTTGCGAATAATTAGTGTGTCTTCAAAATATGTCTAGATTTAACAATCTGCGATGCGCCCTGTTTACAGTTCGCCGTGCTCTGCAAATGAGTAGACTTCACGTCCCGCGACGATGAAATGATCAAGAACCCGGATGTCCACCAATGCCAGTGCGTGCTGCAGTGCGCTGGTAAGTGTCCGGTCGGCGTTGCTGGGTTCCGTCGTGCCGGACGGGTGGTTATGCGCAAGGATGATGCTCGCTGCGTTATGGGCCAGCGCTGCTTTGACCACTTCACGTGGATAGACGCTGGCGTGCGTCAGCGTTCCGCGAAAGAGCTCTTCCGCGGTGATCAGACGGTTTTTTACGTCGAGAAACAGGACGGCGAAAGACTCATACGGTTTCTTCGCCAATAACAATTGCAGATATTGCTTAACCGCGAGCGGCGAGCTGAGTGCCTCGCGGGCTTTCAGTTCTTCCGACAGAGAGCGCCGAGCCAGTTCAATCACGGCCTGCAATTGCGCATACTTCGCCGGACCCAAGCCATTGATCTTGGCGAACTCCGAGAGGGAGGCGCAAAACAGCCCGTTAAGCGAACCGAAATGGCCGATCATGTCCCGACCGAGGTCGACTGCACTCTTTCCGCTGACACCAACGCGCAGGAAGACTGCTAACAGTTCGGCATCGGACAGAACCTGCGCGCCGTGCTTGATGAGGCGCTCGCGCGGTCGTTGATCTTCGGGCCATTCATTGATTGCCATATGGTGGATGTGCGTCGTTGAAAGAGCGATGGAAGGGCTGGGGCGGTAATTATAAAGGAACAATATTGTTATAAATGTAATGAAGCGGTGTCGCCCGGCATGTGGCTTCACCCGTATTACATGCACGTTCCGGTCTTCAACGTGACTTACAATATCGCCTTATTTCTTTTCTTAGCATTACGCTGAAATCTCATGTCGACCTCCACCGCACCTGTTGTTACTCCTTCGGCTTACCTGACTTTGCATTACCGCCTCGCTGCGATGGACGGCACTGATATTGTCAGCACGTTTCAGGAAGGACCTGCCACACTTCAGCTTGGCACCGGTCAGCTTTCTCCGTCACTGGAGGCTTGCCTGATGGGGCTGTCGGAAGGTACGCATACAACTTTTGAGCTCCAGCCCGAACAGGCCTTCGGTCCGCGCAATCCGGATCTGGTGCAGTGGGTTTCGCGTGCCACGCTCGATCAGAATTCGAAGAAGGGGCAGGAATATGTCATTGGCGACCTGGTCGAATTTGCGGCACCCAGCGGCGGTCGATTTGCGGGCATCCTGCGCGCAATCGACACTGAAAGCGCATTGTTCGACTTTAATCATCCCTTGGCCGGACAGCAGGTGAAGTTCGAAGTCAAGATCATCGGTATTCTCTGACGCTGCGGCTCGCCGATTAAGGATCAAGGATGGACAAGGAAATTCTTCTCGCGCAACCGCGCGGTTTTTGTGCCGGTGTGGATCGGGCGATCGAGATCGTTGAGCGCGCACTGGAGGAATTCGGCGCGCCAATCTATGTTCGGCACGAAATCGTGCATAACGCCTACGTTGTGAACGATTTGCGCAGCAAGGGTGCCGTATTCATCGAAGAGCTCGATGACGTGCCCGCGGGTAATACCGTCATCTTCTCCGCACATGGCGTATCCAGGGCGGTCCAAGCTGAGGCGGCGGCGCGTGGTTTGCGCGTTTTCGATGCCACATGCCCGTTGGTCACCAAGGTGCACGTCGAGGTCGCCAAGATGCGTCGCGAGGGACGCGAGATCATCATGATCGGGCATCAGGGCCATCCGGAGGTGGAAGGCACGATGGGGCAGTCGGATGAAGGCATGTACCTGGTCGAGACTGTGGAGGATGTCGACGCACTGCAAGTTCGCAATCCGGACATGCTTGCGTATGTCTCGCAGACCACGCTGTCGGTTGACGATACGGCCGATATCATCGCTGCACTGAAGCGCAAGTATCCCGAGATCTCAGAGCCGAAAAAGGGTGATATCTGCTACGCGACGACAAATCGCCAGGAAGCCGTCAAGTTCATGGCGCCGCAAGTTGACCTCGTCGTGGTGGTCGGCAGCCCGAACAGCTCCAATTCCAACCGCCTGCGCGAAGTCGCCGAGAAGAAGGGCACGACCGCCTATATGGTGGATAACGCATCACTGATCGATCCCGCATGGCTCGTAGGCAAGGAGCGCATCGGTGTGACCGCCGGAGCGTCGGCACCCGAAGTGCTGGTGCAAGCGGTCATCGACCGCCTCAAGGAGCTCGGTGCAAGAAGCGTGCGGCCGTTGCCGGGCGTTGAAGAAAACGTCACATTCCCCATGCCGAAGGGCTTAGCGCCTCGTACAGCCTGAAGATCAAAGCAAAACTGCAATATCCAGAATTTAATTCTGGTCATGCTGCGATATTCCATTAATTGTTTTTCGCTTAAATCGTTATGATTGCACCCTGCAAAGATTGTGTGCGGAACGGCAATCGACACAGCGGTTCGCGGCGAAAAAGCGGAAAAATATTCAAGTGATTTTTTCTATTTTGAATATAAAGTAAATAGTCGTGCTCCATCCGTGAAAGCGATTGTTTCACTGCCAATCAGGTAAGTGGTTTCCACAGGTCTGCAATCGGACATGGAAATCGGGTATGCAATGCAGGTAGCAGGGCTGAAAGGCGCCCCATGCAGGCATGAAAATCTGCATGTGCACAACCGCAAAATGGTTTCATAAGGGAACAGGTTCGGTATAATGCCGCGCGGTTCCGGGGGCCCAAAAGGCAATACCAAACAACACAAAAGTTTTTTACCAAAAACGGCAACAGGAGACACGATCATGTGCATCATTTTCGCCCCCGCAGTTTGCATGGCAGCACCCAGTTTTTTCAGATAACTAGCGTTTAAGTCAGACGGCACCCCGTGGCAATGCACCCGGGTGCCGTTTTTGTTATCTGAACTGATTTTGCTGCAGTCGCACATGAGAGATCGCAGCGAAGTAGTGAAACGATTTGAACGATCTTTTTAGAGAGTAGGCAAATATGGATACATTTATCCAACAAATCATCAATGGACTGGTGCTGGGCAGCATGTATGCGCTGGTCGCGCTTGGCTACACGATGGTGTACGGCGTTCTGAATCTCATCAACTTCGCCCATGGCGATGTGCTGATGATCGGAGCCATGGTCGGCGTCACCATCCTCAAGATCGTGCAAAACGTCGCACCCGACCTTCCCGGCATCGTCAAGCTCGCGATTGCCATTCTTGGCGCAATCCCGGTGTGCGTGCTCGTCAATATCATCATCGAGCGTGTCGCATACCGTCGCCTGCGCAATGCGCCGCGCCTGGCACCGTTGATTACTGCGATCGGCGTGTCGATCCTGCTGCAGACTTTTGCGATGATGATCTGGGGCCGTAGTCCGATTCCCTTCCCGCAAGTGATGCCGACGGAGCCGATCGAGTTCATGGGCGCACTGATTTCCCAGACCCAGATCATGCTGCTGGTGCTTGCCACGTTGGCGATGGTCGCCTTGGTCCTGCTGGTTGAAAAAACAAAGATGGGACGCGCGATGCGTGCCACCGCAGAGAATCCGCGCGTGGCCGGCCTGATGGGCGTGGACTCTAACAAAGTGATCGTGCTGACTTTTGCGATCGGTGCTGCGCTTGCCGCAGTGGCCGGCGTAATGTGGGGGGCAAACTACTCGTCTGCGCAGTTCGCGATGGGGTTCGTGCCCGGCCTGAAGGCGTTCTCCGCCGCAGTATTGGGTGGTATCGGCAATATTTACGGTGCGATGGTCGGCGGCATTCTGCTCGGCCTCATTGAGAGTCTTGGCGCCGGCTATATCGGCGACCTGACGGGCGGCTTCCTTGGCAGCCATTACCAGGACATTTTTGCATTTGTCGTGCTTATCATCGTACTCACACTGCGTCCATCCGGCATCATGGGTGAGCGTGTTGCGGATCGTGCCTAAGCGGAAGAGGAGAGCTTCATGTCTACACTATTCGACGTTAAACACAATCCGCGCAAGGCCTACATCAGCTTTGCGATCCTCGGCATCATCCTGATCGCCTTCCCGTTCATCGCATCCAATTACGGCAACTCCTGGGTGCGCATCATGGATCTGGCGCTGCTGTACATCATGCTGGCGCTGGGCCTGAACATCGTGGTCGGCATGGCCGGTCTGTTGGACCTTGGCTATATCGCGTTCTATGCTGTCGGTGCCTATATGGCTGGCCTGCTGGCGTCGCCGCAATTTGCAGCGGTCCTCGAGTCCTTCGTCAACACCTATCCGGCCGTCGGTGAAGCCCTCATCTGGATAGTGGGAGAAGAAGCGGCGCGGGACGGCATCCACCTGTCCGTCTGGCTCATCGTGCCGCTGGGTGCTGCGCTAGCCGCCTTTTTTGGCGCATTGCTGGGCGCGCCGACACTTAAACTGCGTGGTGACTATCTGGCGATCGTGACGCTCGGCTTCGGCGAGATCATCCGCATCTTCATGAACAACCTGAACGCGCCGGTCAATATCACCAACGGCCCGCAAGGCATCAACATGATCGATCCAATCCGGATCTTCGGCGTATCACTCGCCGGTGAGCCGGGCTCGAATGCGACCGTGCAGTTCCTGGGTTTTTCGATGCCCTCGGTGAATGCCTACTACTTCCTGTTCCTGTCACTGTGCGCCGCGATTATTGTCATTTCCGTACGCCTGCAACATTCCCGCCTCGGTCGTGCCTGGGTAGCGATTCGTGAAGACGAAATCGCGGCAAAGGCAATGGGCATCAATACGCGCAACATCAAGTTGCTTGCATTTGCCATGGGCGCATCTTTCGGCGGAGTGGCCGGTGCAATGTTTGCATCGTTCCAGGGCTTTGTCTCGCCGGAGTCGTTCTCGCTGATGGAGTCGATCGCTGTCCTTGCCATGGTGGTACTCGGTGGTATCGGCCATATTCCTGGTGTGATCCTTGGCGGCGTCATTCTTGCAGCGTTGCCGGAAGTTCTGCGTCATGTGGTTGAACCAGTGCAGCGCAGCCTGTTCGGTACCGTCCTGATCGATGCTGAAGTCCTGCGTCAATTGCTGTACGGCCTGGCGATGGTGATGATCATGCTGTACCGTCCTGCCGGCTTGTGGCCGTCGCCCAAGCATGAAGATCGGATGGATGCAAACGCCAAGAAGCGTCACGATGAAAAAGAGCCCACTGCGCTGGCTGCATAAGGAAAATCCATGAGCGAACAAGTCATTCTCAATATCTCAGGGGTCAACAAGCGCTTCGGCGGCCTGCAGGCTTTGTCGGATGTCAGCATCAAGATCCTGCGCGGCCAGATTTATGGCCTGATCGGTCCGAACGGTGCCGGCAAGACCACGTTCTTTAACGTCATCACCGGGCTGTACCAGCCGGATACCGGCAACTTCGAACTGGCGGGCAAACCGTATTCGCCGTCTGCACCGCATGAAGTCGCGAAGGCAGGCATTGCCCGTACCTTCCAGAACATCCGCCTGTTCGGCGAGATGTCTGCATTGGAGAATGTGATGGTCGGCCGCCATGTGCGTACCAAGCAGGGTGTGTTAGGTGCGGTTTTCCACCACAAGGCCGCGCGCGAGGAAGAGGCGGCAATCCGCCGCCGCGCGATGGAATTGCTCGACTTCGTCGGCATTGCACAGTTCGCGCACCGTACCTCCCGTCACCTGTCCTACGGCGACCAGCGTCGCCTCGAGATCGCGCGTGCGCTCGCGACCGAGCCGCAACTGCTGGCGCTCGACGAGCCGGCAGCCGGCATGAATGCCACCGAAAAGCTCGCCCTGCGCGAACTGCTGGTCAAGATCAAGGCGGAAGGCAAGACCATCCTGCTGATCGAACATGACGTGAAACTGATGATGGGCCTGTGCGACCGCCTGACGGTTCTGGACTACGGCAAGCCGATTGCGGAAGGCGTGCCGGCCGAAGTGCAAAGCAACCCGGCTGTGATTGAGGCGTACTTGGGAGGTGGCCACTAATGAGCGAAAACATTCTGAAGATTAGCGGCCTGAAAATCGCGTACGGCGGCATCCAGGCCGTCAAGGGTATCGACCTCGAGGTGAACAAGGGTGAGCTGGTCACGCTGATCGGTGCCAACGGTGCGGGCAAGACCACGACGCTCAAGGCGATCACCAGCACGCTGCCAGGCTGCAAGGTGGAAGGCGACATCCAGTACGTCGGCCAATCCATCCGGAGCATCAACTCGTTCGAGCTGGTCAAGCGCAATCTGGCGATGGTGCCGGAAGGCCGCGGCGTCTTTACCCGCATGACGATCCTGGAAAACCTCTTGATGGGGGCATACATCCGCAACGACAAGGGCGGCGTCAACGCGGATGTCGACAAGTGGTTTAGCGTATTCCCGCGTTTGAAGGAACGCTCCGCGCAGCTTGCCGGCACCTTGTCCGGTGGCGAACAGCAGATGCTGGCCATGGCACGCGCGCTGATGAGCCATCCGAAGCTGCTGCTGCTGGATGAGCCGTCGATGGGCCTGTCGCCGATCATGGTGGAAAAGATCTTCGAAGTCGTGCGCAACGTGTCCGCACAAGGCGTGACGATCCTGCTTGTCGAGCAGAACGCCAAGCTGGCGCTGCAGGCGGCACATCGCGGCTATGTGATGGATTCCGGCCTGATCACGATGAGCGGCAACGCCAAAGACATGCTGGACGATCCGAAGGTGAAGGCAGCTTATCTCGGCGAAGGCTGATCACCGGCTGCGGCCCTGTATGCAGAACCGCCTTGTTCGCTTGTTCGACAAGGCGGTTTTTGTTTTTTGGGCCGGCTGTCGTCCACTTCATGCACAAGGCGGCGATGTCATAATCTGTTGAACAAAGGAGCTTCGTCATGCAATTTGTTTTCCCCCCGCAGGCCGTTGCCGCCGTGCCCGTCGCCGGTAGCGACGCCTTGTTTCCGGTGCATCGGATTTACTGCGTCGGCCGCAACTATGTCGAGCATGCAAAGGAAATGGGTGGCACCGGTAGGGAAGCGCCATTCTTCTTCATGAAGCCGGCCGATGCGGTATTGCCTGTTCCACACGGAACCACGGGCCAGATGCCTTATCCCAGCCTGACCAGCGACCTGCATCATGAAATCGAGTTGGTCGTTGCGATAGGCAAGGGCGGAAAGGACATTCCGGCATCTGAGGCGATGCAACATGTCTGGGGCTATGCCATCGGGCTTGATATGACGCGTCGTGACTTGCAGGGCGAGGCCAAGAAGCTGGGCCGTCCGTGGTGCACCGGCAAGGCTTTCGATCATTCGGCTCCTATTGGTCCGATTCACCCGCTTGCGGAGACCAGCATCATTAGCAGCGGCGAAATCCGCTTGAACGTCAATGGGTCGCCACGGCAGAAAAGCACGATCGACAAACTGATCTGGAACGTGTCGGAAACCATCGAGCATCTCTCCAAATACTACGCGCTCCAGCCTGGCGACCTCATCTTCACCGGTACGCCGGAAGGCGTGGGTGCGGTCAAGCAAGGCGATCTGCTGGAAGGTGCCATCGATGGGCTCGGCGCACTGCGCGTCAAGATTGTTTAGCCAGTAAAGGCATCAATTTCGGGTTCAGGCAGTTCGTGTCACTGACGGCGACTGTTCTTTTGCGAAGGGGGGCGGCATGAAGCTCTACAGCTATTTCCGGAGTTCAGCGTCTTATCGGGTGCGCATTGCACTCAATCTCAAAGGGCTGCCATATGAGACCGTGCCCGTGCATTTGTTGAAGGATGGCGGGCAGCAATTCAGCTCTGAATACAAAACATTGAATCCGGATGCACTGGTGCCCGCACTCGTCGACGATGTCGAAGGCGTGGCCGCTGTACTGACTCAGTCGCTCGCCATCATCGAATATCTTGAAGAGGCGCATCCGACCCCGCCTTTGTTGCCCCGGGGCGCCGTGGACAGGGCATACGTACGCAGCATTGCTTTGTCCATCGCATGCGACATTCATCCCTTGAACAACCTGCGCGTCCTTCGCTACCTGGTTCGTGCGCTCCGTATCGACGAAGACGCCAAGACTGCCTGGTATCGGCACTGGTGCGAACAGGGACTGGCATCGCTTGAAGCGGTGCTGGCAAAGGATCGGCGGGTTGGGATTTTCTGTTTTGGCGATTCGCCCACGCTGGCCGATTGCTGCCTCATTCCGCAAATTGCGAATGCGCAGCGCTTTAATTGTGACTTGTCAGCGATGCCGACGCTCCTGCGGATCAGCGACGCGTGCCTCGCACTGGACGCCTTTGCCAAGGCGTCGCCTGCTAACCAGCCGGATGCGGAATAAATGGTATGCGTCAGCCAGAAACGACGGTTCAGAATCTTTGCAGTACGAAAAGCGAAACGCTCCTCCGTTTTGGTTTCCGCCGGAGATTCGTCACAATCCTTCTTCGCGCATTCCGCGACACCGTTTGCTGCAGGAAGGTCTTCAACTGCTGACCGTAATCGACGATAGGTACTTCTCGCCTTGATTTTGATCAGTGGAAAAACTTCCTTACGGATCATGCACCTATGCGTGGTATAGGCCGGTTATCCACAGACTTGGCCACAGTTTATGTGGGCAATTGTGGAAACGTGAAGTGACGGTTCACACATTCCCAAGCGTGGCGATCATGGTGCAGAACGAGGAATGATGAGCTTGCCCAAAAGCTCGATTCGTTGTTTAACTTCCGAAGGCGGCGGAAGATCCGCGCTTATCTCCGCGGAGTCCGGATCCGGGTCGATCAAGGACTCATCAATTGGCAGCGATGCGGAGGCATCCTGATCAAGTGGCTTGGCAGACTCATTACCCATTGTCGACATCTGTCACTCTTTCGGTAATAGTAAGACCCCATCGTACTACGACGTCGCCTGTAACCATTGAGATTGCTCATCCACGGCTTAAGCTGGCGGAAGGGGGTGTGGAAGCATGAGAGGCGGAAGCTCGAGGAGGGCTGTCGAGCCAAGTCGGTTTCATGCAAGGACGATGGGAATTGGTCCCGCCGACAGGAATCGAACCTGTATCTAGCGCTTAGGAGGCACTCGTTCTATCCATTGAACTACGGCGAGACGCTGGAGTGAACGCGGTAATACCGCGTCACGCCCGAGATTATAGCCGAGACAATGGCGGGAATTCACTGTCTTCAGAACACTGTCGGTACAATGCGTGCTTCGTCTTCATCTTCCTGCACGCTGCCGGCGTAGAACGGGCAGCTTTTCCAGCTATGGCACTCATCTCCCTCACTAATGCACAGCTCGCGTTCGGGCATGTCGCGCTGCTCGATCATGCCGAATTTTCCCTGGACCCGGGAGAGCGCGTCGGCCTGATCGGCCGCAACGGTACCGGGAAGTCTTCCTTGCTGAAGATTATTGCCGGGATTGCCAAGCTCGACGACGGACTGCTCGTGATGCAGCAAGGTATCAAGATCGCTTATGTCGAGCAGGAGCCGCAATTCGGCGGTGGCATGACGGTTTTTGACGCAGTTGCTTCCGGCATTGGTGAGACAAAAGAACTACTGTCGGAGTACGAGTCGCTCACCGCCCGATTGGGTAGCGGCGACGACGAGGCAATCATGGAGCGCATGCACACAATCCAGGCCAAGCTTGACGCGGCAGATGCATGGAACCTGACGAATCGTGTTGAGACGATTCTTGCTCGCCTGAACCTGGATAAGAGTGCATTGATCAGCACGCTTTCCGGCGGCACGCAAAAACGTGTTGCATTGGCGCGCGCACTCGTTGGGGCTCCCGACGTGCTGCTTCTGGACGAGCCGACCAATCATCTCGACTTTACGTCGATCCTCTGGCTTGAAGCGCTCCTGCGCGACTTTAAGGGAAGCATCCTGTTCATTACGCATGACCGCTCGTTTCTCGATAACGTTGCGACGCGTATTGTCGAGCTCGACCGTGGTCGCCTGCTGTCTTTCCCCGGAAATTTCAGCGCCTACCAGACGCGCAAGGCCGAGCAGCTGGAAATCGAAGCAATCGAGAATGCAAAGTTTGACAAGTTCCTCGCGCAGGAAGAAGTGTGGATCCGCAAAGGCGTCGAGGCGCGACGCACACGCAATGAGGGCCGGGTCCGTCGTCTGGAGGAATTGAGGCGGGCGCGCAGTGCACGGCGCGACCAACAGGGTCAGGTCAAGCTTGAGGTATCGGCCGGCGAGCGCTCCGGCAAGATCGTCGCCGAGTTGCTCCATGTCGAAAAACGATTTGGCGACAAGGTGATTGTGCGCGACTTCAGCGCTACGATCATGCGCGGCGACAAGGTTGGCCTGATCGGGCCGAACGGCGCCGGCAAGACGACACTGCTGAAACTGATCCTCGGCGAAGAAACGCCGGACGCTGGTAGTGTGAAGCAGGGCGCTCGGCTGCAGGTCGCCTACTTTGACCAGATGCGCGCCCAGTTGAACGAGGAGGCGAGCCTGGCCGATACCATTTCTCCCGGCAGCGACTGGGTGGAAATCAACGGGCAGCGCAAGCATGTGATGACTTATCTTGCTGACTTCCTGTTCGCACCTGAGCGGGCACGTTCGCCCGTCAAATCGCTCTCCGGGGGGGAACGTAACCGCCTGTTGCTCGCCCGTCTGTTTGCCAAACCGGCGAATGTGCTGGTACTGGACGAGCCAACCAACGACCTCGATATCGACACGCTGGAGTTGCTGGAAGAGCTGCTCGAGGACTACGCCGGCACCGTGTTCCTTGTCAGCCACGATCGCATGTTTCTCGACAACGTCGTTACCCAGGTCATCGTTGCTGAAGGCAATGGGTTGTGGCGCGAATATATCGGCGGCTATTCCGATTGGGAGCGCGTGCGTGACACCACATCGCAGCCCGTTGCAAAACCAGCGCCAAAAAGTGAAAACAAGCCAGCGCCCAAGGATGCCGGCACAGCGCCGGCCAAGACCAAGAAACTCAGTTACAAGGATCAGCGGGAACTTGAAAGCCTGCCCGGGCTGATTGCGCAGCTGGAAGAGGAGCAGAACGCGATTTCCGAGCGCCTGGCTGACCCGGACTTGTATCGCCAGCAGCCTGATGAAGTGCAGCGGCTGAATCAGCGCTTCGCGGAAATCGATGAACTCCTGATGGAAAACCTGGAAAAGTGGGAAGCCATCGAGGCCAAGGTCAAGGGCTGAGCCTCAGAGTAGACCGGCTTCAGTTCAGCCGTCGCGTCGCTGCGCGCAGTTCTGGCAACTTGCTGCGCAATACCTCTGCATCCGGCGCGTAGGGGCGTTCCGCAAGATAGGCCTCAAGATCCTCGAGAGCGGCCTGCGGGCATTCGAGATTTGCAAAGACGAGTCCGCGATCACGGCGCTCGGTGATTTCATCCGGCAGAAGAATGAGAAGGCGCTGTTGCACGCCCAGCACACGTTGCCACCGCGTATGTTCCAGGAATAGGGTCTTCAGGTTCCGCAGCATCCGCACCAGGATTTCGCGCGGATGAGCGGCGTGGAGGTAATACGAGAGCGGGATCGCGCCGGGGTAGCTGTGCTGCTCGAAATACGGCTCAAGACGCTCTTCTAGCTCTTCACGTGACAGACTCGCGCCATTGAACGGATCCAGGACGATATCGCCGGACTGGATGGACAGCTTCATCAGGAAATGGCCGGGAAAGGAAATTCCTTTCACGTTGAGACCAATTTGCTGGGCCAGTTCCATATAAAGCACCGCTAGCGAAATCGGGATGCCCCGTCGCGTGCTGATGACCCGGTGCAGATAGCTATTGTCCGGGTCGTAATAGTCATTCACATTGCCGGCGAAGCCGAGCTCGCGGTAGAAGAAGTGATTCAGCAGGCGCAGTTTCTGCACATTGGATGCATCGGGCGCAAGCCGTCGCTGCAGTTTCGCTGCAAGCAGATCGACTTCCAGTTGCGTTGCGGCCAAGTCAAGTTGCGGGTCGACGTCTTGCGCAATTGCCAACGCGGCTTCAAACAGCGGGATGGAGTCATCCTGTTGAACCAGTGAAGCGAAGTAATCGAGGGCGGTGATCTCCATACAGTAACCATCATAAACCATGGCCGCACCAAATAAAGGGCGGCACGGCAAGGTCGGCTACATGGAGATCAATTAAACGGATACACGCTTGAAGTCCTGAAAGCGAAATCCCATGGCGAACAGAGCGCCGAAATACGTAATGCCGCACGCAAGCATGACGACGGCCAACGCGCCAACGCGCTGGAGGGGGTGTGCCTGCAAGGTAATCCAGTTAAAGTGCCCTGCAGTCCAGAGCGCCACGCCAGCCAAAAGGAAGAGTGCACCGGTTATCTTGAGCAGGAACAGTCCCCAGCCGCGGTGTGCGCTGTAGATCCCACGTCGCCGCAAGCCCCAATAGAGGAATGCAGCATTCAGGCAGGCGCCTAAACCAATGGAGAGCGCAAGGCCGGCATGGGCGATCCAGGGGACGAATACCAGATTCATTAGCTGTGTGGCGATGAGTACCCCGACAGCGATCTTGACCGGAGTTCGAATGTCCTGCTTTGCGTAAAAACCCGGCGCCAGAATCTTCACCAGGATCAGCCCGATCAGCCCGACGCCATACGCTATCAACGCACGTCCCGTCATTGCCACTGCCTGCGTGTCGAACTTCCCATAGTGAAACAAGGTTGTCGTCAGCGGCTCGGAGAGCGTCGCCAAGCCGACTGCAGAAGGTAACGCGATGAGGAAGGTAAGGCGTAGCCCCCAGTCCAGTAACGAGGAATACTCAGCCTGGTCGCCGGTAGCATGCGCCTTCGAGAGACTGGGCAGAAGAATCGTCCCAAGAGCAACACCCAACAACGCGGTCGGGAATTCCATCAGCCGATCGGCGTAAGACAGCCAGGAAACGCTGCCGTTTTCCAATCGTGACGCAATATTGGTGTTGATGATCAGGCTGATCTGAGCAACGGACACTGCAAAGATCGCGGGACCCATCTGCTTTAATACGCGACGCACGCCCGGATCGTGCAGTGGGGACGTGGGATTGAGGCCAATGCGCGGCAACATGCCAATCTTGTATAACGCCGGAACCTGGATTGCCATCTGCAGAATTCCGCCCACAACTACAGCCAATGCAAGCGCATAGACAGGCTGTTTCATGTAGGGCGCCACCAGCAGTGATGCAGCGATGAACGACAAATTGAGCAAAACAGGAGTAAAGGCGGGAACGCGAAATTGCCGCCAAGTGTTGAGGATGCCCCCCGCCAAGGCAACAAACGCCATGAAAGCAATATAAGGGAACATGATGCGGGTCATCAGCACCGACGCGGCGAATGCTTCTGGCTCGGACTTCAAGCCTGTCGCGATGAAATAGACGACCATCGGTGCGGCCGCCACGCCAATTACGCACGTCAGCAGGACCGCCCAGACCAAAGCCGTTGCAACATGATCGACAAGATCCTTGGTAGCAGCTTCGCCTTTCTGGTTCTTGTACTCGGCGAGAATGGGGACGAAGGCTTGGGAAAATGCCCCTTCGGCGAAAAGCCGACGCAACAAGTTCGGGATACGGAAGGCCACGAAGAAGGCATCCGTAAAGGCAGATGCTCCGAATGCACGCGCAATCAGCAGTTCGCGCAGCAGTCCCGTCACGCGGGAGAGCATGGTCATCCCCGAGACAGTGAGAAGGGTTTTATGCAGATTCATGGAGGGCGATTATAGCGGATTGCTCATTTCCCAAAAAAACGTTATAATCCGCAGCTTTACAGAATTCTGCCTCGCAACTGCGAACGCAAACCGATTTCGTCTTAGGAAATATTCATGGCAAATACCGCACAAGCGCGCAAACGTGCTCGTCAAGCAGTCAAGCAAAACGCTCATAATTCCAGCCAGCGTTCCACGCTGCGTACGGCAATCAAGGCTGTGCGCAAAGCGATTGAGGCGGGCGACAAGGCTGCAGCATCGCAAGTGTTCCAATCTTCCATTTCGACGATCGACCGTATCGCGGACAAGAAGATCATCCACAAGAACAAGGCTGCACGTCATAAGAGCCGTCTGGCAGCAGCCCTGAAAGCACTGGCCTAATCATATTGCTTCATCTCCTGCAGGATGTTGTCCTCAGGAGATGGTAAAAAACAAAAGACCCGCGCGATATCATGTCGTGCGGGTTTTGTCGTTTGGTCTTGTGGTGCAGTGCGGCTGGTAGAAGGGGGAAAAGATTCGCTGTTAGACCCCCGTCATTTCCTGCTCTGATGCTTCCTACCGTGGTAAGCCTTCAATTGCACTTCCCGGCTTGATGTTTTTCTGCTTGAACCATCCGCGGTTCATCTCCAGTGCATAACGGACTGGTTTCTTCGCGCAGTGAGAATCGGTCGTTTGCGGCTCCATGTCTTCAATATTGACGATCTTTCCGCTGTCGTCGATAAAAGCCACTGATAAAGGGATGAAAGTGTTCTTCATCCACATGCAGACACTTGCCGGGGCAGGAAAAAGAAACAGCATTCCCTCATTGGGTCCCATTTTTTCTCGATACATCAGTCCTTGCTGACGTTCAGCCTCCCGCGCCGCAACTTCAGCCTTGATGACGTGAATTCCGGCGGTCAAGGACATAATCGGGAACCTTGCAGTCTGTTGACTGCTGGCTGGTGTTGCAACAAGTGCTAACGCCAGTGCAAAGAAAGCAGAAGTGGAAAAAACTGAATGGTTGGTCATGTAAGGTTGGTCATGTGAGCTTTGGTTAAAAGAATTTGGCGAAGAGCTTAACCGATATATGTTCAATGAGGTCAGCCAAGTTTACGGACTGACACTTCGCGCCACTCCCCCGGCCAAAGAGGATACTTCGCTAACGAAAAAGGGCCAATCGCAATCCTGATCAAGCGTAATGTCGGCAGCCCGACTGCCGCTGTCATCCGGCGAACCTGACGGTTCTTCCCTTCCGACAGGATAATCGACAGCCAGCTGGTGGGAGAATTTGCCCTGCTTCGAATTGGTGGGTTCCTTTCCCAGAGCCATTCCGGCGTCTGTACCAGTTTCGCCTCGCATCCTTGTGTCACAAAGTCCCCAAGATCAATCGGCTGCTGCAGTTTTTGCAGCGCATTCGCATCCGGTACACCTTCCACCTGTACCAGGTAGGTCTTGGACTGCTTACTCGCGGGGTGGCTTATCTTGTGCTGGAGCTTGCCATCATCCGTGAGAAGTACCAATCCCTCGCTGTCCGCATCGAGCCGGCCGGCCGGATAGATGTCGGGAACAGGGACAAAGTCGGCAAGTGTCGGGCGCGTCGGATGCGGAGAGAACTGGCACATCACTTGGAATGGCTTGTTAAGAAGTATGAGTGACATGCGATGAATGATGGCAAGGGCTGGGATAACTGACCCGGTATGGGGCTTACGGCAACGGTGATATGCGCTATAGATATATGTACTTCATACAAGCGCGCCCAAGGGCGCAATTTTACGCTTTGAATGTCGGACTTTAGTGACTAGTCTGTTAACTCTGTAAGAGGTCTGGTTGCTTCCGAAGTAAGACTTCGCCGTCGATGAGTTGGCGGGCCAGAAGTAGATTTAAAAAATATGGCATACAGTAAAATACTCGTGCATAATACGAAACGCAGTCTTATGTCTTATATAAGACCGAGTTCGCTTTAAAACAAAAATTTGAAGTAAATAACGGTCCTCTCTTTTCCTCCTCAACCCCCCGGAGCATATGATGTATCAACATATCAAAGTGCCTGCCGACGGCAAAAAAATAACCGTCAATGCCGACTTCTCGTTGAATGTACCTGACAACCCGATCATTCCTTACCTTGAAGGCGATGGTACCGGCGTGGATATCAGCCCGGTGATGATCAAGGTGGTTGATGCTGCTGTTGCGAAGGCCTACGGTGGCAAGCGCAAGATCAGCTGGATGGAAATCTACGCTGGCGAAAAGTCGACCAAGGTCTACGGCCCGGATGTTTGGCTGCCGGAAGAAACCTTGCAGGTACTGAAAGACTATGTTGTGTCCATCAAGGGACCGTTGACCACTCCGGTCGGTGGCGGCATCCGTTCCCTGAACGTCGCATTGCGTCAGGAACTCGACCTGTACGTCTGCCTCCGTCCGGTGCGTTACTTCAAGGGTGTGCCTTCGCCGGTGCGTGAGCCGGAGAAGACCGACATGGTCATCTTCCGTGAAAACTCCGAAGACATCTATGCCGGTATCGAATGGGCCGAGGGTTCCGATGGGGCGAAGAAAGTTATCGATTTCCTGATCAAGGAGATGGGGGTCAAGAAGATCCGCTTCCCGGAGTCCTCGGGCATCGGTATCAAGCCGGTTTCGCGTGAAGGTACTGAGCGTCTTGTGCGTAAGGCAATCCAGTATGCGATCGACAATGACAAGCCGTCGGTAACCTTGGTTCACAAGGGCAACATCATGAAGTACACGGAAGGTGGCTTCCGTGACTGGGGCTATGCACTGGCTCAACGTGAATTCGGCGCCGAGCTGATCGACGGCGGCCCGTGGTGCAAGTTCAAGAATCCGAAGACGGGTAAGGAAATCACCATCAAAGATTCGATCGCCGATGCATTCCTGCAGCAGATTCTTCTGCGCCCGAACGAGTACAGCGTCATTGCAACGCTGAACCTGAACGGCGACTACATCTCCGACGCGCTGGCAGCGCAAGTCGGCGGTATCGGTATCGCCCCAGGTGCCAACCTGTCCGATTCAGTTGCCATGTTCGAAGCAACCCACGGCACTGCACCGAAATATGCTGGCAAGGACTACGTGAATCCGGGTTCGCTCATCCTGTCCGCAGAAATGATGCTGCGCCACATGGGCTGGACTGAAGCGGCCGACCTGATTATCAGCTCGATGGAGAAATCCATTACGTCGAAGAAGGTGACGTACGACTTCGCGCGCCTGATGGAGGGGGCAACGCAGGTTTCTTGCTCCGGCTTCGGCGAGGTAATGATCGCAAATATGTAACGCGATTGCTTTGCTACGAGCTACGAAAAGGCCGGACTCATGTCCGGCCTTTTTTGTTTCCGTCTCATGATGTCGCTTGGGTGGCGGCACGCGTCGCTGCACCGATGTGTACAGCGACGGTAGTGAGAGTAATACACGAAGTGTGTAAAGAGTTCCTACGCATCGCAAGAGCAAAAAAAACCCCGCGAGGGCGGGGCTCTTTTGCTCTTGCTAATCGATGTGATTAGGGGGCTTGAATATTGGAAGCTTGCTTGCCTTTCGGGCCTTGCGTGACTTCGAATTGCACTTTTTGACCTTCTTTCAGGGTCTTAAAGCCTTGCATCTGAATTGCGGAAAAGTGGGCGAACAAATCTTCACCGCCGTCATCCGGAGTGATAAATCCGAAGCCTTTGGAATCGTTGAACCACTTGACGGTACCTGTTGCCATAAAAGCGTCTTTCAAATAATAACTAATCACACGAGCCGTAAAAGCAAGAAGCCTCGCGACACGCTGCCCCCTCTTATCACCTGCTCACTCCGTATTGACAATACCACAACCCCGTAGTTGTCAATCGATTCCATTGTTCCTGCAAAAATTATAAAAGTCAAGGCGGTTTCCCTGCGTGTTTTGACTTTTTACAACCTAATTGCGCATCGGAATTCTTGAATTATCCGGTTTGAGCTACACCTGCGAATTACGCAGAAAGGGCGTAATATCAAATATACCGACGGAATATCCTTTACTTTTTCGCATCATGCGGAAATTGAACGCTCTAGAATAGACGCATGGCAACTCAGCATGAAAACGGTACGGTAATTGCTAGACAAGAGCAGAAGCTCAAACCGCCGCCGATGTATCAGGTTCTGCTTTTAAATGACGACTACACTCCTATGGAGTTTGTCGTTGCGATTATTCAGGAGTACTTTAACAAAGACCGAGAAACCGCGACCGCGATTATGCTCAAGGTACATCGGGACGGAAAAGGTATGTGCGGCGTCTATCCGAAAGACATCGCGTCGACTAAAGTAGAATTAGTTTTAACCCACGCTCGAAAAGCAGGACATCCCCTGCAATGCGTGATGGAGGAAGCATGATTGCGCAGGAACTGGAAGTAAGTTTGCACATGGCTTTTGTCGAAGCCCGCCAGGCTCGTCATGAGTTCATCACAGTCGAGCATCTTTTGCTCGCGCTGCTGGACAATCCGTCAGCAGCCGAAGTGCTGCGCGCATGCGCAGTCAATATCGAGGATCTGCGCAAGACGCTGACGAATTTCATCAGCGACAATACGCCGACCGTTCCCGGGACAAGCGAAGTCGATACGCAACCGACGCTTGGATTCCAACGTGTGATCCAGCGTGCAATCATGCACGTACAGTCCGCATCGAATGGAAAGAAAGAAGTTACCGGCGCTAATGTCCTTGTCGCGATATTTGGTGAAAAGGATTCACACGCCGTGTATTACCTGCATCAGCAGGGTGTTACCCGGCTCGACGTGGTGAACTTCATCTCGCACGGTGTACGCAAGGATCAGCAAATCGATTCGCAGAAGACCTCCGAGGGAGCTGAGGAAGCCCAGGCGGAAGGCCAGCAGAAGGAGAGCCCGCTTGATCAGTTCACACAAAACCTGAACAAGCTGGCCGCGGAAGGCAAGATTGACCCGCTGATCGGTCGCGAAGCCGAGGTCGAGCGGGTGATTCAGACTTTATGCCGCCGTCGCAAGAACAACCCGTTGCTGGTTGGTGAGGCAGGTGTCGGCAAGACGGCAATTGCCGAAGGATTGGCATGGCGCGTGACGCAGGGCGATGTACCGGAGGTGCTGCAGAACGCCGTCGTCTATTCCCTCGACATGGGAGCGCTTCTGGCCGGAACCAAATATCGAGGTGACTTTGAGCAACGCCTGAAGGCAGTGCTGAAGCAGCTGCGCGACAACCCACACGGTATCCTGTTCATCGACGAGATCCACACGATTATCGGCGCGGGTTCGGCCTCCGGCGGAACGCTGGACGCGTCGAATCTGTTGAAGCCGGCGCTCTCGAGCGGTCAGTTGAAGTGCATTGGTGCGACGACGTATACGGAATTCCGTGGCGTTTTCGAGAAAGACCATGCATTGTCACGCCGCTTCCAGAAGATCG
Source organism: Noviherbaspirillum agri (assembly GCF_054780595.1). Classification (NCBI taxonomy): domain Bacteria; kingdom Pseudomonadati; phylum Pseudomonadota; class Betaproteobacteria; order Burkholderiales; family Oxalobacteraceae; genus Noviherbaspirillum; species Noviherbaspirillum agri. The sequence goes on from NZ_BAAGWA010000008.1 coordinate 140,975, forward strand.
ACGTCAACGAGCCGACGGTTGAGCAAACTGTGCAGATCCTGCGTGGCCTCAAGTCGCGTTTTGAAGAGCATCACGGCGTGAAGTACTCGGCATCGGCATTGACGTCTGCAGCAGAGCTTGCTGCGCGGTTCATCAATGACCGCCACTTGCCTGACAAGGCGATCGACGTTATCGACGAGGCGGGTGCAGCCCAACGTATCCTGCCGAAGTCGAAGCAGAAGAAAACCATCGGCAAATCCGAGATCGAAGACATCATCTCGAAGATTGCACGTATCCCACCGCAGTCCGTCAACCAGGACGATCGTGCAAAACTGCAGACGATCGACCGCGATTTGAAGAACGTCGTGTTTGGCCAGGATCCTGCAATCGAGGCATTGGGCGCCGCCATCAAGATGGCGCGTGCCGGCTTGGGCAAGACAGATAAGCCGATTGGCTCGTTCCTGTTCTCCGGCCCGACCGGTGTGGGCAAGACCGAGGTGGCGAAGCAGCTGGCCTTCATTCTTGGCATCGAGCTTATCCGGTTCGACATGTCGGAGTACATGGAGCGCCATGCAGTAAGCCGCTTGATCGGCGCGCCTCCGGGCTATGTCGGATTTGACCAGGGCGGTCTGTTGACCGAGGCGATCACCAAGAAGCCGCACGCGGTATTGCTGCTCGATGAAATCGAGAAGGCGCATCCGGATATCTTCAATATCCTGCTGCAGGTGATGGATCACGGCACGCTGACCGACAACAACGGTCGCAAGGCGGACTTCCGCAACGTGATCATCATCATGACCACGAATGCCGGGGCAGAGAGCTTGCAGAAACGTTCGATCGGCTTCACCGACAAGAAGGAAGCGGGCGACGAGATGGCGGATATCAAGCGTATGTTTACGCCGGAATTCCGCAATCGACTTGATGCCATCATCAGCTTCAAGGCGCTGGACGAGGAGATCATCCTGCGCGTGGTCGACAAGTTCCTGATGCAACTGGAAGAGCAGCTGCACGAGAAGAAGGTCGATGCGATCTTTAGCGAGAACTTGCGCAAGTTCCTGGCGAAGAAGGGCTTCGATCCACTCATGGGGGCCCGGCCGATGTCTCGCCTGATCCAGGACATGATCCGCAAGGCGCTGGCGGACGAGCTGTTGTTTGGTCGGCTTGTTTCCGGTGGTCGGGTGACGGTGGACCTGGACGAGAAAGAGCAAATCAAGCTCGAATTCCCTGAAGGGGATACATCGCCACCGCCTGCGCCTGAGGAGACGCTGGAAGTCGAGTAAGCAACGTAAGCAATACGTTAAAAGCGAAAAAGCCCGAATCGTCGAAAGCGATTCGGGCTTTTTATTTTGGTGGCCTTGCAGTGAAAATCTTACTTTCGCAGTGCCGCAGTACATTCCTTGATCAGACCCGGCCCGCGATAAATCAGGCCTGTATAAAGCTGGACCAGCGATGCCCCGGCCTCAATTTTTGTCTTCGCGTCTTTCCCGGACAGGATGCCGCCAACCCCGATGATCGGGAGTGCCTCTCCTACTTCGGCCTTTAATGCGCGGATGACTGTGTTGGAGAGTTCAAATACAGGGGCGCCTGACAATCCGCCGGTTTCCTCGGCATGCGGAAGACCTTTCACTGCATCCCGCGTGATCGTCGTGTTCGTTGCGATCACTGCATCCATCTTGTGGCGGACAAGCGCTGACGCGATGCTCTTGATCTGTTCGCTGTCGATATCCGGCGCGATCTTTAATGCAATCGGTACATATCGCTTGTACTTGTCGGCGAGGCGTTGCTGTGCGTCTTTCAAGCTTGACAGCAGCCCATCGAGTTCCGATGCGCCTTGTAGCTGGCGGAGGTTCTTGGTATTTGGCGAGGAGATGTTGACGGTTACGTAGCTGGCGTAGGGGTATACCTTCTCCAGACAATGCAAATAGTCGTCGGCCGCACGCTCAATCGGCGTATCCGCATTCTTGCCGATGTTCAGGCCCAGGACGCCTTCCTTGTTCTGGTAGAAACGGGATGCTTGTACATTGGCGACGAAAGCATCGACGCCACCATTGTTGAATCCCATCCGGTTGATGACTGCATTTGCCTGAGGAAGCCGGAAAATGCGCGGCAACGGATTGCCGGGCTGCGGGCGGGGAGTGACAGTGCCGACTTCGATAAAGCCGAAGCCAAGTGCCGCAAGTCCATCAATATAGGCGCCGTCTTTGTCGAGGCCAGCCGCCAATCCTACCGGATTGGGGAAGGTTAAACCCATTACCTGGCGGGGATCCGCTGCAGGGCGGGCAATCAGCTTGGTCAGGCCGCATGCCGCTGCGCGTTTGAGTGATGGAAGAGTCAGGTTGTGCGCGGTTTCCGGGTCAAGCGAGAAGAGAAACGGGCGGGCAAGGGAGAAGAGGATCTTTTCGGACATAAGAGGCAAGAGTTAAACCGTCTGGAGTACACCGTCTGGCGCACGGTGCGGCACGCGAAGGCGCTATTTTACTCTTGCAGTATGTCAATGCGGCTGCATCAGTCGCTTGGCCGCCACTCTTCCCATTTGCCGAGCTGGAGTGCTTCCAGCGGCTTGAAATTGATTTTGTACGCCATCTTCGGGCTATCCTTGATCCAGTATCCGAGATAAACGTACGGCATATCCAGGCGTCGCGCCTGCTCGATCTGCCAGAGAACATTGTAGGTGCCGAACGAGGCTGCCGGCACGTCGGGATCGTAGAACGTATAGACGGAGGAGAGGCCGTCGTTGAGCACGTCGATAATGCTGATCATGCGAAGTGTTCCGTCGCTTTCGCGAAATTCCACCAGGCGGGTGTTTACTCTGCTTTGAAGCAGAAACTGGGCGTACTGGTCCCGGCTGTCCTGGTCCATCCCGCCACCGGAATGCCGCGCCGCCTGGTACCGCAAGTACAGTTCATAGTGTTCGGGCGCATACGCAAGGGTCGTTACCCAGGTACCGAGTTCTTGGTGCCGGGCCCACGCACGGCGCTGGCTGCGGTTTGGCGAAAAGTCACCGACTTTCACGCGGACGGGGATGCACGCATGGCAGCCGTCGCAATAGGGGCGGTAGGTGAAAATGCCGCTGCGGCGAAAACCGTTCTTGACCAGTTCGGAGTAGACGTCGGCGTTGATCAGGTGCGAAGGTGTCGCAACCTGCGATCGAGCCTGCTTCCCTTCCAGGTAACTGCATGGATAGGGAGCGGTGGCATAAAACTGCAGGGTGGAAAAAGGCAGTTCCTTTAGATGCGTCATGGTCGTCCTGCTGGCTGCGGTGCTGACAATGATACTTTACAGGGGGCGCACAAAGTGGCTCGAAGGCGACCGGCGCATGGTCAGAAGATGTCTACTGGCTTCCATAGTTCGATTTTCGGCTGATTGATTGCAATCTGAAGATGGGCAATAAACTCCTGGCGCGAAATCGGCGTTGCGCCCAGCGACGCCAGGTGGGAGGTCTCCTGTTGACAGTCGATTAATGCGACGCCGTTTTGGCGAAGGAATTGCACGAGGTAGGCCAGTGCAATCTTCGATGCATCGCTCACACGTGCAAACATCGACTCCCCGTAAAACATGCGACCTATGCAAACGCCATAGGCTCCGCCAACGAGGTGGCCGTCAAGCCACACTTCACTGGAATGCGCATATCCCTGACGATGCAAGTCGGTATAACCACGAACGATGTCCTCCGATATCCAGGTCCCCGCACCGCTCTTGCGCGGTGCAGCGCAGGCACGCATGACTTCCTCGAACGCCGTATCGAAACGGACTTGCCAATGACCGTCACCATGCATGCTGCGATGAACCTTCTTCAATGTCTTTTTCAGACTGTGAGAGATGGTAAAGCGTTCAGTAAACAGGACCATGCGTGGATCGGTGCTCCACCACAGGATCGGCTGGCCTTCGGAAAACCATGGGAAGATGCCCTGTCGGTACGCCTCCAGCAGGCGTGCTGCGGATAAATCTCCGCCTGCTGCCAGCAATCCGGGCGCACCATCTTCCTCCTTCAGAGCCTTCGAAAGATCGGGGAAGGGCGTCTCCGGCCCGAGCCACGAGATCATCGGCGCTCCTCAACGTCGTTCGAGCGGATACATGCCAGCCGTGGAAGGGACATCCAGTTGTTCATCTTTCCTGCATTTTCTGTGTCGACATCAACATGTTGGCGAAATGTTCCGGAGCAGAACGATTTTGCTCTCTTGTAGCGCCTCAATAAAGCTCCGCATATTGCGGGAGGTGTTTCAGCGACGAATCAAAGAGGTTGCCGATGCATTTTTGCGTTGCTCGACGCCATCCTGATCCTTGCCATGTGCGCCGGCTTTGCGTTTCTCGCGCATGGCACTGTGGACAAGGAAAACCACGTCCGCCTATTGGTCAAAATCTTAGTCGATTTTGCCGCTTCGACGAATGCCTGGATGGAAACATTTCAGCCGTAACAGCGACGCATCTCCTGCGTGCGCGGTGATACAGCATTTGATGGGGATCAAGAGAGGACCCGGCCAGCGCGGCTCACAATGGTTCGGTAACACGCTGAAGAGAAAGGACCGCCATGCCGCGCTCTTCGATCATCCGCAAGGCCGCAACGGATTTCCTTGTGCCACCGAACTGGGTCGACTACGAGGAAACCAGGGCCGAATTCTCTTGGGAAAAGGCAAAGAAGGAGCTGGCGGATCTGCCCGGCGGTGGTGTCAACATCGCCTATGAAGCGGTCGAACGGCATTTGCAGGACACCGCTCGGGAACGTGTCGCCTTCCGTTTCCTGGGCATGGACGGGGAGCACACCATCAGCTACCGTGAACTCTCCAGCCTTACCAACCGCTTTGCGAATGTGCTGGACAAGCTGGGCGTGGACAAGGGCGACCGGCTGTTCGTCCTCGCCGGTCGCATACCGGAGCTCTACATTTCCGTGCTAGGCAGCCTGAAGAACGGCACCGTCGCCTGCCCGCTTTTCTCTGCCTTCGGCCCGGAACCGATCGCCACGCGCCTGAGCCTGGGAAATGCGAAAGTGCTCGTGACGACCGCGCCGCTCTACCGCCGCAAGATTGAAAAGATCCGCGACCGCCTGCCGCAGCTGCAGTATGTGCTGCTGGTTCGCGACAACGGTGAACCGGCGAGCGGCATTCCCGGCACCATCGACATGGACCGGATGATGCGCGAAGCAAGCGATGATTTCGATACGGTGGCGACGCAGGCCGGGGACATGGCCTTGCTGCATTTCACCAGCGGTACGACCGGCACGCCGAAAGGGGCGGTACACGTGCATGAAGCCGCAGTCACGCATCGGGCTACCGGCACCTATGCGCTCGACCTGCATCCCGACGACATCTACTGGTGCACGGCCGACCCGGGCTGGGTCACCGGTACGTCGTACGGCATCATCGCGCCGCTGCTGCACGGTGTGACCTCGATCGTCGATGAAGCCGAGTTCGACGCCGAGCGCTGGTACCGCATCCTGCAGGAGCAGCAGGTCAGCGTCTGGTACACCGCGCCGACGGCGATCCGGATGTTGATGAAAGCTGGCGAGGACATCGCCAGGAAGTACCGGTTTCCGAAGCTGCGCTTCATTGCGAGCGTCGGCGAGCCGCTCAACCCGGAAGCGGTGTGGTGGGGCAAGGAAGTGCTGGGCCTGCCGATCCACGACAACTGGTGGCAGACCGAGACCGGCGGCATCATGATCGCCAACACGCCGGCCTTCGATATCAAGCCCGGCTCGATGGGACGGCCCTTGCCGGGCGTCGAAGCGTTCATTGTTTCCCGCAATGAGCAAGGGCAGGTTCAGGTCGTCGATACCCCCGACACCGAAGGCGAACTGGCGCTCAGGCGCGGCTGGCCGTCGATGTTCCGCGGTTACCTGAACAACGAGGAACGCTACCGCAAGTGCTTTTTCGGCGACCTGTACCTGACCGGGGATCTCGCAAAGCGCGATGCGGACGGCTATTTCTGGTTCGTGGGCCGTGCGGACGACGTGATCAAGTCGGCAGGGCACCTGATCGGGCCGTTCGAGGTCGAAAGCGCGCTGATGGAGCATCCGGCGGTGGCTGAGGCCGGCGTGATCGGCAAGCCGGACGAGACTGTGGGCGAAGTGGTCAAGGCCTTCGTCTCGCTCAAGCGCGGAGTCGAGGCGTCGGAGGAACTGCGCATGGAGCTCCTGGGCCATGCGCGCAAGCGGCTGGGCGCCGCGGTAGCACCGAAGGAGATCGATTTCCTGACTACGCTGCCAAGAACCCGCAGCGGCAAGATCATGCGCCGCCTGTTGAAAGCGCGCGAACTCGGGCTTCCGGAAGGCGACACCTCGACGCTGGAGGGACAGTCATGAGCGTGCCGTACGACAAGGCGACCTGCATCGCACTGCTGGCCGACATGCTGCGCATACGCCGCATGGAGGAAAAGTCGGCGGAGCTGTACGGGGCCGGAAAAATCCGCGGCTTCCTGCACCTGTACATCGGCGAGGAAGCGGTCGCCGTCGGTGCGCTACATGCACTTGCGCCGGAAGACAATATCGTCGCCACCTACCGCGAACATGGCCATGCCCTCGTGCGCGGGGTGCCGATGACGGCCATCATGGCGGAAATGTTCGGCAAGCGTGACGGCTGTTCGCGGGGGCGCGGCGGCTCCATGCATCTGTTCGACCGCACCAGACGCTTCTTTGGCGGCAATGCGATCGTCGGCGGCGGCCTGCCGCTCACGGTCGGCCTCGCGTTGGCGGACAAGATGCAAGGCATCCGGCGCGTGAGTGCCTGCTTCTTCGGCGAAGGGGCAATGGCCGAAGGCGCGTTCCACGAATCGATGAACCTGGCCGCCTTGTGGAAGCTGCCCGTACTGTTCCTCTGCGAGAACAACTTCTATGCGATGGGCACCGCGTTGGCGCGCTCCGAGTCGCAGACCGATCTCTGCGCCAAGGCGGCCAGCTACAACGTGGCAACGATGAAGGCCGACGGCATGGACGTGATTGCGGTACACGATACGACGCACGAGGCCGCGCAGCGGGTGCGCGCCGCCGACGGGCCGGTCTTCGTCGAGTTTCAGACCTACCGCTTTCGTGCCCACTCGATGTTCGATCCCGAGTTATACCGCGACAAGGCCGAAATCGAAGAATGGAAAAAGCGCGGGCCCATCCACACTTTCTCGGCGCGGCTGAAGGCCGAGGACAAGCTCACCGAAGCCGAGTTTCTTGCGCTCGACGAACAGGCCGGGCGGGAAGTGCAGGAAGCGGTCGCATTTGCCGATGGCGCGCAATGGGAACCGGTCGAACAGCTGACGCAGGAGGTCTATTCGCCGGAGCCACGACCATGAAGATGAGCTATCGCGAGGCACTGCGCCAGGCCATGCGCGAAGCGCTGACTACCGACCCGCGCGTGTTCCTGATGGGCGAGGATGTCGGACGATACGGCGGGACGTACGCGGTGTCGAAAGGATTTCTCGAGGAGTTCGGCCCCGAGCGCATCCGCGACACGCCGCTCTCTGAACTCGGCTTCGTCGGCGCCGGCATCGGCGCGGCGCTCGGCGGCATGCGCCCGATCGTGGAAGTCATGACGGTGAACTTCAGCCTGCTGGCGCTGGACCAGATCGTCAACACGGCAGCCACGCTGCGCCATATGTCCGGCGGCCAGTTCAATGTACCGATTGTCATCCGGATGGCGACTGGCGCCGGGCGTCAAGTCGCGGCCCAGCATTCGCACAGCCTTGAGGGATGGTATGCCCACATCCCCGGCATCAAGGTGCTGGCGCCGGGCACCGTGGTCGATGCGCGCGGTATGCTGGGCCCGGCACTGGCCGACCCGGACCCGGTCATCATCTTCGAGCATGCGCAGCTCTACAACATGGAAGCCGACATCGTTCCGCGTGCCTGCGACATCCGCTCGGCGGCTGTACGGCGCGCCGGCGCCGACGTCAGCCTGTATGCGTATGGCGGCTGCCTGCCCAAGGCCCTGGCGGCAGCCGATCTGCTGGCCGCCGAGGGCATCGACGCCGAGGTGATCGACCTGCGGGTGCTGCGTCCGCTCGATATCGCCACGATTCTCGCGTCGGTGCGCAAGACGCATCATGCAGTCGTGGTCGACGAGGGCTGGAAGACCGGCAGTCTTGCAGCAGAGGTCGTTTCCTGTATTACGGAAAACGCCTTTTATGACCTGGATGCGGCGCCAGTGCGTGTGTGCAGCGCCGAAGTCCCGATCCCGTATCCGCGGCACCTGGAAGAAGCGGCGCTGCCGCAGGCCGAGTCGATTGCCGCCGCAGCAAGACAAACAGTGGGCAAGCGATGATTGAATTCAAGCTGCCCTTCCTCGGCGCCGACGTGGACGAGGGAAAACTGCTCCAGTGGCAGGCCAAGCCGGGCGACGTCATCCGGCGCGGGCAGGTGGTGGCAGTGGTCGACACCTCCAAGGCGGCGGTCGATGTGGAGTGCTGGCAGGAAGGCACCCTGTTCGAATTGCTGGCCCGGCCCGGCGAGACGGTGCCCGTCGGCGCCGTGCTGGCGACATTGCTTGAAGCGGGCGAATCGGCCGAGACCGCGCAGCGCCGTTCCACTCCCGCCGCTCCCATTGAGGAGCCTGCTCCACCCAGGCTCGAGCCGGTCGCCGCGCTTGCCAAGACGCCGGCGCCATCGGCAACACGGCGCAGGATCTCGCCTGCCGCACGCAAGCATGCGGAGGATCACGGCATCGACATCGACAGCGTCGTCGGCACCGGCCCGGACGGCGCGGTCACCTTGCAGGACGTGCAACGGCTCGAACCTCAGTTGCAACCGCCACAGGCATCGCCAGCCGACAAACAGGCCAGCATGCGCAAGGCAATTGCGGCGGCGATGAGCCGATCGAAGAAGGAAATCCCGCACTACTATCTGAGCGAGTCCATCCCGATGCGCAAGGCCCAACAGTGGCTGGCTGCGTCGAATGAAAGACGCAGCATCACCGAACGCCTGTTGATGGCGACGCTGCAGATCAAGGCCGTGGCGCTCGCCCTGGAGAAATACCCGGACATGAACGGCTTCTATCAGGACGGCGAACGCCGGCGGTCGCAGGCGATTCATGTCGGCGTCGCGATTTCCCTGCGCCAGGGCGGGCTCATTGCGCCGGCGATCCACGACGCCGCCGAGAAGTCGCTGGACCAATTGATGCGTGACCTCACCGATCTCGTGCAGCGTTCGCGCGCGGGGTCGCTGCGCAGCTCCGAAATGTCGGACCCGACAATTGCCGTGACCAATCTCGGCGAGCAGGGTGTGGAGAGCGTGTTCGGCGTGATCTATCCGCCACAGGTTGCCCTGGTGGGTTTTGGGAGGATAAGGGATGTCGCGTGGGTCACCGCAGACGGTGGCTTGTGCGCGATGCCGGCAACGACTGCCAGCCTGTCTGGCGACCATCGCGTGTCGGACGGGCACTACGGGGCGCTATTCCTGTCTGAAGTGCGGGAATGGCTGCAGCGCCCAGAACAACTCTGAAGGGCAGACGATGGAACGACAGGAACTGACAGCTACGGTGGTTTCCGCCCTCAGGTCGATTGCACCTGAGGTTGATGAGAACGAACTCGTCGCCAGCCAGGCGCTGCGCGAGCAGGTCGATCTGGATTCGATGGATTGGCTCAATTTCCTGATCGGCTTGCATCGCAAGCTTAACGTGGACATTCCCGAAGCCGACTACGCGCGATTGCGCACCTTGGATGACTTGGTGGAGTACCTGGCGGCAAAAGTCTGACAGCCTTGTGCGTTTGTGGCCAAGGGTACAGCAAGTTGGCCCCTGTGCAATATCAGCGGAGCTTTGGAGAACGCATCCAGGGTGATCTCCCTTTCACAGGAGCAAAAGAGAGCATTTGTTGCGGAAGCACTGGCATATCTAGGCTCTACACTTTTCACGGGATGCCATGTAATTGAAGCCTTCCATGAGCGGGGCTAGCGGGATACCGTACAGGAGATTTAGTCATGCAGATCGGAAAACTCTTGCGAGTGCAGCGAGAACAGAAACCTCCCGAGCCGGTTTTGCCGCCACCGGAACCGGTGAGGTTGCCACCAGAACCCATAATGCCCCCACCCGAACCAGCTATGCCGGAGCCTGAGCCGATAAGCCCATCGCCGGAACCGCTCGCCGACTTTAATCGGTGGCTGGCATCGGCTTTCTGAAATCCCTTGTATGAAGCTTGAAGGGGCCGCCTTCGTTCTTGATGCGTGCAACGTCAGAGAAAAAGAGCTTCAAGGTATGGTTTACCGTCGGGAAGGCGATGTCGTTCCAGGGAATTTCCGACTCGGCGAACAGCTGGACTTCCAGGCTTTCAGTCCCCGCCTGATAGTCGAGGTCAAGCAACGTGGCACGGTAGAACACGTGGACCTGATGCACGTGCGGCACGTTAAGCAGCGAGAAGATTTCGTGGAGTTCGATGCGCGCGCCTGCTTCTTCATGGGTCTCGCGAAGAGCTGCCTCGCTGGTGGTTTCATCGTTTTCCATGAACCCGGCCGGCAGTGTCCAGTACCCATAACGCGGCTCGATCGCACGCCTGCACAGGAGAACCAGCGTCTCACCGTTGCGTTCCCAGACGGGGATCGAACCGATCACCATCTTGGGATTCTGATAGTGAACCGTGCCGCACTGTTCGCAGACATAGCGAGGGCGGTTGTCGTCAGGCGGGACCAGGAGCGACACCGGATGCGCGCATTCAGAGCAGAATTTCATAGAAATATGGGGTGAGTGGAGAAAGCCTTTTCGAAGAAAAGGTAGCCGTAAAGGTGCCCGCTCACCGGTCATCTTATTAAGAGGATAATGAATGGAAGTGTATCACTGCACGGCAGGCTGGCAATTGCGTTTGCGTTATTCGGCAATACCGGATATACTTTCATTCTTCAGACGCGGGGTGGAGCAGTCTGGCAGCTCGTCGGGCTCATAACCCGAAGGTCGCAGGTTCAAATCCTGCCCCCGCAACCAAGTCTTTAAGTCTTATCAAATTCCCGCCCTCCCTACACCTCCTATAAATCGGGCGCCGGAATGGCATCAACGGGTTCTCTAAACCGGGCGGCATTCGAAGTGCCTGTCGTTGACAACAAATCTGCACATTGTTAGTAGAAAACAAGACGCGCAAAAATGAATACGACTGAGGCGAAAAAAGTCCTCGAAACTGCGTTGCTTTGTGCGCATGAGCCGTTGTCCATCAACGATCTCAAGAAGCTTTACGTTGAGAGTGGCGAAGGCTTTGAGGAAGTCGGCGCTGATACCATCAAGTCACTTCTCGAAGAATTGCGTAACGACTGGTCGGGTAAGGGTATCGAGATCGTCTGTCTGTCAACGGGGTGGCGTTTCCAGAGTCGTCCGGAAATGAAGAAGTATCTCGATCGGCTCAATCCTGAAAAGCCTCCCAAGTATTCCCGTGCGACGTTGGAAACCCTGGCGATCATCGCTTACCGGCAGCCAGTGACTCGGGGTGATATTGAAGAGATCCGCGGTGTGACCGTGAATTCTCAAACTATCAAGCTCCTTGAAGATCGAGGCTGGATCGAAGCAATTGGTCATCGAGATGTTCCGGGGCGTCCGGCGCTGTTTGCTACAACCAAGCAGTTCCTGGACGATCTCGGCTTGACCTCGTTGGAGCAGTTGCCGCCACTTCAGCAAGTGGCAAAGGAAGAGATGCCGGGTAGCATGCTCCCGGAAATTGAGGCCCTCGCCAGTAATATCCAAGCTAATCTTCACGAGCCAGTGGCCGCCGAAGATCTGCAAGCGCAGACGGCACAGGTCGAACTGTTGCCGGATACCGCAGCGGTTGAGTCAAGTGCCATTGCCCAATCCCCGACTCAAGAAATTAATTCCGAACCCGAGACCGCGCAAGTTGTCTCTTCACCGTCTGAAGCAAACGTTTCCTTGCCCGATGCTGTGCCTGCGCCAGCGGTGGCGGCAGAAGCTGAGCCAAGTCAGCACAATCCAGAATTGAATGATGAACCTTCCAACCCATAATGACGCGCCCGTGATCGACAGCTCCGAGTCCGCCAGCCGCTCCGAACCCAAAGAGAATCAGGAATCGACGCAGATCGACGCGTCCGCGGAAGGTGGTAATGATTCATCGCAGAAGAAGTCCGGCAAGCGTGGTGTGCGCGGCCCCCGTAGCCTTCGGCGCACCCGATCGCCGCGCCAGGCGAATGCGACAGACCCAGTGGCGCAAACTGTGTCGGTCCCTGCGGGGGATGTTGGAGATCGTTCGACCGCTGGTGCTGACAAGCCTCAGCGCAATCGCAAACGTGGCGAACCGCAAAATGCAAAGGCTACTGCGCAAAGGGCGCGCGGAAAGCAGCCTGCGAGCAAGTCGCGACAGCCGCAGGCCAAGGTTGCGGACGCGGATGAGATCTTTTCGCTTGTTACATCCGGTGTCTTTGATAGTGACTCTGGAGACGATGCTGCCTCTGGCGGACGCCGTGGTCAAAACAGGAATGTGCGACGTGATCTGACGGCTGAGGACGATGCGCCGAAGTTGCATAAAGTCCTGGCGGATGCCGGTCTTGGTTCGCGGCGTGACATGGAAGAATTGATTATCGCTGGGCGTGTTTCGGTAAATGGTGAGCCGGCGCATATCGGGCAGCGCATACTCTCGACAGACCAGGTTCGCATTAATGGAAAACTGATTCAGCGCAAAGTTGCAAAACGTCCTCCGCGTGTCCTGATTTACCATAAGCCCGCAGGTGAAATCGTCAGCCATAGTGACCCGGAAGGGCGTCCCTGCGTTTTTGATCGTCTGCCGACCATGAAAGCGGGTAAATGGCTGGCGGTGGGTCGGCTCGACTTCAATACCGAAGGCTTGTTGCTGTTCACGACCTCCGGTGATCTTGCCAATCGGTTGATGCACCCGCGTTACGGAATCGAGCGGGAGTATGCGGTGCGGACGCTGGGTGAACTCGAGGAGGGAATGCGCCAGAAGCTATTGAGCGGCGTTGAGCTTGAAGACGGGATGGCACAATTCTCCAAGATTTCAGATGGCGGCGGTGAGGGGGTCAATCGTTGGTATCGCGTGACAATCGGCGAAGGGCGTAACCGTGAAGTGCGACGAATGTTTGAGGCTGTTGGTCTGACAGTTTCTCGCCTCATCCGCACCCGGTATGGAGCGCTGACGTTGCCCAGTAGCCTGAAGCGGGGTCGCTGGGAAGAGCTCGATGAAAATGCCGTGCGCTCATTGATGACGCTGAGTGGATTGGAGAAGCCTGCTGCCGCTCAGGGCAAGGGACGCGGCGAGCGCCAAGGTGTCGAGCGTAACGGCAATGTCGCCGGCAGCGTGCCTTTTGAAAAGGCGCAGGGGCAAAAGCGCGGTCAAGGGCGAGGGGCTGGGCAGGGGCAGTCGCGTTCACGCCAGCCTGATCCCTTGCAAACTGCGCTTGGATTCCCGGACATGGGGCAGTCACGTCGCAATAGCGGGCGGCCGCGTAACGGAGCGGCCGTGGCGCTTACCGGCTTGGGGCGCCGTCGTTCCCGGATGTGATGTTTTATTGCTGACTTCGCAAAATTTCCTTACGGAATACATCACCCCTCATTCTTCGCTTGAGGGGGGGATACCATTGCGGTCGGTCAAATATTTGTCTATAATTAGAGAGTTAACAAATCGACCGGCAAGAAAGTATTTTGTTGGGAGCCACTGTGCGTGGGCCGGAGCGATAAAAAGAGATGGGCAGATGCCCATTTTTTTTTTCTTAAACGCTTTATGCGCAGGTCGTCATTCGGAGAATGGTTTTGCGGTTGCTGGATCTGATTGAAAAAACGGTTGTCGGCATGGGTTACGAACTGGTCGATCTCGAGCAGGCGGCTCATGGTTTGCTGCGCGTGTATATCGACTTCCTGCCTGAAGAAGCGGAAAAAGGAAGTATCACCGTAGACGATTGCGAGAAGGTGAGCCACCAGCTGTCGCATGTCTTGATGGTCGAAAACGTCAATTACGAGCGACTTGAAATCTCATCGCCAGGATTGGATAGGCCGCTGAAGAAGCTCTCCGACTATGGGAGGTTTGTCGGGCATGAGGCGGTGGTGAAGCTGCGTGTGCCACTGCCTGGTACATCAAATCGCAAATCCTACCAGGGAGTGCTGCATGCGCCGGTCGGTGACGCGCTGAAGCTGGAATTTGAAGGAAAAGAAGGGCCGGCGATGCTGGAATTTACGCTCGCTGATGTGGACAAGGCACGTTTGGTGCCAAAAGTGGACTTTAGGAGTCGCAAAGCATGAGTCGCGAAGTATTGTTGTTGGTCGATGCGCTAGCACGAGAAAAAAACGTCGATAAAGAAATCGTATTCGGGGCGCTCGAGCATGCGCTTGCGCAGGCAACCAAGAAACGCTACGAAGGTGATGTGGACGTCCGTGTTTCTATTGACAGGGAAACCGGCGAGTTTGAGTCGTTCCGCCGTTGGCACGTGGTTCCGGATGAGGCGGGCCTGCAGTTGCCCGACCAGGAAGTACTGCATTTCGAGGCAAAGGAACAGATTGCCGATATTGAAGTCGACGACTACATCGAAGAGCCTATCGAATCGGTGGACTTCGGTCGCCGTTTTGCACAGGACACCAAGCAGGTTGTACTGCAACGCATCCGCGACGCTGAGCGCGAGCAGATCCTTGCCGACTTCCTCGAGCGCGGGGATGCGCTCGTAACTGGCACCATCAAGCGCATGGAGCGCGGTGATGCAATTGTCGAATCAGGAAAGATCGAAGCACGCCTGCCGCGCGACCAGATGATCCCGAAGGAGAACCTTCGCATCGGAGACCGTGTCCGTGCGTACATCTTGCGCATTGACCGCAATGCACGCGGCCCGCAGGTGATCCTGTCGCGCACGGCGCCGGAATTCATCATGAAGCTGTTCGAGCTGGAGGTGCCGGAGATCGAGCAGGGCCTGCTTGAAATCAAATCAGCTGCACGCGACCCAGGCGTGCGTGCAAAGATTGCCGTATTCACCAATGACAAGCGCATCGATCCGATCGGTACTTGCGTGGGCATGCGCGGTTCGCGTGTGCAGGCGGTAACGGGCGAACTCGGTGGTGAACGCGTGGACATCGTGTTGTGGTCAGAAGACCCGGCGCAATTCGTCATCGGCGCGCTGGCACCTGCAAACGTATCCTCGATCGTTGTGGATGAAGAAAAACACGCGATGGACGTTGTGGTAGACGAGGAAAACCTGGCTATCGCTATCGGTCGTGGCGGCCAGAACGTGCGCCTGGCATCCGAGCTGACCGGCTGGCAGATCAATATCATGACGGCGGAAGAGTCGGCGGACAAGGCAGCGGCTGAAACGGCTGCGACTCGCAAGCTCTTCATGGAAAAACTGGATGTGGACGAGGAGGTCGCCAACATCCTCGTGGATGAAGGCTTTGCCAGCCTCGAAGAGATCGCTTACGTGCCGATTACGGAGATGCTCGATATCGAAGCATTCGACGAAGAGACGGTGAACGAGCTGCGTAACCGTGCACGGGATGCCTTGGTGACGGAAGCGATTGCTTCCGAAGAGGGCCTGGAGGGCATGGAAGAAGCTCTAGTCAGCCTGGATGGCATCGACCGCATCACCGCAGGCAAATTGGGCCTGAGCGGCATCAAGACGCTGGAACAGTTTGCAGGCATGGCATATGACGAGTTTGGCGCGGTATTGGCATTGCCGACCGACCGCGCACGTCAGTTGATTGAGAATGAATTTGAAGATGTGACCGACGAGGAAATGCGGCTTATCGACGCCAAGTACGATGATCGTGCCAGGGCGTTGCAAGCCAAAGCGCGCGAGCTGGTCGAGGCTCAATGACCCGCAGTGCCCAAAAAACATCCGTCGTGCCACATAGAAAAGAGGACTGAATGGCGAGTAACAACGTAGCCCAATTTGCCACTGAACTGAAGATGCCCGCAGACCTGCTGCTGACACAACTGCGCGCTGCCGGCGTCGAAAAGAGTTCGACGTCCGATCCTTTGTCGAAGGAAGACAAGGACAAGTTGTTGAATCACCTGCGTCGCTCACATGGTGGCACAGCGGAAGGAGAAAAGAAAAAGATCACCCTGACGCGCAAGGAAACGACTGAAATCAAGCAGGCGGATGCAACGGGCAAATCCCGCACGATCCAGGTTGAAGTGCGCAAGAAACGCACTTTCATCAAGCGCGACGAACCGGTCATTGAGGCAAGCCCGGAGAAGGCTGCTACGCCCATCATCGACGAGGCGGAACAGGCTCGCAGAGCGGAAGAGGCTCGCCGTCAGGCAGAGTTGATCGCGCGCCAGGAAGCGGAGCTGCGCGAAAAGCAGGAGCACCTGGCCAAACTGGAAGCCGAGAAAGAAGCGCAAGCAAAGGCAATGCGCGAAGCGGCGGAGCAGGCAGAGCGCGAAGAAGCGGCCAAAGCGGCGGCGAAGGCGCAAGAGGCACAAGCGGAAGCATTGTCCGCGGCAGAAGAGAAAAAGCGCGCTACCGATGAGGAGGCACGCAAGAAAGCTGCCGAGCAGGGAGCGAAAGAAGCTGCAGAGCGTGCTGCTGCCACCGAGCGCGCCCGTAAGGCCGTCGCCGACGAAGTTGCCCAGATCAAGGCCATGATGAGCGCGCCGCGCAAGGTCATGAAGGCACCGGAGCCGGCACCAGTCGCACCAGTTGCGAAAGCTGCCGAAGGAACGCTGCACAAGCCGGCCGAAAAGAAGGGTGTCGAGAAAAAGGACGACAAGAAACCTGCTGGCGGCGACAAGAAGTCGATCAAGTCGGCGAATGTGTCCTCGACCTGGCAGGACGACGCTGCGAAGAAGCGTGGTGGTCTCAAGACGCGCGGGAGCGGCGCACCAGCAACACCGGGCGGCCGCGATGCATGGCGCAGCGGGCCCAAGGGCCGACGCTCGCATGGGCATGACGATCAGCGCGAATCGAACTTCCAGGTGCCGACTGAAGCCGTGGTCAAGGATGTGCATGTTCCGGAAACGATTACCGTTGGCGAACTCGCACACAAGATGGCCGTGAAGGCATCCGAAGTGATCAAGCACATGATGAAGCTTGGCCAGATGGTTACCATCAACCAGGTGCTTGATCAGGAAACTGCAATGATCCTTGTCGAGGAAATGGGGCACAAGGCGTTTGCCGCCAAACTCGACGACCCCGAAGCGATGCTGGAGGAAACTGGTGGCGCTCATGCGGACGCCGAACTGCATCCGCGTGCTCCTGTGGTTACCGTCATGGGTCACGTCGACCATGGCAAGACCTCGCTACTCGACTATATCCGTCGCGCCAAGGTTGCGGCTGGTGAAGCCGGCGGTATTACCCAGCATATCGGTGCGTACCACGTCGAAACACCGCGCGGCATCATTACCTTCCTCGACACGCCGGGCCACGAGGCATTCACTGCAATGCGTGCGCGTGGTGCCAAAGCGACGGACATCGTGATTCTGGTGGTTGCCTCCGACGACGGCGTGATGCCCCAGACCAAGGAAGCAATTGCACATGCGAAGGCGGCAGGTGTGCCGATCGTTGTCGCAATCAACAAGATCGACAAGCAGGGTGCCAATCCCGAACGTGTTACGCAGGAACTGATTGCCGAAGGTGTCGTGCCGGAAGCCTACGGCGGTGAAGCGCCGTTCTGCCCGGTGTCTGCAAAGACGGGCCAAGGCATCGACGACTTGCTCGAAAACGTATTGCTGCAAGCTGAAGTGCTGGAACTCAAGGCGCCTGTCGACGCGCATGCAAAGGGTCTCGTCATCGAAGCCAAGCTCGACAAGGGCCGCGGCCCGGTGGCGACAGTGCTGGTCCAGACCGGCACCCTCAAGCGCGGCGATATCGTGCTTGCCGGTTCTTCGTACGGCCGTGTTCGCGCGATGCTCGACGAGAACGGCAAGAATGTGGCCGAAGCTGGTCCTTCCATCCCGGTCGAGATCCAAGGCTTGACCGAAGTGCCGGCTGCTGGCGAAGAAGTCATGGTCATGGCTGACGAGCGCAAGGCACGTGAGATTGCGTTGTTCCGCCAGGGTAAGTTCCGCGACGTCAAGCTGGCCAAGCAGCAGGCGGCGAAGCTGGAGAATATGTTCGAGCAGATGGCCGAGGGCGAAGTGAAGAACCTGCCGTTGATCATCAAGACTGACGTTCAGGGTTCGCAGGAAGCGATCGTGCATGCAATGCAGAAGCTGTCGACTGAAGAAGTGCGCGTGCAGATCGTGCATGCAGCAGTCGGCGGTATCAGCGAATCGGACGTCAACCTCGCAGTGGCATCGAAAGCCGTCATTATCGGCTTCAACACGCGTGCGGATGCGTCGGCACGCAAGCTGGCGGAAGCTAACGGTATCGACATTCGCTACTACAACATCATTTACGATGCGGTGGACGAGATCAAGGCAGCGATGTCGGGCATGTTGGCGCCGGAGAAGCGCGAGCACGCGCTTGGCTTGGTGGAGATTCGCCAGGTTATTACCGTCAGCAAGGTTGGCGCAATTGCAGGCTGCTATGTACTCGACGGCTTGGTCAAGCGTGGCGCCTCCGTGCGTCTGCTGCGCAACAATGTTGTCGTCTGGACTGGCGAGCTCGATTCGCTCAAGCGCTTCAAGGATGACGTGAAGGAAGTAAAGTCAGGCTTCGAATGCGGCTTGACCTTGAAAAACTTCAACGACATCAAGGAAGGCGATCAATTGGAAGTCTTCGAGGTACAGGAAGTCGCGCGTACCCTGTAATGAACGTCTAGCGGGCGATTGCAAAGTTGCCGTCGCCCGCTAAACTTCAACAGGAACAGCGCCGATTCTCATCATGGCAAAACACAGCAAATCCATTCCCGGGCGCGGCGTACGCGTTGCCGACCAGATTCAGCGTGATCTGGCGGAGATCATCGCGTATGAGCTGAAAGATCCCCGCGTGGGCATGATCACGATCACGGAAGTGCAGGTGACACCGGATTATGCGCATGCAAAGGTGTTCTTTACCACGCTGGCCGACAATGAGGATGCGGTGCAGAATACCTTGACCGGTTTGCGCAAGGCAGCCGGATTCGTTCGGGGCCAGCTTGGCCGTCGATTGACCATTCATACGATACCGGAACTGCATTTTGTTCACGATACGTCGACTGCGCGCGGCATGCAGCTGTCGAAGCTGATCGATGAAGCGAACGCGACAAGAGCGCAGGATTCGGACGACTGACCTTCTTGCTGCGCGATTTCGCGCAGGCTTTTCCATTGATTCAACATGGCGCAATTACCGCCCAAGAAACCCCGCGTCCCGGTTCATGGTGTTCTTCTGCTCGACAAGGCTGCCGGACACTCCAGCAATGACGCACTGATCAAGGCAAAGCGCCTGTTGAACGCGCAGAAGGCCGGACATACAGGGACGCTCGATCCCTTTGCCACCGGCTTGCTGCCGCTGTGTTTTGGCGAGGCAACGAAGTTTTCCCAAGACCTGCTGGATGCCGACAAAACGTATGAAACGGTAGTGCGCCTTGGCATAGTTACCTCGACCGGTGATACCGAAGGGGAGATCCTTGGCCAAAAGGAAGTCGATATCGGCTCTGCGCAGCTCGAATCAGTCCTGGTGCGGTTCCGGGGCGAGATCGAGCAGGTGCCTCCCATGCATTCGGCACTCAAGCGCGATGGCAAGCCGCTGTACGAGTATGCGCGTGCAGGCATCACGCTGGAGCGAGAAGCACGCAAGGTTTGCATCCATGCGCTGGAACTCCTGGACTATTCGGCACCATACGTGCGGCTGCGCGTGACGTGCAGCAAGGGCACCTACATTCGCGTACTGGGTGAAGACATCGGTGCGGCCCTTGGATGCGGTGCGCACCTGCAGGCATTGCGACGTACGCAAGTTGGCATGCTCACCCTTGAGCACGCGTTGACACTGAGTGAGCTTGAGCAAACGCCTGACGAGGATCGCACGCGTTTGCTTGCTCCGGTGGATGCTCTGCTCAGCACCTTCCCGCCGATCCGGCTTCCGGATCCCCTTGCGAAGCGCTTCCTGCACGGGCAACGCCTTGCGCTAGGCAAGGAAAATGTCTCCCTTCCTTGTCGAGAGGGGCGGGTAAGGGTGTACCGCCTCGAAGATGGTCAATTGCTCGGCACCGCGCATATGATGCCGTACGATATCCTCGCGCCAGAGAGGCTGGTTGTCATCGGCGCGGCCCAATAGAGCTTTCCCGTTAGCGACGTCAGCGTGGTCAATACGGTTGCCAAGGCCGACACCGTTCATCCAAAGTGGTTCATGCGCGGTATTCGCCGGCCGATCAGTAATGCGATCCTCACCATGCATGCCTGCAACTCCTTGAAATACAAGAATTTTCTGGATTTGATCGCAGCGCAGCATGCTATAATTTTCGGTTCTTCGAAACACGGCTTGAAAGCTCATGTCAAACACTAAACGCGCTTTGCGCAATATCGCCATCATCGCCCACGTTGACCACGGCAAGACAACGCTGGTCGACCAATTACTCCGTCAATCCGGCACCTTCCGCGAGAATCAGCAAGTTGATAACCGCGTGATGGACTCCAACGACCTGGAGAAGGAGCGCGGCATCACGATTCTGGCGAAGAATTGCGCGGTCGAATATGAGGGCACGCATATCAACATCGTTGATACGCCTGGCCACGCCGACTTCGGCGGTGAGGTGGAGCGCGTGCTGTCGATGGTTGACTCAGTGCTGCTGCTGGTCGATGCGGTCGAAGGTCCGATGCCGCAGACGCGATTCGTGACACGCAAGGCGCTTGGTCTTGGCCTGAAGCCTATCGTGGTGGTCAACAAGATCGACCGCCCGGGCGCCCGGCCTGACTGGGTGATCAATGCGACGTTCGAACTGTTCGATAAACTGGGTGCGACCGAAGAACAGCTGGATTTCCCGGTTGTGTATGCATCGGCACTGAATGGTTATGCCAGCCTCGATCCGAACGTGCGCGAAGGCACGATGAAACCGCTGTTTGATGCCGTGCTGGAAAACGTCCCGGTGCGTGATGATGATCCGGACGGCCCGCTGCAACTGCAGATTTCCTCACTCGATTATTCCTCGTATGTCGGCAAAATTGGTATCGGCCGTATCAAGCGCGGCCGTGCGCGCGCATTGCAGGATGTGATCGTGATGAACGGTCCGGATTCGACGCCGATCAAGGCCCGCATCAACCAGGTATTGAAGTTCAAAGGCCTGGAGCGCCAGCTGGTTGATGAAGCGCAGGCTGGTGACATTGTACTGATCAACGGTATCGAGGAAATCGGTATCGGCAGCACCGTTTGTGCCACAGACACGCCGGATGCTCTGCCCATGCTGAAGGTGGATGAGCCGACGCTGACGATGAACTTCCTCGTGAACAATTCGCCGCTGGCTGGCCGTGAAGGCAAGTTTGTGACCAGCCGTCAGATTCGCGACCGTCTGGATCGCGAACTGAAGTCGAACGTCGCGCTGCGCGTAACCGACACCGGTGACGATACGACGTTTGAAGTGTCCGGCCGTGGTGAACTGCATCTGACGATTCTCCTCGAGAACATGCGCCGCGAAGGCTACGAACTGGCCGTGTCGCGTCCGCGTGTGGTGTTCAAGGAGATTGATGGCGTCAAGTGCGAGCCGTATGAATTGCTGACGGTCGATGTGGAAGATTCGCACCAGGGCGGTGTAATGGAAGAGCTGGGACGCCGCCGTGGCGACCTGCAGAACATGGAACCGGACGGCAAGGGACGTGTACGTCTGGAATACCGCATCCCGGCGCGTGGCCTGATTGGCTTCCAGTCAGAGTTCATGACGCTGACTCGCGGTACCGGCTTGATGAGCCATATTTTTGACGAGTATTCGCCAGTCGACATGAACAAGCCGGAGCTCGCCGGTCGTCGTAACGGCGTGCTGATTTCCCAGGATGACGGTGCGGCTGTTGCGTATGCCCTGTGGAAGCTGCAGGACCGCGGCCGCATGTTCGTCAGCCACAACGATCCGGTGTACGAAGGCATGATCATCGGTATCCACTCGCGCGACAACGATCTCGTTGTGAACCCGATCAAGGGCAAGCAGCTGACCAACGTGCGCGCATCCGGTACCGATGAGGCAGTGCGCCTGGTTCCGCCGATCCAGCTGACGCTGGAGTACGCGGTGGAATTCATCGAGGATGACGAGCTGGTCGAAATCACGCCGAAGAGCATTCGCCTGCGCAAGCGCTTCCTGAAGGAGCACGAGCGCAAGAAGGCGTCGCGCGAGGCTGCATAAGCGGCATCCGGACCTGACGTCGGCGGCGGCCGACGGCGGCCAGCAACAATACTGACCTTGAGTCCAAGGCCCGGTCGCCCGCAAGGGTTACCGGGTTTTTTATTGCTTATTGAACGTATGCCATTACTAACCACGCATCAGCGGGCTCTTCTGTTGATGATCATCGCGCCGACACTGTGGAGCATTGCCGGGGTGCTTACACGCCACCTTGATGAAGCGCGCGGATTTGAGATCACTTTCTGGCGCGGGTTTTTCTCTGCAGTGTTTGTTGCAGGTGCGTTGATTGTGCAGCAGGGTTTGCGCGCCGCTGCGGGCACAGTGCGGGCCGTCGGCGGCCTCGGTGTCCTGAGCGGCATGATGTGGTGCGTGATGTTTGTCAGTTTCATGATTGCGCTGACGAAGACGACGGTCGCGAACACCTTGATCGTGATGAGTGTATCGCCGTTGCTGACCGCATTCCTGGCGTGGCTGTTCCTGAAGCAGCAGGTTGCGCGGCGTACTTGGCTGGCGATTATTGCTGCGGTTTTCGGCATCCTGTGGATGTTCATCAACAGCATGAGCGCACTGGGCGGACAACACCTGCTCGGGATGCTGATTGCCGGCGCAGTACCGGTAGCCGCGGCCATCAACCTGATTGCCATCAAGCGCGCCGGCCATGGCGTCGATTTGATCCCCGCGGTGTTTCTCGGCAGTGTGTTCGCTGCCGTGCTGATGCTGCCGTTTGCGTGGCCCTTGCAGTCGTCGCTGCACGACATCGGTATTCTCGCTGTCCTCGGCTTCTTTCAACTCGGCTTGCCGTGCATGCTGATGGTCCATGCCACAAAGAGCTTGAGTGCTCCGGAAGTGTCCTTGCTGGCGCTGCTGGAAGTGCTGCTCGGCCCCTTGTGGACCTGGCTGGGTGCAGGCGAGGTGCCGGCACGTGAAACCCTGATTGGCGGTGCGATCGTGATGGCAGCGCTCATATTCAATGAACTGGCCGCAATGCGTACGGCTACACTCAGGAACCTCAGTCAATCGCAATAGAAAAGCCGCCGGGACAATCCGGCGGCTATTTTGATGATGCTCGACGGGGATGACGTCGCTCAGGCGACTGCAGATTCCGTTTGTGGCGTTGATTTCTGCGTCTTCAACACGTCGGCGATGGCGCCGAACAATTGGTCCACCTGTGCCTTGTCGATGATCAGTGGCGGCGACAGCGCGATGATGTCGCCGGTGGTGCGGATCAGCACGCCTTTCTCCCAGAAGCAGCGCTGGAACACGTCGTAGGCACGTGCCGTCGGCTTGCCGGGCACGCCTTCCAGCTCGATGCCGCAGACCAGGCCGAGGTTGCGGATGTCCTTCACGAACGGCAGTCCCTTGAGACTGTGCGCGGCTTCCTCGAAATAGGGTGCCATTGCGGCCGCACGGTCGCACAGGCCTTCTTCCTTGAACACATCGATGGTTGCGACGCAGGCGGCAGCAGCCAGCGGATGACCGGTGTAGGTGTAGCCGTGGAAGAACTCGATCGCGTTTTCCGGCGCCGCATTCATGAACGTGTCGTGGATGTCCTGGCGGACGATGACGGCACCCATTGGTACGGCCGCGTTGGTCAGGCCTTTCGCGCAGGTGATCATGTCGGGCATGACGCCGAAGTAATCGGCGGCAAACGTGGTACCGAGGCGGCCGAAGCCGGTGATGACCTCGTCGAAGATCAGCAGGATGCCGTACTTGTCGCAGATGGCGCGCAGCTTTTGCAGGTAGCCCTTCGGCGGCAGGATCACGCCGGTCGAGCCCTGGAGCGGCTCGACGATGACGGCGGCAACGGTGGCCGGGTCATGCAGTGCGATCAGGCGCTGTTCGAGTTCATCGGCGATCTCCGCGCCATGCTCCGGCAGGCCGCGCGAGAAGGCATTCTTCGCGATGTCGAGCGGATGGCGCAAGTGGTCGACGCCGGCAAGCGTCGGGCCGAAATGCTTGCGGTTGCCGGCAATGCCGCCGACCGCGATGCCGCCGAAGCCGACGCCATGGTAACCGCGCTCGCGGCCGATCAGGCGGGTGCGCAGGCCGCCATTGTCATCCTTGCGCATGCGGTGGTAGGCGAGGGCGATCTTCAGCGCCGTGTCCACGGACTCGGAACCGTCATTGCAGAAGAACACGCGGTTCAGGCCTTCGGGCGCAATCGACGCCAGTGCAGTTGCGGCTTCGAAAACCTTGGGATGGCCCATCTGGAAGGTCGGCGCGAAATCCATCGTCGCCGCCTGCTGCTGGATCGCGGCGGTGATCTTCGGGTGGCAGTGGCCGGCATTGACGCACCACAGTCCTGCGGTGCCGTCGAGCACCTGGCGGCCGTCGTCGGTGGTGTAGTACATGCCTGATGCCGATGCGAGCAGGCGCGGCCTGGCCTTGTATTGGCGGTTTGCCGTAAACGGCATCCAGAAATGCGAAGTGTCCATGGTGTTAGGCATCTGTTCTTTTTCCCTTGTGGAGAAATGGTTGGGATGTTGACAAGTGTCTCCCGTTGTCAAAAGGCGCGATACAGTCCGCTCACCGCAGCGGAAGTCGTGCCGGTAAAATACCGGCCTATCATGAGTCACACACAAAACACCGCAACGTTGTCAAACCTGCCATCACGCCGCATTTCGGTGGCACCCATGCTGGATTGGACGGACCGCCACTGCCGCATGTTTCATCGGCAGATTACGCGCCACACATGGTTATATACCGAAATGGTCACGACCGGGGCATTGCTCTATGGCGACGTTCCGCGTCACCTTGACTTCAGTCAAGAAGAACATCCCGTTGCATTGCAGCTCGGCGGAAGCGAACCGGCTGATCTTGCGAAGGCGGCGAAGCTCGGCGAACAGTGGGGCTATGACGAGATCAATCTGAATTGCGGATGCCCGTCGGAGCGTGTGCAGAAAGGCGCATTCGGCGCCTGCCTGATGGCGGAGCCGCAACTGGTCGCCGACTGTGTGAAGGCGATGCGGGATGCAGTGAGCATCGATGTCACCGTGAAGCACCGCATCGGCATCGACAATGTGGAGTCCTACGCGTTTGTACGCGACTTTGTTGGCACGATTGCGGAGGCCGGTTGTGTGACGTTTATCGTGCATGCACGCAATGCCATCCTCAAGGGCCTGAGTCCCAAGGAAAACCGCGAGATTCCTCCGCTGAAGCCGGAGTATGCCTACCAGCTCAAGCGCGACTTCCCGCAGCTGGAGATCATCATCAACGGCGGCATCAAGACACTGGAAGAAATCGATGCGCACCTCGCGCAGGTCGATGGCGTGATGATCGGACGTGAGGCGTATCACAATCCTTACCTGATGGCGTCGTTCGACGCGCGATATTACGGCGACGATACGCCGGTAAAATCGCGCGCCGAAGTATTGCAGGCCATGCTGCCCTATGTTCGTGCCCAGCTCGAACGCTATGGCAGGAAGGACGCGCCGGGCGGCGGCTTGCGCCTGAACAGCATCACGCGCCACATGCTCGGCCTGGTGGCCGGCCTGCCGGGTGCGCGTGCATTCCGCCAGACCTTGTCGGACTCGAGAAAACTTGCTGCCGGCAATCCCGACCTGCTGCTCGAAGCGCTGTCGCATATGCAGCCGCTTGCTGCTTAACCCCCCAAATTTCCTTGCTGCCCTCCGTGCCGGTGGCATGGAACATGCAATCCCTCTGCACTTTTCCGGACGTATTGAAAGGAGAGGGCAATCATGGCAGGTGAAAACCAGAAACCCGGCATTCCCCCGCAACACCAGGACCACCAGCCCGGCTCGGAAGCAGAGATGCAGCCCAGGCCACTGGCCGAAATGAAAAACTACAAGGGCAGCGGCAAGCTCAAGGGCAAGGTCGCGCTGGTCACGGGCGGCGATAGCGGCATCGGCCGCGCAACCGCAATCGGATTCGCCAAGGAAGGCGCCAACGTCGTCATCGCCTACCTCGACGAGCATGCGGATGCGAAGGAAACGCAACGCTGCATCGAGGCGGAAGGGCGGGAATGCGTGATCCTGGCGGGCGACGTGGGGGACGCGGCGTTCTGCAGCAAGATGGTGGAGACGACGATCTCTTCCTTCGGCAAGCTCGATATCCTCGTCAACAATGCGGCACAACAGTATCCGCAGGAGAGCATTGAGGACATTACCGAGGAGCAGCTGCTGAAGACTTTTCGCGTCAATATCTTTTCGATGTTCTTTGCCGTGAAAGCCGCCTTGCCCCATCTGAAGGAAGGTGCGCGCATCATCAACAGCACGTCGGTCACTGCCTACCGTGGCAGTCCGCATCTGCTTGACTATTCCAGCACCAAGGGAGCGATCGTGGCCTTCACCCGCTCCTTGTCACAGCAGTTGATTACACGCGGCATCCTCGTGAATGCGGTTGCTCCGGGGCCAGTGTGGACGCCCTTGATTCCATCGAGCTTCAAGCCGGAACAGGTGGAGCATTTCGGTGAAAAGGCGCCGATAGGGCGGCCGGCGCAGCCGGATGAGATTGCACCGTCCTACATTTTCCTGGCTTCCGACGATTCGGCGGTCATGAGCGGACAGGTGCTGCATCCGAACGGTGGTGAGGTGGTGAACGCGTAAGCAGTGCGTGGAGACGCAATGACGTGCAACTGATGCGAAGGCATGCGACACCATCGTGCGACGCATGCCTTCACCATCTTCATTGCCCGAGTGCTGATGCCCTCAGTATTTCTTCAGCATTCCTACAGCCGGTTGTAGAGCGTCTTCAATATTCCTTCAACCGGTTGTAGAGCGTCTTCAGGCTGATGCCCAGCGCTTCCGCGGTCAGGCGCTTGTTGCCGCTGTAATGCTTCAGCGTGGCCAGGATGATTTCCTTCTGCGCATCCGCAAGCGGCGTGCCGACAAAGAAGTTCAGATAGCCTTCATGCAAGGTCGGCTTCTTGGTAGACAGGTCGGAAATGCAGTCCTCGATGTTGAGCGTGTCCGTTCCGAGGATGAATGCGCGCTGCACGACGTTCTTGAGTTCACGTACGTTGCCCGGCCAGGAATAGGAACGGATCACGTCCAGCGACGCGCGGGAAAAGTTCTTGCTGGTCTTGTCCTTCTCGTTGAGCAGCTGAAGGAAATGTTGTGCAAGCAATTCGATATCCCCACCGCGTTCGCGCAGCGGCGGTATCCGCACCGGAAAGACGGCAAGGCGATACATCAGGTCTTCACGCAGGTTGCCTTGCTTGACCGCCGTGTCGAGGTCACGGTTGGTCGCGGCAATCAGCCGCACGTCGACCATTACCTCTTCATCCCCGCCGACGCGCAGGAAGCTTCCCGACTCGAGCACGCGCAGCAACTTGACCTGCATTTCGACAGGCATCTCGGTGATTTCATCGAGAAACAAGGTCCCGCCCGACGCATGCTCGAAGTAGCCGATGTGCTGTCGTACCGCTCCGGTAAAGCTTCCTTTCTCATGGCCGAACAGCGCCGCTTCGATCAGGTGCGCCGGGATCGCCCCGCAGTTGACTGCCACAAAGGGCGCCTCACTGCGAGGACTTGCTTGATGGATTGCATGGGCAATGACTTCCTTGCCTGTACCGCTTTCGCCCACAAGCAATACGGTCGCCTCCGTCCCTGCGACTTTCTCCACCTGCTGGTAGAGCCGCTCCATCACCGGCGATGTGCCATACATGATGTCGGATTGCTTGAGGAACTTGTCGACGGTCATTGGGGAGTCGCCCCTTTCTGGGGGAGGCGGGCAATCATTGCGTTCTGCAGGAAGAATCTGATTCGGTGTCATGATTGTTACATCAATGCTTGAAAACGCTATTGCGCTAATTCAGTTCCGGCACGCAAACAACCTTGGTACATCACGAGCATCGTCGCGCCACACGGGGGGAGATGCCTTTTTGCATTGCCAGTCGGAAGAGAAAGCGCAGCTGCGATGGATGCACAGGGCCGCAGAAAGTAAATCAAAAACGATGGCGACGCATGCGGTCAACAATACACGATATCGATCACGAAGTGTTCGTTCACTGAGCGTATAACCGAGAGTATCAGCGCGCTGCCGCGCATTCTTTCCGAGCTGTATCGATATGCCGTTTATCAGCGGTTTCGATTGGCCTGCACATCCATGCTTGTCAGTGCTCGCGGGAAATCGGCGCGACGTACACCGTTTCCTTTGAGAGATAACGCTCATCAAAGATCCGCTGTAATGCTTACAGCGCACCTGAAAATTTTTCCTTGCTGCTGCGTGCACTATGCAAGTTTATGAAACAGGCCCGCCAATCAGAGCGCTTTTACAGCGGAAGCGCGCGATTCTGGCATGGAAGCTGCGATACGGCCGTGACCGGGTTTGTGAAAAAGCCAAGAACTTATCGCAAGTGCCATGGTCAAGTACGAGACATCACCTTCTTTTAATTGAAAGGAACAAGAATGACTTCAATCAAGAGCGCATCGAAAGTCTTGCTGGTTGTTGCTGCACTTGGACTGACTGTCGTCGGTTGCGATCGTCCTGGAGATCAGTCCGGTGGTGGCGCTACCTCCGGCAGCTCCGGTTCCTCCGGCAGCTCGGGAATGGGTTCGTCCGGATCGTCGGGCGGCGCAACCGGTGGTACCTCCGGCAGCTCGGGTAGCTCCGGCAGTTCGGGCTCCAGCTCCGGCGGCTCAGGCTCTCGTTAAGCCCGGAGAGTCAGCAGCATGGGAGTAATGATCGCCACGCATGACGGCTGCACTCTTCTTGACATCGGTTGGATAGATGTCGGCGTGATGCGATCATGAAGCGCCGGACCGGCTGGCGCTGCAGGCACCTCCGACGCGCCGCTGCTGCAGATGGCGTTGACGGCGACCCGGGCTGACCGGCAACGTGCCTCGCACATCATGTGCATGGCGGGAACAATGGATGAAACGACTGTCTCTCCTGCAGTGGTTTTATCTTTTCCCGCATAGCGAAATGATGGCGTCAGACGGTAGTTATTCATCCGCAAGCCCGTATGTTTGTCCCTCGCCCGTGCCTCAGGTGCGGGCGCTGCTATTTCCGCGTACTCCCGGCAATGCAGGCTGGTGCACCAATTCGCTGCGCAATGTGTGCACGCATTGGTGCGCCGGCAGTTTGTTGTATGGACGGACGCAAGAGTAGCGTTCCCTGTTTTGGCTCAATAAGAACATGCACGTGGACTGGACAATAACCGGTCAGGACATATGCTGACTATCTGATTGAGCCGGGGACGGGCCGGTCGGACTTTCCAGTATCGTTTTTCAATGTATGGATTTGAATCACCTGCCGATGCCCATGAGGCATGGGCAGGCAAGCAGTTGCAGACGCTGTACCGTGTTACCTCAGTATCTGGCAGCAGCGCATCGGATTTCCACACTTCGTCAATAGAGAAGTTTTTATATGCCGCATGTACTTATCGTTGACGACGACGTCAACACGCGCGAAGCGCTGGTCGAAATCACTGCGGCCGAAGGATTTACCACCGCGGTGGCGGGCAACATCCGCGAGGCGCAGACACAGATCATGCGCCAGCGGCCTGATGTCGTGCTGATCGACCTGAAGCTGCCTGATGGCAGCGGCATGGATTTGTTCAACGACATCGAGTCACGTGCCACGACCGAAATTGTTCTCATCACCGGCCATGCAAGCGTCGAGACCGCGGTCGAAGCCTTGCGCCTCGGCGCGGCCGACTATCTGACCAAGCCAATCAATTTCAAGCGCCTGAAGGCGCTGCTGTCGCGTATCCCGCGTACCGTGGACCTGAAGGAAGAAATCGGCGTGCTGCGCAGCGAGTTGCGCAGGCTCGGCCATTTCGGGCAGATGCTCGGCGCCGCACCTGCCATGCAGAAGCTGTACAACCACATCGCCCGTGTCGCGCCGACCGAGGCAACGGTCTTGCTGTTGGGCGAAAGCGGCACCGGCAAGGAACTGGCGGCGCAGACCATTCATGACCTGAGCCTGCGGCAGAAGCATCCTTTCCTCCCGGTGAACTGCGGTGCGATTTCGCCGCAGCTCATCGAAAGCGAAATCTTCGGTCACGAGAAGGGCAGCTTTACCGGCGCAGATCGCCAGCACAAGGGCTATTTCGAGCGCGCCAACGGCGGCACGCTCTTCCTCGATGAAATCACCGAAATGCCGGTGGAGCTGCAGGTCAAGCTGTTACGCGTGCTGGAGACCGGCTCCTTCATGCGCATCGGCAGCAACCAGGAAATCGAAACCGACGTGCGCGTGATTGCGGCAAGCAACCGTGACCCGGAAGCAGCGGTCGCAGAGGGCAAGCTGCGCCTCGATCTTTACCATCGGCTCAATGTGTTCCCATTGCGCATTCCACCGCTGCGCGAGCGGGGCTCCGATATCGAACTGCTTGCACAGCATTTCCTCGAGCAGCTCAATGCCGCGCATGGCACCAACAAGGTGTTGTCACCGGACGGCCTGGCCTGCCTTTCCAACTACCATTGGCCGGGCAATGTGCGTGAGCTGCGCAACTACATGCAGCGCGCCTTCATTCTTTCCGACCATACGATCGACGCTGCGGCACTGGCACCGGTCATCACGACGCAGTCGCCTGTCGGCCTGACGCTGGCCATACCGGTTGGCACCTCGCTCGCCGATGTGGATCGCAAGCTGATTTATGCGACGCTGGAACTGTGTGGCGGCGTGAAGAAGCGGGCGGCAGACATCCTCGGCATCAGTCTGAAGACACTGTATAACCGGCTGGAGGAGTACGGGCCGTATGAAGGCGGGCAGAAGAAGGATGAAACCCCGCTGCATAACGGCAGCGATTCCTATCATTGATCCCGCCGATTTGATGCCGCTGATTGATCCCGCTGCTGATGCGGCAGGCTTCGCTTGCTGCTGTGTGCTGGACACCGGCGTGATGCAGCGCAAAGCCATTCAATGAGTCAAGAACGAGAAATGCGTGGCGGCTGCTGGTGGCGGGCGCCACGCATTACCGAATCCACATTCCCTGCAAGCATCTCAGCACGACTTCGCACGTCCCAAATGCGCCTGTAGCGCAACGACTTGTCGGGAGACTGTGAGCCGCGATCGCACGGACGCCGGAAGCTATAGGTGCGTCCTGGCACCATCGCCCAGCACATTGTCCGTCCCATTGGCCTGACTTATTCCTTCGGCACCATCGTATCAATCACGACGATCAGCTCTTCGGGAGCGACCGGCTTGGTCACGTGCATCTGGAAGCCGGCGGTCAGCGCACGGATGCGATCCTCGCGCTGTGCAAATGCCGTCAGTGCAAGCGCCGGGATGCGCAGCAGCGGCGTGCTGCCATCGGCGGATTTCCAGGCGCGAATCCGGCGCAGCACGGCGTAGCCGTCTTCGCCCGGCATCGCGATGTCGGAGATCAGCACATCCGGCAAGGCGCCCGCCTTCAGCGTGCGCAGCCATTCCATCGCGGTTACCGCAGAGTCCGCAGCAAACACACTGGCACCGGCACCGGTCAATACCACTGTCAGCGATTCGCGGGCTTCGGCCTGGTCGTCGATCAGGAGAATCCGGCGCCCGCTGAGCGACGGCACAGGCAGGTTCGAGGTTTCGCTTTCGCGGACCGTGCAGGAGATCGGATACTTTCCGGTCTGCTCGCGCAACGGGAAGTACACCGAGAAGGTCGTTCCCTTGCCTTCGCCTTCGCTGTCTGCGCTGACGCGGCCGCCATGCAATTCCACCAGATGGCGCACCAGGAACAGGCCGAGGCCCAGGCCGCTGTGGTCGCGCGTGTTGGAGGTGTCTTCCTGGCTGAAGCGATGGAACAGCTTGGGCAGGAAATCCGGCGAGATGCCGACGCCGTTGTCGCGCACGGTGACGCTGATCCCTTGCCCTGCCTGCATGGCTTCGACCCAGATCCTGCCGCCTTCCGGCGTGAACTTGACTGCATTCGACAGCAGGTTCCAGAAGATCTGCTGGACGCGGTCGGCGTCGCCATCGATCTGCTCGCTGGTGATGTGGTAGTCGGAGGTGAGGGTGATGTTCTTGGCCGTCGCCATGCCGCGGATGCTCGCGATCGCGGCCTGCAGCGTCGGCAGCAACGCCAGCGGCTGCTTGATCAGGCGTAGCTTGCCGCTCATCATCCGTGTCACGTCAAGCAGGTCTTCGATCAGGCGCACCTGCTGGCTGACGCCCGTCTTGATGCCCTGCAGCGCACGTTTTGCAAGCGGCGCAGCGGCCAAGTCTTCCACGTAGTTCTCGAGCACATGCGCCCAGCTCTGGATGCCGTTTAACGGCGCGCGCAGCTCGTGCGACACGATGGCAAGGAATTCGTCGCGCGCCCTTGCGGCAGTTTCCGCCTGGATGCGTGCGCTGCGTTCGCGGGCGAGCAGCTCATCGCGCTCGCGCTCGATGCGCGCGCGTTCGGTCACGTCATATGCGATGCCGACTACCGATTCGATGTTGCCGTAGGCGTCGATCTCGGGAATGACGCGGCCGGAAAAATAGTGCACCTGGCCCCCGATGACCTGCTCGAACAGAAGTTTCTGTTCCGCCCCGGTGTGAAACGCGGCGTGCGCCGCGGCGTCCCATGCCTGCACAACCTTGGGCGGCATGCCGAGTTCGGACTTGGTCTTGCCGATCGCGGTTGCCGCTGAGACCCCGGCGATCTTTTCGATCGCCGGATTGACATACAGGTGGCGCATGTTGCGGTCGATGCGCGAGATGATGTCGGGGGAATCCTCGACCAGCGTCTTGAACTCGCGCTGGCGGCGAAGCAGCTGCTCCTCGGTGTTGCGCATCCGGGAGACGTCACTGATTGCCATCGACAGGCCGCTGACTTCGCCGTGCTTGTCGAATGCAGGTACATACCGGATATGCAGGTGCCGGTCCACGCTGGCCGGGACCGCAATCCGTAATTCCTGCTCCTGCGCTTCGCCGCGCAGTGCGGCGTCAATATACTGGCGCAGGGCGGCGAACTCTTCCTCGCCGATCACTTCCGGAAGACGCTTGCCGACAGCGTGCTCCGGCGGAATGCGGTAATGCGCCGCGAAGGACTTGTTGATGAAGGCGACGATGTAGTTGCGGTTGCATTGCGCGACCATGGCAGGCAGCGCATCGGCAAGCGTGCCCATGCTGTCGGCCTGCACGCCGGCCTCCGGGGCCGGAAACGTCGTTACCGCGTGCGGTGCAAGGCCACCCGGCTGGCGTGGAGCAGGGGAGTCGTTGCTGCGCATAGAGAAGAACTGGTTGCTGGAAACTGCCATGGTTAAAACCACTACGTTGGCCGGCCATGTGCCGGGCTTACAGAAAAGATGGAACACACGCCATCGCCAGAAATCGGGGACGCTTCACCGTTCCTCGCTGCACCAGTCCGGTGCCGACTCGCGACGGGGATGTCAGCGGGCAATCTCGTTCTTCCAATGCTACATCGCAAGGGGACAGGGATACCATGCCACGCGCAGGGACTGCGCGCCGACTTGTTGATATGCAGCAAACGTGGGGCGCTAATGCGGCCGCCGTATCCGCGTGTGCATAAAAGGCCAGTGCGCATGAGTGTCCCCATCCCCGTACCCGCTACGCGGTCTTGCTTCCCAAGGGCAGCTTGTGGCGGTCAAGTTGCAGCTGCGCGATGAAGGCACCAAACTCCTCGGCAACAGCGGGATGCTTCAGCGCATACACCACGGCGGCCTCGAGGTAGCCGATCTTGGACCCGCAGTCATAGCGTTGCCCCTTGAACTCATATGCCAGCACGGGATGCTCGGCCAGCATCGCGGCAATCGCATCCGTCAGCTGGATTTCGCCACCGGTGCCGGGAACCACGCGCTCAAGGTAGTCGAAGATCTCCGGCGTGAATACATAACGGCCGACGACACCCAGCGTGGACGGCGCGTCCTCCGGCTTCGGTTTCTCGACAATGTCGGCCACGCGGTGGATACGCACGCCCATCGACTGCGGACGCACGATGCCGTACTGGTGGGTCTGGTCGAGCGGGACGTTCTGCACGCCGACGACGGAGTTGTTGTGCTGCTCGTAAAGGTCGATCATCTGCTTCAGGACCGGAACTTCAGCATCGATCAGGTCGTCGGCCAGCACCACGGCGAACGGTTCGTCGCCGACAAGCGGGCGGGCGCACAGGACGGCGTGGCCGAGTCCCAGCGCCTCGCTCTGGCGCACATAGGAATAGTGCAGGTTGTCCGGCAACAGGCTCTGGATTTCTTCGAGTTGCTTGAGCTTGCCGTGTGACGCGAGCTCCGCTTCGAGTTCATAGGCCTTGTCGAAGTGGTCTTCGATCGAGCGCTTGCCTCGACCGGTGACGAAAATCATTTCGGTAATGCCGGCTGCCGCGGCTTCTTCCACCGCATACTGAATCAAAGGCTTGTCCACGATGGGCAGCATTTCTTTCGGCGATGCCTTGGTTGCGGGCAGGAAGCGAGTCCCTAGCCCGGCGACGGGAAACACTGCTTTACGGATTTTGGTCATTTGTCGTCTCTTTGTCAGTGGTTAACAAATTCGTTTGCCATCTTTGCGCCGCGCAGTGAAGCCCCCGACAGATTGCACTGACATCCGCAGAAAAAGCGTCGTGCAACCCGGTGGTACAGCCTGGCAGGAGAAGTAAGCGCTGTCGCTGCGCAGGTATCCACTGTTGGCGCGCTGTGGCCGGATACGGTAGGAAGCATGAAGCGTACCGGGTGCTGTGTATTTGTTATTTTTCCTTGCGACCATCTCAGTCGTGGCGTCGTCGGAGCTTCCGGGCGGAAACGCTTGTTTGCTTCCATGTATGTTTTACCGTCTGCGGTAAAAACTACGGCCGGACTGTGACGGCACCGCGGCAGAGGTCCTTGTGGCACTGCACAAGCTGCGTCGGCACAGCTCTTGCGACTGCCGTGCACGATGCGCCGCCGGTCCGTGCGTAACACTGGAGCGAGGGCCGCATGCAAACTCTGCATGTAAAGATTGCGGACAGCATGCTGCGCATGCACGGGCATTTTGCGGCAGCGCATCGCGGCAGTACGCGGACGAGGCGAAGATCAGTCTGTCCGCTTCAGAAAATTCCATACGAGACAAATAGTGCTGCCCGCGGCATTGTCGGCGGGCATGAAGTGAGGGTTGCGCCGAAGCATCAAGCGCGGAGCGCCGCAAGGAGCGCTTGCCGCAGTCGGTGTTTTCTTCGGCGGAAATAACATGCCGAAAATCGTGAAGCGTCGATGCGCAACCCGGGTTGTTTGATTCTTCCAACGAATGCCGTTACCACTAGGAGATAGCATGGCTTCTGCAATCATCGTCTTTTCGCACCTACGCTGGGATTTTGTCTACCAACGGCCGCAGCATCTTCTGTCGCGTCTCGCCGCGCATTACCCTGTCGTCTTCGTCGAAGAGCCGGTGCATCACGAGACGCAAACCTTTCTTCGTACGTACTCCCCGCTCCCGAACGTGCTGGTATGCCAGCCGAACATACCGGTCGACATGCCGGGCTTTCATGATGATCACCTGCCGCACCTGCAGAAGCTGATGCGCCAGCTGGTGCGGGACTATGACGACCATATCGCCTGGTTCTACACGCCGATGGCCCTGCCGCTGCTGCAGGAACTGCATCCCAAACTGGTGGTGTATGACTGCATGGATGCCCTGGCCTCGTTCAAGAATGCGCCCAAACAGCTGTTGCAAAGAGAGAGCGCCTTGCTGAAAGTGGCCGACCTGGTCTTTACCGGCGGACAGAGCCTGTACCGTGCCAAACAGGACCGGCATCACAACGTGCATTGCTTTCCCAGCAGTGTCGACGCCGCGCATTTCGAGAAGGCGCTCGACCGCGCCAACTCGCATCCTGCGCACAGGAACATTCCCGGGCCGCGCATGGGATTCTATGGCGTCATCGACGAGCGGTTTGACGTGGACCTCATTGCCAGGGTCGCGGATGCCCACACGCAGTGGCAGGTCGTGCTGGTCGGCCCGGTGGTCAAGATCGATCCGGCGTCGCTGCCAAGGCGCGCCAACATCCATTATCTCGGCCAGCATCCTTACGAGGCCTTGCCCCAGTTCCTGGCCGGATGGGACGTCTGCCTGCTGCCGTTTGCGCTGAACGAGGCGACGCGCTATATCAGCCCGACCAAGACGCTCGAGTACATGGCAGCCGAGCTGCCTATCGTCAGCACGCCGGTGGCGGATGTGGCTGACGCCTACAGCGATATCGTCGCCATTGCCGGTGATCCGCAATCCTTCATCGCCGCGTGCGAAGCGGCGCTTCTGGCGCCGCCGGAGCATCACGCCGAAAAGGTCGCGAAGATGCGCAAGGTGCTCGCGTCCACCTCCTGGGATACCACCGTCCGGCAGATGCGGCAGCTGATCGACAGCACGCCGCGGCGCGAGGGCAGCGTCGTGCCGGTTCCCGCGGTGGCGGACTCTGCAGACCGCAATCGCCTGCCGCAGCATGGCACGACGCGCTACACGAAGACCGCCATCATCGGCGCCGGACCGACCGGGCTGTCTGCTGCCTACCATCTCGGGCAGGACGCCGTGCTGTTGGAGCGTAATGACACGGTCGGCGGCTGGTGCCGCTCGATCCAGGACAAGGGATTTACCTTCGACCATGCGGGCCACATCATGTTTTCCAATGATCCGTATGTGCTGGAGCTGTACGACAAGCTGCTGGGCGATAACCTGCACTGGCAGGACCGGGAAGCCTGGGTGTACAGCAAGAATGCGTATACGCGGTATCCGTTCCAGGGCGCCTTGCACGGCTTGCCGCCGGACGTCATCAAGGAGTGCATCGTCGGCGCGATCGAGGCACGCTTCGGCAGCGTTTCGGGCAATCGGCAGAAAACCGCATCGGCCGACGCGCATGCAAAGACGGACGACTGCTGCGCGGACGGCAGCGTGGCCTTGCCCGCTTCGCCGCGCACCGTGGCATGCGACCCGAGCAACGTGCGCCCGGCGAATTTCGAGGAGTTCATTTACCAGGTATGGGGAGCGGGCATCGCCAGACATTTTGCGATCCCGTACAACCGCAAGCTGTGGGCCGTGCCGCTGACCGAGATGGAGACTTCCTGGCTCGGCGGCCGCGTGCCGCTGCCCGACCTCGAAGAAATCATCGACGGCGCACTGCAGCCGGTGGCAAAGCCGATGGGCCCCAACGCGCGCTTCGGCTATCCCTTGCACGGCGGCTTCCAGGCACTGATGTCGGCCTTTGTGCCGCACATCAAGGGCGCCCTCGAGCTGAATGCCGATGTGATCCACCTCTCGCCCACGCAGCGCATCGTCGCGCTTGCCGACGGTCGCCGCTTCCAGTACGACAACCTGATCAGCACGATGCCGTTGCCCGAACTGGTGCGCATCATCGGCGACGAGGCGCCGGAAGAGGTGCGGCGGGCGGCCAAGGGGCTCAGGCATGTTTCCGTGCGCTGCGTCAACCTTGGCATCGCGCGCGAGAACATCACGGACAAGCACTGGATCTACTATCCGGAAGACACCATCTTCCACCGCATCTTCGTGCAGGGCAATGCCAGCCCGGCATGCAATCCGCCCGGCGGCTTCGGCATTACCTGCGAGATCAGCTATTCATCGACCTGGAAACCGCTGCCCGTCACCGGACAGGCGCTGATCGAGCGCTGCATCCGGGACTGCATCAAGGTCGGCATGCTCCGCGAGGATGACAAGGTGATCGCCGCCAATGAAGTCGATATGCCCTACGCCTATGTGGTGTACGACCATGCGCGTGCGAAGAACGTGGAGACCATCAAGGCCTGGCTCGCGCAGCACGACATCGTGCTGGCGGGACGCTACAGCGAATGGGAGTATTACAACTCGGATCACGCGTTTGTTGCGGGGAAGAGGGCGGCGGAGGCCGTGACGTGGATGGAGCCGAGAAGGAGCGCCGTGGCGGTGGAGTGAAAGCGGGAGGCGGGCGCCCTCCGCATACACGTGTCAATGGAGCGGCTGCGGAGGCAGCCCGCCGGGCGGCTCCATTGGCACTTGATGCGCCCAATACCATGATTCGAACGTTCGGCCGTCAACGGGTCTGGAGACGTGATAGCCCTGTGCATGGTGGCACCCGTGCACGCGCAGATAATCCAGCACTTCGCGCGATTCGATGCCCTCGGCGATGATTTCCTTGTTCATCGTCCGCCCCAGGGCGATGATGGCCTCGGTCACCGCACGGCTGGTCATGTCATGCGCGAGCTGATGGGTAAATGACTTGTCCACCTTGATCTTGTCAACCGGAAGGCGGGACAGGTAGCTGAGGCTCGAATAGCCCGTTCCGAAATCGTCGAGCAGGATCTTGATCCCGCGTTTGCGCAGGGCCATCAGCACGCCGATCGTGTACTCGAGGTTTTCCATGACGGTCGTTTCGGTGATTTCCAGCTGCAGTGCCATTGCGTCGACCTCGCATTCCTGCAGGATCCGCTCGAAGCGTTCCGCAAAGGTCTTGTCGCGGAACTGTACCGCCGAAACGTTGACCGAGATGGGGATCGCAGGCAGTCCTTTTTCGATCCAGTGCTTGTGCTGACGACATGCTTCTCGCAGCACCCAGTCGCCAAGGCGCGCAATCATCCCCGTGGACTCCGCAATCGGGACGAAGATATCCGGGCCTCTTTTCGCATCCGGCCAGCGCAGCAGCGCCTCGGCACAGACCAGCTCGAGGGTCTGCATGTTGATGACGGGCTGGTAATGCAGATGAAACTCGCCTTTTGCAATGGCCGAGCGAAGCTGCTGTTCGATATCGAGATGCGCCTTCGCACGTTCCGCCAGTTCGTGCGAGAAGAACTGGAAATTGTTGCGCCCCAGTTGTTTGGCCTGGTACATCGCGGCATCGGCATGGTTGATCAGGGTGTCGATGTCTTTCCCGTCGCGCGGGTAGATGCTGATCCCGATCGATGGCGATGACGACAGCACCAGCGTACCGACATGGTAAGGACGGTTCAATGCTTCGCACAGATGGCGTGCCACTTCTGCAGCGTCGTTCCCATCGTCGCATTCGGGAAGCAGGACCAGGAACTCGTCGCCCCCCAGCCTGAATGCGTAGTCGCCGTAGCGGATCGACTTTGCCATGCGGTGCGCCGCCTCCTGCAGGACAGCATCGCCCGCCTCGTGTCCGTGCGTATCGTTGATCACCTTGAAGCGATCGAGGTCGAGGAAAAGGACGGCGGCGTTGCGATGATGCCGATCGTTTCGCGCAAAGACATGACCGGCGTATTCGAACAGCAGCGCCCGATTGGGCAGACCCGTCAGCGGATCATGCAAGCCGGCCTGGCGCAGGCGCTCATCGGCGTGCTTGCGCTCGGTATCGTCGTGCGTGATGCCCATGACCTCCTGCACTTCTCCATCTCCGGCGACAAGAGGCACGCAGGTGATCATCAGGTAATGCGTTCCGGATGCGCCAGGAAATTCGAACTCGACTTTCTGTACCGATGCAGTGGTGAATGCATTCAGGACGGTGGGGTGCCAGAGTGACGTCACCTCCTCCGGCCAGAACGCACTTTCGTGGCGTCCTATGAGCTCCGCGGGCTCCAGGCCGGTGATACGCTTTGCCGCCGGATTGACGTAGCGGATGCACAAGCTGCGGTCGTAAATGGTCACGACATCGGGGATGTTGTCGAAAGCCAGGCGAAACTGCGCTTCGCTTGCGCGCAGCGCGCTTTCCGTCTGCTTGTGCGCGGTGATGTCGCGGACGGTGAAGACGCCGATTTCCGGCTGCCGCTCATGGAGGCTGACCGGTGCGCCGCTGTAGCTGCCGATCCACTTCCTGCCGCTTCTCTTGCAGACGATTTCGAGTTCCATGTTGGTGATGGTTTCGCCGCGCGTAATGCGCGCCAGCGGCCATTCGCTCAGTGACAGGAGAGCGCCATCCAGTGTACGGACCTCGAAGTGTTCCGCGAAGTACGGAAGGTTCTTGCGTGCTTCATCGGCGCTGGCATAGCCGTGGATGCGCAGTGCCGCCGAATTCATGTCCAGTACGTCAGTCTCCATGTTGAAGATCACCACGCCTTCGTTCAGGCTGTCGAAGACCGCCTTGAGGCGTGCCTGCTCATGCTGCAGCGCTGCTTCTGCCGCCTGTTGCGCCTGGATGCGTTCCGAGAGCTCATGATTGAGCTGCGCAAGGGCAGTGGTGCGCTCCGCGACCCGTTGCTCCAGTTCGACCGAGAACTGCCGAAGACGATCTTCGACGCTTTGGCGGATCGTCATGTCGCGGATGGCGGCAACAACCAGCTGTTCTCCCTCTCCCTTGAGGGGATTCAGGCTGATCTCTACCGGGAACTCGCTGCCGTCGGCACGCAGGCCCCACAAATCGGCGTGGGCGGTTCCCATCGGGCGTGTCGCCGGGTGTTCCGAGAAACGCTTTCGATGGGCAACATGCATGCGGCGAAACCGCTCGGGCATCAGCATCTCAATCGACATTCCCTGCAGCGGCCGATGGCAGCGGAACATTCGCTGGGCCTGCGCATTCGCCAGATGGATCGTGCCGTCGTTGCGCATGATGATGATCGCATCCGGCGCCGCCTCAAGCAGGGCATCGAAACGTCGCTCGCTAAGCCGAGCGTAGGTGACGTCGCGCACCACGATTCCTGCCAACAGGGCTTTCCCATGGGTGTCGAGGATCGGGCTGAAGGCCAGTTCGTAGGTTTTTCGCAGGAACTGTTCGTCGCCGAATTCCTCCGTGATGCGAAACGATTCGCCTGCCAATGCACGCTGGCAGAGTGCTGTCGCCTTCTCGCGGTCTCCGGTCAGGTGGCACAGGGCGTCATCCACGCGCTCGCCGAGCGCAAGCGGTTTGCCGAAGACAAGTTCGAACTCGCGGAGGAAAGCAGCATTCAGTCCTACCACCCGCAGGTTCTGGTCTACTGCTGCCACCATTTCGGTGGTGTTTTCCAGCAAGTGTGTGGCGAAGGAAATAGCGGCATGGGAATACGCGCCTACCGCTCCATCGTTTGGCCACGTCGTGGAAGTGCGTTGCTCCATGTTTGGCCGCCTGATATGTGCGCGGTGAACGCCGATCAACGTTGCGATGAACGTCGCTGATTAACGTTGCCAATAGTGACCGTAGTGCCTGTTTTTAAGACTTCCGTGCCGAAACAAGGTTCTGGGCGGAGACGAGAAAACAGGAGAGACCTGAGCTTGGTCAAGCGGCTGCAATCCTTACATGAGGACTTGCATGAATTACCCTTCAAGGCATGCCACATCCTCGTAGATAAGCGCGTCGCGGTACGGATACCCTGGCAATGCCTTGGCACATCGCTTGCTAAACCATTGCTTTCGTCTGATCTCCTTGTACTGGCCGACGGAGGATGCATGAAGTCTTTCACGAGAGCAGCATCGTTGTTCACCGTTTTCCTGTGGGTCACCCTTCCGGCAACGGCACAGAATGCGACACCGACGAAGGAGCGCACCGGCGCGCCGACACCGTCGGCAAGCCAGACTGCAAAGCAACAGCAGGAGACGCTTCGCGGCAGCAAGATCATCGGTTCGAGCGTGCGCGACCTGAAGGACAAGAAGATCGGCGAAATCAAGGACCTGGTGCTCGACGGCGGGCGGGGTGAAGTTGCCTACGCGGTCGTCAGTTTTGGCGGCGTGATGGGAGTGGGCAAAAAGTACCATGCCATTCCGTGGCAGGCGTTAAAGCCGAGCGACGATGGCAAACATTACGTGCTCAATGCCGACAAGGAAACCATCGCGCAGGCGCCCGGCTTTGACAAGGGCAACTGGCCGGACATGGCGGACCAGAAATGGGCCACCGACATCGACCGCTACTGGAGTCGCATGGTCGGACGCGGCGCACCTGACAATAGCCTGTCTACTGGTGCCTCCGGTGCTTCCGGCGCAGTCGGGGCAGGTGCGGCAGGTGCGGCGAGCGGCAATGCTGGCCGGCAAGGTGATGATGCCGCCCGTTAGGGCACATGGGTTCAATCATCAGCCACTTTTCAACAGAAAGGAAACGCTATGGTTCAGCAAACGACTTCTTCCTCCGGCGGCGGCGCACGCATCGTCGGTGGCCAGCCGAACTTTTCCGGACCCGGTCCGGAAGTGATGGCAGCCGATACGCTGCAGGGCGACAAGGTGGTCAACAGCCAGGGCGAGAACCTCGGTGAAATCGAGGACATCATGC
Organism: Noviherbaspirillum agri; assembly: GCF_054780595.1. NCBI lineage: Bacteria > Pseudomonadati > Pseudomonadota > Betaproteobacteria > Burkholderiales > Oxalobacteraceae > Noviherbaspirillum > Noviherbaspirillum agri. The sequence goes on from NZ_BAAGWA010000008.1 coordinate 182,996, forward strand.
TCGATGTGCCAAGCGGCCGTATCGCCTATGCCGTACTGTCGTTCGGTGGCGTGATGGGGATCGGCGACAAGCTGTTCGCCATTCCGTGGAGCGCGCTGACGCTCGACGCCGACCGCAAGTGCTTCGTGCTCGACATCGACAAGGAGCGCCTGAAGAATGCGCCGGGCTTCGACAAGGACCACTGGCCGTCGATGGCGGATACCGGTTGGGCGGAGCAGGTACATAGCTTCTACAACCGTACACCGTACTGGCAATAACCAGCCAGCACTGGCCGACAGGGCGGGGATCGTTACTCTCCTCAAGACGTTCCTTCACCCAGGTGGAATGGCGCCCGAGCGGGCGCCATTTTTTTGGGAAAACGAGGATCGCTCTACCAATCTGCCGCCCACCCCGCCTGCCATGATTCCCGCAACAAGAAGAGGAGGTGCGTATGGAAAACCTGCTGTCAGTCGACTGGGACGAAATGCTGAGTTTCAGTCTTTCTCCGGCGGAGATCGTACTGCGCGGAACGGCGATGTACTGGTTCCTGTTCCTGATCTTCCGCTTTGTCGTGCGCCGCGATGTCGGCGCGGTCGGTATTGCCGATGTGCTCATCCTCGTGATCGTTGCCGACGCGGCGCAGAACGGCATGGCGGGGGAGTACAAATCCATAGGCGAGGGCATGCTGCTGGTGGCGACGCTGATCGGGTGGAATGTCACCGTCGACTGGCTCAGCTTCCGTTTCCGCTGGTTCCGGCGCTTTGCCGAACCGCGGCCCATCAGGCTCATCTGTGACGGCCGGATCCTGAAGCGGAACCTGCGCCGGGAACTGCTGAGCGAGGAAGAACTGTGGACCCATCTGCGGGAGCAAGGCATCGAGTCACTGGATACGATCCGCGAGGCCTACATGGAGTCTGACGGAGAGATCAGTGTGATCAAGAAGTAAAAAACGCGACAACACTCTCGTCATTGTCTCTCTGTAAAGGCGTGACGACAGACCAGTCATTTCTCTGCATGCTCTCAATGCACATTCAGCACTAAGCCTGCTTTATTTTTCCTGCGGGAAAACTTTTACCGAGCGTAGTTGTCTTTAGGAATTCCAGTGATTCCAGGCAACACACGATGATTCGGCGAAAGCACTTCAGACAGTTAAGGCAAGCCGTCCCGGTTATTACAGCAGCGTGCACTTGGTCCATCACCATTGCACTGGCGTCCTGCGGGGGCGGGGGTGGCGGTTCGTCGGATGGGGGCACACCGCAGTCAGCCGCCGAAGTGGCCGCACCGGCAACGACGAGTACGCAGCCCGGCTACCTGATTCTTTCCGAGGTGGCCTCCAACTATTACAGCAATGACATCGCCTGGTTCGAGGTGTACAACCCGGGCGACACCGCCGTGTCCCTGTCGCGCTATGGCCTGCGCAGCGCTGCGATCGATCCGGCAACCGGTGCAACCAATTTCAGTCCGACGATGTTCAGTCTGCCTGCCGTTGACGTCCCGGCCAGGGGATACCTGGTCGTGGCCGGCAAAATCTCGGACAAGCTCAAGGACAACCGCCAGATGGTGTACGTGAAGAGCGGCGCCAAGGTCCCGTATTGGAATGCGAACGGCTTCATCGAGCTGACTGCCAACGGCGCTACCGCCGATTTTGTCCGTTTCGGCAATTCGGCGGTCGGGCCGATCACATCCAGCGCGTGGAACGGCGTTGCGGCCGTTGCCCTGCCGTCGGGCGCCGACCAGCATGGCAAGTCCATCGTGCGCCTTGCGTCCGGTGCGCTGGCCGATACCAATACGGCAAGCGACTGGTCGCCGGTCAACTTTTCCACGCCGGCCGGCGCGAACGACGTGCCGCCGGGCGTGATCGATTCCGACCAGGATGGCATCCCGGACAGTGCCAAGGTCAGTGGCGGCACCTATGGCGGCCTGGACCTGTACGCCATGGGCGCGCGCAGTGGCCGGCGCGACATCTTTGTCGAACTCGATTACATGGCCAGCGCCGACCCGGGTACCACGCCGCGCATCGAGGCGCTGCAGAAGATGGAAAGCACGTTCGCAGCCAAAGGCATCGCGCTGCACTTCGATACGGGCAGCCTGCATGCGGAAACATTCGATCCCGCCAATTTCAACCTCGGCGGCGGCAACGCGGTGCCGTTTACGCCCTGCATCGACCTCGACTCGGTTAGCACGACGGCCAAGGAAGGCTGCGCATCCTTCATGCAGTACAAGAGCGAGCATTTCGATGTGCGCCGCAAGCTGGTCTTTCACTATGGCCTGTTTGGCAATTCGCTCAATGTGGACGGCAGCGCCGGCTCATCCGGCATTGCCGAGCTCTACGGCAACGACCTGATCATCACGCTCGGCGGCTATGGATTCTCCACGGCATCCGGCAGCAGCCTGAACATGCTGGTCAACCTGCAGTCCAGCACGCTCATGCACGAGCTCGGCCACAACCTCGGCCTGCGCCACGGCGGCAACGAGAATACCAACTACAAGCCGAACCACACCAGCGTGATGAACTACATGTACCAGTTCACCGGACTGAGCGCGACGCCGGACAGCCCCTATGCGGCGGAACGCTATTACCTGGCCAATGGGCTAAAGGGCAAGACCTACTGCAACCTGGTCGAGAATTCGCCCTGCACCGCCAACTTCATCATCGGCTACTCGGACGGCACCAGCGCGGCACTGGATGAAAACAGCCTGCGGGAATGGCAGAACATCGGGCGCGGCGCGGTCGGCGGCGCCTATGCGGACTGGGACAACAACAACGCACTGACAGCCGGCGCGTTTGCCCGTAACATCAATCCGCAGGACGGCACGGCCAAGGGAGTCTTGCGCGACTATAACGAGTGGGCCAACCTCACCATCACCTTCTCGCGCAACTTCTCGGGCAGCAATACCGGCAGTGCGCTGACCAAGCACGCGCAGAGCATGCAGAACGACAGTGTGCAGAACGACAGCATCAAGGAACGCGTGCAAGAACGCGTACGTGAGCGGATCGTTGAAGATGCGCTGCCGGCAGACCTGCACCAGGCGATCCGCAACATGCATCATCACCATCAATATCACGCGCATTGACAGGAGCATCGATGAAGATAGGAAGAACCCGGCGCTTTCCCGGCGGGGCGGTCGCGCTGGCGGCCCTGCTTCCCGTCTTGTTCGCCACGGATGCGCGCGCCATCCGCATCGCCGGCATGGAAAGCATGAAAGGGCTCACGCCGCTCACGCCCGTGGTGGCGGTGGGCACACCGACCGTGCGCACCAACACGTCGGGGGCAGGCGCGCTGGAGTTGCGGCTGGCGGAACACGGGACCTTGTCGCTGACGCCGTGGCCGACGTACCTGCCGCAGCACTTCGCGCCGCAGCGCATCAGCGTCAGTCGCGAGCTGCAACCTGCCGGACCCGTCGACCGCATTGCGCTGATACGCGGGACGGAAAGCGAACCGTGGATGCAGATCGTGCGCGGTGCGCGCAGCGCAAGCCATGTCGTCGGCGGCTGGCAGCTGCAACGCTCCTCCAACGGCTGGTCGCTCGTGCGTGAAAAAACGGAGCACTGGCTGGGCAGCGGCGCGCATGCGGGTACACCCGCCAGCCTGCCCGCGGGCGATGCGCGCTGGTGCGTTTACTTGCTGGAGTCGCGGGTGCCGCAACGGCACCCGAATGCCGCGCATGTCGCTATCGAGGAAGAGCCGCAGGCCGACTGGGCGGCCATCCGGCTGGAGAGCGGGCACAAACGGTGCCCGCCCCGGTAACGCGCGCCCGCTACGTTTTCAACCGTCTGCTAGCCGAAACGCCGGCGCCGCCCCACAGAGGCGCCAAGGTGGTGGCCTGTCTTGCCGCCATGCCGGCCGTGCAGGGAGGGGGCGGCAGGCCGCTGCCCCTGGCTTCTACCTGCGCGCATGGCGTATCCGTTGACCGGGTGGGGATTGTGGCGCAGGGCGGGTGTCAGGTACATCTCATCGATGTATTCATCGTCGTCGAGCAAACCGTCGAGCTCCTCGACCAGGATGCCTGCGGTTTTCTTGTCTTTCATCATCTGCTCCTCCAGCGCCGGGATGCCGGGCTGGAATGCATGGGGCTGTGCAGCTCCCATATAGTCGAGGTCAAAGCCACCGGCCTGCGGCGTGGCCGAGACCTTTCGCGATGCGAACAGCAGCTCGTCGCTCCCTGCGTCGTCCAGGTACAAGGCATCGACGCCTGACGTGTCGACGCCCGAAGTATCGACGCCCGAAGTATCGATACCTGAGGCATCGTCGTCCATCTCGTTCATCCAGCGCAGGGTCGTGAGCATCAGCGACCGGCCTTGCGGTGTGAGTGCGGCCAGGTGCTGGCGTGCGTGGATCACGACGCAGGCAATGCCGATCTTGCTGCTCCGGCGCAATTCATCGCACAGCAGCGCATACAGCTTCTCGCCGCCGGGGACCGGCGCCAGGCGATAGGGCGTGCCGAAATACTGGAACGGAATCTCCTGCGCGTCCACGAATGCTACGATATCCACCGCCTGGGTGGTTCTGGCCTGGGACGCGCGCAGTTCTACATCAGGCAAATTCACAGGAAGCCTTTCTGCCATGAAGCGTTGGGTGTTCAGTGGATATTCTTGCGTGTCTGGCTGCGCGATGAGGACTCGGTCTCGTCTTCCTCATCCTCCTCATCCGACATCACACCCAGTTCGTCGCGCAATTCCATCTTGCGCTCCCGGACTTCCTCTGCCAGCTCCATCAGGTCAAGGTCCGACTTCTTGACCTTGGGGAAGAGCTCTTTCTCTTCTTCCTGGATATGGTGCTTCACATACTCGCCGAGTACCGTGAACTTGGCTTCATACAAGTCGTCGCCCGGCTGCATGGCGGCCAGCTCGGTCATCAGCTGGCGTGCCGACGCATGCTCGACCTCGGCCTCATCCAGCAGGTCCATGTCGTCGATGGCTTCACGGGCGGCAGGATAAAACACTTCTTCCTCGACCTGCGCATGGATGGTGAGCTCGGCGCAGGCGGTTTCCACCAGCTGCTGCATCGTTTCTTCATCCTCGCCGTTCTTTTCCTTCAGCTTTTCGAACTGGTCAAACATCTTCAGCACTCGCTTGTGATCTTCGGCAAGAAGGTGCAGGACGTCCTGCGAGGATCCCTTGGCAGTACCGCGTCCAGTGCTGCGCGAGGATGACTTGGAGGAAGACTTGGTTGTGGCGTTACGTGGCATGTTTGTCTCCTTGGGATAGATGACAAGCAGTGTCGCAAGCTCTGTGCCAAGCGAAAGAGGTGGCGGCGGACGAGGTGACGCTGCCTGCTGCCGCGCGGCTTCAGCGGATCTCGCGCTTGCGGCCGGACCGCGCGAGGCGGCCGCTCCGTTTTTGCAATCCGGTGTAATAAATACAGCTGGGAATTTTTACAGACCGTGTGCAGGAAAAGGCATGCCGACGACATCGGTGACGGGGGCGCTGTCACGGCCGGCATCGAGGAGCTCGAGCGCGGCATGGACCACGCGCTGCGGCGCCACTTCCGCCAGGCAGGCATGGTGACCCTGCGGACAGACGCTCTTGTAGCAGTGGCGGCATGGCACATCGTGGAACAGCACGCGGCTCGGTACCTGCCAGGGCGTGTGCTGCGGATTGGTCAGCGCGTACAGGTCGACGACCGGTGTGCCGACGGCGGCGGCGATATGCGCCGGGCCGGTGTTGTTGGAGATCAGCAGCGGCGTGCGCGCGATCAGTGCGGCCAGCTGCCCGAGGCTGAGCCTGCCGGCGAGGGAACGGGTGCCGGGAATGCCGTCGCGGATGTGATCAACAAGCGGTGCTTCATCGGCACTGCCGGTGAATACCAGCGGGCACCGCAGCCGTTGGGCAAGCGCGGCGGCTGCTTCGGAAAAATGCTGCGGCGGATAGCGCCGCGATGCGGCGGTCGCGCCCGGATGCAGCACGATCCACGGCTGGCCGGGATCGATGTCCTGCTCACGCAGCATCCGCAATACCGACGCATCGTCGTCCGGCTGGATGCGGAAGGACAGACGCTCGTCGCCGGTACGCGCACCGACGCTGGCGACCAGGTCGAGCTGTCGCTGCACTTCATGCCGGATCCGCTGCTGCGGCTCCGGATCGGGAATCCAGTGCGTCAGCAGCTGGTACGGGTTTTCGTGGCAGTGCGCAAGGCGCAGCGGAATGCCGGCCAGGTAGCAGAGCATCGCCGACGGCAGTGGATTCTGGCTGTAGACGGTGAAGATCACCGCTGCATCGAACCGGCCGCGCGCCAGCTGCTCGATCATCGCAAAGTCTGCTGATGTGTCGTGCGGCGCGCTGCTCTTGAGCCACGGTGCGGCGTAGGAAATGGTCTCGTCGATCTCCGGAATGTAAGGCGTGACAGCAGCGCCGCTGCGGGAGGTGAGCAGCGTGACATGCCGACCGGGCTGCGCCTGCTTCAGCGCGCGCAGCGCCGGCGTCGTCATCAGCACGTCGCCAAGGTAGTCGAGGCGCACGCACAGGATGCGCCGCGCGGTTTCCCATGTCGCCGTCTTCATCGGAGTGCGCTTTCTCCGTGCAGCGGGAGGCCGGCACGCTCGTTCCTTTCATCCTCTTCCACGTGGTCGGCCGCGGCAATCAGCGTGGCGGCCATGTACAGGTCGGAGGCCCGGATATGCGGCTTGCGCATCGGCGACATCAGCCATTCGGTCTCGTTGCCGTTGTCGATCAGCACCGTGCGGCATCCGGCGCGGCGGCCGGCTTCGACATCGTTGAGGATGTCGCCGATCATCCACGACTGCGACAGGTCAATGCCATGCTCGGATGCGGCGCGCACCAGCATGCCGGGCATGGGCTTGCGGCAGGTGCAGCGGATCGCGTAGCGGTTGATGACGCCGTCGGGCGCGTGCGGGCAGTAGTAAAAGCCGTCGAGCGCAACGCCGTATTGCGCGAGCAGTTCGCCGAGGCGGCGCTGTACGGGTGTGAGGGCGGTTTCCGTGAACAGGCCGTGGGCGATGCCGGACTGGTTGGTGACGACGATCAGGGCGTAGCCGAGCTGCTTGAGCAGTTGCAGGCCCTGGCCGGCTTGCCAAGTGAGGGTGAGGAGGGTGGGGTTGACGTTGTGGGGGACGTCTTCGATGAGGGTGCCGTCTTTGTCCAGGAAGATTGCGCGCATTTTCATAGCTCTTTTCTGTGTTACCCCGTTGCAGTTGCGGGGATCTCTCCGGTGATTCGGTGCGGTTGGATCTTCGTCGAGACTTTGCCGGGGGCGGCCCGGCTGCCGCTCACTTTTCTTGTCTCGCCAAGAAAAGTAAGCAAAAGAAGGCGACCGCACAGCCGCTGCCCCTGCGGGGTTCCCCAAAGATCGCAACGGAAAGCGGGAAGCGAAACCAACTCGCCTTCGGCTCAGACATGTTTCGCTTCTTGATCCGCTTTCCGTTGCGATCTTTGGGCAGCGTCAGAAGCGGAAAAACGAGAACCTAAGACCCAAAACCCAAAAAACGAACGACTCGCCCTGCTAAAGAAGAGAACCGGCTCCTTCCCCCTGGTAGGGGGAAGGGTGGGATGGGGGTTGAGTGTGTCAAGCACTAACCGAACTCTCAATAAATTCTGTAGCAGTCGATCATGGCCATGACGACTCCGTCATGGGCAGCACCATGATTTCCGGGATGACGGTTTGCTCCGGCAGCAGCAGTACGGACTTCACTGCCTTGGCGACGTTGACCGGGTCCTGCAGCGTCGCGACGTCGATGTCCGGAAAGCGGTCGAGCAGGAACGGCGTGCGCATGCCGCCGGCGATGACGGCGGTGACCTTGATCTTTTTCGGGCGCAGTTCTGCGTGCAGCGCGTGGGACAGGCCGAGCAGGCCCCATTTGCTGGCGTGGTAGGCGCTGGCGTTGGGCCAGGTGCGCTTGGCGGCGGTGGAGGCGATGTTGATGATGTGGCCGCCGTTCTTCATGTGGCGGGCCGCGTATTTCGACATCAGGAAAGGCCCGTACAGGTTGGTGCGGATGACGCGGTCCCAGTCGGTGTAGGCGAGCTCGTCGATGGAGCAGGTGACGTCAGTGCCGGCATTGTTGATCAGCACGTCGAGCGTGCCGAAGCGGTCGATGGCTTCGTCGATGGCGCGTTCCGCGGCGACGGGATCGCCGACATTGAAGCCGATGGCATGCGTCCTGCCGGGCGTGTCGTTGATCAGCGCGGCAACGGTCTGCGCCTTGTCGAGGTTGATGTCGCCGACGACGACGTTGGCACCGCAGGAGGACAGCACATGGCAGAGAGCGGCGCCGAGGCCGCTGGCGCCGCCGGTGACGAGCATGGTCTTGCCGGCAAACTGGTCGGCTTCGGCAGGGTTCGCTACATAGCTGGATGCAGTGGGTGTGCTCAATTGGCTCTCCATGTTGGGGTTTTCAGTAGGGTGTGAATCGATTCGGGCGGCTTCAGCTGCGCATGCCGACTTCGCCTGCGACGGCAAGCGGTGGCGCGGCATACAGCGTGGCCGGCTGTGCATCGTTCTCGAGCACGCGTTCGTAGATAGCGGCGATGTTCTCGGCGACGTTGCGCCAGGTGAATTGCTGGTGCGCGCGGCGCATGCCGGCCCAGCCCATGCGCTGCGCGAGATGCGGCTGGCGCTGCAGTAGCGCAAGGCGTTCTGCCAGCGCCTTCGGGTCGTTGGGCGGCACGAGGTATCCGGTTTCGCCATCGACGACCGTGGTCTTGATGCCGCCGACCGCAGTGCCGACGACCGGCGTGCCGCAGGCCATCGCCTCCACCGGCGTGATGCCGAAGGGCTCGTACCAGGGCGTGGTGGCAAACACGTTTGCCGCGCTGTAGTAGTAGCGCAGTTGCGATCGCTGGCGCTGCCCGGTGAAGGTCACTGCATGCTGGATGTCGAGCGAATTGGCCAGCGCCATCAGGCGGCCAAGCTCCGGCGTGGCGACCGGATCCGGCTTTTCGGCATTGCCGCCGACGACCAGCAGGCGCGCCGGTACCTTGTAGTCGTGGCGCAGCTGCGCGACGGCGCGGATCACGTTGTCCACGCCCTTGCGCGGCACCATGCGCCCGAGCTGCAGCACGATGAATTCGTCCCGGTCCAGTCCGAGCTGCTGGCGGGCGTCGAGCGTGACCGGCCAGAACTCCTCGGGGTCGAAACCGCAGGGCACGATGTCGATGCGCTCGCTCGGCGCGCCATAGTGTTGCTCCATGTCGCGCTTGTCCTGCGGGCATTCCGCGATGATGCGGTCGGCATCGCGCATCAGGTCTTCTTCGATCGTGAAGCGGACATCGGGAAAGGCGTCGGCTTCCTTCTGGTTCAGGCGCCGCACGCGCCCCAGCGCATGGAAGGTGATGACATACGGAATGCCCAGCACGCGCTTGACCTGCTGCGCCACCATGCCCGACATGAAGAAGTTGGCGTGCATCAGGTCGTAGGTAATCTTTTGCCTGCGCGCAAAACGGATCATGAAGCGGCCGAACTGCTCCATGTGAGGCAGCATCGCCTCCTTTGGAATGAAGTGCGCGGGCCCCGCCGGTACATGGACTACCCGCACCCCCGGCAGCCAGTCAACGACCAGCTCCGCAGTGGCCGAGTCGCGGCGCGTGAAGATGTCCACCAGATAACCCAGTCGTGCCAGATGCTTGGCAAGCTGGCCGACATAGACGTTCTGGCCGCCACTATCCGTGCTTCCGATCAAGGCCAGTGGAGATGCATGTTCGCTGATAAGGGCAATTTTTTGCATGGCAACCCATGTTGTCTGATTGATCAAGGCAATGCATTGCTGCCAAAGCAAAGCACGTACCTAGGGCTCCGCTGAACAAGTACGCGCGTGCCACGCATCCTGACTTCGGGCGATCCGCGGTGTTGCATATCCTCGCCATGGTCCCGCCATGGCTGCGGTTTGCGTCTTGCGCCCCATCCCGGATTCAGGCGCGTGCCATCGCGGTGAAGTTGAAGCGGGTAATAAATACAGAGCAATGTAAAAGTGCACGTCTTGCAAGTGAACTTGTAAGAACGGGTAAGAAAGAGCGGTGCCCGACGGATGCTTGAACGCGGTTGATCGGCCAATGATGGGTGCTTGAAGGGGGCTTGATGCGCATCACGCACCTCCGGTGCCGGCAACACATGCGCGATAGAAATCTTTCCCTACGGTCTGGCATGAGAAGTGCATGAGTTTCCCTCCGGAGCCGGAGTCTGCCTGCACAGCTTTCCACGCGGGCAGCCCGGGAAGAATGAGTCCAGCAGCAGCCTCAAACACAAGGAGATGAATATGTGGACCAAGACAACAAAAGCAGCCATGGTGGGCGCGTCGATCGCCGCACTTGCCGCTTGCGGCAGCGCGCCACGCGATACATCAACGACCGCTGGCAGCAGTTCCATTCCAGTGACCACCTCCACCAGCTCGATCCCCGTCACCACCACGACCAGCAGCGCAACCGGTTACGGCGTGGTGCAGGCCATTGATGTGGTGCCGCGCGAGCAGTCCGGCATCGGCCTGGGTACTGTTGCCGGTGCCGTCGTCGGTGGTGTGCTCGGCAACCAGGTCGGCAGCGGCAGCGGCCGCAAGGCGGCGACCGTCGCCGGTGCGGCAGGCGGCGCGCTTGCCGGGCACCAGATGCAAAAGAACGCCCGCGCCGCGGACGATGCCTACCGCGTTTCGGTGCGCATGGACAACGGCTCAGTCCAGACGCTGGTGCAGGAGCAGCCTCCCGGCGTGCAGGTCGGCGAGCGTGTGCGGCTGGACAACGGCGTGATCGTCGAACGGTTCCGCTAGAGCCGATCAACACATCGACGCCTTCGCGCAGAAGGCGGGCTTTTACGAAGCAGTGAGGAGTGCAGGCCAGGGCGCCTGCACTTCTTTTCTTTGAGTGTGAATTTGCAAGCCGCTCTGCATCCCGGCTCTGCAACCCCTTTTGGAAACATGACCTGGAACAATGTCCGTTGACCTGAACGACTTGCGGCAGGGCTGGGAATGGATACGCCCATGGACGCACATCCTCGTCATCTGGGTATTGGCGTGGTTGGCGCTGGGTGCCATCCACCGGCTGCTGGGCGTGATGAAGAGAGGGATCGTCAGCCGCTACGACGGCCGGCAGGCGGAGCCGCACGACGTGCGCCGCATCGAGACGCTGATGAACGTCTTTCGTTACGCGGCCAACATCGTGATCATCGGCATGGCCATTCTGCTGACGCTCGGCACGATCGGCATCTCGATCACACCCATCCTTGCCACCGCCGGCGTGGCGGGCATTGCCATCGGCTTCGGCGCGCAAAGCCTGGTGAAGGACTTCTTCACCGGCCTGTTCCTGCTGATCGAAAACCAGGTGAGCGAAGGCGACGTGATCGAAGCCGCAGGCAAGAGCGGTTACGTCGAGCGCGTCACGCTGCGGCACATGCGCATCCGCGACTATGACGGCAGCGTCCATTTCATTCCCAACAGCATGATCACCACGGTCACGAACCGCAGCAGGGATTACGCCTATGCGGTCATCGACGTCAATGTGCGGCGCGACCAGGATCTCGACGACGTCTTCAGGCGCATGCACGGGATAGGCGATGCCATGCGGATGGACCCGGTGTTCGGCCCGTCGATCCTTGACGAGCTTGATATCGCCGGCGTCGAAAAACTCGAGGATGCCAGCATCGGACTGCGCTGCCGCCTGAAGGTCAGGCCGGCCAAGCAGTGGCGTGTGCGCAGGGAGTTTCTGCGTCGTATGAAGTCGGCGATGGACGAGGCGGCCAACACGGAGAACTCGTCGGGCGTCGAGTCTGCAGCATGACGGGCACGTTTGTTGCGTTTGTCATCGTGAAAAGACCTCGACACACGGAGCGACTGCGGCGGTAGCGATTGATGCGCGTGCCCGGCTCCATCGTTTTCAGTCTTGTAAAAAAGGAGTGAACAATATGGCGATCAATGAAACGCAGGGCGCGAGGAGCGATGCGTTGAATCAAGGGGATCCTGCCAATTACAGCATGCGCCGTCCGGCGTTTCCCTTCATCCGCTGGGGTGCAGTGCTGGCCGGCGTGGCGGTCGGCATCTCGGTGCAGCTGGCGCTGACGCTGCTCGGTATTGCCACCGGTCTCACGATGACCGAAGTTGCGGAAGGCGCCGGTCTCGGCACGGGGCCATTGATCTGGGCCGGCATCAGCATGCTGGTGTCCGCCTTCGTCGGCGGCTATGTCGCGGCCCGCATGTCGGGCTTGAAGCGCAAGTCGGACGGCGTGCTGCACGGCGCCGTGTCCTGGGCGGTCACCACCATCCTGTTTGCGACGCTCGCGACCACGGTCGGCGGCACGCTGGTCAGCGGCGTGTTCGGCAACGTCTCGCGCATGGCCAGCGCCGGTGTCGCCGGCGGAGCCGCCTCGCCGATTGCTGCGTTTATCCGCTCGCAAGGCGTGCAGGCCGACGCCGCTTCCCTGAATCAATTGCAGCAATTCCTGCAGGCCGGGCAGCGCGACCAGGCTGTGCAGCTCGTCACCAGCCGCATGGGCGTCGAGCAGACGCGCGCCGAGACGATTGTCGACCAGGCGCTGATCCTGTCCGGTTCGGCCCAGAGTGCTTCGCCGCAAGGCCGTGCCGCGACGGAGAACGTGGTGCAGAGCGCCGGCACCGGCGCCTGGGTCGTGTTCCTGACCGTTGCGCTGGCACTGGCGATCGGCATCGGCGGCGGCGCACTCGGTGCTGCCGGCTCGCGTCGCGTCAGCTGGAGCAGCACGCCTGCCGCCTGACACACGATCCACTATCCAACATCAGAAAGGAGACCCGCATGCAACGCCCCATCGGCAGCCGCCGTCGTTCCGCCAGGATCAAATCCGGTCCTGCGCGTTTTTTGCGCCTGCGCGCACATGACTCGAGCACAGCCGATTTGCTCTATGGATGTCCGGTGGTATCCGCACGCGGCGAGAAGATCGGCATCGTGGATCACCTGATGGTGGATGTGAAGACCAACCAGTTGAAGTATGTGATGCTCGCGCCCAAGCGGCGGGGGGCAGTGGTGGCGATACCGTGGCAGGCGCTGTATTTTGATGCGGCGATGGCGCAGCTGGTGTTTTATACGATGGGGTAGGAGGGCGCCTCCCTCGTGATAGTCATCACGTCGTGATTAAGAGCCTGTTCAGTATCTTTTTGGCATGCGCGCAGCCCCGGAAACCGGTCGAATGCAAGGCGCGGCGACGCGTCGTGGCGGGGCCACGGCAAGGAGATGCAACACAGCAGGCGGCCGGTTTCCGGGG
>NZ_BAAGWA010000009.1:0-183241 GCF_054780595.1 Noviherbaspirillum agri
CGCTTTACCTGGTGCCCTTGCCGTACCTGTTTCGCTCGATGCCGCTCTGTCCACATGGCAAATCCTCCTGCGCTTTTCGCGCATCAGACTGCCAACTTACACTTTTTCGAGTTTTCAAACAGGCTGTTAGGAGGCCTCACAGGCGGGCGATTGATACCAATCAGTTCACTTTCAGTTACGGAGAATGTTCGGAATACAGAAGTCGACACGGACAAAATCAGGCGTCGGAAAAGGCTGTCCTCAACCACAAACTGGTGCCGCGTACGGTCTGGAAAATCGATTAGGCACCAAGGCAGTCAGCCCTATGGCGGACACCACAGAAGAAAAAACGAAGTGTCACGAACGCAATTCCGCCTAGCAAGAGAAAGGGTGGACTACTGGAAAAGAGCCGCTGCTCGCGGCCAATATTCGCGGCAGCAATTATGTGTTCTGAGTTCGGTTAAAAATTCTCAGTGGCGCGTTCGTGAACTGTTTACAAAACAGGATCGCAAAATGATCGGCTGTCTCAGAGATCGGCTCGGCCAGTCACCAGTCTCTTGCAATCGTTCCAGCATGCTGCGGATGGTGCATACCGCACTTATAAACAGCCGCGTCAATCGCCTGCTGCTCGCTTACGACCATTCCTCGCGCGGATATACGGCGCGCCTCGAAGGCGCTGCACGATGTCGCTGGAAGGAAGTAACTGCTTTACCAGAAGAGGTTGTTATTGAAGGTGAAATAGCCGGCGAGGAAAAGCGCCAGGGCGATCAGAAACTGCTTCAAGAAAGTCTTGTTCATGTTGTCTCCTATATCACATGCTCGCGCTTGAAACGCGCGATGTCGTCGTCATCATAGCCCAGGCCGCGCAAGACCTCTGCATTATGTTCGCCTAACTGCGGCCCGAGCCACTTGGTCTCGCCCGGCGTCTCAGACAGCTTCGGTGTAATCGCCGGCAGCTTGATCGGGGTACCGTCGGCAAACGCGTGCTGCTCGAACATCCGGCGCGCGAGGAACTGCGGGTCGGTCATCATGTCGCGCACAGAATAGATTTTCCCGACCGGGACATCGGCAGCCTTGAGGACCGCCAACGCGTTGCCGATGGTCTGCGTGTCGCACCATGCCTGGATCGCACCATCGATTTCCGCCGTACGCGGCACGCGCCCGTCGTTGCGCGCGAGCTGCGGATCATTCGCCATATCGTCGCGGCCGATGGCGAGCATCAGTCGCTTGAAGATCGCGTCGCCATTGCCGGCAATGACAATATTCTCGCCATCGCTGGTGGTGTACGTATTGGACGGAACGATACCCGGCAACGCGCCACCGGTCCGCTCGCGCACGACACCGGCAAAGTCGTACTCCGGCACCAGCGACTCCATCATGTTGAAGACCGCCTCATACAGGGCCACATCCACCATCTGCCCCTGCCCTGCAACGCACGCCTCGCCCGCCTTGCCGTTCCAGCGCCCGCCAGTCACATCGCGATGGCGCAGCGCCATCATCGCGCCGATCACGCCATGCAGCGCAGCCATGGAGTCGCCGATGGAAATACCGATGCGAACCGGCGGACGGTCCGGATGCCCCGAAACATAGCGCATGCCGCCCATCGATTCACCGATCGCACCAAAGCCGGGCAAATCCTTCATCGGTCCTGTCTGACCGTATCCCGACAGCCGCACCATGATGGTCGCCGGATTGATCTTTTTCAGGTCTTCGTAGCCGACGCCCCATTTCTCCAGCACGCCCGGACGATAATTCTCGATAATGATGTCGGCATCCAGCGCAAGCCGTCGTGCGATTTCCTGTCCCTGCGGATTCTTCATGTTCAGTGTCACGCTCTTCTTGTTGCGCGACTGTACCGACCACCACAATGAAGTGCCATCCTTGAGCACGCGCCACTGCCGTATCGGATCGCCGCCGTCCGGCGATTCGACCTTAATCACCTCCGCACCGAACTCGGCCAGCATGCGCGAACAAAACGGCCCGGCAATCAGCGTGCCGAGTTCGAGTACCTTGATGCCGGCCAGTGGCCCCGGGGATCTGGTTTCATTCATCGTTCATGTCCTGATTCTTGCATTAAATCTCGCACTTCCAGCGCGATATTATGCCTCGCGCGCTCCTCGTAACGATCGGCCATCAGACGGGTGAAGTAGAGTTGCGGACGCGCCTGGAACTTTTTCAGAACCGATGCGCGCCCAGCGCAGTATTCCTGGTCCGCAACCCAACCGTACTCCGTCCGGATCGCATCCCTGTAGTGGCGATAGATGTCCTCCGTCGCACCAAGTATCGACAGATCGAGATCGAGGAACAAAGGCACATCCGGATGGGACTGCAGCAGCACCTCGTGACGCTGCATCGCCAGGACGCATTGCCTGACTGCCGCTATCAGCTCGCCATGGATCTGCATCGTCCGCATCGCATCATGTGCAAAATCCGCGCTGCGCTCCTCGTTGTCTGCGGAACGCGTGTCGTAGATAACGTCATGGAACCAGATCGCCAGATCAACGACCTCGGGATGCCGGATATGTGCACGCACATCATCCGCAAGCATGAGCAATGCAGCGACATGGGAGAGATTGTGATACGCACGATGCGGCTCGGCGTAATGCTCGGCCAGCATATTGAATACATCAGAAGACGTACCGGCATCCCTAGAAACTGGCGTTACCAGCGCCATCCATCGCGAGCGCAGCAAACCGATATCCGCGTCACCGCCCACGATGAGGTCTGCGCAGCATTGCCGCAGCGTCAGGTTGCCCGCCGGTCGAGCATCGCACGCGCAATCGTCCCGGCATCGACGTACTCGAGTTCACCGCCGACCGGTACGCCGCGTGCAAGGCGGCTGACCTTCAATCCGCGCACCTTGAGCGTCTCGCTGATGTAATGGGCCGTCGCTTCGCCTTCATTGGTGAAATTCGTCGCCAGGACGACTTCCTCCACCACACCATCCTTTGCGCGGGCAATGAGCTTTTCGAGATGGATGTCCTTCGGGCCGATGCCGTCCAGTGGAGAAAGATGCCCCATCAATACGAAATACAAACCTTTGTACGTCAGCGTCTGTTCGATCATCAACAGGTCCGCTGGCGTCTCCACGACGCAAAGCAAATGCGCGTCGCGTTCCGGATTGACGCACATCTCGCACACTTCATGTTCAGTGAAGGTGTTGCACTTGGCACAGTGGCGTATTTTTTCGACCGCCTGCGTCAAAGCACGCCCGAGCAGCGCGGCACCATCGCGGTCATGCTGCATCAGGTGGTATGCCATGCGCTGCGCGGACTTGGGCCCTACGCCGGGCAAGCGGCGCAAGGCTTCCGTCAGAAAGTCTAGGCTGGAGGGGGATTTCACTGTTTAAATTTAAGACCGCCGGGAAGGACCTGATCAGCCGGCGGCATGGTTGCCGCCACTGTCACACGAGGCAGGAAATTGAATCAGAACGGCAGCTTGAAGCCCGGGGGAAGCGGCAGGCCGGCAGTCATGCCCGACATTTTTTCCTGCGACGTCGCTTCCGCCTTGCGCACTGCATCGTTGAAAGCGGCAGCGACGAGGTCTTCCAGCATGTCCTTGTCGTCACCAAGCAGGGACGGATCGATGGTCACGCGCTTGACGTCGTTCTTGCAGGTCATGACCACCTTCACCATGCCGGCGCCAGACTGGCCTTCCACTTCGATGGAGGCAAGCTGCTCCTGCATCTTCTTCATGTTGTCCTGCATTGCCTGGGCTTGCTTCATCAGCCCTGCCAGTTGGCCCTTCATCATGTTCCTACTCCTTAATGTTGGTTAAGCCGGTTTGATTGAACCCGGCACGATAGTGGCATTGAACTCACGCATCATCGCCTGCACGAAGGGATCGCGTTGCATGTCCTCTTCGGCCTTGCGTTGGCGCGCCTCGCGTTCTGCGACTGCCTGAGCGTTTGCGGTCTGCTCAACCGCACCGATCTCCGTGGTGACACGGGCCGTTTTTCCAAAATGTTCCGTCAGTGCCGCAGTCAGCTTTTCGGTTGCACCGGCCGAACGCAGCGTTTCAAGCGGGATGCGCAAATGAAACAGCACCCCGTCTCCGTTGTCTTCACATTGCAGCAGTTCGCTCTGTTGCGCCAGCTGCTGTACAACGCCCCGCAATGGCAGCGAGGCGGCGAGCACTGGCCAGTTGCCATCCCAGTTCAGCGATGCAACCGGAATCTGCGCGCGCGGCTTGAAGCGCACGGCAGGAGGAGCTTCGGGTGCTGGCGGAGCTTCATCGAGGACCGCTGTGTCGCTGTCTTCCTCGCCTATTGCCTGCGCGGCGATGACTGAAGATTCAGTTTTTTTTTGAGCTGCTGTCGCCACAGAGTCGAAGTCACCCCACTCCGGCGCCGGAGGAGGTTCGTCATCCCATGGCGGAACCGAGGCCGACACTGGGGCCGAGGCAGGGTTTAGTGCAGGGGTGGAGGTAGCCACAGGCGCAACAGCCGGCGCAGCTTTTGACTGCATCATCGCGGCCGGTTGCGGCGTTTTACCGCCATTACGCACGGCTTCCAGTGCCGCACGCGCGGGGCTCATGCCGCCTGCGGCCCGGCCGGAAGGTGCACTTGGTGACACTGCCTGTTGCGGTACAGGTCTTGCGGGTGCAGCGGGAGCAGAAGGCGAGACCGGCGTAGCGGCGGCTGATGCAGTGGAAACGGGCGCAGACGCTGCTGTCGGGCCACGTGCCACCGTTTTCGGTTCTGCACCACCGCTCCCAGGGCGAAAGGCCAGCATCCGCAGCAAGGTCATCGAGAATCCGGCATATTCGTCCGGCGCCAAGCTCAGCTCATTGCGGCCGTGCACGGCAATTTGGTAGAACAGCTGCACTTCTTCCGCGTCGAACAATCCGGCAAGGCGAATAATGTCCTCGCGTTCCGGCACGTCGTCCGGCAACGCAGCGGGAACCGTCTGCGCCAAAGCAATGCGATGCAAAAGCGTACCCAAGTCCTGCAGCGCCGCGCTGTAAGAAAGACTGCGCGTCGCCATCTCATCGGCAACGGCAAGCAATCCCGCGCCGTCCTTTGCGCCGAGCGCATCCAGTACACGGACGAGATAGGATTGGTCCAGCGCGCCCAGCATGCCTTGCACCGCCTCAAGCGTCACTTTGCCGGCGGCATAGGCAATTGCCTGATCGGTCAGGGACAGCGCGTCGCGCATCGAACCGTGTGCACCCTGCGCCAGAAGGCGCAACGCCGGCGCTTCAAACTCGATGCCTTCCTGGCCGAGGATATTTTCCAAATGTCCGACGATATGTCCGGGCGGCATCTGCTTCAGATTGAATTGCAGGCAGCGCGACAACACCGTGACAGGGATCTTCTGTGGATCGGTTGTCGCCAGGATGAACTTCACATGCTCGGGTGGTTCTTCCAGCGTCTTCAGCATCGCATTGAACGCATGGTTGGTCAGCATGTGCACTTCGTCGATCATGTAGACCTTGAAGCGTGCGTTGGAAGGCGCGTAAATCGCCTGCTCCAGCAATTGCGCCATTTCATCGACGCCACGGTTGGATGCTGCGTCCATCTCGATGTAATCGACAAAGCGCCCTGCATCAATGGCGGTGCATGCTTCGCACACACCGCACGGCGCTGCCGTGATCCCGCCGTTTCCATCCGCGCCCTGGCAATTCAGCGACTTTGCCAGTATGCGCGACAGCGTCGTTTTCCCGACACCGCGCGTTCCTGTAAACAAATAAGCGTGATGCAGGCGTTGCTGGTCCAGCGCATGCGTCAGCGCCCGCACAACGTGCTCCTGCCCGACGAGCGTGTCAAAGCTCCTGGGACGATACTTTCGGGCGAGGACTTGATAAGACATGTTGGTGCGGGTGTTTGGTAGTAGGTCGCATTTTACCTGACCTGATGCAAGTTATAGAGCAGGATTGACCAAACACGAACACGATGTCCCCGATGCAACAACCAGACACGAAGCCTTGGCCAATGCCTTGGCATTCCCTTGCGATGGCGCTCGCGCCACAGGAAAAGGAGCACGACAATGGCAGATCACCGCCTGTAACGCAGCTTGCGGAGAGTCCGCTGAGTCAGTTCAGCGGCAGGGAAATGTGTAGGGGAATAAGGAAGGGGGCGAGCCTGATCTACGGCACTTGCGGGAAATGGCTGTGGCTGCTTCGTTCCCGACCTGACCAGGTTGGCCATGCCACAATGCGTAGGGGCCCGCCCGACCGCAATTCTAACAGCAAAGCATGCAGCACGGGCCGTCCCTGCATGAAAATCAGATTCCCAATTCCTGCCAGATGCGGTCAACCTTCGCCTTCACCTCGTCGCTCATCGTAATGGTCGCCCCCCATTCCCGGTTTGTTTCACCTGGCCACTTGTTGGTGGCGTCGATACCCATCTTGCTGCCTAACCCGCTTACTGGCGATGCAAAGTCCAGGTAATCAATCGGTGTGTTGTCGACGAGCGTCGTATCGCGCGAAGGATCCACGCGCGTCGTGATGGCCCAGATCACTTCCTTCCAGTCACGAATGTTCACATCCTCGTCCACCACGACAATGAACTTCGTATACATGAACTGACGCAGGAAACTCCAGACCCCAAACATCACCCGCTTGGCGTGCCCCGGATAGGATTTCTTCATTTGCACTACCGCGAGGCGATAGCTGCACCCTTCAGGCGGCAAATAGAAGTCCGTAATCTCCGTGAACTGCTTCTGCAATAACGGGATAAACACCTCGTTCAGCGCCACACCGAGGATGGCTGGCTCGTCCGGCGGCTTACCCGTATACGTGGAGTGATAAATCGGGTCGCGGCGCATGGAAATGCGGTCGATTGTAAATACCGGGAACCAGTCCTGCTCATTGTAATAACCAGTGTGGTCGCCATATGGCCCTTCCAGCGCATGCTCATAGCCGCTCGGATGTGTCTCATCCGGATAAATATGGCCTTCGAGCACGATTTCGGCAGATGACGGCACACGCAACTCGCTGCCGATGGCCTTCACCAGCTCGGTACGACTGCCGCGCAAGAGACCTGCAAACTGATATTCGGATAGGCTGTCAGGAACGGGCGTCACCGCCCCAAGAATCGTCGCGGGATCTGCACCGAGCGCTACGGCAATCGGATAAGGCTTGCCCCGGTTAACGATCGCATGCTCGCGAAAGTCAAGCGCGCCACCCCGATGCGCCAGCCAACGCATGATCACCTTGTTTCGGCCGATGACCTGTTGGCGATAGATGCCCAGGTTCTGCCGTTTCTTGTGCGGCCCCTTGGTGATCACCAGCCCCCATGTAATAAGAGGTGCGATGTCGCCCGGCCAGCAATGCTGGATCGGTAGCCGCGACAGGTCCACGTCATTGCCCTCCCAGACGATTTCCTGGCACGGCGCAGAACGGTGCTCCTTTGGCGCCATATCCCATAGCGCTTTCACCATGGAGCCCAGGCCCATCACATCCTTCAGCCCTTTCGGCGGCTCCGGCTCCTTGAGTGTCGCAAGCACCTGGCCGATCCTGCGCAGTTCGCTGACATCTTCCGCGCCCATGCCAAGCGCGACGCGCCGCGGCGTGCCGAAGAGGTTGCCGAGCACCGGCATGGAGTGCCCGGTAGGACGCTCAAAAAGAAGCGCAGGCCCACCGGAGCGCAGCGTGCGGTCGCAGATCTCCGTCATTTCGAGATGGGGGGAAACCGGAAGGGTGACGTGTTTGAGCTCGCCCAATTGCTTTAATTGGGAAATAAAGTCCCGCAAATCCGAATATTTCATGATTTTTCACAAGATCGACAGCTTGCAGATGTTTTTAGAATGCAAGCCCAAGTGGTTGATTTTATTGATTTTCTGTTGCAGCGCAGCGAGAAATTAAGATTTAAAAGTAATAAAAGAGAACTTTGATAGTGTTGACTTGATATAAACAGCCCCCTAAAATTCGGCCAACTTGATGAGGGGCGCACTTGGAAAGATGAGTGACGCAAACTAAATCTTCATCACTCACGGGATCGGGGTCCCACATGACATTTTAAGGAGTGTTTTCAAAAGGCGTCCGCCTTCTCCCCCGAAAAAATTGTTTGCCACTGATCCGGCGCCGACGAGCAGCCGCCAGTCTAGAGCAAACAATCCGACGTCTGCCGGTAGCACCTCGCACTGACAGACGATGTACTGATTCACGGCAAGCACAAGAATCTACAAGTTCATGTAGTGGACTCTTCGCGTGCCGCGACGATTCAGGAGGTTCTTATGGTAAATCGACTGATCCGGGTGACGTCTGACTTCACTCGGCAAAAAGCCAGCCAGTCGGCCGCATGGGCGGTTTTCGTGCGGGATACGATCAGCGGCTTCATCACCACGGCGCATCACACAGTACTGGTATTGGGAATTCTCGCCATCGGTGCGCTCTCGCTGATGTTCATCAAACCGAAAGTGGCGGATCAACTGCTGGAGCTGTCCCCGTTTGCTGAATCGCAAGCAGCAGAAACCGTCGACGAGTCCGCCCCGGCACTGGCTAACCTGATGGACATGCCGGCGCAGCCAGTCACACCAACTGCAGCCCCAATCAGTTCACAAACCGCCTTGAATGTTGAGACGGCAGCAGCAGTCAGTTCGCAGCAACAACAGTGGGTTACCGCATGGCTGTCCAAACGTTATCGCGTCGCCGCAGATGCAACCAACATGCTGGTTTCAGCCGCCTACATGACTGCCCAGGAAATCAAGCTGGATCCTCTGCTGATTCTGTCTGTGATGGCAATCGAATCGGGTTTTAATCCGTTCGCGGAAAGCCCGGTCGGTGCGCAAGGCCTGATGCAAGTCATGTCCAAAGTCCATCATGACAAGTTCGAGGACCTGGGCGGCGTAAAGGCAGCGCTCAACCCTGTCGCCAATATTCGCGTTGGTTCGCTGATCCTCAAAGACTATGTCAAACGCGGCGGCTCGGTGGAAGCCGGCCTGAAGCTGTATGTAGGAGCTGGAGCATTCGACTCTGACTTCGGCTATGGTGCGCGCGTGCTGGCGGAATATCGCCGCTTGAAGGACGTTTCAATGGGCAAGAAAGTGCCGATCTATACGACATCGGCAAGCTCGACCACCACCAAGGCACGTCCGCAAAACAGCAACAAGACGGAGCAAACGGCAGAAGAACGACCGAATCCTATAGAGACCGCACAGCCATTACCGAAGTCCGGGCAGCTTGCATCACTATAAGCAAACAATGACTTATAAGTAAAAAGGAGCCTCAGGCTCCTTTTTATTTGGTTTGGAAGCAATAGCATCATTTTCAGCCACTGCATAGCCGAAATGCCTCTAACCGCCTAACCGCGCCGACTGGTAAAGAATTCGCTCATCCTCTCGACAGCCCGCTTCAGATTTTCCATCGACGTCGCGTACGACAGCCGAATATACTGACGTGCCGTCGCAGGGCCGAAATCCAGGCCGGGCACCAACACCACGCCTGCCTGGTTCAACATCTCGATCGTCAAGTGATCGGCATCGTCCGACAGCGCAGAGCAATCTGCATAGACATAGAACGCGCCGTCAGGCGTCACCGGCACCTTGAACCCCAGCTCTCGTAACGCAGGAACAATAAAGTCCCGACGGCGCCTGAACTCAGCCTTGCGCTCTTCGTAAATCGCAATTGACTCGGGTGCAAAGCAGGCGACACCAGCATGCTGCGCGATACTCGATGCACAAATGAACAGATTCTGGGAAAGTTTCTCGATCGCCGGCACCATCGACTCCGGCACGACGAGCCATCCGAGGCGCCAACCAGTCATGTTGAAGTACTTCGAGAAACTATTAATAACTATGACGTCTTCGCCAAGAGACAAGGCAGAAAACGGCGCTTCGTCATAAGTCAGGCCTTGATAGATCTCGTCGACAATGGTGAATCCGCCCTTTTCACGCACCGTCGCAACAATCTTCGCAAGCTCGTCATGCGCTATCGACGTGCCGGTGGGATTCGACGGAGAGGCGAGCAGTACGCCACGGGTCGCTCCCCCCCAATGTTCGCGGACCATCGCATCCGATAACTGGAAGCGCTGCTCGGGTCCGCTCGGAATCATCTTCGCCTGCCCGTCAAACGCCGCGACGAAGTGTCGATTGCAAGGGTAAGAGGGATCGGGCATCAGCACTTCCGCCCCCTTTTCCACCAATGCTGCACAGGCAAGCAGCAAGGCGGCGGATGCGCCTGCGGTCACGATGATGCGCGCGGGCGCGATGCGCAACCCGTACACGCACGAGTAATGCTCTGCAATGGCCTCACGCAACTGTGGAATGCCTGTCGCCGGCGTGTACTGCAACCGGCCATCCGCCATCGCGCGCGCGGCTGCCTCAACGACTGCCGGCGCCGCAGTAAAGTCGGGCTCGCCGATTCCCATGTGGATGATGGAGCGGCCCTGTTGTTCCAGCACAGCGGCCATTTTTGCCAGCTCCATGACATGGAATGGAGCGATATTCTCGAGGCGGGAAGCAAGAATGGAAGTGATCATACGAAAAGGCATTCCGCCGGCCGAAAAATTGCCGGGCAGAATGTCAAGAGACGATTAGCGATTCTTCGCGCCATCAACCTCGACGTCGCGAACCTTGGCTGCAAACTTGTCGAGAACGCCGTTGACATACTTGTGTCCATCAATACCACCAAACGACTTGGTCAGCTCCACGGCCTCGTTGATCACTACCTTGTATGGAATCTCGAGGTGATTGCCGAGTTCGTACGCGCCGATCAGCAGCGCAGCGTGTTCGACTGGAGAAAGCTGGTCGATAGGACGATCAATCAAAGGTCCCAACTGTTCTCGCAGTGACGCGGCCTGCCTGATCGTACCGTGCAGCAGCGCATCGAAATGCTCGGCATCAGCCTTGTTGAAACCATGCGCCTCGCGGATATGCGCATCGATTGCACCGGCATCCTCGTTGTTCATCAGCCATTGATACAAGCCTTGCAACGCGAACTCGCGCGCGCGGTGGCGCGGCGTGCGATTCTTGTTCGGGTTCGCATGTAAAGTCTTCTGATTCATCACTTACTCTTCTTCAATTGCTTCGGCGAGCTCTTCCAAGGCAATCGCCAGATTCGTCATTTCGACCGCAACACGCGCCGCATCCGCCCCCTTCTCTGCCATGCGCGCTTCGGCCTGCTCATCAGTGTCGGTGGTCAGCACGGCGTTGGCAATCGGGATACCGAAATCGAGTCCGACCCGGGTAATACCAGCGCCGGACTCGTTGGATACCAGCTCAAAGTGGTAGGTCTCGCCGCGTATGACCGCACCGATCGCAATCAGTGCATCGAACTGCTGAGTCTCCGCCATTTTCTGCAACGCAAGCGGGATTTCCAGGGCACCCGGCACGGTGACATGCAGAATGTCTTCATCCGCTACGCCAAGATGCTTCAGTTCTGCCAAGCAGGAAGACAACAAGCCGTGGCAAACATCTTCATTGAAGCGGGCTTGCACAATGCCGATCCGCAAACCTTCGCCATTCAGATTTGTTTCGTAAGTTCCTACGGTCATGGTTGTTCCTTCATGCGCGACAGCGCCATTGGTTTTCGCCATTCGCTGCCACCGTCCGTAGCCGGTACGAAGGTCAGCTCATGGTTTGATTGTTGTCAGAATCGTTGTGCAGCTTACCGCTCCTTGGGGAGCGGTCGCCTAAAAAATCCGATGGGTTAGATACTCAGTTTGCCGGCTTGTCCTGATAGCCAGTGACTTCCAGGTCAAAACCCGTCATCGACGGCATCTTCCGCGGACTGGCCAGCAGTTTCATCTTGCCAACGCCCAGATCTTTCAGGATTTGCGCTCCAATGCCGTAAGTCCGCAAGTCCATGCGTGACTCTCGTGGCTGGTGGCGTCGTTCCGGCGTGTTCAACGCCTCGAACTGGGCAAACATCTCATCGGCGGACTCTTCGCAATTCAAGAGAACCATCACACCGCGCTCGGATGCCTTGATGGCGGCCATTGCGGAAGCCATGTTCCAAGAATGCGTCGTGACTTGCGTTTCCAGCACGTCGAGAATCGATACCGGCTGATGCACGCGAACCAGCGTTTCCAGGTCGGCTTCGACATCGCCATGCACGAGCGCGACGTGTGCACCCCTGCTGGGCGTATCGCGGTAGGCAATTGCCTTGAACGGACCGTAGGCAGTATGCATCGTGCGCTCCGCAACACGCTCAATGATGCTTTCGTGCTGGCTACGGTAGTGAATAAGATCGGCAATCGTACCAATCTTCAGGCCGTGCTCCTTTGCGAATTCCATCAGGTCCGGCAAACGGGCCATCGTGCCGTCATCTTTCATGATCTCGCAGATCACGGCCGCCGGAGTCAGGCCGGCGAGCTCCGCAAAGTCGCAGCCGGCTTCAGTGTGCCCGGCACGCATCAGCACGCCGCCTTTTTGCGCCTTCAGCGGGAAGATATGGCCCGGCTGGACAATGTCGGAAGGTTTCGCATTCTTTGCAACGGCCACCTGCACGGTGCGCGCGCGGTCCGCCGCCGAAATGCCGGTTGTGACGCCTTCCGCAGCCTCGATCGACACCGTAAACGCGGTTCCATAAGACGTACCGTTACGGGCAGTCATCATCGGCAGGTTCAACTGGCTGCAGCGCTCTTCCGTCAGGGTCAGGCAGATCAGTCCACGTCCGAACTTGGCCATGAAGTTGATCGCTTCCGGCGTCACGAATTCTGCCGCGAGGACCAGGTCGCCTTCATTTTCGCGATCCTCTTCGTCGACGAGAATGACCATACGGCCGGCACGGAGCTCGGCAACGATTTCTTGGGTTGTTGAAATAGCCATGATTGAAATCCTATGTAGCCCGCTATTTTAAAGGATTTACGCCGGCTTCAACTTGCAAAACCGAAACACAACGGCATCTTGCCGGATCCAGCGATGCTCAAACTTTCATGCCAAGCATGCGTTCGACATAACGCGCGATGAGGTCGATCTCCAGGTTCACTTTTACCCCCGGCCGCAAATGCTTGAGGGTGGTCACCTGTACAGTATGCGGGATCAGGTTGATGGAGAATTCACAACCACTCTCGGAATCGGTCACGCGATTGACGGTGAGAGAGACACCGTTGACCACGATCGAGCCCTTGAAGGCGAGATACTTGGCGAGATCCGTCGGCGCCTCCACGACCAGTTCCATGGATTCGCCGACCGGTTCGAACTTGCGCACCACGCCGAGTCCATCGACATGGCCAGATACGAGGTGGCCGCCCAGTCTGTCGGCCAGGGTAAGCGCCTTCTCCAGATTCACCTCTCCTGCTGCGTCGAGGCCCGCGGTCCGGTTCAGGCTTTCACGTGAGACATCGACCGTAAAGCCGCTGTCCGTCTTGCTTACCACGGTCATGCAGGCGCCATTGAGTGCGATCGAGTCACCCAAAGCAACATCCGCCATGGGCAATCCACCGGCATCAACGGTGAGACGAACGCCGGCGTCAGACTTGTCGCCCAAGGGGGTAATGGAGGTAATTCTGCCGACAGCAGCAACGATTCCGGTGAACATGATGAAATCCAATCAGAGAAAACGAGCAAGAATACGTAAATCCGGGCCGACCTGGGCAACCTCGTGAAATCGCAGCAATTGCCTGCCGTCCAGGCGCTCCAGTGGCGGCAAGTCGAACAGACCCTGTGCGTCCCCCAGCAAATTTGGTGCAAGGTACATCAGCAGTTCATCCACGCACTTTTCGCGAATCAATGAGCCGTTCAGCTTGAAACCGGCCTCGACATGCAACTCGTTGATCCCGCGCTTGCCCAGTTCGAGCGTCAACGCGGGCAGGTCAACCTTGCCGTGCGCGTTCGGCAGCATCAAGATTTCGGCGCCAGCATCGCGCAACTGCGCCTCCTTTTCCGGGTTGGAGCGGGCGGCGACGATCCACGTGCCACCGCCGGCGAGCACTCGCGCATCAGGGCTGATCTGCAGATGACTGTCGATGACGATGCGCTGCGGCTGGCGCGGTGTTTCAACGGCGCGCACATTGAGCAAAGGGTCGTCCGCCTGCACCGTTCCGATCCCCGTTAGTACGGCACAAGCCCGTGCCCGCCACCAATGACCGTCATCGCGCGCATTGGCGGAGGTAATCCATTGGCTCCGTCCATTATGAAGAGCAGTCTTGCCATCCAGGCTGGCAGCCGCCTTCATTCGCACCCAGGGTTTGCCACGCTGCATCCGGGACATGAAGCCGATATTCATCTCCCTGGCTTCGTCCTCAAGTATTCCGAAAGCCACTTCGATACCCGCGGCCCTGAGCTTTTCCATGCCCTGCCCCGCAACCAGCGGATTGGGGTCGGCGACTGCAGCGACAACACGTCCGACGCCGGCGCGTATCAGGGCATCGGCACACGGCGGCGTACGCCCGTAATGACTGCAGGGTTCCAAAGTAACGTAGACAGTCGCACCGCGCACATCAAACCGCCTTTGCGCTGCATCATTCAGTGCCTGCACCTCTGCGTGGGCCTGCCCGGCAGGCTGGGTGGAGCCGGTGCCGATGACCTTGTTATTCTTTACGATGACGCACCCAACCCGAGGGTTGGGTGTGGTAATGAAAAGGCCCTTCGTAGCCCATTGCAGCGCGAGCTGCATGCCCTGCGTATCGCTATAGATTTCCACGGGATTCCGAATTCAGTTGTCGAGGGGGCGGCAGCCGGACGCTCTGCGCCATGGATCGACATTCTATCGCTGATGAGGGGCATCAGGCACGGCGGCTTAGCAGGTGCTCCCGGCCACCTCCGGGTTGCACACGCGTGCACGCCCCAGAAAGTTGATCTTGATTTTTCTGACCTGCTTGTCGAGTTCGAAGGTGACACTGCCGAACTGTGGAGCATACGCACTTGCATTGGTGCGAGTTCGCCCTGTAGCACTGTAAGCCAGGTAGGATGGCGACTTGTCCGTGAGACTGGCATTGATGCGGATTCCCTGGCCGACGGTATCGTACACAAAGATCGTTTCCTCGCCGAGGTCGACCTTTTGATTATTATCTTCGTCGACAAAAACCACCCAGCCTTTTGCCCAATCGTCGGAATCGCTCACAGGAACCATATCGACCCGCACACCGCGTCGAATAGCTTCTGCGCGCGCGAGGTTCATGGACGAGAAAAACGCATTGACTACAGTCGTCAAACGCTGGCCTTGCACCAGCCCCCTGACAAACGGCACCCCGGCACCAAGCAGGATTGCCGCCACGGCCAGTACGACCATGAGTTCGATGAGCGAAAATCCGGAGCGTCTCATGGATCGAATTGCAGGCTGTGCCGTCTCACTTCCAGCAATCGGGATGACGGGCACGCTTGATGCCCGTGCTGGTCACGATCATTTCTCCACATACCGGATCACGGAAATTCCCGTCCACCTTATCCGTTCCGGGCATGGCAACGAGGCGCACGCAATTGCGAATCGTGTCGTTCTCGCATGCTTCGGCTTTCAGTTCGTAAGCGCTGTTTTCCGCACTTCCTGCCGAATACCATTTGAACTTCCTTTCATCCACGTCCATGGAATCAGCGGAGAACGCAAGATAGGTATTGTTCTGTGAAAAATAGCGTTCCTGCTGCTGCATGAGTTGGAATAGCGCTGCTCGAGCCTCCACGCGCTTCCCCTTTCGAACCGATTCGACATAGGTGGGATATGCGATACCTGCCAGCAGCGCAAACAGCGCCAGCACGAACAGTATTTCAATAAACGTGAATCCATATGGGAGGCGTTGTCGCCTGTTAGCCGTTGCCACGCGCATTGCGCACCTCCTGCCAATTCGAGATTTCCCGCCAGCCAAAACGCCCTTTCGGCGCCGGCGCTCCCTCCACATGGCTCGGAAGGTAAAAGGCCTGCAGCATTACCTGTGTGGTATCGCGCATGCCGAATCCGAGCGCAGTGATGCGATAGAAAACGATTGCAGCTCCTTCCTCCACACCAGGACGCGTGAGACGTTCAATGATGTACCGCGGCAGCCGCGCGGGCATTACCCCAACGCCGTGCTGGAACTGCTGGCCGGTGAAATGTCCGTATGGCACCGAGCGATTCTGTTTGTCATCAGCAAAGTTCACCTCAGTCCATACCGGCGGACTCGCTGGTTCGGCTGCCTTGCACAGACCGAGATAGAGCTCCATCCCCCTGTTATCACAGACATCTCCGAATGGTTCTACCACCTCCTGTGCAAAGAGGCCCTGGCGCGGGGAGGCATCGATATCTCGTTGGGCATCCGCTAAAGCCGCATCGGCTGCATGGAAGGCAATCAGGCGATCACGGTCGCCGCGCCCCGCCTTCTCCCCCTGCCAGGCGAATTGGACTGCCGACATGCCGAGCATGAGTACCACCACCATCATGATGAGCGTCATGATGAGCGCAGCCCCGCGATGGCGATTCGCAGCGTTTCGCTTCGAGGCGCACCGTTGCGTGCATTCATACCAACTTGCGCTCTTCACGCCACGCCCTCCCCCACCCCGTTACGCAGTCGGATTGTCATGGAAAAGACACGGCGCAACCGCCCACGCTGGGATTTCGGCAGGTCTGCATCTCTGATGAGCACGCCGAGGTCTTCGTCTGCATACTCATTCGCATACATGTCGCCGAATAGCGCATAGCCGTTCGCAGGCTCAGTCCAGCTCGTCTGATGAGTGCCGCGAATCAGCATTGCGACTTTGACGGCAACGACCTTTTTCCAGTGCGTTTTCCTCGCCCGGTCAGTTGCCCGCTCAACGGCATTGGCTCCGTGAACCACCATTTCATCATCCAATGCATCAATCGCAGACGCATTGAGCAAGCGGTTGGGAAAGCCATCCATGTCGGTATCGAGGCCATAAAGGACCTGAAACGATTCCACACCACGTGCTATGGATTGCGACGTCCAGCTGCTCCTCCCTTGATACTTGCAATACAACTCGGGTTCGCCACTTTCTCCAATGGCCACATAGAAAATGCTCCATGTGCGGTGATCTGCCGCCATCTCATCGGATGATGGAGATGGCGTGGAAAAGCCGGCACAATTTAGCATTGTGCCGTCACCGCTTTCCGCGCTACCGGAGCCGAAGAAACGAATGGCCAGCACATCGCTGCCATTCACCGATTTCAGCAGTGGCGCTTCGATGCCGGGAGTCCTGCTGCGCAGGCTGCGTGAATCGAGGCCGATAACATCGGGATCGAATGCTGATTGGTCGGTAACTGCCACCTGTTCCGTATCCCAGGTCCGGTGCGAGGCTTGTCGCACCGCACGGGCGACCGTATCGAGTGTGTACCTGCCGGCTTCCTGAACCTGCGCTTCGTCGTCCTGAGCAAGATAGGCCTGCTTGACTGAAACAAGCAGCGCTGTTGCAGCCAGTACGATAAACAAGCCAATCGCCATCGAAACCATCAACTCAACAAGAGTGACGCCGTACTCACCGCGCAATCCGTGCCACCGATGTTTTGCGCGCAAAGCGGTAGGACCGCGATCCGTCATACCCCTGCCCCCACGATCAAAGTCATGCCGGCCTCTTCGTGGCCAGTGGCATGGCTGGCCAGGGACGCATCGGGATTGTTGATGCGCCAGCCGAGTTTGACGACGATCGGGGCCGTATCCGCAGCATTATCGTGGCATTGCCACGCCGGCGCGTTCCTGCTGCCGTCCCAGGGATCGATATCGCGGCAAATGCGGAATCGGCCGGCAGGCAAGGTGCTGCGGATCCGTGCTTTCCATTCGCTCACCTCAAAGGCAGCGAATTCCGTCGGATCGCAAGTGTCGCTGTAACAAGACCGCGCCGGCGGGGTAGAGCCCTCCGCGTCGCCCGAATCAAGACTCGCATCGAGGTAGGGATCCACACTGCCGTTCCTGCTCGCCCAGCCTTGGCTCGCTCGTATTGCATCCGCCATGTCGGCCGCCAGATGCGACGCAATTGTCGCGAATGCAGTCTGCCGGGCAGTGCGCAGGGCTGTCAGCTGCAAGCCTGCCGCTCCCATCACACCGACAGCCATGATAACCATCGCGACCAACGTCTCAACCATGGAGAAACCGGCGCTTCTTTTGCGAAGCGTGGATCTCCGCGAAACGGGTCTCCTCGAACTGAGCCGACTATTGTTGCATTTTTTACAACTTTTTGAGCGCGAAAAATCCATGTCCAGACTTGTCACGGTTAACTAGGTGGTGGAGTTCTTACGTTCAGGACCGACTTCAGCGATCGCATCCTGAAATTCGGCGACGTCTTCGAAGCTTTTGTACACGGACGCAAAGCGAATGTAAGCAATCTTGTCGAGGCGCTTCAGTTCGCGCATGACAAGCTCGCCGATGTGGCCGGAAATAATCTCGCGTGCACCGCTGGAGAGCAGTTTTTCTTCGATGCGATGGATGGCAGCATCCACTGCTTCCGCGGAAACCGGGCGCTTGCGGAGGGCAAGCATGAAACTAGCGCGCAGCTTGGCCGGATCGTAATCTGTCCGGCTGCCGTTCTTCTTGACGATGACCGGCATCGACAGTTCGATGCGTTCGTAGGTGGTGAACCGCTTGTCGCAATGAGCACAGCGACGGCGGCGGCGAATGGTATCCCCCTCCTCCGACACGCGCGTGTCGATCACCTGGGTGTCTTCATGATGACAGAAGGGACATTTCATTGGGGTGCCTGCGGTTCTGGATGTTGCTGCCGCCGATCCAGAGGAACTGAATGACGAGCAGCATCTGTTACCAATCGCGGGATTCTCTTCCCGTTATAAAAAAATATCAAGTCGACGGGAAGTATGCTGTGCTTTTCCTGCCTGTCCTGCACCGCACACTTCCCGACACGATCAGGCGTATACCGGGAAGGCGTCGGTCAGTTTCTTGACTTCTGCCTTCACGCGCTCGATTGTTGCTGCGTCATGCGGATTGTCCAGCACGTCCGCAATCAAGTTGCCGACCTTCGTCACTTCCGCTTCCTTGAAACCACGGGTCGTCATTGCCGGGCTGCCGAGGCGGATGCCGGACGTCACGAACGGCTTTTCGGGATCGTTCGGAATTGCGTTCTTGTTGCAGGTCATGTGCGCCGTACCGAGGATGGCCTCTGCTTCCTTGCCGGTGATTTTCTTGGCGCGCAGGTCAACCAGCATCACATGCGACTCGGTGCGGCCGGACACAATGCGCAGTCCACGTGCGATCAGGGTCTTCGCCAACGCGTCCGCATTCTTCACAACCTGCTGCTGATACGTCTTGAACTCCGGGGACAGCGCTTCCTGGAAGGCGACAGCCTTGCCTGCGATCACATGCATCAGCGGACCGCCCTGGATGCCCGGGAAGATCGCGGAATTGATCGCCTTTTCATGCTCGGCCTTCATCAGGATGACGCCGCCGCGCGGGCCGCGCAGCGATTTATGCGTGGTCGAGGTGACGAAGTCGGCATACGGAACCGGATTCGGATAGACGCCTGCCGCGATGAGACCGGCGTAGTGCGCCATGTCGACCATGAAATAGGCGCCGACATCCTTTGCGACCTTGGCGAAGCGCTCGAAGTCAATGCGCAGCGCGTAAGCGGAGGCGCCAGCGATGATCATCTTCGGCTTCTTTTCGTGCGCAAGACGTTCCATCGCGTCGTAATCGATCTCTTCCTTGTCGTTGAGACCGTAAGAGACTACGTTGAACCACTTGCCGGACATGTTCAGTGCCATGCCGTGCGTGAGGTGACCGCCTTCCGCCAACGACATGCCCATGATCGTATCGCCCGGCTTGAGCATGGCGAAGAATACGCCCTGGTTTGCCTGAGAGCCGGAATTCGGCTGCACGTTTGCCGCCTCGGCACCGAACAGTTTCTTCAGGCGCTCGATCGCCAGCGATTCAACAATGTCCACATACTCGCAACCGCCGTAATAGCGCTTGCCTGGATAGCCTTCGGCATATTTGTTGGTGAGCTGCGAGCCTTGCGCTTCCATGACGGCAGGCGAGGTGTAGTTTTCGGAGGCGATCAGCTCGATATGATCCTGCTGGCGCTTGTTTTCCTGCTGGATGGCGGACCAAAGTTCGGGATCGACTTTGGCGATGGTATGGTCTTTTGCGAACATGAAATAACTCCAATCGATTAAGTATGCAAAGTGGGTTTGCCTAAATCGAATGAGGGCCGATGGGAAAGACAGGCAGCCTCAGTCGTGCATTCCATTTGGGCTGCCCAGGCGAACGGCTATTGGATATCCCACGTTCCCCGGTGGATTTCCACCTTGTTACCGGAACTGCGTTCCAGTGTTTTCGCCAGTTACGTGGGATGAAATGGCGCTAAATTGTAAGATAGGTACCTGATTTCAGCAAGGATGGCCGCGTCGCGCCGCCATTTTCTGCCCCGGACATGAACTGCGGCCCACTCCGCCTTTCGGCTACAATTTTGGCCAACTTACCTACAGAGAACAAAAGGATTCACGATGATCGTTTTGGTTACAGGAGCAACTTCAGGCTTCGGCGCAGAAATGGCACGCAAATTCGTGCAAAACGGCCATAAGGTGATTGCGACCGGTCGCCGCAAGGAGCGACTGGATGCACTGGCAGCCGAACTTGGCTCCGCACTGCTTCCTATCGAGATGAATGTCAGTGATAAAACGTCTATCAACAACGGCTTGGCAACGCTGCCGGCAGACTGGAAGAACATCGACATTCTCATTAACAATGCCGGGCTTGCGCTTGGCATCGAACCGGCGCACAAGGCGTCGCTGGAAGAGTGGGAAACGATGATCGATACGAACTGCAAAGGGCTGGTCACGATCACGCGTCACCTCCTTCCCGCGATGGTGGCGCGCGGGAGCGGCATGATCATCAATATCGGATCGGTTGCCGGTGCATACCCCTACCCTGGCGGCAATGTGTACGGTGCCACCAAGGCTTTCGTCGACCAGTTCACGCTCAATCTGCGCGCCGACCTCGTCGGCACGGGCGTACGGGCCACCAACATCGCTCCGGGACTATGTGGGGGCACCGAATTTTCCAATGTCCGCCTGAAGGATGATGCAGCGGCTGCAAAGGTGTACGAGGGAACCGAACCGCTGACCGCAAAGGACATTGCGGAGACCGCATTCTGGATCGCTACTTTGCCGCCGCATGTGAATATCAACTACATCGAAATGATGCCCTCCTGCCAGGCGTTCTCCCCGTTCGCCATCAAGCGCAACTTTTAGCAACAATAAATATGAGTTCTGAATTTAGCTGGAAAGTTCGGGTGTATTACGAGGACACCGATACCGGGGGTGTTGTTTTTTACGCCAATTATTTGCGCTTCTTTGAACGGGCGCGGACAGAATGGTTGCGTGCCGCCGGCATTGGACAGCAATCGTTATCAGAAACGCATCGCGCAATGTTCGTCGTAAAAAGCACAACAGTCGATTATCATGCTCCAGCGAAATTAGATGATGAACTGAAACTCACTGTCGTTGTCGAACGGCTAGGACGTGCCTCTGTGCAATTCTTTCAAGAAGCATGGCGCGTCAGTGGTGCGCAACCACAACTACTGACCAGTGGGTCCATCAAGGTCGGCTGTGTGGATACCGAAACGCTCCGCCCTCGCCCAATACCGGACGAGGTCATGGCGCAGATAAGAAGAACAGGGCCGTTCCCCGCATAACATACTTTAGCCCGCGTCCTAAACGGCTCGGTGCGATTTTTATCCGTTTAAAGAAACATGACCGTTACCCAAGATCTTTCCTTTGTCTCCCTGATCAGCAACGCCTCCCTGCTGGTGCAGCTCGTGATGGCGCTTCTGCTGCTCGTCTCCATCATGAGCTGGACGTACATATTCCGGAAGATGTTTGCGATCAGAAGCGCGCAAGCACGTACGGAAGAGTTCGAGCGCGCTTTCTGGTCGGGAGGCAATCTCAACGCACTCTACGAAGAAGCAACCTCCAACCGACGTCGGAACGGCAGCGATGGTGGCGCCCTGGAGCGCATCTTCGAAGCAGGAATGGGCGAATTCGGCAAGGCCAAGGCGATCTTCGCCGGCAAGGGTCCAGTCGATCCGGGCAGCATGATTGATGGTGCTCGTCGCGCAATGCGTGCCGCTTACCAGCGCGAGATGGATGCGCTTGAATCGCACCTGGCCTTCCTTGCCTCCGTTGGCTCGGTCTCGCCGTATGTCGGCCTGTTCGGCACCGTATGGGGAATCATGAATGCGTTCCGCGGCCTGGCCAATGTGCAGCAAGCGACGCTCGCCTCGGTAGCTCCCGGTATCGCCGAAGCGCTGATTGCAACTGCGATCGGCCTGTTTGCGGCGATCCCGGCGGTGGTAGCCTATAACCGCTACTCGCACGACATCGACCGCCTGGCGATTCGCTTCGAAAGCTTCATTGAAGAGTTCTCCAATATCTTGCAACGCCAGGTTCGCTGATGGCCTACAGTTCCATGCGCGGCGGACGCGGCCGCAAGTTCAAATCCGAAATCAACGTCGTTCCCTATATCGACGTGATGCTCGTGCTGCTGGTGATCTTCATGGTCGCTGCGCCGCTGACAAATCCTGGCGTCATCAACCTGCCGACAGCAGCAAAGTCTGCCTTGCCGCCTACCGAATACATCCAGATATCCCTGAAGCCCGACACTACCGCGACAATTGGGATCAGTGGGTCCAAGAGCGGCGGGCGGGATGAGAAAGTCGGCGGCCGCAGTGCCCTGCTGCAAAAGCTGCGCGCGATGCATGCCGCCAATCCGGACCTGCCCGTCATGATTTCTGCGGATAAAGACATCAAGTACGATGAAGTCATCCAGGTGATCTCGGAAGCGAAAAAGATTGGCATCAACCGGGTGGGGCTGGCGACCAAGCAATGACGGACGCACATCAGTACACCATTCCCAAGGAGCCGGGGCTTGGCCGCTCGCTCCTTTTCGCCGCATTGGTCCATGCCGCGCTGCTTGCCTTCCTATGGATAGGCGTGCAATGGCAGAGCAACCATCCGGCGACAATTGAAGCAGAAGTGTGGGATCCGCAACCGCGCGAGGCTGCTCCACCGCCCGCACCGGTAAAAGTACCAGAGCCGGCACCAGAGCCCAAACCTGTTATCAAGGAACCACCCAAGCCAATAGTAAAAGAGCCACCACCGGTCGAAAAACCGGACATCGCGCTTGAACAGGAAAAGAAGCGCAAGGCCGCGGAAGAAAAGAAACGCCGCGAGGAGGAAGAACGCCTCGCAAAAGAAAAGAAGCGTCTTGAAGAAGAGAAGCTTGCCAAGTTAAAACAGGAAGAAGCGAAGCGAGAGAAAGAAAAGGCCGAAAAGGAAAAGGCCGAGAAGGCGAAGAAGGAGGCAGCGGAAAAGAAGCGACTGCAGGAAGAAGCCGACGCCAGATTGGCAGACAAGATACGCGAAGAAAATATGCGCCGTATCATCGGTGCTGGCGGGAGCGGTGACGCGCCAAAGGCACAAGGCGGGCGCGCAAGTGTCGAGTGGGCAAGCAAGGTCGGGGCAAAGATCAAGTCTCACATTACATTCGTCGTTCCGGAGGGCTTGCAAGGCAACCCTCCTGTCGAGTACGAGGTCAGATTGCTACCCGATGGCTCGGTCGCCGGCATGCGCAAACTCCGCTCGTCCGGCGTTCCGGGGTTCGATGAGGCCGTTGCAAGAGCAATCGAAAGAGCGCAACCCTTCCCGAGGGATAGCAATGGCAGCATGCCTTCCAGCTTCACAGGAACTCATAAACCGAAAGACTAATTAGGTGACCATGATGAAAAATCTCATTTCCCGTGGCTTCGTTGTGCTACTGATTGCCGTTACGGGATTCGCACAAGCGCAGTTGCGCGTGGAAACATCCGGTGTCGGCGCAACGCAGATTCCGATTGCCATCGCCGGCTTCACCGGAGAAGCGATGGCTCCACAGCAGGTAACGGCGATCATCAAGGCCGATCTTGCCAACAGCGGATACTTCCGGATCATCGACACGGGCAACACCATGTCGGAAACGACTGCAGTCAACTATACGGAGTGGAAATCGCAAGGTGCCGACGCATTGGTGGTCGGAAGCGTGCAGCGTCTTGCAGACGGACGGTTCGATGTGCGCTATCGCTTGCTGGATACACTCAGGGCAACGAGTCTTTCCGGATTCGGCCAGGTCGCAGGCCCTGATCGTATGCGTGTGGCCGCACACAAGATTTCGGATGACATCTACGAGAAGCTCCTTGGTGTACGCGGGGCATTTGCAACACGGATCGCCTACGTGACCAAAACTGGGAATGAATACCGCCTTGAGGTCGCGGACGCTGACGGTGAAGGCACGCAAGTTGCCCTTCGCTCAAACGAGCCGATCATTTCGCCCACCTGGTCGCCCGACGGTACCAGGGTCGCCTATGTTTCATTCGAAAACAAGAAGCCGGTCGTGTACGTTCAGGATCTGACAAGCCGTCGGCGCACCGCCATCGCAAACTATCGTGGCAGCAATTCGGCCCCCTCTTGGTCACCGGATGGCAGCCGTCTGGCATTGGCACTGTCGCGTAATGGATACACTCAGGTCTACATCGTCAATGCCGATGGCAGCAATCTCCGCCAGGTGACGAATACCACCGGCATCGAGACGGAGCCGCGGTTCTCCGCTGACGGCCAGCATATCTATTTCACCAGCGACCGTAGCGGCGGTCCGCAGATTTACCGCATGAGCATCAATGGTGGCGATGCCCAGCGCATCACCTTTAGTGGCAGCTATAACGTGAGTCCGCGCGTGTCCCCCGACGGCAAGTCGCTCGCATTCATCTCGCGCCGGGAAGGCCGGTTCCAGCTGTACGTGCTTGATCTGGCAAGCGGCCAGGAGCTTCGCTTGTCTGACACCCTGGACGACGAATCGCCGAGTTTCTCGCCAAACGGAAAGTACCTCATGTATGCGACGAAGGCAGGGCGACGGGACGCGCTTGCGGTCGTGTCGGTCGACGGTCGGGTCAAGTACCGCCTGACACCGCCGGCTGGTGACATAAGGGAACCCACATGGGGCCCTTTCATGAAATAATATAGGTTTGTAGCAACAAATTTACTCAGGAGAACTCTTAATGCGCACAACTACTACCGCCACCCTCATCCTTTCCAGCCTGCTGGCACTTGCTGGCTGCTCCTCCGTCAAGCTCGACGAAACCGCCAAAGTCGAAGACCGTTCGGCCAAGCCGGCAGCAACTGCGGACGCTCGCACCGTCGCCCCGGTAACGACCGGCTCCACCGACCCGCTGAACGATCCGAACGGCATTCTCGCAAAGCGCAGCGTTTATTTCGACTTCGACAGCTTCATCGTCAAGGATGAGTTCAAGCCGGTAGTGGAAGCCCACGCCAAGTACCTGTCCTCCAACAAGGGCCGCAAGGTTGTCATCCAGGGCAACACCGACGAGCGCGGCAGCCGCGAATACAACCTGGCACTGGGCCAGAAGCGTGCTGAAGCCGTTCGCAAGTCCCTGTCCGTCCTTGGCGTAGCCGACGGTCAGATGGAAGCCGTGTCGTTCGGTGAAGAGAAGCCGAAGGCAACTGGCAGCGACGAAGCTTCCTGGGCTGAAAACCGTCGTTCCGACATCGTCTATCAGTAAATCGATATGGGTGATTGACGATCACCGCCACTCCCCCTCTTCCGCGCCAGCGGGAGAGGGAGCGTCAAGAAAGAAATGGTCTGCCATTTCGCCAACGTTCAGGAGTTTCCATGAACAAGACCATCAAAGCTTCATTTGCTGCGGCCCTTTTGGCCGCGTTTTCTTTTGCACCGTTCCAGGCGCAAGCTGCATTGTTTGAAGATGAAGAAGCGCGTCGCGCGATCCTGGAAATCCGGGGTCGCCTCAACAACATGCAGAATGAGATCAACGCCAAGGCCGATAAGAGCAACAATTTCGATCTCAACAATCAGAATGAACAGCTTCGGCAGGAAATCGCACGGCTGCGCGGCCAGATCGAGATCCTGACCAACGAACTGGCAAACTCGCAGAAGCGCCAGAAGGATTTCTACGTCGATCTCGACAACCGCCTTCGCAAGCTCGAGCCGCAACAGGTCACGATCGACGGCAAGGAAGTGACGGTCGAACAAGCAGAACAGCGCTCCTACGATGCAGCTCTCGCCTATTTCAAGGGTGGCGATTATCGTAACGCCGGCGCCGCATTCTATGATTTCACGCGCCGCTATCCACAGTCCGGCTTGGCGCCTTCCGCACAGTACTGGCTCGGCAACAGCTACTACGCGCAACGCGATTACAAGAATGCAATCGCTGCTCAGCAAGTCGTCGTGAAGAATTTCCCGGACAGTCCGAAAGCAGCAGATGCGTTACTGAATATCGCGAGCTGCCAAATGGAGCTCAAGGACAAGCCCGCAGCAAAGAAGACGCTTGAAACCTTGATCGCGCAATATCCGGATTCGCAGGCAGCGCAAACTGCGAAGGACCGCTTGGCAGCGCTAAAGTAGCTTTCGATTCGCAGCGTCAAATGCCGCAGGAATTAAATTGATTTTCGGAAAAAGACATTTGACAGGATGCAGGATCGTTACTTATAATCTTGGTCTTTCGGGTCGTTAGCTCAGTTGGTAGAGCAGCGGACTTTTAATCCGTTGGTCGCTGGTTCGAGCCCAGCACGGCCTACCAGAAATACAAGGGCCTAGGTGAAAACCTAGGCCCTTTCTGTTTTGGGAAAAGGATAAAACGGTCCCGGAGGAATTGCTCCGCTTGAAGCAGCCCGCAAAGGCATCAAGACTGAATTGTGTACCTGGGCAAAAACTGAGCTTTGAGCGCAACAGGCGGCACCGAAGCAGCACAAAGAATCACAACAAGAAGCTCTGGCGCAACAGAGAAGCCGTTATGGCAGCATCGCCCTCATATGTGGCGTGGCGCACGCCCTGCCCTGAATTCGGCAACTGCTCAGGAAAACATCCACATGCCATAGGCGGCAAGCGCAGCAAGACCGATCGCGGCATGAAGATAGAAGAAGGTCTTGTGTTTTGTAGCGACGACCTTCTCGCTTTTTTGAGGCATCGCTGTTGCTGCCGCCAGCTTCTCTTCCTTATTTTCGACACTTAATGGCGCAGGAACCTGCAGCTTCTTTATTTGGGGCTCGAGCCGCAATGGCGGCACTTCAGGCTCCGGACGTCGACCAAGGGCCGGAGCCGACACGTCATTTGGCGACTCTTTGGGCTCGATGACTGCAGATGAACGCGTGCGCGATACCTTGATCCGCCCCGTGGTCAGCATCAGGTGCAGCTCTTCGACGTTGGGCTTGCGCTTGAAAACCTTTTCCCATGCCCGAATGAGGTTTGCATGCCCTTCGCCCATCAGTGCATCGTAAAGTCGGTTTCCCATGTCGCGCCCCCTCTCGACTGCCTGGCGCAACTGGTTCTCATGAGCCTCAGTCGCATACTTGAGCAATGTGGCAGCCTGCAGCGGGTTGCTGCAGGCCTTCAGCTCGGCCTCGAATTCAATGTATTCGACTGGCTGACTGATCAATACGGGGGGATCAAGAATGATTTTCGGATCAGCCCGCTTCAGCTCCAGAAGCGCGCGCACCGCGTAGTCGATCGAAGCCTCATTCCGCGAAACCGCTGAAGCCGGGCTATCGGCGGGCGGCACATCCAGGAACAGGCGCGATGTTGCATAGCCCTTGTAGTACGACAGCCACGGGTCAAGATCCGCTTTCATCAGTGAAAACGGCTTGCTCCAGGACTCGCCCTCGGCATCGTCATCAAAAGGCACCAAGGCCGAACGCATGTCCGGAATTCGACGCAGCGCATCCGTACGCTGCTGCACTACCTCTTCCACACCGTCAGGCAAATCCCTCGACAGGGAGACCTCACGGATCATGTTCTCCGCAGGCTGCACACGCGTGCCCGCTTTATCAAGATGCATCTGTTTCTTTTTCTGTTCGACGGCTTCCTGATGGACGCGATTCTGACGCTCCGTCTCCCATTGCAGGGCGTTCCTGGGCAAATCCATCGCCTGCATCTCAGGCAGCCTCGCAACCGCTGCACAAAACGGCGCCAGGCTCACTCACGAACCCGCCAATCACGAGCAGCTTGTCGAGCAGGAGATATAGCATCACAGGCACACCACGCAATGTAGATCGGAGTATCAAGTGATCGTTTCCGGCGCCTGAGAAGCCATGATGATGGACGCATGCACCGGCGCCCCAACCGCACCTGGTTTGTCGCGCAACAAGGTCGACAGGATCGCGGTGTCATTGAAACGGAAACGCGAGAGCATGATGTTGCAACTGGCCATTTTAAGGACTTGGGCGTTGCTCATGCCGGCAAGCAGGTCTGCAATCTCGGCGCTGATGCCTAGCCGGAAGATCGCCTCGGCGCGGTCGTGCCGGATCATCTGCTGCGCAATCATCAGGTAACTCAGATTGACATCACGAATTTCGGACAAGTAATCGTTAGACATGTGAGTTCAGCCCTTATGTTAATAAGCGAATACTTCTTGTAATACGTCGAGAGTCTTGGCCATGGTGTCTTCACCAATGACGCCGAGTTTTCGGACGAGGCGGGACTTTTCCAAGGTACAGATCTGATCCAGCAGGATCAGCCCCTCCTTCTGAAGAAAGGTCACCGGAATTCGAAACGGCGCAGGCAAGTCATGCGTGCTCATCGGCGCCAGGATCAGCGTGCTGAGGAATTCATCCATCTCCTCCGGCGACACTACGACGCCGGGCCAACGCTTCTGGATAACGCCGCCGACCTGCCTCTCGGAGTCGACCAGCCAGACTTCGGCACGTTTCACCATGAAAAGCCCGCATCCGCATCAGGCGGGATCAACGGCCAAGCGATTGCCTGATCCGCAGAGCGGGCGGCAAGCTGCTGACACGCTTGCGCCCAGCCTTCGCGCGATTTCTTCTTCGGCTTACGGATCACGATCGCTTCGTTTTCCACTTCGATTTCCACTTCCCCAATATCAAGGCCGGTCTGCAAAAGGAACGGTTTGGGGATCAAGACCCCTTGCGAATTACCCATCTTGCGGATTGCAGTCTTCATAGAAATCCCTTTAACAGCATGTTCTAACATCGTACAACAAAATTTCCAATAAGAAAACTTTAATAAAAACAATGTTGGAACAAGGCATCTATTGTACCAACGTTGTTATAACTCAAGGAAAGGGAATCGTACGAACCGCGCAGCTGCTGGGCGCAGTTGCACGCTGAAATTCAAGTGAACAATAAGCTCACTTGAAGTCGACTCGGAGTCGGTTCACTTAAAGAGAAGAATCAACAGCCAGGCGGCGGAGAGTGAAGGTCGACGCGACGTCGCCTGCGGGGAATGGAAGTTCAAACGGCTAAGGCTAGAATGGACGCCCCATCCCATTTGCGGACGGTGCCCATTCCATTTTCAAGCTAAGGACAAGACCGGCGCGGCGACTTCAATAAGTCGTTGCCGGCCGCGAATACGAGGGGCAGCCGTGTTTACCCCACCTGTTGCCACATAGATCCCATTTGCATTTCTCGCGTCGAAACAAATTCGGGATACGCTCGCATTTTGCGAGCACTTTGCGCACATGCGCCGTCTTCGAGTCGACGGGCTGATCCGCGTAACGTGAGGCAGCCAGTTGCCTTTGCGCACGCGCCGCCTCGTTGGCGCGCCCTACCTCAAGTTTGCGCTGCAGCTCCTTGTCCGCCTCCTGCTTGATCCGGTCGATTTCACGATCCTTGGCGAGCCGCGCAGGAGCAGGCTTTCTCGAAGCGGCCTTCGTGCTGGCCTCCTTCGTCCTGCGCTCCTCGCCCGCCTTGGCCTTCGCTAGCGATCGTTGCGTTTCCTTCGCCGACTGTTTCGCCGCCCCGACCAGCCCGGGAGCAATCTGCTTCTTGTCACTCTTGTCACCTGCAGCACCGGCCTCAGCGGCTTTAACTGCAGGTCCTGTGGAAGGCGTATCTGAAAGCGACTTCTGCACGTCGCCCACGTCCTCCACGCTTTCACCGGAAGACGGTTCAACACGCGACCGGAGCATTCCGGATACACGCTCCTCCGGCAATGCGCCGTGACGCTCAGTGGACGTAACCAGGTCAGCATCCGGCTCACCCTCTTCTGTGGGAGGGGGCTTGCCATCATAGGGGAGCTCGCTGGAACTAATGCCGCGTACGGTCGAGGAACGGTTCGTTTCTGGCGGCGCGGCGACGCGTTCAGACAATGAAGCGCCGGCGCTGTTTTCAACCGTGGACTGGACCGCTTGTCCAGCAGGGCGGAGGGCCCATGAAGCGCCAAGGCCGACCGCCGCTCCGACGGTGAAAATCGCGAGCATGAGGATGTAACGTGTAACCGCACTCTTTTTCCGCAAGCCATCTGGTCCGTCTTCCATCACGTACATCGGTTGGCCACGGTCATGCGTCGAGAACTGAGGTGAACTGGACGCGTCCTGTGAAAAAGATCCGGCGTCGATCTTCCTTGATGCTGATGCTGTGCCACCGGCACGACTTCGATGGCCGGCATGATGATATGCCGCCTGACCAGAGCCTCCGGATGCGGGAGATTGTGTATGGATTGCTGTATTGTTCGGCG
This sequence comes from Noviherbaspirillum agri, assembly GCF_054780595.1. Taxonomy (NCBI): domain Bacteria; kingdom Pseudomonadati; phylum Pseudomonadota; class Betaproteobacteria; order Burkholderiales; family Oxalobacteraceae; genus Noviherbaspirillum; species Noviherbaspirillum agri. The sequence continues at coordinate 30,269 of NZ_BAAGWA010000009.1, forward strand.
GCTTCGATGACATGGAACCGGTCAAATGGCGAGTCCTCCTGAAGGGTACAGTGCAAATGCGCGTACTGAATTGCAGACGAGACAGCGCTGGATATCTGCGGCGCGCAGCACGCACCTCATCCAGGCTCGGGGGCTCCTGCGGGAAGCCCATTTTTCGCAGTTGTTGGCTGCATGCGGTACAAACCTTGCCATAGCCGGAACAAGTCGCCCCGCAATACCGGCATTGCATTTTGATTCGTGGCACTTTTCGCCCGCCATGACAGCAGGTGGGCAAATCGTTTAATTACTAAGACTGAGCGTAAGAGGATAGACCGACGCTTCCAGGCTTTCCACAAGGGTTATGAAAAATCCAAGCGAAATTTGATCGACATCACAATAGGCAAGATGCAGCCACTCAATTCACCAACACAATGCAGAAAGAAAAAACGGCTGCCTGATCGTCGGCTGCCGTTCAAGAATTCTGGTTAGCAATTTCTGTTGCGAAGAATATCGCGTTACTACAAATTTAGTTCATACACGATTTTCCACTGCCCGCCTTCCCTTGCCCAATACTGGCGCTTGCGAATCGAGGTCTTGCTCTTTCCGATCGAGGATTCCTGCGTGAAAGTACTGACGATCATGTCCTCGCGACCGGGATAGTAAAAGTGTGTGGTTTCGCGCAAGGCAATCGACAGCTTCTTTACACCACGCAAGGACTGTTGATGCTTGGCGAACCAGGTGCGCAGGTCTTCACCACGATCCGAACGGAATTTCCTGGAATAATTTGCCATCATGCGCTGCGGGCTGAGACTCTCCACGTCGCGCCGCCAGTTGTCCACCAGACGCATTGCGTGGCCGCGCTCGTTGTCCCATTTGGCCTTGCTGATGAAATCGATCTTCTCGCTAATGACCACCGGCGTTTTGCCGATCTCGACGGAATTGGCAAGCCGGTGCAGATCGGGATTGGTCAGTACGACGCAGCCGTCGGACGACAGCGGCGGCCGGCTGAAACTGTCGGATGGGGTGCCGTGCAGCCAGATGCCGGACCCGCCACGCCCGTTAAACTTGTCCCACTCGTTCGGATAGTTGATCGGCAGCGCGCCCGAGCCGTAGAAATCGGGCAGCCGCTCCCCGGGCAGACGGCTGGTGATGTAATAGACACCGAGTGGCGTCTTCTGGTCGCCTTCCTTGAACTTGTCGACGCCCAGCTTGCCCTGGCTGACGTAAAAGTCCGTGATGAATTTCAGCCGACCACCGTCGTTTTCATACACAAACAACCGGGAACGCTTTGCATCGACCAGCAGCACATGCTTCTGATCTTCCCGCAGCTGCAGCACCTGACGGGGCAACATCTCGGGACCAGGACGCTCGCGCAGCGATTTCAGCCGCACAATCGCCTCTTCGCGCAGGTTGCGCAGCTTGTCTTCCGGCCCCTTCACAGCGCCGAGTACGGACACCGGGCGGGTGTGCATCAACAGAAGGTCGCCGCGGATCAGGTGCCCGAGGCGAAAATTCGGATAGGCCTCGACCAGCGCATCCACCTTCTCCTGCGCCTTGCGCAGGTTGTTGGCGCCGAGCTCCTTGTAGACCTCGATCAGGAGGACTTCAGGATCCGGCTTGTCAGTGCTGGCCAGGGAAAGAATCGGGCTGGACACCTTTTTCTCGGCTGGAGCCGACGGCGCCGCCCCGCTCGCAGAAACCAGCAGGCATGACAAGCCCAGGCCGACTGCAAGCCTGGACATGACACTTGCCCGGCCGTACGTTGATTCGAAGCGAAACATCAGCTACCCGTATTCTCCTGCTTGATTCTCCACTTGCCCCCCTGCTTTGTCAGCACCAGCGTCTTGCGGGTGTTGGCGGTCAGGCGATCCGACACGTAGATCTGTCGAAACTTTACCGTAGCAGTGTTGCCGTTGACGCTGACTTGCGGCGACTCAACCTTCACGCTGATACGACCCTTGCCATCGATCCGCGTGCGGCGCTCTGCTTCCCATGTCTTGCGGGATTGCCTGCCTGGGACCTGGAAATCGCTGCCATAGTAGCCGAGGTAGGACTTCACATCCTGGTCGCTCCAGGCGCGTGCCCAGTCATTTACAACATCAAGAACGACGTCGCGTTCGGCATTGCCATTCTGCTCTGGCTTGCTCGGCGCCGGTTTGGACGCTTCCGGTTTTGCTGCTGCGACTTGTTCAGCCGGTGCGGTTTTCACAGTCGGAGCAGCCGGAGCGCTCGGAGCCGGCGGCGTGACTGCCGCCTTCGGGGCTGGCGCAGGAGCGGCCGCCCGCTCCGGTGCTTTCGCCACCGCGGTTGGTGGAACCGGTGCAGCCGCCACCTTGGTGTCAGTGCCATTGCCGACCAGCGAGCGAACCAGCGTCAGTTTTGACTTGGCAGCTGAATTGCCGCTATCGAGCTGAAGTGCCTTGTCGTAGGCCTGGCTGGCAAGCTTGGCATGCACGTCGCCGAGATTCTCGTAGGCCGTCGCATAGCTGGGGTTGGTGCGAATGGCGGCATCCAATGCAACGCGTGCCTTGTCATACTGGCCGGCGGCGGCATACAGCACTGCAAGATTGTTGTACGGCTCAGGCAAGCTCGGATAGTCTTCGGTGAGCTTGGTAAAGATCGTGATCGCTTCGGCCGACTTGTTCTCCTCGGTGAGGATCACACCCTTCATGAAACGCATCTGTGCGTCGCGCGGGTTCCTGCTGAGGTAGGCATCCGCCTTGGACAATGCTTCGGCGTACTGGCCGGCACGCATGAGCTTGCTGACGTCCGTGACGTCATCGGCCAAGGCGGGTGCGGCAAACAGTGCCGCGACAAGGCCGCTCAATACGATGGATGTATTCAGTGCAGAGCGCAAACGGAAAGCAGTCATGCGACGCGAGGTGAAAGTCATGTTGTTCTGGTGTCGTTACGGGGCTTGGTAAGGCTTCCACCGTGCCCGGCCGGGTTTTCAAACGTGTGCATTCTAACCTTCCCGACCTGAATCCGCCATTCCGGACGTCTTTGCTTACCAGCGTGGCAACGTACCGGAACGAGGAACGGAATGAAAAACCTAGGTCATTGCGATATCGGTCCGGGTGGATGAAGAGTGACGAAACATGCAGAAGCTGTGAATGATGAAAATGATGAGAATGATGCAATCCCTCGTCATGCAGCTCACTCCTTCGCCACCCCGGCTTCAGTCGGCTTGCCGGCTGCGCCGTCGTGCTGCGGCTCCAGGGTGAGTTGATAAGACATCTGCAACTTCGACGGCTCTGCCGGATCGGCGACAACGAGATCCACGGAAGCCATTGGTTGCGTTGCCTGCGTTGCCTGCACCTGGACAACAGGTGCTGTCGCTTGTACAGAGCCGGCCGGCATAACTTCACCTGGCATCTGGGTCATCCAGGTCGCGGCCACTGCCACGCCTGCAGCAAATGCGGCTCCGCCAAGAAGCGCGACGAGGGGACGCTTGACTGCATTGCTGCGCACAGCGGGCACCGGCGAATCAGCGAGCACCGCTTCCGCACGCACGCGCCAGTCACCGACCGCCTCGCTCTTCTGCGTCATGCGTTCCATCAGGTCGCGGGCGACTGCCTGCGCTTCCTCCTGTTCACGCTCGATCTTTGCGCGCAACAAGTCTGCCTGCTCCGCGGTATTTTCAGAAGACTCCTTTTGCTTGCGAGCGGCTTCCAGCGCCTGGCGCTCAGCGGCAAGCCGCGCCTCTTCGGCTGCCGTGGCCTCGGCTTCTGCAGCCATGCGTTGCCGGGCCAGTTCTGCCGCTTCACGCTCGGCTGCTGCGCGTTGCTCGGCATCGGTGCAGGCGGCCTCTTCAGCCTTGATCTTTTCCCGGATGGCGTCCAGCGCCTGCTGTTCTGCCTTGGCGCGCGCACTTTCAATGCGGGCCAGTTCAATCGCTTCGCGGGCATGCGCTTCAGCGGCTTGGGCGGCCAGCAGTTGCTGTTGCGCCTGCTCGGCGGCTTTCTCGAGGAATTCCTTCTCGGCCGCTGCCTGTGCCTCGCATGCCAGGCGCGCCTGTCGTTCAGCCTGTTCCCGGGCACGACTGATACGTGCCTGCTCGGCTTCCATCTCTGCACGAGCCTGCGCGTCTGCGCATGCATTGCGTTCTGCAGCCAGCTTTTCGGCGGTTGCGGCGAGCATCTTCTGTTCCGCGGCGATCCGGTCGCGCTCCAGGCGCTGCTTTTCCTGGATCGCGGCCAGTGATTGCTGCTCGGCGTTGGCGCGCTGGCGCTCCAGGGTCGCAAGCTCGATCGCCTCGCGCGCCTTGGCGATCGCAACTTGTGCCGTCTTGCGCCGCAGTTCTGCCTGCTCAACCGCCTTGTCGAGCAGTAGCTTCTCTGCTGCGGTCTTTGACTCGCTGGCCTCGCGCAGTTCACGTTCTGCCTGTTCGCGCGTGCGCATGAGCTTTGCGCGTTCGTCTTCTGCCTGCGCCCGCGCAGCGGCGTAGTTGCGCGCCGCTTCCTCGGCTGCGCGTTTGCCGCGGATCGCCTGCAACGCCTGCTGTTCAACGACCGTGCGCTCCTGCTGGATGCGCGCCAGTGCGGCGGCCTCCTCGGCCTTGGCTTGCGCGGCTTCGGCGGCCTGGCGCTCCAGCTCGGCCTGCTGCGCCGCGTGTTCCAGCCGTTGCTGCTCCGCCGCGCGGCGGGCTTCGATGTCACGCCGCGCCTGCTGCTCCTGCTGCTCGCGGGCACGCAGCGTTTCCGCCTGCTCCTGCTCGGCCTTGGCGCGTGCTTCGGCTTCGGCGCGGGCGGCCTCTTCTGCTTCGCGGCGCTGCTGCAGCGCCTCCAGTGCCTTTTGCTCGGCGTCGGCGCGCTCACGCTCCGATTGCGCCAAGTTGGTGGCTTCGCGCGCCTTCAGCAGGGCTGCCTGCGCTGCCTTGCGCTGCAGCTCGGCAGCGGCCCGGGTCCGTTCTGCGGCCAGGCGGGACGCAGTGCTTTCTGCCTCGAGGGCAGCGCGCAGGGCGCGATCGGCCTCTTCCTGGGCACGAAGCACCGCCAACTGTTCCTGCTCTGCACGCAGGCGGGCCTCGGTTTCCGCGATGGCGGCCTGTTCTGCAGCCAGCTTTTGTTGCGCTGTCTGCAGTGCCTGCCGGGCGATGTCGGCGTGCTGGCGTTCCAGTTCGGCTTTCTTGCGCAGTACTGCGAGCGCTTGCTGTTCATCCATTGCGCGCTGGCGCTCCAGCTTTTCCAGCTCGACGGCTTCGCGCGCTTTCTCAATGGCAGCCTGCGCGGCCTCACGCTGTGCATTGGCGCTTTCAATCGCCTTTTCCAGGGCCAGCTTGATCGCGGCGCATTCGTCTTCCTTGGCGACTTGCGCAACGTGGTCCGCCTCCTGCTGCATCTGCAACAGTTCGGTGTGCTGCTGTTCTGCTTCGGCACGCGCCTTTGCCTGTGCAATGGCGGCTTCCTCGGCGCGGAGCTTTTCCTGCAACGCGGCGACAGCCTGCTGCTCGGCGATGGCACGGTCGCGTTCTACGCGGGCAACTTCTACAGCCTGGCGTGCACGGGTTGCAGCCAACTGTGCGGTTTGGCGCTGCAGATCGGCGTGCTCGACAGCGCGGGCATACGCCTGCTGCTCTGCCTCGGCCTGTTCGGCGGCGAGCCGGGCGGCGATGCGTTCCTGCTCGACGCGCTTTTCTGCGAGCCGCCTGGCGCGCTGCTCTTCCTCGCTACGGGCGCGCGCGGCATCAGCGATCTTCTGCTCGGCCTCGGCACGCTCGCGCGCTTTTTCGATTGCGTGAGCTTCTGCCGCGATGCGGGCGCGGCCCTGCATGTCGGCGTAGTGTTCGGTTTCGACGCGCGTGAGCGCCATGGACTGCAGTTCGCGCTCGGTCTGGATGCGGGCTTCGGTCGCTGCTCGAATGCGTTCCTCGGCATCGCGGCGGGCCTGTGCCGCCTTCGCGGCCGTGGCTTCGGCATGCTCGCGTCGTGCGGCGGCGTCGCGCATCTCGGCTTCAGCTTGCAGGCGCAGTTGCAGCGCCTCGGCAGTCTTGCGCTCGAGTTCGATACGCGCCAGCGCCGCTGCTTCCTGCTCCTGCTCGGTCAGCACGCGGGCACGCGCTTCCTCGCGTGCCTGGATTTCGATCGGTGCGCGGCTCAATGCGGCCTTGAGCGCCATTGCCTCCGCACGCTCACGGTCGCGGGCGATCTTGAGGGCTTCGCTGCGTGCCTGTGCCAGCATTTCGGCAGACTGGCGGGCTTCCTTTTCGCGGCGCTCCTGCTCGCGCGCCAGTTCTGCGATGCGGGCATCGGCGCGGGCGCGGGCTTCTGCTTCCTGTCTTGCGGCCTCGGTCGCGGCAATGCGCTGGGCAGCCTGCCACCGGGCGAGTTCGGTTTCCTTGGCGAGCTCTTCGGCTGCGGCAGCAGCGCGTGCGCCCAACTCTGTCTCGGCAGCGATCTGTTCGGCTGCGCGCTGGCGGGCCTGCGCTTCAGCGCGGGCGCGCTCTTCTGCAATGCGTTTTGCTTCGGCTTCAGCCTCGGCGCGGGCGCGCAATTCGGCGACTTCCTTCTTGACGGCGGCAGCGCGGGCTTCGCTGGCCTCGCGCGCCTGGCGCTCCGCTTCGAGACGGGCGCGACTGGCTTCGATGGCTTCTTCGGCGGCTTTGGCGTTCTGGTAGGCTTCGGCGGCGGCTGCGGCTTCGAGGCGTGCTCGGTCTTCGGCCAGGGCACGGGCGCGCGCTTCGGCATGGGCGCGGTTCTCGGCGGCGACGGTGGCCTTGGCTTCAGCTTCGACGCGGGCAATTGCTTCGCGGATGGCTTTCAGGTCGACTGCGCCGGAACGCGAATCATGCGAGCCTTGCTCGATATCGTCGTCCTCAAGGGAGGATTCCTGCCCGTTGAGCTTGTTGCGCGTCGCCTGATTCATGTCCATGTAGTGTGCTCCCGCTGGATTCCGGCGGATTGTTGTTCATGCCATGGGCCGGAATTTCATAACATGCATTATCCGGATGCGGAGTACAAATGAGCCCTTGAACAGAAGGGAAATTCCGAGCCAGTTCCTGAAATCGTTTGCCAACCTGTTATCGGCCATTCAGAATCAGGCGTTTCCTGGCAAAAAAGGCATTGAAAATCTCACGCAATCTCACGCAATCAGACGGCAAAAAACTGAAGATGGAGACAAGCTCAACAAGCGATTTGCGCGTGCTCGTGGCCGACGACAATCCGGTAAACCGGGAGGTCGCGCTGCGCCTTCTGGAAAAGCAGGGTTGCATCGCCGAAGGCGCGGTCGACGGCGCACAGGCAATCCAGATGCATGGCGCTGCACCCTACGCGTTGATCCTCATGGATTGCAACATGCCGGTGCTGGATGGCTACCAGACAACACAACGAATCCGGGCAATGGAAGGCAGCGGCCGGCGCACGCCGATCGTCGCGCTGACGGCGGGCGGACCAGGCGAAGCGGAACGCTGCCTGGCCGCGGGCATGGACGATTTCCTGCCCAAGCCTTTGCATCCGCGGGCACTGGCCGGGGTGCTGGAGCGGTGGCTTTTCCCGCTGACAGATGGCGAACAGGTCAGCAATGCAGGAGATACCCATACGTTGAACGAGGTGGATGAGCTGGAAACGGTGCAGCAGATGTTCGGCCCGGATTTCGCGGAGCTTGCCGCGCTGTACCAGGCGGACAGCCCCCCGCGGCTTGCCGCGCTGCGCCAGGCGCTTGCCGCTGGAAACGGTTTTGAACTGGCCAGGGTTGCCCATGCGCTCGGCGGCAGCAGCATGTCGATCGGCGCCACCGGCATGTCCGCGATGTGCGCCCTGCTGGAACAGCATGCAAAGAACGCGATGCCGGCCGATGCGCCGCAACGGCTCGCGGCGATAGAAGTGGAATACGCCCGTATCGCAGGCAAGCTACGGGACTTGCTTGCAAACGCTTGATACCACCCACTGAGCAAGGTCGTCGTTACACGCTGCGTACGACCATCAGACCCGCTCGCAGACCGATTCTCACATCCGGATTCGGAAAGACCACGTACTCCGTCTCCGGCCCGACGCGATACACAATGCCCTCATCCTCCGCGATCACCGCACCGGGCGGCATCGGCGTGAAGTTTTCGGTCGCGCTATCAAAGGCGAAGCGGAAGCTGTCACTGTGCTTGACCAGCTCCTGCGCCACCCGATACACGACAGGTCGTTTTGCAGTGGCCGGCGCCGCTTCGCTCAGGACGAAGGCTTCGAGCGCGGCATCGGCCGCCGCGAACCGGCTCAGGTCATTGTGCCCAAGCTTCCCGATCCGGCCGAGCTCCACCGTGGCACTTGTCGCACCACATTGCATCGCCGTGTAGGCGCTGAACGTGCCTGCCGATGGTGCGCTGAAGATTACCGCTTCGACGCCGGCCGGCCCTAGCCAGCCGAGCAATTCCTGCATGTCTCCGCCGGTATCCGGAATCACGGCGAATGCCGGGTAATGCGAAGGCCGGATGGCGGTGTGCAGGTCGAAGTGCCATTTTCCTGCTGCCCCGGATTCGAAAAAGCGTGCTGCCGCCCGCATGATGTCCTCCGCGCGTCGCCCTTCCGCAGTGGCATGCAAGTCGCTTTGGCCGGTACGGAAAAGGCGGTTCAGGTCGACGTCGATGAAACGCTTTCCCTGCCCGATCGCCGCAAGATTGCCGACCACCACCATCAGGTCCACGCCGAGCCGATGCGGCGCACCTGCCAATCTGGCCAGCAGGCCGGCCAGCATTTCTATCGGCGCCGTTTCGTCACCATGAATGCCAACCGACAGCAGCAGCTTCCGGCGCTGCACCTGCCCGGGCCGCACGAGTTGCAGGATGCCATCGGCGGGTTGGCTCACCGAAAAGCCGGCGTTCCGGAAGCCATCGGCGACTTGTGCGAAGTCGCCATTCGCCAGGGCGCGCACCGATGCGGGCAAAGCGCGTGTCACGATTGCCTCAGCCCGCTTCGGCCATGGACGATGCCGCTTCCGACAGCGTCCAGACATCCAGCACCGCATGCTCGAGATTCTGCTGTGCTGCCGTGTCGGCGGCGCGGACACCGAGCTTGAGCCTGGCCATCAGCGATTCAATCAGGGACGCCGGATTGTCGATCTGTCCGCCATCTGCTGGCAGCTGCTGCAACGCATGCGCCAGCAGGTTCTGCTGCGCCCGGCGCAATACCTGCAACGCATGGTCGCGCAGTGCTTCCTGCGCCGCAGTGGCCGGCGTATGCGTCAGCACACGCTCCAGGCCATCGATGCCGACCTGCCGTCGCAATGCCATTCCCAGCTTGAGGAACTGCGGCAGGCTCATGCCGGCAGGACGCGGCACCGACAAACCGGCAAACAGGAAGTCGGCGAGGCCTTCGACCGCCTCCACCGCCTGGCATGCCTGTGCAAAACCCGCCGGTAAGCCCTGTGTCGCCAGGGACGAATCGAGTGCCGGCACCAGCTCGACGACGGCATCCTTTTGCCGAAACAGCAATGCCAACTCCTCCATCGCACCCGCCTTGTGCAGCTGCTGTGCGGGGGCCGACAGTGCACCGCTGATAATTGCCTTTTGCAATGAGCGCGTGCGCTGGTCCACGGCCCGTGACACTTCGCGCGGTACCTCCAGCGCATGCGCGTCCAGCGCGGCAAAAACCGGCGTCAGGTTCAGTGCTGCCCATGCCTGGGCCCACGCACAGATCACCTCGGTTTCGTCGACGCTGAGTGTGCGTGCAATCTCCCCGATCATCACCGGGCCGCAGCGGTTCACCGACTCGTTGGCCAGCACGGTGGCAAGGATCGCGTTCGCCAGCGGATGCTCCAGGGGGTTGCGCTCCGCAACCAGCGCCGGCGGGAAATACGGTGTCAGCATCGCCTTCGCCCACGGCTGTGCGAGCAGGTTGACTTCGGCGAGGATGCGCTTGTAGCGATTCTTCACATGGGCGACGATGACCGCGAGTTCGGGCGTGGTCAGCCCCCTTCCCTCCGCCTTGCGCGTGGCAAGTTCCGTTGCGCCGGGCAATTGCTCCAGCTTGCGGGACAGCACGCCTTCCGCCTCCAGCCGCGCAATCAGCGTCGCGTAGTGGTCCTGCACGGTGGCCTCGGTCTGCGCCTGCGTTTCCCGCACCAGCAGATGCGTCTGCAGCGCATTGTCGCGCAGCACGAGTGACACGATGTCCTGCGTGATATCGGTCAGCAGCCGGTTGCGCTCGTCGGCGGCGAGCCTGCCGGCGTTGACCTCGCTGTCGAGCCAGATCTTCACGTTGACTTCATGATCGGAACAGTCGACACCGGCGGAATTGTCGATCGCGTCCGTGAAGATATGGCCACCCTTCAACGCAAACTCGATGCGGCCGGCCTGCGTCGCGCCGAGGTTGCCGCCTTCGGCCACGACCTTGCAGCGCAGCTCCTTGCCGTCGGCGCGGATCGCATCGTTGGCACGGTCTTTCACCTGTTCATGACTTTCCGTGGAGGCCTTGATATAGGTGCCGATGCCGCCGTTGTAGAACAGGTCGACCGGCGCCAGCAGGATCGCATGCATCACCTCTTCCGGCGTGAGACTGGTGGCGTCGATGCCGAGCACGCTGCGCGCCGCGTCCGACAGCGCGATGGTCCGCGCAGTGCGCGGCCAGACGCCGCCGCCCGCAGAGATCAGGCGCTTGTCATAGTCGTCCCAGGACGAGCGCGGCAGCGAGAACAGACGACGGCGCTCCTCGAACGAGGCTTCGGCATCCGGCGTGGGATCGATGAAGATGTGGCGGTGGTCAAACGCGGCGACCAGCCTGATCTGGCGCGAGCGCAGCATGCCGTTTCCGAACACGTCGCCCGACATGTCGCCGACACCGACGACGGTGATCGGTGTCGTCGCGAGGTCGTGGCCGATCTCGTAGAAGTGCCGCTTGACGGCTTCCCATGCCCCTTTTGCGGTGATCCCCAGCTTCTTGTGGTCATAGCCCACCGAGCCACCGGAGGCGAACGCGTCGCCGAGCCAGAAGCCGCGCTTCAATGCGATGCCGTTGGCGATGTCGGAGAAGGTGGCCGTGCCCTTGTCGGCGGCGACCACGAGGTAAGGGTCGTGATCGTCATAACGGACCGTTTGCGGCGGGGGCACAATCTCGCCGCGAATGCGGTTGTCGGTCACGTCCAGCAGGCCGGCGATGAACTGCCGGTACACCGCCTCGCCTTCTGCGGCGATCACGTCACGCGTGGCGTCCCTGGGCATCATCTTGCACACGAAACCACCCTTGGCGCCGGCCGGAACGATCACGGCATTCTTCACCATCTGCGCCTTCACCAGGCCGAGCACCTCGGTGCGGTAGTCCTCCATGCGGTCCGACCAGCGCAGGCCGCCGCGCGCCACCGGCCCGCCGCGCAGGTGCACGCCTTCGAAGCGCCGGGAGAACACGAAGATTTCCCGATAAGGGCGTGGCTGCGGCAGCAAGGCAAGCTCGCTGCTGTCGAACTTGAAGACGATCGAGTCGCTGCCCGGCGCACTCTGGAAATACGAAGTGCGTACCGTCGCCAGCATCAGGTCGGCAATGCTGCCAAGGATGTTTTCCGTATCGGCATGGTTGACGTCGGCGAGCTGCTGCTTGAACGCCGCGAGCGATGCGGTGCCGGCGGCGCGCTGTTCTGCGGAGAGCGCGGGATCGAAACGCGCGATAAAGGCTTCCACCAGTGTGCGCACATGCACCGGCTGGGTCTTCAGCCGCTCAGCCATGTAGCGCAGGCTGAAGCGGCAGCCGGCCTGACGCCAGTAGCTTGTATACGCGCGGATCAGCTGCACTTCCTTCATGCGCAGTCCTGCCTCGATCACGAGTGCGTTCATGCGGCCGTCTTCCGCCTCGTCATTGAACAGCGACTCGAACAGTTCCTGCGCGACCAGCGCAATTTGCGGCTGGGACAGTTTCGCGGCGCTCTGCGCATCGACCGACAGGCTGGACACGAAAAGGCGCGTGCCGTCCGGCGCACGGATCGCATGGGTGCGCTCGCGCTGGATCGCAACACCTGTGTTCTGCAGCGCGGGCAGGATCTGCGACAGCGGCGGCACGCTGTTGATGGAATGCAGGCGAATGGTAACGAGGTTGGCCGCATCGACATCGATGCTCACCTTCACGCGTGAAGGCTGCGGGTTACCGAGCAGTATGCACAGATCACGGTAAGCCACCTGCGGCGAAGCGGCGGTTACATAGTCGGCCGGCAGCGTTGCCCTGAATTTGCGCAGTGCCTGCCGCAATGCGGGATGCTCGGTGCGATCGACCAACGCATCGAAGTTGCCATGCCAGCCTTCCAGCATGGCGAGCAGCGGTTGCTGGATATCATTTTCCAGTTGCAGGGACATGCTGGCTGCGGTGGCGATCAGGTACAGGCGCGCCAGCGGTCCTTCGCCGAGGTGCGTCTGCACGCGCACGTCGCGCGCACCGGACAGATTGCGCAGGTGTTGCGCCAGCGAGTCCGCCAGGTGCGCGCTGTACTGCTCGCGCGGCAGGTAGACCAGCACGTTCAGGTGGCGGCCATAGACATCGCGCCGCGCAAAGACCTTGGCGCGCGGCTGCTTGTAGAGCGCAACGACGGTATTGCAGAGTTGCGCCAGCCACGCGACCTCCGCCTCCATCACCTCGGTGCGGGGCAGGGATTCCAGGATTTCGAGAAATTTCTCGGCACGGAATCCTTCCGGCCGCACGCCGGCGATCGTCAGCACTTCCTTGATGCGCAGGCGCGCAAACGGTTGCTGCGCCAATGTGCTCGCCGTGGCGGAGCGCGAGAACAGGCCGACGAAGCAGTGCTCGCCGATTACCGCACCAGTATCGTTGGTGTCGCGCACGCCGATGAAGTCGAGTTGCTGGTCGCGGTGCAGCGTGGACTGCACATCGGCCTTCACCACGGACAGGGTTTCCTTGCGTGCCGCCAGCGTCTCCAGGTCTCCGGGAATGCCGGCCAGGCAATTGCCGTACACCGGATGCGATTTGTCGACCAGCACACCCAGCGCGCTGCCGGGTTCGCGCTCCAGTTCGCGCTGTCCGGGCACAAGCTGGTAACGGGCGTAGCCGAATACTTCGAATCCCTCGCTGTTGGCCCATTCGAGGAAGGCTGCCACCTCGTGGCCATTGGTGCCTCGTGTGCCTCGTGTGCCGCGTTCTGCAGCGGCCGCGGCTACCGCAGCCATCTTTGCATGCAACGCATGCGCGTCGCGGTGCACGATGGCGGCATCCGCTGCGGCCATGCGAATCGCGCCGGTCAGCGCCTCGAGATCTGCTGCAGCCAGCTGGTCTGCCAGCAGGCACAGCACATAGGATTCGAGCGATCCACCCTCGCTTGCCGGGCCGGCGTATGCGAGCGCGCCGTCCGGGGTGCGTTTTACGGAAAGCACCGCATTGAGCACCGCGCGCGACGGAATGCGCAATTTGCGCAGTGCCATGACGATGGAGTCGACGAGAAACGGCATGTCGGGATTGAGGACCAGCAGGCCGGTTGCATGTCCGCCGCGACCGTCGGCATAGTCCGCCACTTCGATACGGCAGCCTTCCTGTGGCGTCCAGGCAGCAAGCCGGGAAAAGCCGGCCCACAACGGCGAAGCAAGGCAGTCGGCTGTCATGCCGGCAAGGTCTTCTTCTTCAAGGGAATGCAGCCAGGCTTCGATCAGCTTTGCAACCGGGGTGTTTGGCGCAGCGCCGTCTTTCTCCAACACGCTGTCAAAGGTCTTGCTGCGCAGGTCCGGGGCTTCTTTCTCCATACACCTCTCCGTTTGGTTGAGCGTCTGCCGCCTTCATCGTTCATGCATTTCAAACAGGCATTGAAGCATCTCTTCTGGCGAGATGCACTTGTTCGGAAGATCGCCAAAGCCGACTGCTTCGAACGATGTCTCAATTCAAAAATTATAGGCACGCAATAAACATCCTGCCTTGACGCAAAGCCGCTTTCGGCCAACTTCCATCGGGCTGCGCGACACGTTGCATGTCGTTGGGAACACCCTGTTGTCGTTACAGCGAGCAAGAGGAATGCTCGCATCAGCCGCTGCCGCGCTGCATTTCCGTGTCGATTGCCGGCAAGCCTTGATGCCGCTCGTCATTCCTGTCGTGCAAGCTTCTGCGATTGCGCAAGCAGCGATGCAGTGTCTGCGCCTTATGCTTTGTCGGGACCGGAGATCACCTCAACCTGACCAGGAGGAAGGACACATGCAAATAAGGCACAGGCTCATCATGGCAAGCGCCGTACTCGCAGCGGCTTTCTTTTCCAGCTCTGCCAGCGCGGTCAACACGTTCAACAACCGGGCAGCATGGCAAAACGCAGCGGGTACGCCGGAAGTGATCGACTTTTCCACCGACGGCGCCGGCAATCCGATCACCAATCCGCCGGCAACGGTGCCGTTTGGCTCCCTGACGATCAAGGACGTGACCTTCATGAATGGCGCGTCGGTGAACAACGAGTACATATACGCACCGTATGGCGGCGTGTTGCGCGTCAATCTTCCGCCGAACACGACGGCCTTTGGGCTGGACTGGTGGATGTTCGAGATTCCGGGTGTCACGACCTTCCGCCTCTCAACCGGCGATGTCTTTCATCCGCCGCCCGAAGGCGTTCCCTTCAGTCTCCCGGGGGCGTTTTTCGGCGTGACCTCCGACCGTCCGATCGAGTGGGTGGAATTCAGCCTCAGTTCCACCGAGCTCTTCATTGATGACTTTTCCTTCGTCGCGCAAGCGCAGCATGTCGCGATCGACATCAAGCCCGGTTCGGCAAGCAATCCGGTCAATCCGGTTTCCGAAGGCGTCATTCCGGTGGCGCTGCTGGCGGGGCCGGGCTTTTCCACCTGTTCGATCGACTGGCAGTCGCTTCGTTTCGGCGTTTCCGGAAGCGAGGCGCAATTGGCCGGCTACAGTAACGCGGATGTCAACGGCGACGGACTGCCGGATCTGATGTTGCACTTCCGTACCGCAGACACCGGTATCGCGTGTGGCACGAGCAGCCTTGCGCTAAGCGGACAAACCGTCACCGGCCAGAAGTTCAGAGGGGTCGACAGCATCCGGACGGTAGGCTGTCGCGTGAAGTAGCACGCCGCAGTGCCCCAGCATCCGTTGTATCCACGCATGCCGGGGATGCCGGTGGCACTCGGCAGTTTTGCGGCATGCCGTCAGACCCGGCTGCCGCCTTTCCACCAACCTGGTTTTCCTTGCGGTGCCCACGGGCCTCCGTTGTCCATCCTCTTGCCGCACTGCCGCCATGCGTATCCCGGCCGACGATTCGCCGCCTGTTTGATGCGCCGCACAAATACTTTTTGATCCACCTCACCACCCATTTCCATCCTTTTTGATGGTGACGGTTTGCGACTGTCAAACGTACGATGTCTGCATAAATCGCTTGGTCCGTCTGAGGCAGTTGTGTTTCCCGTTTGCACAGAATGCTGAATGTTGAGCCGGACACAAGCACGTTGACTGAAAACACAGCGACACAACAGAAGCCGCATCGCCAGTCAGCAGTCCGCAGCGGGCTGCTGACACTCGACGATAAAGGACTCGACGATGAAGGCTTCACGAGGAGACAACCATGTTCGATTACGTCATCGTCGGCGGCGGATCTGCCGGCTGCGTGCTCGCGTCCCGCCTGAGCGAGGATCCCGATATCTCCGTATGCCTGCTGGAAGCGGGACCGCCGGATTCCCACCCGCTGATCCATATGCCGATGGGCATACTCTGGATGATGTACAGCAAAGTCCTGAACTGGCAGTTCCAGACCCGCGGCGAACCCGAACTGGGCGGCCGCCAGCTGTTCTGGCCGCGCGGCCGCACGCTGGGCGGCAGCAGTTCCACCAATGCAATGTGCTACATGCGTGGCCACCCCAGTGACTACGATGCCTGGGCGGCACTCGGCAACGAGGGGTGGTCGTTCAAGGACGTGCTGCCCTACTTCAAGCGCTCGCAGCACCAGGAACGCGGCGCATCGGAATGGCATGGCGTCGGCGGCCCCCTGAATGTGGCCGACATCCGTACTCCAAACATCCTGTCGCAGACCTTTATCCAGGCAGGCGTGCAAGCCGGGATTCCGTATAACGACGACTTCAACGGACCGGAACAGGAAGGCGTCGGCCTGTTCCAGGTCACACAGAAGGATGGCCGCCGCTGCAGCACCGCGCGCGCCTACCTGAAGCCTGCGCTACGGCGGCCCAATCTCACCGTCATCACGGACGCGCATGCGACCCGCGTGCTGTTCAAGGGCGCCAGCGCCGTCGGCGTGGAGTACCGTCATCAAGGCCTGCTCAAGAAAGCCCATGCGGCGCGTGAAGTGATCCTTGCCGCCGGCGCGGTGCAGAGTCCGCAGTTGCTGATGCTGTCCGGCGTGGGGAATGGCCCCGAGCTGCAGGCGGCCGGCATCCCGGTGCGCGCCCATCTTCCCGGTGTGGGCAAGAACCTGCAGGACCACCTCGATGTGATCGTCGTCCACACCTGCACCAAGCCGGTGTCCTGGGGCTTCACTGCGCGCACGATCCTGCGCGGCGGGCTGGAGGCGATGCGCTACCTGCGCAAGGGAAGCGGCATGTACACCAGCAACGGCGCCGAAGGCTGCGGCTTTGCCAAGACCTCTTCCGCCGAGCCTGTGCCCGACGTGCAATTCCACTTTACGCCGCTGCGCCTGTCCCAGCATGGGCGCAAGATCGGGTTCCTGTTCGGCGACGGCTACTCCCTGCATGTGTGCAACTTGCGGCCGAAGAGCCGCGGCGAGATCCGTCTCGCCAGCAGCGACCCGCTCGCCAAGCCGGACATCTTTGCTAACTACCTGTCCCACCCGGACGACATGGAATGCATGGTCAAGGGCGTCAAGCTGGCGAGGCGCATTCTCTCCGCCCCCGCATTCGACGACTACCGCGGCACCGAGATCGTGCCGAAGCCCGGCAGCCTCAAGGACGACAACGACGACGAAGGCATCCGCCAGTTCATTCGGGACTGCGCCGAGACGATCTACCACCCGGTCGGCACCTGCAAGATGGGCAACGACAGCATGGCGGTCGTGGACGAGCAGTTGCGCGTGCACGGGCTGGAAGGCCTGCGCGTCGTGGATGCCTCGATCATGCCCTTGCTCGTCGGCGGCAACACCAATGCACCGACGATCATGATCGCGGAGAAGGCGAGCGACATGATCAAGCGAAGCCGCACGGCGGGCACAACACTGGGACTGTCTTCGCTCCAGGCCATCCTCTCCCCTGCACTCCCCAAGGAAACCACGCCAGCTGCATGACACGGCACGGCAGGCGTGCAAGGATTGGTGTGCAGCGCAGCAAACCAAACCGATTTGAGATTGCTCACTGCGTACGTCCTGCCGTAATGTGTAACGCATTCGTATCGCATTCATATCGCGTGCATGCCATGGCATATCGCGTTGCGCGGCTGCATCGTCTCAGGCGCCGACAGAACCGAAACAAGTTATGCTAGGCGCTCCCTTCCCCGCCATCGGGAAGCAAACCCGGAACAGACTGTCCCGCCCCATGACCGATCCAGCGTTCGCATCGCCGCATAGCGTATTGCCGACGAACCCGCCGGCCGGGGCGGCATCCCTCATCCAGACAAAGTTTCATCCGCCGCAATCGAGCCGCAGCGGCGTGCCGCGCGACAACCTGCTGAGCAGGCTGGAGCGGGAAGCAAACGTCCACCTGGTGTTGTTGCGCGCCCCGGCAGGCTATGGCAAGACCACGCTAATGCGCCAGTGGATGGAGCGCATCGCATCGAGAAATGGACATGCGGCGTGGCTTACGCTGGACGGATCGGATAACGACCCGGCGCGCCTGATGGGTTACCTGTTTGGTGCGCTCGGCAACTGGATGGCGCTTGCGCTGGGCGACGAGGGAACGACGGCAACGGCGGTATCCGCGTCTGCCGACTGGATGGCCGTGCTGGACCGCATCGGCCCGGATGCGCCGCCGCTCACCTTGTTCCTCGACGAATTCGAACAGCTCAACAGCGACCCGGCGCTGCGCATCGCCCGCCTGCTGGTCGAGCGCCTGCCGCGCCTGGTGCGCCTCGTGATCAGCACGCGCGACAAGCCCGCCTTCGGTGTCGAGCGCTACCGCGTGCGCGGCGAACTGCTGGAGATCACCGCGCGCGACCTGCGCTTCGACAGCCGCGAGACCTTGCGCTTCTTCAGTGGCCGCATCGGCCAGGCGCCCGCCCCGTGGCTGGTCGAGAAAATGCAGTCCATTACCGATGGCTGGCCTGCCGCGCTGCAGCTCACCGCCCTTGCCGCGCATGACCAGCAAGACCTGGAACGCTACGCCAGTGACTTGTCCGGCAGCCTCGCGCATATCGCGGACTATCTCGCGGAAGACGTGCTCCACGCACAGCCACCGAACGTGCGCGCCTTTCTGCTGGAAACCTGCGGATTCCCCCGCCTGTGCGCCACCGTATGCGACGCCGCGACCGGGCGCACCGACAGCCAGCACGTGCTGCTTTACCTGGAGCGGCACGGCCTCTTCACCACCGCACTCGACGCCAGCCACACCTGGTTCCGCTATCACCCGCTGTTTGCCGAATTCCTGCGCGGCCAGCAGGCGCAATTGCTGCCGCGCGAGCAGGTCGTCGCCACCCATCGCGGCGCCGCGCGCTGGTTTGCGCGCCAGGGACAGGCAATCGAGGCCGTCGACCTGTGGCTTCAGGCAGGCGACAACGAAGCGGCCGTGCGCGAAATGACCAGCTGCGCGCGCGAACTGGTGATGCAGGCGCAGTTCGGCATCATCCTGCGCTGGATGGAACGGCTGGACGAGGACGCGCTGTCGGGTGCCGGACCGGAGCTGCCGCTGGCCGCGGCCTGGGCCTGCGGCTTTGGCGGCAAGCCGGCCATCGCCGTGGAGTGGCTCACGCGCGTGAAGCAGCTCCTCACCGGCCGCGAGCCAAACACCGCGGTGCGGGATGAGGCGAACGCACTGGAATCGATTCTGATGGCATTGCGTGGCGACACCCGGCGCGCGCTGCAGTCCGGCCTGGTGCGGTGGAAGCAGGTGGGCAAGACGCAGCGCTTTGCCACCGGGGCGCTGGCGAACGTGATCTCTTATTGCCTGATGCTCGAAGGCGACTTTGTGCGCGCGCGACAATTCTCCGACACCGCACGGCTTTGCAACGAGGAAATTGGCAGCATGCTCGGCCTTGGCTATGCGCTCTCCGTTTCCGGCCTGCTGGAGGCGATCCAGGGCAATCTCGACCGGGCGCTGGAACAACTGCGCGAAGTTGGCAAGATGGCGGCGCTGCGCCTGCAGCGGCCGTCCTTTGAGACCAGCCATGTCAACGTTGCGTCGGTCGGCCTCATTGCCAGCGTGCTCTACGAAAAAGACCGGCTCGACGAGGCGGAAGAACTGCTGCAGCGCTACCTGCCGCTGGTCATGCACCAGCCCTCGGTCGACATGCTGCTGTTGTCGCAACTCGTGCATGTGCGCCTCAAGCTGGCACAGGGCGACCATGACGCGGCGTTCGAGGCACTCGACCAGGCACATCTCCACACCGGCGACAACTGGGAGGTCGCGCGTGCCCACAGGCTGATCGAATGGGAGCGCGTGCGCATCGAACTGTTGCTGGGCCGGCGCGAGCAGGCGCTGTCGCGCGCCGACCTGCTGGAACGCACAGCGCCCGGCGGCGACACACCCTATTCGTATGTGGAAGAGCTGTACGGGCGCGGCATCGAGCTCATCCGCTGCGCCATCGAGCGCGATGTCCCGCGAACCGCACTGGTCCTGCTCGAACGTGAAGTGGAGCAGGCACAGGCACAAGGCCGGCGCTGGCGTCTGCTCAAGCTGTTGCTGCTGCGCGCACTGGCGCTCGATGCGCATGGCGATCGGCAGGCGGCGCAGACGACGCTCGCCAATGCCATTGCGCTGGGCTGGCGGCTCGGCGCACGGCGCAGCTTTGCGGAAGAAGGAAAGCGGCTTGCCGCCTTGCTGCGCGACCTGCCCGCCTCGGTATTTGCGGCGATGCCGGACACGGATGCGATTGCCGACTACTGGCGGGATCTGCGCGGGGATACACCATCGGCCGCGGTAACGGCAATGCCGCTGAACGCATCACTCAACGACCGCGAACGCACCATTCTCCAGTTGCTGGCAACCGGCCTGAGCAACGAGCAGATTGCCGCGCGGGTGTTCCTGTCGGTGAACACCGTCAAATGGCACATCCGGCGCATTCTGGAAAAGCTGGATGCGCGCAACCGCAGCGAAGCGGTGTTCCTTGCGCGGCAGCACGGCCTGATCGCGCTGTGATCCTGCCTTGATCGTGCCGGGCTTGCGCATTGACCGGGCATAGGCCGATCAATACTGAAAGCCATACAAACCCGGCAATCCGAGAACCCCCGTCAGCTCGTCAAGCGCGGCATGGATTTCGATCGCCAGGGACGGGTCGGCAAGATCGGCCGGTGCGAGGCGATCGCGGTAGTGCTTCTCCACCCAGGCAACGAGACGTGCGTACAACGCCTCCGTCATCACCACACCCTGATGCATGGCTGCCGCCTCTGCGTCCGTCAGCGCGACGCGCAGGCGCAGGCAGGCAGGACCGCCACCGTTGCGCATGCTCTGGCGCAGGTCAAAGCTGATGAGTTCGTCAATCGTTCCGTTGGAGGCAATCAGGTTTTCCAGGTACTTTGCAACGGAAGGGATTTCCCGGCATTCCTGCGGCACAAGCAGCACCATCCGGCCATCCAGTTTGGATAGGAGCTGGCTGTTGAACAGGTAGCTGGCTACTGCATCCGCCACCGGGACATCGGCGGCATCCACGCGTACCGCCTGCAACTCGGCGCCCGTGTGCGCCATCGCCCGCCGGAGTGAGGCAAGCGCCGCGCCTTCATCGAGGAAGGCATGCTGGTGATAGAACAGCACATTGCCGTTGCCTACCGCAATCACATCGTTATGGAACACGCCCTTGTCGATGGTCGCCGGGTCTTGCTGGACGAAGACGGTGCGTTCGGCCTGCAAGCCATGCAGGCGCGCAACGGCTTCGCTGGCCTCGCGCGTCTGCCGGGCGGGATAGCGCCTTGGCGCGGGTGCGTCGGGATGGAACTCGACGCGGCCGTAGACGAACATTTCCACACCGGGGCTTGCATGCGATGCGCACAAGCGCGTGTGGTTGGCAGCACCCTCATCGCCGAAGGCGGGCGTGGACGGCAAGGCGTCATGCACGGTGAAGTGCCGGTCATCCTTGAAGATTGCGCGGAGCGTGCGTGCGGTCTGCGTGTGTTCGTAGGAGCGGTGCAGCTTGTTGTTGAGGTTGGCGACGGTGAAATGGACGCGGGCGTCGCGCGTGTCGGCGGATGGGCTGACGGTGGCGGCGTTCGCGGTCCACATCGGTGATGCCGAATAGGCGCTCGAGAGGATGGCTGGGGCCTGCTTGCAGGCTTTCGCGATGACTTCCGCATCGGTGCCTGTGAAGCCGACCTGGCGCAGCAGGTGGAAGTTGGGGCGGGCTTGGGGCGGCAGCAGGGCTTGGGCGAATCCGCGCTGGGCGAGTGCGCGCATTTTTGCGAGGCCCTGGAGGGCGGCTTCTTTGGGGTTGGCGATGGTGGCGATGTTGTTGAGGGAGGCTACGTTGCCGAAGGAGAGGCCGGCGTAGTTGTGGTTGGGGCCGACTAGGCCGTCGAAGTTGAATTCTTTTGTGGGGGGCATGGTTGCGCTCCTTTTTTGCGCCTTTGTTTTCTCTTCGTTACTTCGTTGCGTTCGTCTCTTCGTCGATGCTTGCCGGGGGCGGCCCGGCGGCCGCTCACTTTCTTTGTCTCGCCAAAGAAAGTAAGCAAAGAAATGCGACCGCGCAGTCGCTGCCCTTCGGGTTCCCAAGACAGTGAAGAACAAAACGGGAAGCGAAACCAACTCGCCTGCGGCTCAAACATGTTTCGCTTCTTTTTCCGTTTTGCTCTTCACTGTCTTGGCAGCGCCAGAAGCGGGATTTCTCTAGGCGCGACCACCGCATCTTTTGATCATCCCGTTCTTTAGAACATCAAGCCCGGAGAAAGCTGCTTCGGCATTTCCAGTACTTCATTCTCAATCGATGCAACCGGGTATGCGCAGTAATCCGCTGCGTAGTACGCGCTCGGCCGGTGGTTGCCGGACTTGCCGATGCCGCCGAATGGTGCGGTGCTGGCGGCGCCGGTGGTGGGGCGGTTCCAGTTGATGATGCCGGCGCGGATGTGGGTCTGGAACTGGTTCCACAGGCTTTCGTCATCGCTGAGCAGGCCGGCGGCGAGGCCGTAGTCGGTGGCGTTGGCGGTGCGGAGCGCTTTGTCGAAGTCGCTTGCGCGGATGACCTGCAGCAGCGGGCCGAACCATTCTTCGTCGGGGACGCCTGTGGCGTCGGTGACGTCGATGATGCCGGGGGAGACGAAGCCGGTACCGGGTTGCAGGTGGCGCATGGGGAGCAAGGACTTTCCGCCGCGTGCAATCAGGTCGTCCTGCACCTGCAACAGCCTTTCGGCGGTCTGGGCGGAGACGACCGGGCCGATGAAGGGTTGTGGGGTCTGGTCGAACCTGCCGATGGTGATCCTGCCTGCGATGTCGACGAGGCGGTCGACGAGCGCCGATCCCTGCGCAGCGTTTTCCACGATCAGGCGGCGCGCGCAGGTGCAGCGCTGTCCGGCGCTGACGAAGGCGGAGAAAACGATGTGGTGAACGGCTGCGTCAATGTTGCTGACCTGCCATGCGACGAGCGGGTTGTTGCCGCCCATTTCCAGTGCCAGCATTTTTCCCGGTTGGCCGGCGAACTGGCGGTGCAGCAGGGCACCAGTCTGGTAGCTGCCGGTGAACAGGATGCCGTCCAGCTCACCGTGCGCGGCGAGTGCTGCGCCGGTGTAGCGTCCGCCGTTGACGATGTTGAGCACACCTGCCGGCAGGCCGGCCTCTTCCCACAATCGCCCGGTCCGGATCGCGGTTTGCGGTGCGTATTCGCTGGGCTTGAAGACGATGGTATTGCCGGCGATGAGTGCGGGAACAATGTGCCCGTTCGGCAGGTGGCCGGGAAAATTGTAGGGGCCGAGAACGCCGAACACGCCGTGCGGGCGATGCCGCAATACGGCCTTGCCGTCAGCGACCGTGCTGGTCGCGGTGCCGGTGCGCGTGTGGTAAGACTGCACCGAGATGTCGACCTTGGCGGCCATGCTCGTGACTTCAGTGCGCGCTTCCCACAAAGGCTTGCCGATTTCGCGGGAGATGAGTTCGGCGAGGTTCTCGCCCTGCGCCTTCAACAGGTCGCGAAAGCGCAGGCAGACGGCGATGCGCTCATCCGCCGGGCGTAACGCCCACGCGCCGAGGGCTGATCGGGCCGCCTTGCAGGCGGCGTCAAGTTCGGCTTCGGTTCCCGCACGGCCAGTCCAGAGCGGTTGTCCGCTGACGGGATCGGCCGTCGCAAACGGTGCGCCCTCGCCTGTTACCCATTTGCCGTCGATGTAATGGCTATGCATGGCTGGCCTTCTTCGGGTTGAGCAGCATCGTGCGCACTGTATCGCCCGGCCGGCAGCTCAGCAGGCGCTGCTGCGTCTCCGACAGCGAGAGCCGGCCGTGGCGCGGGCGGATCATGGCAGTGATGACCCGGAAGTCATGCATCGCCGTACTGGATACCAGCGCGGGGTTTTCTTCCACCTCTTCCGCCGCCGCATGCTCGACGATGGCCCGCTTGCTCTCGCGCAGGGAGCGCAGCTCCACGACGCGTGCCTGCAGCACCGGCCCGGCGTCGAAGATGTCGACATAACCTTCGTAGTGCATGCCCTCATGCTCCAGCAGGCGGCGCGCGGGCGCGGTATCGACATGGACGCGGCCGATGACTTCCTGCGCATCCTGCGGCAGGTAGGCGACATACAGCGGATGGCGCGGCATCAGTTCCGCGATGAAGGATTTCTTGCCGAGCGCGGTCAGGTCGTCGGCGCGGCTGAAATCCATCTGGAAGAAATGGTGGCCGAGGCTGTCCCAGAACGGCGAGCGCCCCTCCGCATTCTGGAAGCCGCGCATCTCGGCGATCAGTTTTTCCGAAAACAGCTGCGGGAACTGCGCAATGAACAGGAAGCGGCTCTTGGACAAGAGCTTGCCGTTGGTGCCAACGCGATAATCCGGATGCAGGAACAGCGAACACAGCTCGGCGCAGCCGGTCAGGTCGTTGGACAGATACAGCGTGTCCATGCGGGAGAACACCTTGAGTTCCTTGCTGGAGTGGACCAGCGTGCCGATGCGGTAGTTGTAAAACGTCTCGTCGAGCCCGACCGCCGCCTTGATCGCGCAGACGCCGACCACCTTGGCGATGGACACATCCTCCATGACGAACATGTAATCGCGCAGCGGGGGCGGGATCTTTCCCGCAAAGGAGGCGCAGGCGGTGGCGACGCGCTGGCCTAGCGTCTCGCGGTCCGGCCGCAGCGTCGTCATGCCGGAACCGGTGAGCTCGGCCAGGGCGAGCAGCCCGTCCAGATCCTGTTCCCTGATGGCGCGCACGACCAGCATCGGCTACCTCACAGTCTCACAATTTCACGCAGAGCACGGTGTCGCCACGGGTGACTTCCAGGCTGCGCATCGCCTCGTCGGGCATGGCGATGTCCTCGGAAAGCTCGGGCGACGGGCATCGCACCAGCATGGCGCGGAAATTGTCCTCGCGCGCCGTGGCGACGAGATAAGTTTCCAGGTCCTCACTATCCATCGCACCCTCCGCGCCCGTCACCATCCGTTCCAGTGACTGCGAAAACGAGCACAGCGCATTCCTGGGTGCGCGCAGGATCGGGCCGCCGTCAAAGATGTCGATGTATTCGTCCAGCTCGAACCCCTCCTCCGACAGAATGTGGAACGGCAGTTCGGCGGCCGCATGGACCCGTGCCAGTGCGTCCTGCGCTTCCTGCGACAGCAGCGGCACGTAGACCGGGTAATGCGGCATCAGTTCCGCGATCAGCGTGCGGTTGCGTGCGCCTTCGATCATGTGCTCCACCTCCTGCAGATCCATCTGGAAGAACTTGCGGCCGAGCGCTTCCCAGAAGGCCGAGCGGCCGTTTGCATCGGTCACGCCGGAGATGGAGGCAAAGAACTTTTCGCCGAAGCGCTGCGGTGCGTGGGCGGCGTACAGCAGGCGCGCGCGCGACAGCAGCGCCGCCTCCTCGCTATATTTGCGTTCGCCTGCCGAGTTGCGTTCGCGCATGAAGAAGCCGGACAGCTGCGAATAGCTGGTGAGGTCGGAACACAGCATCAGCACGTTGACGTTGTAGCTGATGTTCAGCTCGCGCGAGACCTGGCTCACGACTTCATTGCGGAAGGCGAAAAACGCGCCGCTTGCACCGGCGGTGGCAGAAATACCGGCGCTTCCGGCGATGCTTCGGTCGGCTGTCGACTCCAGCACAAAAAAATAGGACTCCTCCTGCGGCATGTCCGGCCGTGCGGCGAACGAGGCGACCGAACGTTCGATGGCCAGTTCGACCGTCTTGCGCGTGCGAGGCAAGGTATGCACGCCCGGCGTCGCGCCGGACCACATTGCTTCCAGTGCCGGGATGTCGGAAGTGGTGGCGGGACGGACCATGTACATGGCGCTCTCCAGTCGGTCTTGTGGGTTGTGTCGTTCCTGTGGGTCTTGCCGCTATGACTTCGCTGCTGCGGGCACACCCTGCAACACCGCGTCGAGTGCACGGCGCAAGCGCTGCACCGCCTCGTCAATCTGCGCCTCGGTCACAATCAGCGCAGGCAGGAAGCGCAGTACGTCAGGCCCGGCAATCAGCAGCATCAGCCCCTGCCCTTCGGCGGCCTTGGCAAACTCCTTGGCCTTGCCGCGCCAGGCGTCGGCCAGCACCATGCCGAGCATCAGCCCTTTGCCGCGCACCAGTTCAAACACCTGCGGATAATCGCGTGCGACGGCTTCCAGCCGTTGCGTCAGCAAGACGGAAGCATGCCGCACATGTGCGAGGAAATCCGGTGTGTTGATCGTCTGCAGCACGCTCAGTGCAACCGCTGCGGCAAGCGGATTGCCGCCATAGGTGGTGCCATGGGAACCAACACTGAAGGCGCTGGCCACGTCATTCGTGGTGAGCATCGCGCCGACCGGATAGCCGTTGCCGAGCGCCTTGGCGGACGTCAGGATGTCGGGCGTCACGCCGTAACCCATGTAGGCGAACAGGTCGCCGGTGCGCCCCATGCCGCACTGCACTTCGTCGAAGATCAGCAGCGCTTCGGCCGCATCGCACAGTTCGCGCAGCGTCTGCAGGTACTCGCATGTCGCGGGCAGCACGCCACCTTCGCCCTGCACCGGCTCCACCACCACCGCGCAGACGTCGGCGCCGATCGCCGCGCGTGCGGCTTCGATGTCATTGAAAGGGATATGGATCAGGTCCGGCGGCAGCGGCTCGAATCCCTCCGTGTATTTCGGCTGGCCGCCGACCGAGACGGTAAACAGCGTGCGGCCATGGAAGGAATTGACGCAGGAAACGATGCGCGACTTGGCCGCGCCAAAGCGCATGTGCCCATGCTTGCGCGACAGCTTGAGCGCCGCCTCGTTCGCCTCCGCGCCGGAATTGCAGAAGAACGCGCGGTCAGCAAAGGTGGCCTCCGTCATTGCGCGCGCCAGTTGCAGCACCGGCTCGTTGGTGTAACCGTTGCCGACATGCCAGAGCATCTCTGATTGCGCGCGCAGTGCTTCCATCACTGCGGGATGCGAATGACCAAGACTCGTTACCGCGATGCCGGCAGTAAAGTCCAGATATTGCCGCCCTTCCTGATCCCAGACGTCCAGCCCGCGCGCCCGTACCAGCAGCATGCTGCTCGGTGCATACACCGGAACCATGACCTCATCAAAGGTCTGGCGCGTGACAGGCGCCGCGTCAGTTGGCGCACTGCTTTCCTGTCTGTCAATTTCCCATGGTGAAGTCATTCGCCGCTCCATTTCGCTATTGATGCATGAATTATAGGAAAGTGCCTTTCAGAGCCCATCCGATACCTTCGTGAAAGCTTTTTCAGATCAAGCAATCGCGAAATCCTAGGCGAAAAGGACACCGGGGCAGCCCTACCCTTTTCTTCCCTTGTCATCTTGGACACCTGCTTTCCCGAACGTTGCCGATGTTTCATGGTCAATTACCAACATCAGCCAGCGGCGCTGGAAGTCAGTCCCCGGCGCCATCCGCTACAACCACCCAGCCCGACGGGCCATTGTTCATGCTTTCCAACGCGCTTTTTGAATCCGTTTTTTATGACGCTCCGATCGGAGCTTTTTTGCTTTCTCCCACGCCGGAATTCATTATTCTCGCGCTCAATGATTCCTTCCTGCGGACGGTTTCCCGCTCACGGGAGGACATGGAGGGTTTCGGCCTGTTCGACGTTTTTCGCGAGGATACGGATGACCCCAACGATACCGGTATTGCCGCCCTCCGGGCTTCCCTGATGAAAGTGCTGAAAAGCGGCAAGCCGCATGCCCTGCCCGCGCAACGATTTCCCATCCGGATGTCAACACCGGATGGCCGATCCTGGTACGAGGAACGCTACTGGAGCGTGGTCAACACCCCGATCCACGACGCGCACCGCCAGCTGGTCTGCATCCTGCACACCACGATCGATATCACGAAGCAGATCCACGCTGAAGCCGCGCTGCGCAAGAGCGAGGCAAAATATCGCCGCCTGTTCGAGTCCCCGATCGAGGGGCTGTGCATCGTCGAGGTGCTGTTCGCTCCGGATGGCAGTCCGGTCGACATGCTCTTCCGTGACGTGAATCCGACATTCGAAGAGCAGACCGGTTTGCGCGGCGTCGTGGGCAAGACCATGCGGGAGGTCAACCAGGACATCGAACAGCACTGGTTCGATATGTATGGCGCAGTGGCGGCGACGGGCGAGCCGACGCGCTTTGTCGCGGAAACGCAAGCGCTTGGCCGCTGGTTTGACGTATACGCCTGCCGCAGCGATGAACACAACCCGAACATGGTCGCGATTCTCTTTCGCGACGTGACCGAGCAGAAGAAGGCGGAAGAGGAGCTGCGCAAGAGCGAGCAGCTTGCCCGGGAAGCCGCACGCGCAGCCGAGGAAGAGCGGCAGCGTCTGGATGCGGTGCTGGACGCAACGCCGGTCGGGCTGTTGGTGGCGGATATGCACGGCGCGCTCATCCGGGAAAACCGCGCCAACAAGGCACTGTGGGGCGAGCGCCATCCGGAAGCCGGCAGTATCGGCGATTATGCGGAATGGAAAGGCTGGTGGGCGGACGGCTCGCCACGGCACGGCAAGCCCCTGTCGGCCGAAGAGTGGACATTGGCCCGCGTCCTGAAGGGCGAGGAAAGCCCGCGCGACATCCTTGAAATCGAGTCCTTCGACGACCCGCCGGTACGGCGCACCATCATCAACTCGGGCGCGCCGATCAAGGGCCACGACGGCGCAATCGTCGGTGCGGTGGTGGCGCAAATGGACATCACGGATCGGATACGGACTGAAAATTCGCTGCGCGAAACGGCAGCACGCCTGCAGTTCACGCTGGAGTCGGCGCAGATTGGTGACTGGGACGTTGACCTGGTGACGGGCACAGCGCACCAATCCGACCGCCACGCGCGCTGCTTCGGTTATGCCACCGCCGACCCCGGCTGGGGATTCGACAAGTTTCTCGCGCATGTGCACCCCGACGACCGGCCACTTGTGAAGGCGAAGATTGATGCTGCGGTCAGCAACATAAAGAATCTGCACTTCGAATGCCGCGTGATCTGGCCGGACGAAAGCGTCCACTGGATCGCCGTGCATGGAAGTCCCTATGAGGTGAATGGCGCGGCAACGCGTCTTGCCGGGATTGCCTATGAAATCACCGACCGCAAGCTGGCAGAAGAAAAGGCACGCCACGCCTCGCTGCACGATCCCCTGACCGGCCTGCCCAACCGGGCAATGCTGTTCGAATACGCAAACCACCTGCTATCCCACAACCGGCGCACGCGCCAGTCCACCGCGGTGCTGTTCATGGACCTGGACCGTTTCAAACCGATCAACGACATGCACGGCCATGAAATGGGCGATCTGCTGCTCAAGGAGGTCGCAAAGCGCCTCGCACAAAGCATTCGCGCGGAGGATGTGGTGATCCGTCTCGGCGGGGACGAGTTTGTGATCCTGCTGCAGAACGTCAAGAACGCCTCCTACGCCGCCGACGTGACGCGCCATATCGTGGAGCGGATCAACGAACCCTTCCATATCGGCGACCTGACCCTGTCGGTCTCCACCTCGGTCGGCATCAGCGTCTTTCCCGGCGACGGGCAGGATATCGACACACTCATCAGCCATGCCGACATGGCGATGTACCAGGCCAAGCAGGCGGGCCGCAACAACTACCAGTTCTACTCGCCGGAGTTTGCCGCCGGCACGAAGCTGCAGCTGGCCATCGAGCAGCAACTGAAGTCGGCGCTGCGCACCCGCGCCTTCCATCTCTGTTACCAGCCGGTGGTGAATGTGGACACCGGCCAGCTCGTCAGCGTGGAGGCGCTGCTGCGCTGGCAGAATGCGGACATCGGTCCGGATCGCTTCGTGCCTGTGGCGGAAGCGAGCGGCATCATCAACCCCATCGGACGCTGGATCCTGGAAGAAGCATCACGCCAGCACAAGACATGGAAAGAGCGCGGCCTGCCGGCCATCCCGATCGCGGTCAACGTGTCGGTGGTCGAGTTCCGCGACAAGAGCTTCGTCAAACGCTTCAACCGCACCATCGGCGAGCACGGCATCGACGCCAATGCGCTGCAGCTGGAAGTCACGGAAACGGCCATGATGGACGACATCGACTACGCGGTCACGGTGCTGTCCCAGCTGAAGGAGCTCGGCGTGAAGGTGCTGCTGGACGATTTCGGCACCGGGCACTCCAGCCTGGCCTATCTTGCCCGCCTGCCGCTGAACAAGATCAAGATCGACAAGTCCTTCATCTCCCGACTGGAGAGCGACGTCGCCAGCCGCGCCATCACCGATGCGATGATCGCGCTCGGCCGCACACTGGACCTGGAAATCGTCGCCGAGGGCGTCGAGTCGGCCGGCGCGCTGGAATACATCAGCACGCACGGTTGCAAGCTGGCGCAGGGCTATTATTTCGGCCACCCGATGAGTGGGGAGGCATTCGAATCCTGGTACTGGACGCACGGCCAGGCGCTGCGGGGAGAAAGGTCTGTCAGCACGCGTTACCTGAGTTGAGCCTGGCGGACTGGTTGATGGCTTGCCTGGTTGACTGCCGGGTGCCGCGACGACGGCGCGTCCGCTTCATTGCAGGAGCATTGCCTCGAACTCGCTTGCCGGCACCGGCCGGGAAAAGAAATACCCTTGTCCGAAATCGCAACCGGCGGCAGCAAGCAGGTCGCGCTGGACCTCGGTCTCCACGCCTTCAGCCACCACGGCCAGGCCCAGCTTGTGCGCCATGACGATCATTGCCTCGCACAATGCGCAGTCGTTGGCACCAGCACCGAGGTTGTTGACGAAGGCACGATCGATCTTGATGTAGTCGATGTCAAGCTTTTGCAGGTATGCCAGGGACGAATAACCGGTGCCGAAGTCGTCCAGCGCCACCTGCGTCCCCGCGTCGCGGAATGCAAGCAGCTTGTCCTTGACTTCCTGCGTGAGGTTGAGCAGCAGCCCCTCCGTGATCTCAATCACCATACACTGCGCCGGCAGGCCCAGTTCCTCCAGATGCGCCACCCATTTGCGGTAGAGATCCCGGTCGTTGTGAAACTGCACCGGCGAGATATTGATGCCGATCTTGAGTTCCGAATGCCCCATTAC
Source organism: Noviherbaspirillum agri (assembly GCF_054780595.1). Taxonomy (NCBI): domain Bacteria; kingdom Pseudomonadati; phylum Pseudomonadota; class Betaproteobacteria; order Burkholderiales; family Oxalobacteraceae; genus Noviherbaspirillum; species Noviherbaspirillum agri. The sequence goes on from NZ_BAAGWA010000009.1 coordinate 60,843, forward strand.
GTGCAGACGCTGCATTTGCGCCGCGGCCTCCTTGAACACCCATTCGCCGATCTCCAGGATCATCCCGGTGGCCTCCGCGAGCGGGATGAAGTCCGTCGGGCTCACCATGCCGCGCGCCGGATGCCGCCACCGGATCAGCGCCTCGGCCTTGCGGATCGCGCCGGTCTTCAGGTCGATGATCGGCTGGTAGTACAGCTCGAACTGCTTGTTCGGCAAGGCACTGCGCAGGTCGCTCATCAAGTGCCTGCGCACTTGCGCGGCCTCCTGCAAGGCGCTGGTGAAGCGGCAATAGCGGTTGCGCCCGGCGTGCTTGGCCGCATACATCGCCTGGTCGGCATGGCGCAGCAGTTCGTCCATGTCGCTCCCGTCCTCGGGAAAAAACGTGATCCCGATGCTGGCTGAAACAAACACCGTCTCGAGGCCGAGCCGGAAAGGCTGGGCCAGCAGCGCATTGATTTTTCCGGCGGAGTCGTTGACCGCGTCGTGGTTGGGCCGATCTGCGAGGATCAGCGCAAATTCGTCACCGCCAAGGCGGGCGAGCGTCGCCCCGGCGGGAATGCAACCGCGGAGGCGACGCGCGGCCTCTATCAGCAGCGCATCTCCCTTGTCATGGCCGAGCGTGTCATTGACGTCCTTGAACTGGTCGAGGTCGATTAGCAGCAAGGCAAAGGAATCGCCCTTGTGTTCTGCCATCTCGATATGGTCTGACAGGCGGCTGTGGAACATATGCCGGTTGGGAAGCCTGGTAAGCGGGTCGAAATTGGCATGCTCCCAGATCAGCGCCTCGGCCTGCTTGGTCTCGGTGATGTCGCTGAACAGCGCAACGCGCTGGACGGTCTTGCCCGCATCGTCGCAGACGGATTTGACCGTCAGGCGCAATGCCATCGGCTCTCCGTTCTTGCGCCGGCTCCATATTTCACCTCGCCAATGTCCGCTTGACTGCAGCGCGGCCATCATCTTGGCGAACACATCCGCCGGCTCGTGATCCGACTTCAGGATGTCGAGGCCATGTCCGATGAGCTCTTTGGCACCGTAGCCGGTGAGCGCAGCAAATGCATCATTGGTGGCGACAATCCTGTTGTCCGGATCGGTCACCAGCATCGCCTCCGAACTATGCTGGTACACGAGAGCAGCAATGCGCAGCGCCTCTTCGGCGCGGACGCGCTCCGTGACTTCGACGAGCGAGAGCACCAGGTACTCTACGTCGTTCTTCCCATTCAGCACGGGAACCAATGTCCAGTCCCAGTAGGTAACGCCACGCTCCGGCTGGTCGATGAACATAAAGGGACGGGTGGTGGTAGCGTAAGGCTGTTTCGTCTTCACCACGTCCTCGAAGATCGACTTTGCGTCAGAGGGGTAAAGCTCGAAATGATTGCGGCCGGCGAGTTCGCTGACATGGCGCCGCGAGGCACGAGCGTACGCCTCATTCACGCGCACGAAGTTGAATTCCCGGTCAAGGATGGCGATGCCGCCGAGGCTGTAGCTAAAACAGATCTCCGCCAGTCTCAGTTGCCTGGTCGTCTCCTCGCCATCAGGTCCGGAGATGGAATGACTGGCGGGTACTCCGCTTGTTGGCGACATAGGTGGGTCCGGATACCAAGGGCGTATGCGGTCGCCATGCTGCCGTATTACCGGAAAAGGAAATGCCAAGTTTCACTCGGCTTGCTCTTTTCGCAACACCGTCTGGCGACGTCGCTTCTTCTAGCTGAAGGGTAGTGGACATTCCGGCAAGGCGGACGTTCCCGCGTGTCGTCATTGACGTCCGGCGCACCGCGCCGAATCGCAGTCGGATTCCCCGTTTTGCAGCGGAATTGAGGCGAATTCGGTATTCAGTCCCCCAGACTTTGCCGGTGTCACGATATTCAAAATAACAACCTGAGGCGCGGCACTAAATGAATGCATAACTGCAAGGTGTGAAATTTCTTATAATTGGTTACAAATATTTCCATCGGGAAATTATCTCTTTCCCCTCCCCCATTGCAGTCAGGAGCCGCTATCCCGACATGATGACTCCCACTTCAACACATGTGTTGCTCGTCGCAGCACTTGCCCTTGCAGCCAATGCAAGCGCTGTCGATGCGATCCCCGAGGCGATCCCCGAGTTAAGCCTGGAGGATCTGACCAAAACAGTGGTCACATCCGTTGCCCGCAAGAGCCAGAGCATTACGCGTGTGCCGGCGGCAGCGTTCGTCATTTCATCGGAAGACATTGCGCGCTCCGGCGCCCAGTCGCTGCCCGATGTCCTGCGCATGGTCCCCGGCATCGAGGTAGCGCAGATCGACAGCGGCCGTTATGCCGTGACCGCGCGCGGCTTCAATGGTCGCTTTGCGAACAAATTGCAGGTGCTCATCGACGGGCGCAGCATCTATCACCCCATTTTCTCCGGCGTCCTGTGGGAGCACGACGTCATTGCACTGAATGACATCGACCGGATCGAAGTCATCCGTGGACCGGGCGCTGCCATGTGGGGCGCGAATGCAGTCAGCGGCGTCATCAATATCATCAGCAAGCATTCCCGCGACGACAGGGGCAGCCTGGTCGAGACAACGGTCGGCACGCAGGGAAAGGGAAATCTTTATGGTCGCTACGCCAGCGCCATAAATGACGACAGCAGCTGGAAAATCTCCGTGCAGGGACGGCACGCGTCGCGCTCGGACCAGTTCGCCGCCGACGCAAGAAGTGCGGACGACCTGAACAACGGCCTGGCCGACCTGCGCTTTGACCGCAACCTCGGCGGGGGCAGCGACCTTGCCCTCTGGGCCAGCACGACGCGCTCAAGCGTGAACGATGTGCTCATGCTCGGACCGGGCATGCCGCCAAGGATGCAGCAAGTCGAAATCCGGCAAGACATTTCCAGCCATGTACTGAGTGGACGCTATCGCTGGCTGACCAGCGCCGGCATCGAGTCGTCGGTGAAGGCCTCCTTCAATGCCTTCCGCATTGAATACGATCCCACCTTCGATGAGGAGCGCAAGACCTACGACCTGGATTACCAGGGGCGCTATACCTTTGCGTCGCATGACCTTGTCTGGGGCATCAGCCACAGGACGACGACCAGCAGCATGGATGGATCGATCCTGATTTCGATGAGAAACCCCGACCTGACCCAGCGCACGACGGGTTTCTTCATCCAGGATGACTGGACGCTCATCCCGGACACGCTGCAGTTCGGCATCGGCGCCCGGCGCGACCACAATACCGTCGGCGGCAGCACCTTCGCGCCCAATGCCACCCTGATGTGGACGCCGACGCCTGGCGATACCGTCTGGGCAAAGTACGCACGCGCCCCGCGCCTGCCGGCGCAGGCAGAGCGTGATGTGACGATCGTCGCCGCCGTCCAGCGCCCGACCGCGCAAGTACCGCTGCCCGTGGCCATGCGCCATTCGGCCGGTGATGCGTCCCTTGATGCCGAGAAGATGGAAGGCGTCGAACTGGGATACCGCACGCAGCTTTCCCCCGGCTTCAACATCGATGTATCTGCCTATCGCTATCGCTACAGCGGACGCGTCACGGGACGACTGGGAGCGACCGACATGGTTTCGTACTATCCGTACTTCATTGTGCAGGACGTTCAGCTGTGCAACTGCTCCGATGGCTGGTTGAGCGGCGCGGAACTGAGCGCGGACTGGCTCGTCATGCCGACCTGGCGGCTGCAGCTCTCGTACAGCTGGGTGAACATCCAGATGGACGACTCGGCCAATCCGCTCGCGCACGCGGCCGGCCAGCAGGCGGAACAGGGTTCCCCGCGTCATTACGGCTCGCTGCGCTCGCAGTGGAACATTTCCTCCAACAAGCAATTCGACGCATGGATACGCGGGTCCGCCGGCTACAAGCGACTCAACGCCCCCTATACCGAGCTGATTAGCGTGCCGGGTTATGTAACGCTCGATCTTCGCTATGCGGTCCAGCCGCGCAAGGACGTCAGTATCGCGGTGACAGGGAGGAATCTGATCGGCGCCCGTCGCTATGAATTTGTCTCCGACTACCTGCCCTCGGTGCCGGTCGAAATCGGCCCGTCCATCCTGTTAACCGGCAGCTGGAGATTCTGAGCCCGCCGCCATGCCGTCAAAGCGTCCACTCCCTTTCATCCGCCTGCTGTTGGCGGTGCTCACGCTCGCGTGGGGGACATGTCATGCGCAAACGAGTCCGGAGCCGCAGATCAAGGCGGCATTCCTCGTCAACTTCCTGAAGTACGTCGAATGGCCGGAGGCCAAGCCGACCGCGACGATCTGCCTCTTCGGGCACGATGCGCTGGAAACTTACCTGACGCGCGTCGAAGGCCGGCCGGTTGCCGGGCGGGAGTTGCGACTGCGTCGTGTCACGCATCCCAACCAGACCGCAGACTGTGACGTGCTGTACATCCCCGAGCATGAAGAAGCACGTTTTGGCATCGTGCTGCGCTGGGTCGACCGGCAGGCAACCCTGACGGTCAGTGATGCCGAAATCTTTACCCGCTATGGCGGAGCAATCGCGCTCGTACGCGCAGATGGACGGCTCCAGTTCGACATCAATGCGCAAGCATTGCAACGCGCAGGCCTCAAACCCAGCTCCCAGCTGATGAAGCTTGCGCGCAACGCGAAGGACACACGATGAAGAGTCTGCGCGACGTTTCCGTCGGTAGAAAGCTCCTGATGTCGCTCGGCGTCACCACCGGGCTGGCCTTGCTGGTCGTGGTGCTGGCCGTATCCGCAGGCAGCCTGCTGCGTCTGCAGCGCAGCGCCCAACAGCAGCTGCTCGCGCTGGCGGACATTACCGGCACCAATAGTCAGGCGGCCTTGTCCTTTGATGACACGAGAAGCGCCAGGGATACGCTCTCGCCGCTGTTGTCCAATCCCCTGGTGGAAACCGCCGCCATCTATGACCGCGATAACCACCTGTTCGCCTCAATCCCGGCACGGGACGGCAGGTTCGTGTTTTCGCCGACATTTGATGCAGATCCGGACAAGGACACCATTACGCTAAGAGATCTGTTGTCGGGACGTGCGGTCGTCGCGCGACCTATCGTTCTCAGTGGTGAACGCCTCGGCACGGTGATGCTCGTCGCCAGTCTTGCGCCGGCCTTGCATGGCTGGGCCGCCGATGTCGGGCTCATGCTTGCAGCAGCAGGCGCGGCATTCGCCAGCGCGCTGCTGCTCGCCTTTTCCCTGCGGCGGCTGATTACGGTCCCGCTGGAAAAGCTGTCCGAAGCGGCGAATGCCGTGGCCACCGACCAGGACTATTCGCGGCGCGTCGCTTTCCGCAGCGAAGACGAAATCGGCCAGCTGGTCGGACATTTCAACGACATGCTGGCGCAGATCGAACATCGCGACCGCGAGATCATGGAGCTCGCCTTCTACGATCCGCTCACCCATCTGCCGAACCGGCGCCTGCTGCTCGACCGGCTGCAGCAAGCCCTGGCCGCAAGCGCACGCCATCGCAAGCACGGTGCCGTGATGCTGCTGGACCTGGACGGCTTCAAGGGGCTCAATGACACCTGGGGACACGATGTGGGCGACCTGTTCCTCAGCGTGGTGGCAAGGCGGCTGGAAGGATGCGTACGGGAATGCGACACCGTCGCCCGCCAGGCCGGCGACGAGTTCGTGGTCATCCTTGAAGGCCTCAGCGAGAGCGACGATGCCGTGATCGAAGCGGAAAACGTCGGCCGGAAGATCCTGCAGGCCATCACGGAGCCGTACCAGCTCGAAATGACGCCGGAAGGAGTGCAGCTCCGGCGCAATTACCAGTGCACCGTGAGCATTGGCATCACGCTCTTCCGGGGCAATGCACTTTCCGTTGACGAGTTGATCAAGCGCGCCGATACCGCCATGTACCAGGCCAAGGCGTCCGGGCGCAACACCCTGCGCTTCTTCGATCCCGAAATGCAGTCGCGGGTCCTTGCCCGTGCGCTGCTGGACGCTGACCTGCGCGAGGCGGTACGGGATGGGCAATTCATCCTCCACTATCAACCACAGGTCGACCGCGCGGGCCATATCTTTGGCGCCGAGGCATTGATCCGCTGGCCGCATCCGCAACGCGGCATGGTCTCGCCCGCAGACTTCATTCCGCAGGCTGAGGAAATCGGGGTGATCCAGGAGATCGGGCGCTGGGTGCTGGAAAGCGCCTGCAAACAGCTGGCCGCCTGGGCCATGCGTCGGGAGATGGCACACCTGACGGTGGCCGTCAATGTGAGCCCATATCAGTTCCGCAATCCGGACTTCGTCGAACAGGTGCTGGCGATCCTGGAACGCACTGGCGCCCAACCGCAAAAACTTGAATTCGAAATTACGGAGAGCATGTTGCTGGGCAGCGTAGAGGGCATCGCCGAGAAAATGGTTGCGCTGAAGGCGAAGGGCATCGGTTTCTCGTTAGACGACTTCGGCACCGGCTACTCGTCACTCGTCTATCTGAAGCGCCTGCCGCTGGACCAGCTGAAAATCGACCGGTCCTTCATCAAGGACATCCTGAGCGATCCGAACGATGCGGAGATTGCGCGCACGATCACCGCGCTCGCACATGGCATTGGACTGGAAGTCATCGCCGAAGGCGTGGAGACGGAAGAACAGCGTGACGTCCTCATCCACCAAGGCTGTGTCGCCTTCCAGGGATACCTGTTCGGCCGGCCCATGCCGGCAGACGAATTCAGTGAGCTTGTCTTGCGCTCCCAGGTCTGCGCCATCCCGTCCGCAATGGAAGTAGCTGACGCTCCGTAGCGGAAGAACTCTGCCTTTTCCTACGCTACAGTTTTCAAACAGGCTCTCAGAAGTCGAACCGTATCCCTTGCGCCAAGGGCAATGCACCGCTGTAATTGATCGTGTTCGTCGCGCGTCGCATATACGCCTTCCACGCATCAGAGCCCGATTCACGGCCGCCGCCGGAGTCCTTCTCGCCACCGAACGCACCGCCGATCTCCGCGCCGCTCGGCCCGATGTTGACATTGACGATGCCGCAGTCGCTACCGGCGGCGGACAGGAAGCGCTCCGCTTCCCGCACATCGTTGGTAAAGATGCTCGACGCCAGTCCCTGCGGCACCGCATTGTTCAAGTCAATCGCTTCCTCCAGCGTGCGGTAGCGCACGACGTACAGGATGGGCGCAAAGGTTTCGTGATGCATCACTGCCGTCTGCGCCGGCATCTCCACCAGCGCCGGGTGCACATAGACGCCGTTTTCGCAACCGGCGACCGCCACGCGCTCGCCGCCGTGCACCTGACCCTTGTCGGCACGTGCGTGCTCCAGTGCTTTCTGCATCGCCGCGAACGCGGCGCCGTCCACCAGCGGGCCGACCAGCGTTCCCGCCTCCAGCGGATTGCCGATGGGGAGCGATGCATACGCTTGTTTCAGGCGCGGTACGAGCTGGTCGTACACGCTGTCATGCACGAACAATCGCCGCAGCGTCGTACAGCGCTGCCCGGCGGTGCCGACTGCGGAAAACACGATGGCGTGCGTGGCCAGTTCCAGGTCGGCGCTGGGCGCGACCACCATCGCGTTGTTGCCGCCCAGTTCGAGAATCGTGCGAGCAAGGCGTTGCGCACAGGCCTGCGCAACCGCCCTTCCCATACGCGTGCTGCCGGTGGCGCTGACGAGGCGCACGCGTGGATCATCGACCAGCACCTGCCCGCGCTCATGGCCGCCGATCACGATTTCCGATAGTCCTTGCGGCGCGTCGCTGCCGAAACGGGCGATTGCCTTTGCAAGCAAAGCCTGGACGGCAATGGCGGTGAGCGGCGTTTTCTCAGACGGCTTCCAGACGACGCTGTTGCCGCACACGAGGGCGATGGCGGCATTCCAAGACCAGACGGCAACCGGGAAATTGAATGCGGAAATCACGCCGACCACGCCGAGCGGATGCCAGGTTTCCATCATGCGATGCCCGGGACGCTCGGAGGCGATCGTCAGGCCGTGCAGCTGGCGCGACAAGCCGACGGCGAAATCGCAGATGTCGATCATCTCTTGCACTTCGCCCAGGCCTTCCTGCAGGATCTTGCCGGATTCCATGGTCACCAGCTTGCCCAGCGCCTCCTTGCCGGCGCGCAGTTCTTCACCGAACAGGCGGACCAGTTCGCCGCGACGGGGTGCGGGCACATTGCGCCATTGTTCAAAGGCCGCGTGCGCGCGGGCGATCTTTTCCGCCGCCTGGTGCGGCGTGTCGGCATGCAGCGTGGCAAGGACAGCGCCATCGATCGGCGACACACTGTGGACGTCATGTCCCTGATGACGCGACAGGTCCGCGCCCAGGGAGGAAAGCAGCTTGTTCACGGATTCCATGGCAATGCTCCTCTCGTCTCTCGTTTTTCGTCAATTGGCGTAGAAGCGGCCGAAACGGTTGGACAGAAAATCCTCCAGCTTCGCCTGCTCCTGCCGGATCAAGCCCCGGCGCGGCAGCTTGTGCTGCATGACCAGGTCCACCATCGTGCAGATGCCGGCCGCAGTCGTGATCTGGATTGCCGACAGCAGCCGTCCGTTGACCTGCTGGCTGTAGATCTTCTTCGCGTAGGTTTCCTGCTCCAGCCGTCCCTCGCGCATGCCGCACACACTGACGAACACCAGCACCACATCCTGCCTGGTGATCGGGATCGATGTCTCCAGGATTTCCTTGAGGATAGCGCGCCGTTCGGGAAGGCCGAGCTGCAGGTCACGCACCAGCATCTTGATGATATCCCTGTGCCCCGGATATCGCACCGTCTTGTAGTTCAGGTTGTGCACCTTTCCGGAAAGACTCTCGCACAGCGTGCCAAGGCCGCCAGAGGTGTTGAACGCTTCGTAATCGATGCCGTCCAGCGAGAAATGCTCGACCTCTTCCAGCGCCGAGACTTCCCGCAGCTCGCCATCGACGATCGCCTCGCAGGGATTGCAGTATTCATTGATCAGGCCGTCGGTGCTCCAGGTCAGGTTGTACTTCAGTGCGTTGCTCGGATAGAGGGGCAAGGCCCCGACCCGCATGTGCACGTCACGCAGCGTATCGAAGCGCCCTGCCAGGTCATTGGCCACGATGGAAATGAAGCCGGGCGCGAGGCCGCACTGCGGCACAAAGGCGCTGTTCGCATCCTCCGCCAGCCCCTTGACGATGCGCGTGCTCTGCACGTCCTCGGTCAGATCGAAATAGTGAGAACCGGCCTTCTTCGCCGCGCCGGCGATCAGCGGCGTGAGGAAGTACGGGCAGGCCGACAGCGTGACGTCCTGCCCGTCCACCAGTTCCAGCACCGTGGCGGCGTTGGAGATGTCGGCATGCACCACGTCGACATCCGGCAGCTTCAGCGCCTTCACATGCGCCAGACGATGCGGATCGCGGTCGGCCACCGTCAGCCGGTAATCGCCGCTGAAGGCCAGCAGGTTGAGGATGGCGTCGCCGATCTTGCCTGCGCCAAGGAGGATGAGTCTGGTTGTCATGATCCCCTCTTCTTGTCCGGTGGAGAACATGTCTAGTGTAGGTCCGTTGCATGTCAGAAAACAGGGAGCAAACCGTCGTCAGGCGGTATGATCGCCATACAATCTGACGAAGCGACACGACAATCTGCACAATATGACTCCTGTGCTCGACGACATCGACAACAAGATCCTCGCGCTGCTGATGGACGACGCGCGCATGCCCACCTCGGCCATTGCAAAGCGGGTCGGCATCGCACGCACCACGGCCATTGCACGCATCGGCAATCTGGAAAAGCGCGGCATCATCGCCGGCTATGGCGTAAGGCTGAATAAGGAGATATACCAGCCGGCCGTGCGCGCCTATGTCGGCATCACGGTCGATGCCCGCAAGGCGGCCATGTTCGTGAAACTGCTGCAGAAGATGCCCGAGGTCGAAACGCTCTGTGCCGTGAGCGGTCCGGTTGATTACATGCTGACATTGCGCTGCCAGTCCACCGCCGAGCTCGACCGGCTGCTGGACCTGGTCGGCGCGATCGACGGCGTGCACCAGACATCGACATCGATTGTTTTGACGAAGAGAATAGATAGAAGGCCACTCTGATCACGCATCAAGGAAAACACCATGCACTCCATCCCGGAATCCAAGAAGAACCACCTGTGGCGCAAGGTCGTCTGGCACACCGATCCGGAAGAACATCCGCTCGGCCCGTACCACTCGGTCGAAATCTATTGCTGCGAAGAGTCCAACGGCTACGGCGTCTGGTATGTGCGCAAGCTGGCGCGGGACGACCAGCGCGGCGCACCGGGCATGGAGAATGCGGACTACCTGCTGAACTACTTCCCGAAGACCGGCCGTGACGACGCCATCGAGCGCGCCGTGCTGATCGCGCACAGCGATCCGTCCGTCGACAAGGTGATCCGCAACCTGGATAGCCTGGCTGCATCGGCGCAGCGGGTCTGAGCCCTTACGATTCGTCTCACGCTGCGTGCGTTGTTCGGCGCGCCATCCACTATATATAGATGCACTCTCAGGCTGTTGAAAAGCGTCGCGAGCAGGCCAAGATTGGTGATGAGGAGCGCACGCGTACGAGAGTACGCAGAGCACCGCAATCGCCGAGATCGGTTTGCGCAGTAGCTTTCACCAGCCTGCTATGCTGGCCACAACGGCGGCTCATCCATCAGCGCCACCTGTTCGCGCAGTTCAAGAATCCGATCCTGCCAGTAACGCTGCGTATTAAACCAGGGGAAGGCCACGGGAAAGGCCGGGTCATCCCAGCGCAGCGCCAGCCACGCCGAGTAATGAATCAGCCGCAAGGTGCGCAGCGCTTCGATCAGGTACAGCTCGCGCGGATCGAACTCCATGAAGTCCTCGTACCCGGCGAGCAGGTCGGACAGCTGGCGCACCATGTCGCCCCGTTCGCCCGACAGCAGCATCCACAAGTCCTGGATCGCCGGCCCCATGCGGCTGTCATCGAAGTCCACGAAATGCGGCCCCGCATCCGTCCACAGCACATTCCCGCAATGGCAATCGCCGTGCAGCCGCAATAGCCGCACATCGCCCGCGCGTTCATGGCAGCGACGCACGCCATCGAGCGCCTGGTCCACCACACTGCGATACGCATCCGCCAGGTCCGGCGGGATGAAGCCACGGGAGAGTAAATAGTCGCGCGGTTCCGTGCCGAAGCTGGCGATGTCGAGCGTCGGGCGCGACACGAACGGCTGCACTGCACCCACCGCATGGATACGGCCGATAAAGCGCCCCAGCCATTCCAGCGTCGCGCTGTCGTCCAGCTCGGGCGCCCGTCCGCCCTGGCGCGGAAACACCGCAAACCGAAAGCCCTGAAAGTGTTGCAGCGTTCCCTTGCCGGCAAGCGCCAGCGCAGGCACGGCAGGAATTTCCCGGTCGGCGAGCTGCTGCACGAAGGCATGCTCCTCCAGGATCGCCTCATCGCTCCAGCGCGCGGGACGGTAAAACTTCGCTACCACTGGCGGCCCCTCTTCCATGCCGATCTGATAGACACGGTTCTCGTAACTGTTCAAGGCCATCAAGCGGCCGTCGCTGTACAGGCCGATGCTTTCCAGCGCGTCGAGGACGCAGTCCGGAGTCAGGGTGTGGAAGGAATGAGGGGGTGAATGGATCATGTCTTGATGTGCAGCGCACAAATTCTGGTTGTAAGGCGAGCTAAGGCGACCGGCGGCGAATGGCATTTACGCCACACAAAATATGAATAGTTGTCAACTTTACCTTACCGCTCATCGCCGGAAATCGACCGGTCATCGGTAGAAAGGCACCGGTACTTTTGGAGGACTTATTCTAGAGGCGTTTCTTAATAGAAACATTTTCCGTCTGAACCATCTTCTTGCGCCCGGTGCCTCCATGTATAGCAGAAAAAATACGTCCGGTTTTACGTTGATCGAGCTTGTGATTACAGTCGTGATCATCGGCATCCTCGCCAGCGTGGCACTTCCGAGCTATCAGCAGTATGTCGTGCGGAGCAATCGCGCTGCTGCCCAGGCAGCAATGATGGATATCGCCAATCGCGAGCAGCAATACCTGCTGTCAAACCGCGCCTTCACCGACTCGTTGACGACCCTGAACTACGCGGCGCCATCCGAGGTCACCAATAAATACACCGTCAGCGCTACCGGCAATATCGAGCTGGGCAAGTACCTAGACGCTTCCTGCGCTGTTCAGGACGATACCGGGACCGCCCCCTCGTTCGTCATTTCGTTTGCTCCCAAAGGCTCGCAGGTCAGCGACGGCACGCTTCGCCTGAGCAGCACCGGGATCAAATGCCCCGCAGGCAAGTGGTAATCATGCGTCCCGCCTCCACATCGACACAGGCCGGCATCTCGCTGATTGAAGTGCTGGTCACGATCGTCATTCTGGCGTTTGGCCTGCTGGGCTTGGCCGGCCTGCAGTCGCGCCTTCAGGGATCGGAGATGGAGGCGTACCAGCGCTCGCAGGCCCTGATTCTGCTCAACGATATGGCAAACCGGCTCAACGCGAACCGGACGGATGCAGCGAGCTATCACACCGGCGCCGACACGCCGCTCGGAAACGGCATGACCTGCCCGACGGCGACCACAACGCAAAAAGACAGGGATGTCGCAGACTGGTGCGCAGCACTCAAGGGTGCCGCCGAAGTCTCCGGGAACAACAAGGTGGGTGCAATGATCGGTGCACGCGGTTGCGTCGAAAGCCTCGGCAATAACCAGTACCTCATTACCGTCGCCTGGCAGGGACTGGGGCCACTCACGGCACCACCGATCAGTGTCGCATGCGGGAAGAACGCATTTGACGGTGCTGCCGGCTCGCCGTGTGTCAACGACCTTTGCCGCCGCACCCTGACCACCACCGTTCGAATTGCTGTCCTCTGACCATGATGAAGCTTACCTACAAGCCAGAACGTCGGGCAGTGCCTGAATCCCAACGGGGCTTCTCGCTTACCGAGCTGATGATTGCCGTCACGATCAGCCTGCTGATCATGCTGGCGCTGATTGCGGTCTTCCTGAACATCAGCCGCACCAACAGTGAAATGGCGAAAACGAACATCCAGATCGAGAATGGGCGCTTCGCCATCCAGCTCCTGCAAGAGGATGTCTCTCATGCCGGCTTCTGGGGAACCTTCGTGCCGCAGTTCGACAACCAGACGCTGGCCGCCATCCCGAACGACGCACCGACTGCCGTGCCTGACCCCTGCCTCGCCTTCGCCACCTGGGACGCGGCTTACAAAACGAACCTCCTCGGCATTCCAGTCCAGACCGTCCCATCAGGAAACTGCACCAGCTTAGTGACCAACCAGAAGGCTGATACCGACATCCTCGTGGTCCGCCATGCTGCCTCCTGCCTGGCCGGCTCAAGCGCGTCGCCAGGCGACTGCGAGGCCGTCAATGCAAACAAGGTGTATTTCCAGGCGTCGCTATGCTCCGCCGTGGCGCAGCTCGGCTCCGCATCGACCACCATCAAGCTTGCCGCTAACTCGTCATCGACAGACGACTTCTATGCCGGAAAGACAATCCGCCTCCTGTCCGGAACAGGCGGCGGCCAGTCGCGCACCGTCACTGCATACAATGGCGCCAGCAAGGTGGCAACGGTGGACACACCATGGGCTACCACGCCAGACGCCACCACCAACTACTCGTTCGACAGTGTCGACTACGTTCTCGACAAGACGGGTCTTTCTCTACTCAAGAGGGACTGCTCAAGCGCGGCCGACATTCGCAAGTTCATTTCCAACATCTATTACATCCGCGATTACTCCTCCACTCCCGGGGACAACATCCCGACCCTGGTCCGCTCGCAGTTCGATTTTGCCGGCGGCGCGCTTGGGCAACAGGATCCTGTTGCGATGGTGGAAGGAATCGAGGGATTCCGCGTCGAGTATGGCATCGACGACAAGAGCGAAACCGATGAAGACGTCAACTACGCCGAGGCCGTCGAGTGGCAGAACCCAACCGACCACCGCACGGTGACCAATCGCGGAGATGGCAGTGTCGATGGTCCCTTCGTACGTTGCCCGCCAGCCGACACGCCTGCCAGCACCGCAGCACCGGTGATCTATCCGGCGGCGACTGTCTGCACGGTCGCGGACCTTGCCAACACCGTTGCCGTCAAGGTCTTCGTTCTCGCGCGCAGCCGGGATGCCACGCCCGGTTATACCGACACCAAAACCTATGCGTTGGGAAGTACCACGCTTGGACCGTTCAACGATGGCTTCAAGCGACACGTCTTCTCGAGCACCGTGCGCCTGATCACGGTGTCCGGCCGCAGGGAAACACCAGGGGACGCACCATGAGTCTGACAGCCATGAAGAAATTCCAGCACGGCGCCACCTTGATCGTGGGCCTCATCATGCTGGCGGTGATTACCGTCATGGTTGCAACGGCATTTACGCTGAGCGGCACCAATCTCAAGGCCGTCGGCAACATGCAGTTCCGCGATGAGGCGACAGCGGCCGCAAACATGGCGATCGAGCAGGTCGTGTCCGCATTCATGAACACCGTGCCCACTGCACAGGTCATCCCGATTGACCTGAACAATGACGGAAATACCGATTATTCGGTATCCATCACGCCGACATGCATCAGTTCGTCCATCGTCGGTGACCCGAGTGGTATCGGCCAAAAAGGCAGCGTCGAGCTCGGCCCTGCACTGTCTGTAGGTGAAGGCGGCTTCATCGGCTTTGTGACGATCTGGAATATCGATGCAAGCGTGACCGACCCCGTCAGCGGCGCATCTGTACGCGTGCATCAGGGCGTACGCAAGTTATTAACCTCGGACTGCACCTGACGGTGCGATGAGACTGGAGTCCATCATGAAAAACCACATCCTGAAGAGTTTTTTGGGCACAGCCATGCTGTCGGTTCCATTCGCTACGCCGGCGGAGGACATCGACCTGTTCATATCGCAGCCGCCCACAGTATCGACGGAAGCGCCCAATGTGCTGCTCGTCATTGACAATGCGGCCAACTTCTCCGCAAGCGTTAACAACATGCGGTGCCGCATCAGCAGTGACGGGGAAGTCTCGACGTCCACTTCCTACCTCACTGCGGCGGATGCGACCAAACTGGACGGCACCGCAGGTGCAGTTGAGCAGTGTGCGCTGTATAGCGTCATTCGCGATATGGATGTGTCCAGTGGCGTAAAGGTGAACCTGGGCGTCATGGTTTACAACGCCAACGGCATGAAATCCTTCGATGCGCTGACCGGTGCCTTCTCATCGCCTTGCGATGATGTAAACAGCAATGGCGGCTGCCTCGTTGCCCCAATGGTGCCTCTGAATGCGACCACCAGGGCCAATCTGCTGAACTGGATTAAGAACTGGGAGGTATCGGGGAACAGCAGCTACAACATCAAAGGAAACGGCAGCGCCAACGGCGCTTCCATGCAGGAAGCATGGGCCTACTTCACTGGTGCCACCGGTATCTCCGGGCGTAATTACGCGGCAATCAAACCAAGTTCTACGTGCAAGAAAAATAACGTCATCTTCATCGGCAATGCATATCGAAACAACAGCTCGCCGGGAGATCAAACCACCACCAACGGACCGAAGAGTGCGCTGGAAGGCACCAATGCCACAGCTGCGATGAATGCAAATCCGCCCGCAACGCAGCTGGAGAAAACGCTATTCACCGACACGATTACCACCTCTTGCGGAACGAATACGCTGGAAACGTCCGAGAACAAAGGCGTCTATGCGCTGAACTGGACGCGCTACATGAAGAACACCGCATCTGTCACCACTTACAGCGTCGGCGTGCTCGGTCCGACGTGTAATGGCGAATACGCTGCACATCTGACAAAGATGGGCGATGTTTCCGTTGGTGGCGGCAAGTACTTTGCGACCAACAATTTCGAGGAGCTGAAAACAGCACTGAAAACCGTTCTCGGTGAAATACAGGCCGTCAATACCGTGTTTGCCGCAGTCAGCTTGCCAATCAGCGTGAATACCCAAGGCACGTATCTGAACCAGGTCTATATCGGCATGTTCCGTCCGGACAAGGACGCGCTCCCCCGCTGGGACGGAAACCTGAAGCAGTACCGCCTCGGCATGATCAACAATCAACTGAAGCTGCTCGATTCCGTTGACGACCAGCACAGCACCGTGAATGCGCAAACCGGTTTTATTACCGAGTGCGCACGCAGCTACTGGACTTCTGCAGAAACGGACAACTACTGGGTGGATTCACTCAAGTCTGCGGGCGGATGTTCGCCCGAAACGAAATTTTCCAATTCACCCGACGGCAACGTGGTGGAAAAAGGCGGCCATGCGTACATGCTGCGCAGCATTGCGCCGGCAACACGTATCGTCAAGACCTGCTCCCCCGTTTTTGCGACGTGCAGCACCACGTCCGCCCTCACCTCCTTCGATACGGACAATTCGGCGATCACGCAAAGCCTTCTTGATCCGACGACTGGTGCGAATAACCGCACGGCGCTCATCAATTGGGCGCGCGGCTTGAACGTCAGCAATGAGCTCAATAAAGGCACTACGGTGATGCGTCCTTCGTCGCATGGCGACGTCGTGCACTCGCGGCCGGTGGCAATCAACTACGGAACAGATGATGATCCCAACGTTGTCGTGTATTACGGCGGCAACGATGGCATGCTGCGTGCGATTAACGGAAACCGGACCGCCAGCCTGACTTCGGGCGCAGCGACATTCGAGGCGGGCAGCGAACTGTGGTCATTCATGCCACCTGAGTTCTACGGAAACATCAAACGTCTCTACGACAACGACAAGGTCGTCAGCTTCAAGGGTAGCGGTATCGCCACTGCGCTTCCGAAAGCATACGGATTCGATGGCCCGATCACGGCCTTCCAGGGCCAGATCGACAATGCCGACAAGGTCTACGTCTATGCGGCGATGCGTCGTGGCGGACGTGCGTTGTATGCATTCGATGCCACGGACCCGGCCAACCCGACGCTGAAATGGAAGAAGGGCTGCAAGAATAATTTCCCTGCTTCGGGGGCAGTCAGTGATGCAGAATGCAGCACGGGCTTCTCCGGCATCGGCCAGACGTGGTCCGCGGCGAAAGTGCTGCATGCGTCGGGATACGACAACGGCGCCACGCCCATGCTTATCTTCGGCGGCGGTTATGACACTTGCGAAGACACGGACGACGGTACCGTCAACCACAGCTGCACCGGCACCACGAAGGGCAACAAAATCTATGTCCTCGACGCCGAAACCGGGACGCAGCTTGCCGCATTGAGCACCCTGCGGGCCGTAGCGGGTGACGTGACCATCGTCAGGGACAATGTGAGCGGCATGGCGAAGTACGCCTACGCGACGGATATGGGCGGCAACGTCTATCGTATCTCGGGCGTCGATGCCAACACACCGTTTGAATCAACATCGCCGGGGAACTGGACGATTACCCGGATTGCTTCGCTCGGCTGCGATACTGTCGCCGGGTGCAACGCGAACAGGAAGTTCCTGTATGCGCCTGATGTCGTTTTCGACAACGGGCTTTATGTCCTGCTCATCGGCTCTGGCGATCGTGAAAAACCGCTGAGCAACTACACGGCGACGTATGGTGTCAGCAATCATTTCTTCATGGTCAAGGATGATCCTTCCGACGCCACCTGGTTATCTTCCGAAACCGCAAATTGCGATGGCACGGCGGTGATCTGCAAGAACTCGTTGTTTGCCATTACCGACAATACAACGCCGGAACAAACAAGCCTGGATGCAAAGAAAGGCTGGTACCTGGCGCTCGCCCCGCACGAGCAGATCGTGACCAACTCGGTGACCGTCTTCGGCACCACGACCTTCAGTACCCACCAGCCGGCGGTAGCGGTCGCAGGCACCTGCGGCTCCAACCTTGGCACAAGCCTGGTATACAACATTGCCTATTCCAATGCCTCGAGCAAGAACGGCACGGATCAGCGATACCAGGATCTTTCGGGTGACGGCCTGCCGCCCTCCCCGGTCGCCGGCCAGGTGACGCTGGACGACGGGCAGACGGTTCCTTTCTGTATCGGCTGCGCTCCGGCATCCCCGCTTGAAGGTGTGCTCAAGACCAAACCGGTTACCACTTCGGTAAGCAAGTACAAGAGCCGGGTGTATTGGTACCTCCAGCAATGACCGAAGGAACACCAATGAATGCCAGTCGATGCAGTCTGATTGCGCGGAGAATTGCGGCGAGAGCGCAGGACGGTTTTACACTGATCGAGCTGATGGTCACCGTTGCCGTGTTGTCCATTCTTCTTGCGGTCGCGACCCCATCCTTCGAGAATGCGCTGCTGGGGACCAAGCTCGGGTCGTATGCAAACAACCTGGTGTCCAGCGCGATTGTCGCCCGCAGTGAGGCGATCAAGCGGAATGCGACCGTTACCTTGTGTGCATCGGCCGATGGCGCCAACTGTGCCACGTCCGGCGGCTGGCAACAGGGCTGGATCGTCATGGCGGGCACCACTGTGATCCAGCACCAGCAGGCGGTGCCGGGCGGGTTCAAGATTACCGGCGTGGATGCGGGCAGCACGCCGACCCTGTCGCTGACCTTCCAGCCAACCGGCGTCGGGGCAACGCAGGCTTCGTTTACGATCTGCCGTGCCACACCGACCGCCGGCAGTCAGGAGCGGGTCGTCAGCATCAGCGCAACGGGCCGCCCGTCCACATCGAAAACGTCAGTCGGCGCGTGTTCCTGACCGATCCGTCGATTCGATCCGAAGTAAAATGCGGTGCGTTTCGACGCACCGTTTTCTTTTTTCGGGATCTCAAATGCCATCAGCCTGCCTGACGTTCACGATGGCCAACGGCGGTGGCAAATCTACTCACGAGCGACATGAACGTTGACATAGCAAAGTTTTCCATTTGCTCGCTCGCCCTGCATGCTGCATTGTTTTCCTGGTTTGGGCACATCAGTCCTTTCGAGCATGGGGGTACGTCACGTGATCGGAAGACGCCGCTGACGGTCTCCGTCAGCCTGCTACCAAGCGACATGGCCACGACCGAACGCCCGCTCCCTGCGGACACGGTGTTTAGCGAAAGTGCTCCATCCACGGAAGAGTCACCCGCTTCGCCAGCGGCAGTTGAAAGTCCCAGCCCTCCTGCGACACAGGACGTCACAGCTTCGAACGATTATCTGGCGTCGGGTAAACTGACGCAGCAACCCAGTCCGCTCGCTCCCATCGATCTGAATGTTGCGGATGTCAGCGGCATTGCATTCTCCGGCACGGTTGACCTGACGATCCTGATCGATGTCGATGGAACCGTTGTCGATGTCATTCCTTCAACGGATGCCGAAGAAGCGAGGGAATTCACTGAACGTGTGGTCGAACGCTTTAAAAGCGCCCGGTTCAGGCCAGGCGAAATCAACGGCAGGCCTGTGCAGTCCCAGGTACGGGTGACAGTGGTGAGCGAAGAGCTTCCATCCTCGGCAGAATAGGCACCGCGCTTCCTGCCCTCGCGCTTCTGGCTGTATTGACTCATGTCATGCAACAAACCCGGCAGGGCTAGCCAGAGAAGAGAGTAAACTACGCGCTTTCCTCTCATCTGAATGACCTTTCCCATGCATCTCGACGAACCCCTCTCCGACAAGGAATTCAAGGAACTCGACCAGTTCCTGCTGTCCGACCGCTGTGCCGAGGACGGCATGACGATGGATTCGCTGCACGGCTTCCTGACGGCGCTGGCGATCGGCCCGGAGGAAGTGCTGATGGCGGAATGGCTGCCTTGTGTATGGGGATCCGAGCGCAAGGAGCCGCAGTTCAAGTCGCAGAAGGAGGCCGAGCGCATCACGGCGCTGATCGCGCGCTTCATGAACGAAGTCGTGATGACTTTCGACGTCGCGCCGAAGGAATTCGAGCCGCTGTTCTGCGAGCATGAGGTCGACGGCAAGATGCTGCTCGACGGCGACGCGTGGGCCTGGGGTTTCTGGGAAGGGATGAACCTGCGCGCAGAAGCATGGGAGCCGATCTGGTCGTCCAATATCGCCGACATGGTGGAGCCGATTTACCTGCTCGGCGCGGAAGAGATCGAAGAAGAGGAAGCGGAGCTGGTCGACGATCCGACCAAGCGTCACAAGCTTGCCGTCGAAATGGAAGCTGCGATCCCGCATATCCATCGCTACTGGAAGCCGCTGCGCAAATCGGCGGTGCAGCAGGTGCAGCGTGAAGCCCCCAAGGTAGGCCGCAATGATCCCTGCCCTTGCGGCAGCGGCAAGAAGTTCAAGAAGTGCTGCGGGGCGGACCAGCCGGACGCCTGAACGCAGCGCCCTCCCCTATATCCATTACACGCCGTACTGCGCCTTCGCGTTCGGCTTGATGTTGCGCGTGGCCTTGAAGATGTCTTCCAGCGGCAGTTTGGGCGTGCGGTCTGCGGTTAGCAGGCCGTTGGCTTCCTGGAAGGTGTCCGAGAACTGCGTATAGCAGAAGCCGCTGAAGAGCTGCGTTTCGTTCACCACTTCCAGCAGGCGCCGGTAGCTGTCGGCAAAGTCCTGGTCGCTACCCGCCGTCGAATAGCCCCACACATCTTTCACGCCCGGCTCCGGTACTTTCGCATAGGTAATGCCGCCAAACTCGGTGAGGATGATTGGCTGGCCGCGATGCGGGTAGCCGTCGAGTGTGAGGATGCGTCCGCCCGGACGCCGACGATCGAACAGGTCCTTGGCATTGGCGCTGGAATAGCGTTGCGCAATCCGCTCCGGGTCACCGTCGTAATCATGGATGCCGAGCAGGTCGGTAGCGGAGGCTTCCCAGCCGTCGTTGCCGATCACCGGCCGCGTCGGGTCGAAGGTGTGCGTCAGGTGGTACAGCGCCTCCACCGCATTGCGATGCGGCTGCATCGACGTCAAATTGGGCACGCCCCAGGATTCATTGAACGGCACCCAGACGATGATGCACGGGTGGCTGTAATCGCGGTCGATCACCTCGCTCCACTCGCGCACGAGGCGGTTGATCGACGTCGGTGTAAAGCGATAGGTGGAAGGCATCTCTTCCCATACCATCAGCCCGAGCTTGTCGGCCCAGTACAGGTAGCGTGGATCCTCCACCTTCTGGTGCTTGCGCACGCCGTTGAATCCCATCGCCTTGGCCAGCTCGACATCCCTGCGCAGCGCATCGTCGTCTGGCGCGGCCAGCAGCGTATCGGGCCAGTAACCCTGGTCCAGCACCAGCTTCAGGTGATACGGCCGGCCGTTCAGCATGAAGCGGTCGCGATTGATAGCGACCGAGCGCAACGCGGTGTAGGACTTCACCTTGTCCAGCACCTGGTCCTTTAGCCGCAGCGTCAGCTCGACATCGAGCAGCGTCGGGCGCTCCGGGCTCCACAGCAATTCATTGCGCGAGTCGTCGATGCCGGGATCGGATAGCGAAATCTTGCGGCTGGCTTCGCCGCCAATGACCTTGTAGTAGTCGTCCGCAAGCATCTTGTCGCCGTGCCGGATGCGCACCTCGACAAACAGCTCCTCGTCCACGGCGTCGCCGGTAACGAAGGTCTCGCAGCCGATTTCAAAGCCTTCGAAATGCGGTGTCCAGCGCAGCTTCTGGATATACGTGCGCGGCACCCGCTCCAGCCACACCTGCTGCCAGATGCCGGTGGTGCGCGGATACCAGATGGAGTGCGGCTCGAGCTGCCAGTCCTGCTTGCCGCGCGGCTTGCCGAGGTCGTGCGGGTCGTCCTCGACATAGACCGTCACCGTATGGCGGGTCGCATCCTTCAGGTAATCGGTGATGTCGGCATGGAAGGAGCTGTGCCCGCCCTCATGGTCGGCGACACGATTGCCGTTGACCCAGACGCGCGCACGGTAATCCACCGCGCCAAAATGCAGCAACACCCGCTGGCCTTCGGCGGAGATGTCGAACTCGCGCTGATACCAGCACGCACGATGAAAGCCGCGATCGCCAATGCCGCTTGCCTGCGATTCCGGCGGATACGGCACCGTGATCTCGTGGGTCCACTGGATGGGATCGCTCGGGCGCCGGTATTTTTTTTCGTTATCGAAACAGAATTTCCACTGGCCATTCAGCGACTGCCAGTGCTCACGCACCAGTTGCGGGCGCGGGTATGCGTACTCGGGCATTCTTCTTCCTTCACGGAGTCAGCTTTCTTGCGATTGGAGTATGCCAATTGCTTGCTGTTCCCAAGGCATTGCAAAGAATTACATGTTGCCCTGCTTTATGCCCAAGCCTCAGGCCGCATACCGCGGAGGCTCGTTCCAGGCAATGGTGTTTTCCTGCATGTAGCGCTCCATGGCGCTGCTGAAGCTGGGCAGGATCAGGCCGCGCTCGCTCGACAGCGAGTTGATTCCGCCATCACCGCCAGTCAGTCGCACCAGCCCGGACGTCTCCAGCCGTGCCAGCCGCGCCGCGCGCTCGGCCAGTTCATACCACGACATCGATCCCTGGTTGGCCAGATGCCAGATCCCGTGCATGCGGTCGATCAGCAGATCGAGCGTCGCATGCGCAAGGTCCGGCACGTAGGTTGGCGATACATGCCTGTCGTCACTCGCCTCGAAGGGCTTGCCGGCAGAAAGGTCGCGCAGTACGGCATGCACGAAGTTGTAGCGGTCCCAGGGGCCGAAGAAGGCGCTGGTGCGCACGACCAGTGCATCGGGGAAAGCCTTGAGCACGCGCTGCTCCGCTTCCGCCTTGCTGCTGCCATACACGCACAAGGGCGACACCTGGTCGCTTTCGACATACGCGCGCCCGAGGCGGCCATCGAATACCAGGTCGGAGGAGAACGTCACGTACGGGATGCCCAGTCTTGCGCAGGCGCGCGCCACGATTTCCGCACCGTCCGCATTCTCGCGGAAGCAACGGTCCGACTCGCGCGACGCATCGGCCACGCGCACGTAACCCGCCGCATTGACGACTGCCCACGGCCGGTGGCGCGCGAGCGCAGCTTCCACCGACGCTTCGTCGGCGATGTCCATGTCGGCACGCGAAAGCAGTTCATGCGCGAGGCTGCGGTGTCCGCACACGTGCGACAGCGCGCGTCCGAGCGTGCCGCTGGCGCCGGTGATCACCAGCCTGCGCTCGGAGCTGATCATGGCGGGCGTGACGATGGTTTGCGTCGGCGGCACGGCGTAGCGGTCGGGGCGCCGCCACCATCCCATGCCATCGAGCGCCGGGTGGTCAAACGCGCCTGTTGTCGCGAGCGACTTCGCCGCTGCAGCCAGCGCGGTCGGCCGCACCTGCTTGCCGCGCACGTCGAACAGGCCGCTCTCGTAAAAGCCGTTTCGATGCACCAGGAGGGAATTCCAGTCCACACAACCGAAGATCGACCAGACGGTGACCGCGCGCATATCCACGCCCTCTTCGCGCAGCTTGATCGCAGCCTGCCACATCTCGTGCAGCCAGCGCAGCTGGTCGTCGTGCGAACCGCCGAGGTGCGCCTCGGTGACGGCGATCGGCAAGCGGTAGCGCTCCCAGACTTCACGCAGGCGAAGTTCGGGTCCGGTCATGCCTTCGGCTTCATGCACGCGGGTTGCGTGGATATCGACGTAGGGGGCGTCTACGCCGGCAAAGCCCGGCGGGTAGAGCTCCTTGCGATGATCGAGAAAGCGCTCGCTGGTGACGTAATGGTTGAAGCCGATGATGTCGGGCACGCAGGGCTCGTCGACAAAGAACGCCATTTGCCGCGCATCGAGCCCCGCCTCAAGGAAGGTCTTGTACCAGGGGTGATCCGTGCCGATGCGGCCGCATAGCAGGTCAAAGCCCAGCCAGCGGCGCTCGTTTTCGTAATCCGCCTGGTACTTGAGGTCAGGCCGGCTGAAGGTCTTGCCGACATCTTCCGTCTGCACCAGCTGCGCATGCGGCGTGATGCGCCGTATCGCGCGCATGGACAGCGCGGTTGCCCTGCACTGGATATAAAGCGCTCGCAGCATCACGTCGACGTCGCGCCCGTGCGGATACCAGTGCCCGTAGAGGCCGGAAAAACGCGCCGTGGTCAACGGTTCATTCACCGGCGTAAATGAAGTGATCCATGGATAACGTTGCGCAACCTGCTCTGCATGACGCGCCAGCATCTCCGGAAAGTTCGGGTCCAGCAGGTTCGTATACCGCGGTCCGCTGCCATGGTGGACAAGCCCGGCAATCGGCGCGATGCCAAGCTCACGCAGCCGGGCAAGGCGTTCATCATGCCAGCGCCAGTCTGTCTGGTCAGGATGGTCGGGTGCGATGCTCTCCCACAGCACGGGATAGCGCAGCGTCCTGATGCCAAGGCTTGCAATGGCATCGAGGTCGCCGATGCGGTCGGCGTGGCCGGTTTCGGCAATCTGGTTACGGTAGGTATCTTGCAGACGGGCTATGGTGCATTCCACACCGCCCCAGAGTTCCAGCGGCGGCTGGTGTGCGGAGGCATTCGCGTGCTTGCTTTCTTTCGGCATCATGAAGGTCATTGGCTATGCAGTCCGGAAGAGGACCGGTAACGCGCGCACGCCGAGCGCCTCGCACTGCAAAGCGCCTCCTGCAGACGCGACCGCCTGCACTTGCGTGGCTTTGAGGAAGGGATGGAAAGCGTTGCAACCCTTCTGCGTATTGCTTTTCCGGGATAGCCGTTTTGTTGATTGAACAAATCACGCTGACCTGACGGCAGGTGAATCGTTCCCTCGATGCGCGCAGCGAGCGAGCTGCCTCAAAGTGCATCAAAGTGAAACGCCGGCATGCGCAGTGGCGTTGCCGGCGTAAAAACGCGCCTTTGCGGGGTGCAAGGCGCTGTCCGAACCCGTTTGATAACGGCAGCGAACGCCGCAGGCCCGACTTGGCCCGCGCAGTAGTTTTTCGACAGCCTGTTACATGCGCGGCGTGACCGAGACGCGCACCGGCAGGCGGTCGCCCGGATCGTAAGGCATGACGCTGGTATAGGTCTGGCCGCGGTAGTTGTAGGTGACCGCGTAGCCATTCGTGCGTGTCTGCCAGTTGTCGACGGTGCGGCACTGGCGCACCTGCTGGTGCTCGACGACACCGGAATTGCCGTTGTTTTCCAGACGGTCACCGACGATCGCACCGGCGATCGCGCCGGCAGCGGTTGCAACAGTCCGCCCGCTGCCGCCACCAACCTGGTTGCCGATGATACCGCCAGCCACGCCGCCGAGGATGGAGCCGCCAACGCCGCGTTGCGGCTGGCGCTGCACCGGAACATATTCGTTGTAGCACTCCTGTTGCGGGTAATTCACTTGCTCGACCTGCGGCGTCACGCGGACGACACGCGCATAGTCATCAAATTCGGCAGCGACGGCCGCCGCGGCGCTGCAGGTACAGAGGAAAAGCACTGCCAGCTTCGGCCGCAGATTTTTCATGTTGATTTCTCCCTTTAGATTGATATGCCATGCATGGGAACGACATGCATGGAAACCTGCCCATTAAACGCGGAAGCAAGCGGAAAGGACTACAGGAGAAATGTATCGTTATGTGTCGCTTTGCAACTATCGATGCAGTGGCGTGTTGTTGCGGCTTGCGTGCAGCGACGGCAAGTCCTTCGGTGCTTCGGCATCTCAGGCGTCCGATGCGCTGTTCCCCGCCTTGCTCCTGCGTGCAAGTTGCACCAGGATCGATCCCTTCACCAACGACAGCGCGGTATTGCTGCCCATGCGAAAACCCTGCATTGCGGCTGCATCCATCAGCGCCAGCACCTGTTCGGGCGTCAGCGTCTGGAAATCCTTGCACGCGTAGAGCGCGTCGCGGTTCTTCGCATTCAGGTCCGACAGTACTTCCTCCGGTGTCATTCTCCACTCCCCGCAGTCATGCGTGCGCGTAACGTGGGCGCACGTCCGATCTTGGTTATCAGACAATATTTCGGAAAGATGCGGGAAGAAATGCGCACAGGCGTTGTGACTGCTCAAGTTGCTCCGAGGCGAGTTGCATCGAGGAACGCGGGACGCCCCAAGGGAGCCGGCAAGAAGTCAGCGTGCTTTCGGAGGATCAGGCCGGCGGGGAATTGAATGTTTCTTCTTCGGCGCGATAGTCGTCGGCGCAGGTCTTGCTGCAGAAGCGCCTGACGTTATCCAGCGGCTGGTTGCAGTACCAGCAAGCCCCCTTCGGTTTCAATGCAGAGAATGCAGCGAGATTCTGCAATGGCATGCCGTCGGCCCGCCTGACAGGTTCGTTACGGTCGTCGATATGGTCTGCATCATTCATGATTCAGCCGTCCATTCAGCAACTAGTGTCCTGGCACCCGAGAGAGAAACCGAGAGCGCTGGAAAAAGTATAGTCGCAACTTCCCGCCCGATGAAAAGTATCCGAAAAATTTCGTGTGTACGCGCCAACACTTTCATCAAAAGAACAATACAAAAAAATGCCCGCACACCTTGCGGTGGCGGGCTGAATCCTTGCCTTTGGAGTATGTCGGATTCGACTGCAATGCCCTGCAATCGTTCATGCGGAAATTGGATCGCTCGGGCGTGTTCCTGATGGCGAAAACAGAGGGTGGTTTACCGCACAATCCTCGCACTCATCGCGTCGTCATGCTGCTGCATACTGACTGAAAGATCGGCCCTGTCCCGCACAGCATAAGGCAGAGATGGCCGGTGAAATCCCCTCATTTCCCCGATGAACTTTTCCCTCTGGCGTCACGTCAAAGTAGGCCGATTCAACAGGGGCAGCAGCCAGTTAGCACGACGCCGGGAGGTAGTGTGTCAGCAGTTTTGGATTCAGAAGAAATCGTATCGAAAGAGGTGGTGTCCACAGGCGCCGCTTCGAACGACACCGTAGCAAACAGCAGCCTGAGGCCGGGCGCAATCGAAATCCGTGAGGGTGACTGGAAAGCGTATCTGCTCTGCCTGGAGCGTTGCCGGGACAACAAGGCCGCGATCATCGAGCGCTTCGGCAGCGTCGCCGCCTACAAACGCACCTGCGCGATGGCTTACCTCGGCAAGCGCGCACAACTCCACGGCGGTGTGTGCAGCACCCGGCATCCGCATATCATGACGCCGCAATTCATTGCAGACCTGGAGACCAACAACCGCACGATACGCTACGGGCGATATCCCTGGCTGCGTGCCTTGATGAACCTGCTGGAAGAAATCGAAAAGATCCAGGACCAGATTTCCAACACCAACGTCATCATGCTGGTCCCTTCGGCGAAGTAGGCAGGTCCGCACCGGCGAATGCATTGCGGTGCGGTGCAGTTCGATAGGTGGGCTTGGTGCGATGAATGCAACTGCCTCGACGGTTACGGCCAATGCCGGTAACGCTGCCATCTGCGCAAGGACGATGGCAAAACTGCCTTGCGGTGCTGTTGTCCGCCGCAATGGTGACCCGGGCGGGTCACCCGGGAAGCGGCGCCAACTCGTGTTCGACATGCATCGTTTCGTCACCGATCTTGCTGTTCCAGGCTTTCACAAAAAAGCCCTTCTCTTCCTCTGTAGGCACCTCGTACCACACGACAGTCAGCACGCCCTTATGGTCGTGCAGATGTGACAGCTTGCCGAGGAATGTCTTGTTCGCCGCACAATCGGCGAGCGCCACGCTGTATCCGTAGACACGATTGAGCCTTTCGATGCGGTCTGGCTCGGTATTGCTGTTGGTGGCAGTGATTTTCGGATGGTCCAGGTACATGTTTGCCCTCTCCTCAAAGGCCGTGCAACGCGACGTCCACCGCCGGTGAACGATCATTCGGACACGACTGCGTCATGCCGCCGCGCGCAGCCGACATTCTTCGCGACATTGCCTGTTCGCGCAAGCCTGCGCCGTCAAGGAAAACAGACTCTCCGCCCATCCGGTATCGGACACATCATGGCTTTTCTGCGACTGACCTCCAGAAGTTGATTGCCGTCAAAACATTGCCGTAATGACTCATTACTATCAACTGCAGGCGTCCCTGGAGCCTGTTCGAGAATCGTCGCGAACAGGCGGGTCTCGGGACGCCGCACGCAGGCGCGTGAGGATCGGGCACCGCCGTCCTCCAGCGCGAGCACATCGCGAGTTATCAGACAGGCCCTACAAAATCGGAAAAAACATGGAGACAACAATGCACAAGACGATTGCGCCGCCACGGGTGGCAGAGGACGGAGTTACCTTCACCGTCGAAGTCGGTTTCGTTGACCGGGAATGCCTGGTGTCGAAGAACGCCCTTGCCCACCTGCGCCGCATGAAAGGCGGCCAGCTGGATTTTATGCAGACTTATCGCGCCTTCGAAGACCAGATCCACAGCGTCGCACGCCGGCTCGTGGTCGCCGGTGTCAGCGGCACGCCTCTCGTCCTCGGCGCGGCCTATTTCGTCTGACGGATGCCAGGAGAAGGGCTCCGCTCGCTGCGCTGGCGAAGCTTTTTTCCGAATGCAAAAGAGAGCAAGGCAAGTACCCACTTTCCCAGCTGGCGGCGTAGAAATAAGCTCCTCTGAGAATTATCAAAAATACATTCATACGATTGTTCAGAATAAGTCCAGATCGAACCAGAAACGGGGAAAACACAGATGAACGAAACCAAAGAGATGAACGCTTCCGAGCAATTTCAATACGACCCCAACAATCTGCTGGAGTCCTTGATTGAAAAACTCAACCTCAAGAACGATGCAGCGCTGTCGCGTGCCCTCGAGGTCGCACCACCGCTGATCAGCAAGATCCGCCATCGCCGCTTGCCGGTTGGCGCTTCCCTGCTGATCCGCATGCATGAAGTGTCAGACTTGAGCATCAAGGACCTGCGCCACCTGATGGGTGACCGCCGCAACAAATTCCGCATCAGCGACAAGCAGTTCAAGCCAAAGGCTTCGGCCTCTGCCTGAACGTTCGCAATCAGCTTGGCACACTGACCGGCACCTGCTCCTGCTCCGCGCTGGTTGCATGGTGGTTGCCTGCTGATTGCATGCTGATTGCGTGCTTACTCAGGGCCGACTTGCAAGCTCATCGCAAGCGGCCTCCCGTTTTCTCGTAACAACGTAACGCTTCGGTTGGAGCAGCACTCCCTGCGCAGCATAGGCAGGCGCGGATCCCGGGTACTCTCACACGCACTATCGCAAAAGTTACTCACAGCAATTGTGGTCAACCTTGTGGATAAACATGTGAATTAGTCGCCAAGTGACTAATTCCTATGGGATTTTCCTTTGCGACGCAAAATCGGACATCAGTTCGCGTGTTGATAGAGACATCAGCAAGGTCGCCGTCTCATCCACACTCGGTAACCAGCAGCGGTGTGCGCATGATATGGCTCAATGATCTCCTTCCTGCGCCGCGTAGGATTCATGCCGTGTACCACTCGGAGCCTGCGATGCTGACACTCGACGATCACCAAGTCCCGCCGGAGCCGGATCCCGGTGACGACCCAATGCCGGACAAGAATCCATCCCCGGACAAGGAGCCCGTGCCCGACCATAATCCGGTTGCCAAAGAAGGCAAATTCGATATGGGAAAGCGTGATTAGCAGCCCGGCCAACCTGCCCGCATTCGGGCAATGCCTTCCCCTGCCGCAATAGCGTGGCGCATCCATCATCAAGCGCAATCATCCCGACCGATGCCATGCTCCTTTTGTTTTCCAGACTTATGCATGGAACCTGAAGCCTTCCACCGCCCTCTCCCGCTACTTGCCCCCGCAGGGATGGAACATCTCGGTGTTGCCTGGCGCCGCGAACATGCCGGGCATACCAATACATTGCTTGCACGCGATAGACCATCCCGATGACGGACAGGACGCCTGACTGGTTGGAGGCGCTTGCTTACACGGTCATGCCCTGGGTCGTCCTGGTCCAGGGGCTTCCATGGATCCGCGTCATCGCCCAGCTGTTTTTTTCGCTGCTGATGATCCTGGTCCTTCACAGGATCGGCACTGACATCCTGCTACGGCTGACGTTCACCCTGCCGTTCTCCCGCAAGCTGGTGCAGTATGGCCATCGGGCAATCGCCCTGGTGTTTTTCCTGCTGCTCAACCAGGTCATCCTGCGCAACTCACCTGACGCGCTGGACGGCATTGAAGCGGTGCGCCATGTCAATGCGCTTTTCCTTATCGGTGCCCTGACGTGGCTGGGTGTGCGCAGTGTGCAGGCGGTCGAACGCACGATCATCGAACTCAATCCGTCCGATACGCCCGACAACCTGCAGGCGCGCCGCATCCAGACGCAAACGAAAGTTCTTTCCCGCTCAGCCATGGTGATGCTGATCCTGATCGGTACCGGAACGGCAATGATGACGCTGCCTTTCCTGCGCACGATCGGCACCAGCCTGCTTGCATCGGCTGGTGTGGCGGGACTCGTGGTCGGTTTTGCCGCAAAGCCGGTGCTCGGCAACCTCCTGGCCGGCATGCAGATCGCGCTTGCGCAGCCCATACGCCTGGAGGACGTGGTCATCGTGCAGAACGAATGGGGCCACATCGAGGAGATCACCGGCACCTATGTTGTCATACGCATCTGGGACCAGCGCCGCCTGATCGTGCCGCTGCAATGGTTTATCGAAAATCCGTTCCAGAACTGGACCCGGACCAACGCCGACATACTCGGCACGGTGTTTCTCTGGGTCGACTATCGGTTGCCGGTGGATGCCGTCCGCAAGGAAGCCGAATCCATCTGCAAGGAAGCGCCGGAATGGGACGGCCGGTTGTGCCAGGTCCAGGTGTTCGACACCAATGAGCGCGCAATGCAGATACGCGTCCTGGTCAGTGCCGCCAACGCCGGGCATCTGTGGGACCTGCGTTGCCGGGTGCGCGAGCGCCTGATCGACTTCATCCAGCGCGACTATCCGGACTGCCTGCCCCACGTACGCAGCACGGGCCCCGAATCAAGCCGGCCACGTGTATTGCCCGACGCCGGATAGCAGCGCACGCAAAGACCAAGACTACGGGCTTTTCTTACGCGGAACGAAAGGAGTACTCCGAAACACGCGCACCTTTCTTGCCATTCTGCGCACCGCGACGATTGCCGGCAGGGCGATACGAGAGAGGATGCTCCTGCCCTGACGGTTGCCGGGCCGATGGCGAGACATCCAGTGCGGCCTTCAGGATGAATCGAATCAGCTCCTGATTGTCCGTCATGTTCTCGCGGTAGGCATTACGGGGCAAGAGCCCCGCCTCTACGGCTTTCTTCATGGCGGCCTGGAGCATTTCGTTCGTAATCTTCACGGCTTACCTCCTTCGATCTTGCTTGCAACGCAGCGACCTTTAGTCTGCTGGCGCTTTGTGACACAGGTATGAAATCGCACCGTCTTCCGGTACGACGGCGATGACCTGTCTGTGCCACAGCGACAGGTGCTGCCCCTGCATCTGCTTCAGCAAAATATGTGCCGTTTCGAAACAGCGCAACCGCGATCCAAATACGTGCAAAGCCGTGCAATTCAAATAACAAAATCGCTAAAAAAGCCGCCATTTCCGGTGCAGGCAATCCTTTGGAGAAACCGTACTTCCAACACCTTGCGCAAAGTGTCGGTGCACGGCCAACACACGCCCTTCAGCAACGAGCCGCTGCAATGGCCGCTGTCATGCATTGCAGCGGCACGAGGTCGCCTCAGGGATTTGGGGCCCGCGGTCGACAGAGCTCAATAATCGATTCATCGGCACTGCTACGATTGCCTGAACTTCAGAGGCACACCATGCAAATCGAGACCATCGGGAAGTATCAGCTTCACCTCATCGCGCACGAGCTCGGCAGTTCCGGCGAGTGGGAGCCATTTCTGTCTATCCTCAAGTTCGACGACGCGCGGCAGGACTTTGTCTGCGTAGTCGACAAGCGCCACGCATCCGACCACCGCTTCACGGACTATGAGGAAGCAATTGAAGCCGCAAGACGTGCGGGCAACGAGTTGATTGCTGCGGGATTAGAGACCGGGTCCGACTGAAACAGTCTCCGGCACCGCTTCGCAGGACTTATACGCTTTTCAGGGCTGATGTGCGCCTACGATGGCAGCCACGCATGACGCAACGCATACATCTGCTCCCTGGCGCAGCCATGCCCGTTTGCCGCCTGTGTCAAACCGGATGCAGAAAGTGCGTCTATCAGAACCTGCATCTTTTCGGCATTTGCGCTGTCAGAATATACGGGGCGCGCGGCCGGATCCATTCGCGGTCAGTAACGACGGGCGCAATTCCTGCGTGTCAATTTTTCAAGGGCGCTTGATAATTTGCAATAGCCGTTCGTTCCTTCCCGCCTAACATAGCGTTACAAGTAGCGTTACAAACTAGCGCTATAAGGCCCAGGCACGGTTGCAGCCGATGAACGAGACCGTTGATCTACAGATCAGTGGCGTCCGGTCTGCTCGTCATCCATCAACACCAGCGGAAATGCCAACCATGGCACGAGTTCACACGCATTACGACAATCTCAAGGTCGCGCGCAACGCGCCCCCCGAGGTTATTCGTGCCGCGTACAAGACACTGTCGCAAAAATACCATCCGGACCGCAACGGCAACAGCGAGAGTGCGATCCGTATCATTCAGATCATCAACAATGCCTACGATGTGCTGTCGGACCCGGTCAAACGGCAGGAACACGACGCATGGATCGCACGCACGGAAGCGGAAGCCGAGTACCCGCCAGAAAGGCCGGCAACTGCAGCTTACAGCCATGGACAGCAGCGACACGCTTCCAGGAGAACGCGCCACCGCACCTCATTTCATATTTACCGCGAACCGCGTCGAAGCGGATCGTTCATGACAAAGACCATCCAGCGCATGCGCATGGTCCTCGACCAATTCTCCAGGAAGCTGTTCCGGCGCATGTGACGTCCAGCTGACAGTGGACGGCTCACAGGCAGCCAACGCGTTCCGTCGCTCGCCATGCATCCCGGACATGTTCCGGGTGAACGCCTGCTCCGAATTCCAGCCTAATGGCAAGGAGGTGGCATTCCAATGGACAAGATGGGCTGGCCGCGACTGGCGCGCATTGTTTCTTCTCTTCAGTATTTCTGGCGGCTGGCCATTCCCTTGTGGATCTTCCGTGATGCGGGTCGTGGCACCGCGGAACAGCGGATTGCCAATTACCGCTACAACCGTTCCCAGCGCAAGATCCTTCCCTTCTATGTCTGGAAATGGGTGGGCATTGCTGCCTGCCTGCTGCAACTGACCCGGGTGCTGTCGGATGTCATGTCATCCACTTCGATGGAATCGACAAACCACTTGTGCGCTGCGCTTGCCTGCATGAGCGCCGGGATCGGGTTTGCTTTTTCCTGCGTTGTGATTACCGTTTTGCTGGCGAGTTATCTCTACCTGAGTTACGTAAAGAAATAAGCCCGCATCTCCGGTTGGAGAAGCGGGCTTTCAACTGACGTGTTCAATGCCATGACAACGCACCATGACAACGCACCATGACACCGCACTGAGGCCGGACCATGGCTGTCGTGACAGGCGGCCATGGTTGGCGAGCAGGATATCGGCTTACGGCTTGCGGCCGATGAAGCCGCCAACGATCGTAACGCCGGATGCTCCCTGCAGCTGGAACGTTCCACCCACTTCTTTGGCGTCAGCACCGAAGTAACGACCACTCACCCCGCCAATCAGTCCACCCGAATTTACCTCACCGGTGAAGTAGTTCGGCGTATTCGTGTTGGCGTTATTGACGTTGATTGCACCTCTTGCTGCCGTCGCGCTGAAAGCAGCAGGCACCGGAATGACACTGCCTACGCCGCCCACTTCAACGTACCGTCCCGTATCCTGGATCGAGATGCTGGCATTGCCGGTGGCGTAATCCACCGTGACAGTTGCGCGCCCCTCAAACGGATCCGGGTCCACCTGTGCAGGATCGGCGGAGCTGGCAAATCCATACACCGTTCCCGTGTAGGTCGCCGTACCGGAGGTTGGAACTGCATCAGGACTGGAGACATTACCGAACGCCACAATGCCCCGGCGCTTCTTGTTATGTTCAATCCTCGGCTCGGTCGTCCATTCAGCAATGTTGACCGTATCCTGCGAGTTCCAGGCAGTCATATTGGCGAACTCATACGCGATATTGGTGAAACCGCGATAGCCCTTTGTTCCTGATGCCGGTTCGGTTGGCGCATCCAGGTCGCCGTCCTCATGCTCACGCCCTGCTTCCGCCCAGTCAGCGCGGATACCACCGGCAGCACGCCATCCGCCGTCCAGTGCACCCAACAGGTTGTTCTTGATCGGGCTGCTCGCACGATAGGTGTTGTTAGCGTAATTGGCTTGTGTGCGGCGATCATAGAAAGTCACATCCGTACCTGCACGCAACGGCTCGACAACAAGTGCTCGCGTGTCAGGATTCAGGACAACGCGGCCCGGCTCGGTTGCGAACGTTTCGATGATCAGCGGACGCGTCGTCGTGCCGTCCCACTTGAGCCCGAAGTCATTCAGCAGCAGGCCCACACGGGTGACTTCATTGGTGGCATTCTTCGCGACTCTTACCTCGGCAACGCCGTTTACTTGCGCGGTGGCTGCGGACGGTATGGCAAAACCGCGCGGATTGGTGACATCGGTTCCAGCCGGAGCAGGAGGAACAGCGGTGTCAAGCGTCAGGTCGCTGGTGGAAATACCGAATACCTGCACGCCGGAGCGAGTCAGCATGACGCCATTGTCGGTTTTAAGCACGGTACCGCCACTGCACTGGTATTCCGCGCCGTCCACGCACGACATGGTCAGTGTTGTGTCCGGCGTAGAACCACCTCCACCGCCTCCACCAGGAGGTGGATTGGTTCCGCCGCCAGGCGGAGGATTGCTGACGCCGCCGGTAGCTGGGGGCGGATTATCACCACCGCCCCCGCCGCCACCGCCGCAAGCAGAAAGAACACCGGCCGCGATCAGCGCCAGGGCGATCGGCTTGATATTCGTCGACACACGATTGTTCAATAGTTTTTTCATTCCGGACCTTTCATTCCATACAAAGCGATTGCTGCATTCCGCGCGAGATGCGCATTGGAGGTGCGTTAAACCAATCCGCACAGCATCAAGAAGGGACTCAATGACTGCGACGTCGATGACAGAAGCGGGAGCTGCGATGAGAGAGAGCAAGCCCCTCCCGTTTCGATGTTCATCTTGCAATGTTTGGTGATGGTGATATTTGATTAACCTTAAGCAGGAATGTGCTCTGGTAAGGAATGCCACACGACATGCAGAAAGTTTGTCCGACCACAAAAGAGCATTCCTTGTGGCACGAGGGGATTTTGTATGTTGGCAAGTCCGGCTATGATTGCCGTTCCCCCTTGCTACTTTTTTAGGACTTCACTATGTCGAGAACCAAGATCCTGCTGGATGAAGCGGACATTCCCACTCACTGGTACAACGTCGTAGCGGACATGCCAAATCCGCCTGCACCGCCGCTCGGCGCGGACGGCAAGCCGCTGTCGCCGGATGCACTGTCAGCCATCTTCCCGATGAGCCTGATCGAGCAGGAAATGGCCACCGAACGCTGGATCGAGATTCCGGAAAAAGTACGCGAGATCTACCAGCTGTGGCGCCCGACGCCGCTGTATCGTGCACACCGCCTGGAAGCGGCACTCGGCACGCCGGCAAAGATCTATTACAAGTTTGAAGGCGTGTCCCCCGCCGGCTCGCACAAGGTGAATACCTCGATCGCACAGGCGTACTACAACGCCGAGGCGGGCATCAAGCGCATCGCCACCGAAACCGGCGCCGGCCAATGGGGCAGCTCGATGGCGCTGGCCGGACAGATGTTCGGGCTGGAAGTGCGCGTGTACATGGTGAAGGTCAGCTATCACCAGAAGCCGTATCGCCGTTCGATGATGCAAACCTGGGGCGCGGAAGTGTTTGCAAGTCCGTCGGAGCACACCAATGCCGGCCGTGCCGCGCTCGCGGAGAATCCAGACAACCAGGGCTCGCTGGGTCTCGCGATTTCCGAGGCGGTGGAAGAAGCCGCATCGCGCGCCGACACCAACTACGCGCTGGGCTCCGTGCTCAATCATGTGTTACTGCACCAGACCGTGATCGGACTGGAAGCGAAGAAGCAGTTCGATATTGCCGGTGACTATCCCGACATGATCTTTGCACCATGCGGCGGCGGTTCCAACTTCGGCGGCGCGGCCTTCCCGTTCTTCGCCGACAAGGCAGCCGGCAAGAACGTGCGGCTGGTCGCGGTGGAGCCGACCTCCTGCCCGACATTGACGCGCGGCCATTATGCCTATGACTACGGCGATACCGCGAAGCTCACGCCGATGACGCTGATGTACACGCTGGGCCATGACTTCATGCCGCCGGGCATCCACGCAGGCGGACTGCGTTATCACGGTGATTCCGCACTGGTGTCGCAGCTGTATCACGAAAAACTGCTGGAAGCGGTGGCCGTGCCGCAGTTGGCGACGTTCGAAGCCGGCGTGCAGTTTGCGCGCACCGAAGGCATCATCCCTGCGCCGGAATCGAGCCACGCGATCGCGGCCTGTATCGCCGAGGCACTGCGCTGCAAGGAAAGCGGCGAGGCGAAGACGCTGTTCATCAACCTGTCGGGCCACGGCCATTTCGACATGGGTGCGTATGACAGCTACTTCAGCGGCAAGCTGCAGGACTATGCATATCCGGAAGAAGCGATCCAGGCAGCGCTGGCGCGCCTGCCGAAAGTCGGTTGATTCCTTGAAGTATCTTGCGTCGGGGCGACACCGCTCCGGCGCAATTACCTGCGCCAGCTGCACAAGTTGATGGCGTGTCGTCCAACGCGTCTACGCGGACGGCACGCACACGATGAAAAACGTGCGGGCAATAAAAAACCGGCTCGTGGCCGGGTTCTGAAGTCCCATGGTATGGGTTGGGGATGGGCCCATACTACACCAGCCGCAAAACACAATGCAAACCAATTGACGGAATCCGCCCCCCGGAAAACTCTGCTTCTCCTCTTCCTTGCATCGGTCAAGGAATCCCTGCGACGGCAAAGGATCAGAGCGGAAAGCACATGACAAGGCGAAGGTTCAATGCATTGCAGCACTCATTCAAGCAATCGCTGTGTCCGTGGTGAGCATCCAACATTTGTCGCGCACACGACATTCCTGCGGCACCTTGCAGCTCCAGACGTGCCGCACTACCGCAATGAAGGAGTCCATGCTGATGGCCAACAGTAACGCCGACAGAAACGTGTTACCTGCATTGCTTACTTCCGTTCCCTCATGCAGTTGATTGGTCCGCACGCGCAGGAGATCCTGAAGAATCCGGGTGCATTCGCGCTGCGCACGCTAAAGTCCTTCCGTGCCAACCAGGGTCTGCTGCTGGCTGGCGCGGTCGCCTACTATGCGCTGCTGTCCATCGTCCCTCTGCTGATCCTGACGGCGATTGCGCTGTCGCATGTCATTGACGAGGCCGAGTTGCTGGCGACGATTGCCATCTATCTCGAGTGGCTGATACCGGGGCAGTCGAAACCCATCGTTGCGGAGCTGGCGAACTTCCTGGAGCACCGCGAAGTCATCGGCTGGGTGCTGCTGGGCACGATGATATTTTTCAGCTCGCTCGCGTTCACCGTGCTGGAAAACGCGATGTCGGTCATCTTCTACCACCGCGTTGCCATCCACCGCCGGCACTTCCTTGTCTCGGCCATACTGCCCTACTGCTACATCCTGCTGCTGGGTTTTGGCTTGCTGCTGGTAACACTGGTTGCGGGCAGCCTGCAGGCGATGGGCGAGGAAAGCTTGCGCATCTTCGGCCGGACATGGGCGCTCGACGAAATTTCCGGCGCCCTGCTCTACCTGCTCGGCCTGGGCGGTGAAATATTTCTTCTCACGTCCGTTTACCTGGTGATGCCGGTCGGCCGCCTGTCGCTGCAGCATGCGTTGATCGGTGCAATCAGCGCGGCCCTGCTGTGGGAACTGACACGCCACATTCTGGTGTGGTATTTCGCCACGCTGTCGCAAGTCAATGTCGTCTATGGTTCGCTCACAACCGCCATTGCAGTGCTGCTGACGCTGGAGATTGCGGCGACGCTATTGTTGCTGGGCGCACAGGTGATCTCGGAGTACGAGCGTGCCGCAAGGGGCGAAATGGATGCGCCGATCAAGGCGTTCCGCACCGACTAGCGCCCTTCATTCGCACTTATTGTTCTCGCTGCGGTCAGATTGATGCCTGGAACCACGACCGACGGAGGATAACGATGAGCAATACCCTGGTGAGAGTCTATGACACGTTGGCCAACGCGGAAAACGCACGCAATGCACTGCTTGCTTCGGGCTTCTCCTCTGACTGCGTGCATCTGAGCTCGAACGCGGATGAGGCCGGCCCGGTCCAGGGCAATTTTGCGCTGGAGTACAAGGATGCGGACAACGACACTGATCGCAGTGCGCTCGATTCCCTGCTGGACCGAGACGATCCGAATGAAGGACTGGGCCGTCAGGAGGTGGCATGGCGCGGCAACTACCTGCTGACTGTCGACGCCGCAGACGATGAGCAATTTCATCGAGCATCCGACATCACCGGCAAGTTCGGTGCGCGGGAGGGTGGCGGCACGCTGTCCTGAACCCCGGCGACATGGCGAGCAAAACGCATCTGCATCGCAGAAGCGCACTGCCGGCTGCGCCAGTGATGCTTGCCTTCATCCTGACAGCTCTTGCACCTTTCGCCGATGCACTGGCACAGCAGGAGATCTCCAGTTTTGCCTTTGTACATGAAGATGCTTCGATGACGGTGGGCGGCCAGCGGGTTCGCCTGTTCGGCATCTACGTTCCGCCGACAGACCGCACCTGCAATACCTTCATCCGTCCGATACCGTGCGGTACGCGCGCGTCGCTGGCGCTCGAATTCAAAGTGTCCGGGGACTTCGTCCGGTGCCAGCCACGCAGCAGGAATGCCGACGGCAGCATCAACGCAAGCTGCAAGGCGGGCAACGACGACCTGAGCGAATGGATGCTGCAGCGGGGATGGGCGGTGGCGCTGCCCGATGCGCCCTTCCACTATGCTGCGCTGGAGAAGATTGCACGCTCCAAAGGCATTGGCATTTGGGGCATTGCTATCGACAGGTGATTCCAGAGTATTTTTTCCCTGAGCGTAGGCAGCTGACGCAGTTGCCGGTAGATTCCAATCCTGCGGGCACGGTCCCTACGGAATCAAGAACGGATTGGCAAACGCCGGAGGATTCTCCAGCACCTGTTCGAGCATCTTCGCCAGCGGCAGGATCACGTCGTCATCCTGCCAGTAGGCCGTATGCGACAGCGGCGTAAAGCTGGCTGCCCAGCCGAGGATGCCGCGTCCGACATTGACCTCGTGATCTTCCACCAGCGTTTCGTATCCACCACGCAGCGGCTGCAGCGGCCATCCGAGCGGGTCATGCCGGTCGTACAGGTTCAACCATCGGAATCCCGCGGTGGGCGGCTTGATCGGCTTGATATGCATCTGCTTGTGCGCGGCGACGAAGATCGGGATATTGCATCCTGTCGTCACCAGACCAACAACGGTGTTCCCGGCGAGGAACCATTTTTCCGCATCGGTGAGCGGCTGTCCGTTGTCGCTGATGCGTGCGATGAATGCATCGAGGTTCTTCCAGATGCCCGCCTGCGGACCAGGTATGCCGGGATTGCGCGCGGCCTCCTCCGCCCGCTGTGCATCGTACAGATAGCTGGAAAACACCTGCCCGCCGAGCGACTGCGCAATCACCACCACCGGGCCGTTTCCCTGCATCTCGCGCCGTGCGCTCAACAGATGGCGGGCGATCTCGACCTGCGCATCTTCGTACACCGAGCCGTCCATTTCCTTGCGATTCTCCAGCCCGGCCGCATCCGCGATGCCGTACAGGAAGAACTGGCGCAGCTCCTTGAAGCGCAATGACCGCTCCTGTATGCGTCGCCAGACTTCTTCCTGATTTTGCTGCAAGGACTTCTGGTAATTGACGGCCCGAAAAGCAAGGTCCGCCATCCCCGTGCCGAGGCGGTTGGCAACACCCGCTTTCAGTTCGACGAAGTAGTTGTCGTCGGCCTCGCCCATGCCATGGAGCGTCAGCCATGCGGCTTTTTTTGTCATTGTTTTCTCCAGCTGCAGTGATCCAGGGGAAGCTTGCCGTGCGGGTCAATCAGCCATGGCGCTCGTGTCTTCGCCGGTCGTTGTGCCGCCGCTCCACCATATCCCAGCCGATTTCCTTCCGGATCTGCTCCGGGTCGTGCAATGGCATGCGTGCATTCTGCCGGCGCTCAGTCTGGCGGCGCTCCATGTATTCCCTGACTTTTTCCTTCGCCTTCTCCGGCGGATCCATGTGTGGCATAGGGGCATCATTCGTGACGGTTGCATGCGCGGCCACGCCGCGCGCTCTTTCAGCGTAGGAGCTGGGCGCTTTCAGCGATTGAGGCGACACAAAGGCTGTTGAAGTCGGGTTTCGTGTCATCAAGAGACAGATGTTTGATGCGCATGGACACCTTAGTCAGGCGGCGTCCATGCCTCGACCATAAAACGCCCGGCCGGGTCCACTTGCACCCGGTAGAGATAATCAAAACCTTCCTGCAGCAGCGGACGCTCGAGGCGCTTCAGGGTGCCGAGCACGCCCCTCACGGGAACGACCGCCTTGCCGTGGCGCTGCTGGTTCCATGCCAGCGCACGCTCGACCACCGGTTCGAAAAAGTAGCCCTGCACGAGGAAGCCGCCTTCCCGTGCCCGCGCGATGTATTCCGCCCGCTCGATACGCAGCACGTTCGTGTTGTCGACCACGAAGCGCTGCTGCGCCCTGACGCAGGCATCAACCAGCAATCGGGCACGATGGCGCGTCTTGAGCATGTCGAGGTTGATCCGGATGTGGCTGTCGAAAAAGCGCTCACGGTAGAACGTACTCTTGCCCGAGCCCTGAATGCCAATGAAGATCACCGCTTCCATACGCCCCCGCCACGCTCGATATGTCCTGGATACGGCCAGCTGCACGAGTTCAGGCTGATGTACGGCGTTCAGCCCGGCCGCCTTCATCATCAGCCGTCATACGCCGTGCAACGATCGTAGCCGCCAAAGCGCGCTTCAAGCTTCCTGCCGGCGTGGAACAGCGCCTGCTCGTTTCCCACGGACGCAACCAGCTGCACCGCAACCGGCATGCCGCGCTCGTCCCTGCCGACCGGGACAGTGAGCGCGGGAAGCCCGAGTACGTTGACCATGGCCACATAGGGCATCACCTTCAGGAAGCGGCGGCGTATTGAAAAAATCTCCCCATAGACACCGCCGTGCGGCAGCGCCGCGCTGTGATAGACCGGCAGCACCAGCACCCGCTTGTGCAGATAACGCGCCATGGCGGCATCGGCTTCTGCCAGTTCGGCAAGCAGCGCGGACCACTTCTTCCCCGATGGCCGGAACATCGACGCACCAATCAAGGCCCATGTGAGGTAGCGGTGATAGGACGAGCGATTTCTTGTCACTTCCTTCAGGTACTCGGCCCACGGGCGCGGCGCATCGTTGTCGAAGGCGAGCCGCGCGATGCCGGCGCCACCATCCACCGACATCACCTGCTGCCACCACAAGGCCATCTTGTCGAACAGAGGCGGCGCATCCTCGGCAACGCCGCCCTGCTCCCGGAAAAAGCCACGGACCTCGTCCAGCAGCCCCTTGGACGCACGGTCCAGCGGATAGGACGCATGCGCGGGCGGGATGACGATGCCGAAGGCGTCTGCATCAACAGCCTTAGCCGGATGCTCGGCAATGATGGCGTTGAGGAGTTCGGCATCATCCACCGATTTCGCCAGCGCTCCGATGCCAAGCATGCGCGCCTGCCATGGATTCTCGACAAAGGGGAAATGGCCATCCTGCGGCACCTGCCTGTCCCCCGAGCGAAAGCCCACTACGCCATTGAAGTGTGCCGGGAAGCGGATCGATCCTCCGATGTCCGAGCCCAGTCCCACGGCCGCGCCGCCGACGGCAATCAGCGCCGCCTCGCCGCCGCTGGAGCCGCCCGTCGTGCGCGACAGGTCCCAAGGGTTGTTGCTGCGCCCGTACAGCTTGTTGTCCGTCTCCTGGCAAAAGCACAGCGTCGGCGTATTCGTCTTGCCCAGGATGATTGCGCCCTCCTGCCTGAGCCTTGCAACCACCTGCGCGTCCTGCGTTGCCCGATGCGCGCGCCGGTGCAGCAGCCCGCCGGTCGTCTTCATCCCGGCCACGTCGAACGCCTCCTTCATCGAAATCGGCACACCGAACAGGCGGCCGCTAACTTGACCTTGCGCACGAAGCACATCGGCGCGCGCGGCTTCCTCGCGTGCTGCGTCAAAACGATCTTCGACGAGGCAGTTCAAATGCGGATTTGCGCGCTGCAGATGGGCGATACAGGTGTTGGTCGCGTCGAGCGATGACAGCGTACCGGCCTTGATTTCTGCCACCAGCGTCGTCGCATCCATGTCGAGAATGGCACGGTCCATTGGTCTCCTCCGGGAATGGTTCTTTTCTTGCAAGATAACATTTCCCGGGCTCAGCCTGCATGGACAAATAGCAAGCCGCAGTCACCCTGCGCGCCTTGGGAGGGCCTTGGGAGGTTTCGGCATGACGCCTGCATGGAGACGCATCGGGAATCTCCACCACATTCCGGCGGCAAGGGCTGCTCCCGGCAGGAACAGGATGCCATTCGTGCGGCGTCAGGCAATGCCCGGGCCGATTCTCAATTTAAGGCGGGAATCGAAGTGCAGTCGCGATCCGATCGCCGGATAGTTCCTGTTCTTGTATGAGAATCCGGCCACTTCCAGCAGGCCGCCGTCCAGTGTCTCGCAGTCCTGCTTCAGTACGTAGGTCAGCTGCGCCTCTCCGCTATCCTTGCCGACGCGCCTGGATTGTGGCTCTGCCAACATCGGGACAGGCTGCCCTTGCTGGGTCGTCACGCGAATCTGCGCATTCGCATAACCGGCATCCTGCGGCACGGTAATGCGCAGGTACGACAGTTTTTCATTGACAAAGCCCACCGGAAGAACCGGCGGAAACGGAACCCAGACAGAAGTCATCGCGGTTGCCAGCTTGTCCGGACAGGAGAATTCAATCGTCATCGGCAGGTCGTTGTGCGGCTTCAACACCGCATGTGCTTGGCCGTTACCTGATTCCTTGTCGGAGAAATAGACCGCCTCTTCCGTACCAGACGTCGTGACGACAGCACACGAAGAAAGCAAAAGCGATAACGCAGGAATAAAACTGCTGCGCATGATTGCACCTCTACAAACACTACGGGACACGCGGCAAGGTCATGCATTGGTGTCCGGAGAGGCATTTGAGATTGCACAAGCCATGCCAGAAAGCTGGTGCCGCAAAACGACCGTGGGAGAGCAAGCAGCGGGCGGGAGGTGCAAGCTGAGAGCACGATCCCTGTAACTTCTTCACCTGATGCGCAATATCGGGATAGCGCGGAGGGGGAAGTTAGCCCGCAGTTCGGGCGAACCCGGTGATCAGTCCCCACATTCACGCTGCAAATGTTGCAGCACCAAGCGGCAGTGTTGCTAGCGATCCTGCGAAACCCAGCGATAACTGCACTTCAGGCAAGCATGGTCGGGCTCACCACCGCTGAAAGGCTGCATCATGCATCCGGCCAATACCAGCTCGTTGCGCTGGAAAGCCTCCCACTGCGCCTTGCTCGGGGAGCCCCACACGAGCGGCACCCCTTCGTTCTCGCCGCAAGATGGACA
Source organism: Noviherbaspirillum agri (assembly GCF_054780595.1). Classification (NCBI taxonomy): domain Bacteria; kingdom Pseudomonadati; phylum Pseudomonadota; class Betaproteobacteria; order Burkholderiales; family Oxalobacteraceae; genus Noviherbaspirillum; species Noviherbaspirillum agri. Next base: position 104,049 of record NZ_BAAGWA010000009.1, read on the forward strand.
GGTTTCCTTCATCGTTGTTTTCATGTTGTCCGCCAGATATTGGAACATCTTGTCACAACGACCGCGCCACATCCACTCGCGACGCAAACAAACTTCAGTGCAGGAAGTCCTTGCCGCCGGCAAACGGTTCCATCACCGCCCCCTCTGCTACCGGCATCTGAAGCTCTGCCCCGGCTTTTCGGGTGCTGTTGCGATACATCGCCGCGCCAATGAGGATCAGCCGCCGTAGATCGGCTTCGGTGATATAGCCGGACATCAGCGACACGGTATGGGCGAAGATCTCTGCAACATTGTCCGGATCGATATCCGCTGTTTCGAGGGACTTGATCTGGGCAAGAATTTCTGCGGAGTCCATTCTGTCTCCTTCGACATATATATGTATTTGTATTACCGGCAGGCGGACTGCTTGCCGTACCGGCTGAGGTATAAATTTGATCGCCTATGGAACGCACACTGGCTCCATCGTGCGCATCACTTGCCAGGCGCCATGCCGGCACCGGCACACAGCATCCTTCCTGTTACTGCAGTTTTTGTGAGGCAGGAAAAAATAATTTTTCCCTGCGACGAATTGCGCTTGCGTAAAATCTCGATCCATTGCAGCGCACGCAACGCGGCACGGAAGGGAACGACGGCTTCCCGATTCCTCGCGACGTATCCAGTACTCAAGCAAGAATGTCGCCAATTGCGGCCATTTGCGTCATGCGCCACGAACGCCTACCCGAACAACCCTCTGAAACGCCGAAAAAATGATTGATCCGACGGATTCGGTAACCCGGTCCATTCCCCATCCCGTCCGCCTCGACTTCACCTCGGACAACCGCACCTATAGCATTGCACTGGACCGCGACCTGTTCGACCAATGGAGCGTTACCCGCTCCTGGGGCGGCAAGCACAGCAACCTCAGGGGCAGCCGGATCACGCACGTCGATTCCTTCGAAGCCGGACTCGCCCTGCTCCAGGCAATCAGCAAACGCCGTGAAAAAGTCGGCTACCGGATGCGCGCGCCGCTGGTCGGCCTGGCGTAACCCATCCCTTTTCAAACCTGGCGGGACGGGACCGCTGTAGAGGCGCTTCCCTGTGGCCCGACGCGATAGAGCGACCCGGCGTTCGCCGATGCGACCCGCACCGTTTCCCTATCTGTGATTGCTCGACATCTTGCTGGCGGTGTAGATCGAATACAGGGCCGACAATCCCACCAGCATATACACAACGCGCGACAGTCCGGAGCCTTCACCAAACAACGTCGCCACCAAGTCGACATCAAACAGGCCGACCAGCCCCCAGTTCAACCCGCCAATGATCAACAGTGTCATTGCGATCCAGTCCACCGCTCCCATCCGCTTGGCATGCGTGCCGGAAGACACTGCATGGCTGCGGCGATCCGGAATGTGGCGCCGTTCGGTCATGTTCGGATTCATCGTATTTGCCATGGCATAACTCCTTGCAAAAGTGAGTGAAAGACCGGAATCGATGCTGCACATCGCTCCGGAACACTGTGTCGATTGCTACGCAAGGTGTGTGCCTGTTTGTCTGGTGTGCCGACGGCATGCTGAAGGCGTGCGTTCTGGCCGCAAGATCAATGGGGGTCACTGTGGAGATCCGCTTCGATGACGTCACAGTCATCAATGAAATGGTATGGGGAGGGAACACCCCAGCGGCGCTCTCCGGAGTGCTGTCAGCTGCTTTCCTGGACATGAGCAGCAGAGCCATGCACGTCGCTTCTTTCGACGCCGACAATGCGAAAAGTCTGGTTGCCGGAGGCGACCGCCGCCGTTCGACTTGACGTCAGTGGCTTGCAGGCAACCTTGTCGCCGCCCGCGTCATCAACTACCGTCACGCTCGTTGCCGCCGCCACCGATATACCGCGGATCCGGTGCTACGTAGACGTCTACTCGATGGTCGAGCATGTTGGGTGGCGCAACCCGGTTCAACTCGAACGACGAAACGCCTTTCGCCACATTGAATGCCCAGGCAAATGACTTCCCGCCGACCACGAAGTTAACAATATCGCCGCCGGTCACATTGACCCATCTGGTGCCCGGTTCGATGACAATTGTCGTCGAGGCAGAAGCCGGCGGCGCGGGGTCGCCAAGCAACGCGATCGGCCGTTCGGCCGGCAGGTAAGCACAAGCGGACAACGCGATCGCGAATATGAAGGTAGTGACGCGCGGCTTCATTTTCTGCCCTCTCCTTAAGTCGGCAGCACCGCATTTGGACATCGCCGTCGTCGCGTCCGTTCGTCAGCGCCTCACAGCAAGCCATCCGCTCAGCCGCTATGCAACTACGTTGTTGACACGAGATTGCAGGCAGGCGATCTCTTGTTTAAAGAAAACCAGAATTCGTCAAAGCGCTCCGGCAATCATCCGAATAGACAAATAAACACGTCACCTCTATCCTTTGATGCACATAGGAAATTGTTACCGTATGCGCTTACTTTATTCCCTCACATTCCTTGGGTTAATCGCCTCCGCACAACTAGCCGCTTTTGGGCAACAAATTAACAAATGCGTTGTGAACGGCAAGACGATTTACTCTGATGAAGAATGCCCACATAACGCTGTACGTCGACCAGTTGAATTGCATCATGCGGCAGGCGTCGTCTCCCCAGATCGAGATACCGTCACGGACACAATGAACCGCATCCGGGACGAGAACTGGGCGAATGCTGTTCCCGGGAGGTCGATTACACGCACCACGACACGCAACGGTCAAACGACAACTCGCACCTACGATAATCCCTTGCCTCCGCCGCCTAGCCCTCAGCACAGAAGCAAGAAGGCCACATGTGACGCCATTTCGGCTCACATAGATCACTTAGACTCGATGGCGCGACAACCGCAACACGCAGCGACGCAAGATTGGATTGCCCAAGAGAAAGCGAAAGCACGCTCTGAGCAATTTCGACTGATGTGCCAGTAAGAAGAGATACTGCAGTTTGAATAGCGCAATCTGAATCTATAGCGCAAATAAAAAGGCCTCCGTTCTGGAGGCCTTGTCATTACTGGCGGAGAGGGGGGGATTCGAACCCCCGATAGGCTATTAACCTATACACGCTTTCCAGGCGTGCGACTTAAACCACTCATCCACCTCTCCTGGATTCGGGTTCGCCTTCGCGAAGCCGCACATTATAGCAAAGATCTTCGCGACCATTGCAAGTTTTCATGTTGCAGTAGAAAAAATGCAGAAAACGAAAAAGCCGGCGCAGCTTGTGGCCGCGCCGGCTTTTCTTGTCTCCTCTTTATATCGCCGCTTATTGCGCTTGTTTCAACTGCTCCAGGATTGCAGGATTTTCGAGTGTTGATACGTCTTGCGTAATCTGCTCGCCCTTGGCCAGCACGCGCAGCAGGCGGCGCATGATCTTGCCGGAGCGGGTCTTCGGCAGGTTGTCGCCAAAACGGATTTCCTTCGGTTTGGCGATCGGGCCGATTTCCTTGGCCACCCAGTTACGCAGTTCGGTTGCGATCTGCTTGGCTTCGTCGCCGGTCGGACGGGAGCGCTTCAGGACCACGAAGGCACAGATCGATTCGCCGGTGGTTTCGTCCGGCTTGCCGACCACAGCAGCTTCTGCCACCAGCGGATTGGCGACCAGCGCGGATTCGATTTCCATCGTGCCCATGCGGTGACCCGAGACGTTGAGCACGTCGTCGATGCGGCCGGTGATGGTGAAATATCCGGTCTTCTCGTTACGCACTGCGCCGTCGCCGGCGAGGTAGGTCTTGCCACCCAGCTCTTCCGGGAAATAGCTCTTCTTGAAGCGCTCCGGATCATTCCAGATGGTACGGATCATCGACGGCCATGGACGCTTGACGACCAGGATGCCACCCTGCCCGTTCGGCAGGTCATGGCCGGTTTCGTCAACGACGGCGGTCATGATGCCCGGCAGCGGCAATGTGCAGGAACCCGGCACCATCGGCGTGACACCCGGCAGCGGGGTGATCATGTGGCCGCCGGTCTCGGTCTGCCAGAAGGTATCGGCGATCGGGCAATTCTCGCGGCCGACGTTCTTGTAGTACCACATCCAGGCTTCCGGATTGATCGGTTCGCCGACGGAGCCGAGCAGGCGCAGCGAAGACAGGTCGTACTTGTTCGGATGCACGTTGGCGTCCGCGTCGGCAGCCTTGATCAGGGAGCGGATTGCGGTCGGCGCAGTGTAGAAAATCGTTGCCTTGTGGCGCTGGATCATTTCCCAGAATCGGCCGGCGTTCGGATAGGTCGGCACGCCTTCGAAGACGATCTGCGTTGCACCCACAGCCAGTGGGCCGTAGGCAATGTAGGTGTGGCCGGTGACCCAGCCGATGTCGGCGGTACACCAGAAGACATCGCTCGGTTTGATGTCGAACGTCCACTTCATCGTGAGCATCGCCCACAGCAGGTAGCCGCCGGACGAATGCTGCACGCCCTTCGGTTTGCCGGTGGAACCGGACGTGTAGAGGATGAACAGCGGGTGCTCGGCGCCAACCCATTCCGGCTCGCAGGTCGTGCCTTGGTTGGCGACGACGTCGTGCATCCAGAGGTCACGGCCGGCGACGAAATTGATATTGCCGCCGGTGCGCTGGTAAATGACGACATTCTTGATCGTGTCGCAACCGCCCATGCCCAGTGCTTCGTCGACGATGGCTTTCAGCGGCAAGTGCTTGCCACCGCGCACTTGTTCGTCGGCAGTAATGACAGCCACGGCGCCGGCGTCGATGATGCGCTCCTGCAGCGACTTGGCGGAGAAGCCACCGAACACTACCGAGTGCGTTGCACCGATACGGGCGCAAGCCTGCATGGCGACGATGCCTTCGATCGACATCGGCATGTACACGACGACGCGGTCGCCTTTCTTGATGCCGAGCGACTTCAGGCCGTTGGCAAACTGGCAAACCCGTGCGTGCAGGTCCTTGTAGCTGATGGAGGTAACCTTGCCGTCATCCGTCTCGAAGATGATCGCAGTCTTGTCGGCGTTGCCGTTGGTGAGGTTGCGGTCGAGGCAGTTGTAGGAGACATTGAGGTCGCCGTCTTCAAACCACTTGTAGAACGGCGCATCCGATTCATTGAGCGTCTTGGTAAAAGGCTTTTTCCACTCGAGGTTTTCCCTTGCCAGCTTGGCCCAGAAACCTTCGTAGTCGCGCTCGGCTTCGGCGCACATCGCCTTGTAGGCTTCCATGCCGGAGATGGTCGCATTCTTCACGAAGTCGGCCGGCGGATTGAAAATGCGGTTTTCCTGTTTGAGGCTATCGGATTCGGACATGGGAGTCTCCTGCATTGGAATGGAATGGGGAAGAAGGTAAGCTGTTTCACTTACTTAAGCCTTACACATGCCTTTTAAACAAGCGGCGCGGCATGGTACGCCGAGCCGCAAATCGTCCCGCCGCGACACGGTCATGGTTGAATTGTTATCGCACCTCCCGCGTGCGCAGATTTGAGAATTGTCACTGCCGTTGCGTTTATTGCATCATCAGAATCCACGCAAACGAAGCGTTCCGCGCGTGTAAAATGGCGGGGTTTTTTTTCTGCATTCAACAGTCCGACGACATGTCATCCAACGAAAAAAGCATCACCACAGCATCCCGTCCCATCCGTCCGTTACCCAACCTGATTTTCATGAGCCGGTGGCTGCAATTGCCACTATATATCGGCCTGATCCTTGCGCAAGGCGTCTATGTGTATCACTTCTGGGTCGAGCTGGTCGACCTGATCGGCGCCGCGCTGGGCAACCAGGCTGCGCTGGAGCACATCATCAACGCCGTCGCAATCGAGGGCGCGGCCAAGCCGACCAAGCTCACCGAAAGCATCATCATGCTGGTGGTACTCGGCCTGATCGACGTCGTGATGATCTCGAACCTGCTGATCATGGTGATCGTTGGCGGTTACGAGACGTTCGTTTCGCGGATGAACCTGGAACATCATCCCGACCAGCCCGAGTGGCTGTCGCACGTGAATGCTTCCGTGCTGAAGGTCAAGCTGGCCACTGCGATCATCGGCATCTCGTCGATCCACTTGCTGAAGACCTTCATCAATGCAAATGCCTATGATTCAAAGACGCTGATCGCGCAGACCGGCATCCATATCACCTTCCTGCTGTCGGCAATGGCCATTGCCGCATGCGACCGCCTGATGGCAGGCCCGCAGGATGCAAAGAATTCCCACTGACCCCTAGCCTAAGCAGACATTCATCATGACCATCATCAAGCAAGAAGACCTTATCGAATCGGTCGCCGCCGCGCTGCAGTACATCAGCTACTACCATCCGGTGGATTACATCCAGCACCTCGCGCGTGCGTACGAGGCCGAGCAGAGCCCGGCAGCAAAGGATGCGATCGCGCAGATCCTGACCAACTCGCGCATGTGCGCCGAAGGCCGCCGCCCGATCTGCCAGGACACCGGCATCGTCAACGTGTTCCTGAAGATCGGCATGGGCGTGCGTTTCGAAGGCTTCAAAGGCTCGATCGAAGACGCAGTCAACGAAGGCGTGCGCCGCGGCTACAACAATCCGGACAACGTGCTGCGCGCTTCCGTCGTTGCCGATCCGCAGTTCGACCGCAAGAACACCAAGGACAACACACCAGCCGTCATCCACATGGAGCTGGTGCCCGGCAACACCGTTGACGTGCAGGTTGCTGCCAAGGGCGGCGGCTCCGAGAACAAGACCAAGTTCGTCATGCTCAACCCGTCCGACTCGCTGGTTGACTGGGTGCTGAAGACCGTGCCGACGATGGGCGCAGGCTGGTGCCCGCCGGGCATGCTCGGCATCGGTATCGGCGGCACCGCCGAGAAGGCAATGCTGATGGCGAAGCAATCGTTGATGGACGACATCGACATGTACGAACTGAAGAAGCGCGGCCCGCAGAACAAGCTGGAAGAGCTGCGTATCGAACTGTGCGACAAGGTCAACGCACTCGGTATCGGTGCACAAGGCCTTGGCGGCCTGACCACCGTGCTCGACGTAAAGATCAACATGTATCCGACGCACGCCGCCTCCAAACCGGTCGCGATGATCCCGAACTGCGCCGCCACCCGCCATGCGCACTTCGTGCTCGACGGCTCCGGTCCGGCCTACATCGAGCCGCCGTCACTGTCTGAGTGGCCGAACGTGAGCTGGACGCCGGATACCGAGAAGTCCAAGCGCATTGATCTCAACACCCTGACGAAGGAAGAAGTTGCATCCTGGAAGCCGGGCCAGACCCTGCTGCTGAACGGCAAGATGTTGACCGGCCGTGATGCCGCACACAAGCGCATCCAGGACATGCTGGCCAAGGGCGAGCAACTCCCGGTCGACTTCACCAACCGCGTGATCTACTACGTCGGCCCGGTTGATCCGGTGCGTGACGAAGTTGTCGGCCCGGCAGGCCCGACGACTGCCACCCGCATGGACAAGTTCACCGACATGATGCTCGAGAAGACCGGCCTGATTTCCATGGTCGGCAAGGCCGAGCGTGGCCCGGTTGCCATCGAGTCAATCAAGAAGCACAAGTCGGCTTACCTGATGGCCGTCGGCGGCGCCGCTTACCTGGTGTCCAAGGCGATCAAGTCGGCGAAGGTCGTCGGCTTTGCCGACCTCGGCATGGAAGCGATCTACGAGTTCGAGGTCAAGGACATGCCCGTTACGGTTGCTGTCGACTCCAACGGCATCTCGGTGCATAACACCGGCCCGCAGGAATGGGCCGAGCGTATCGCCTCCGGCAAGCTGCTCGACGTGGCAGTGACCAGCGCTTAAGTGACGTGCAACAGCGGTAATCAAGCGCGAAATTCAAGCGCGATTTCGCTGGTGTAATGCAGAACGGGCCGCAACGCGGCCCGTTTTTTTATTGCACTCCACCGCTTCCCGTGCCCACCTTCCGTCTACATACCCGACACAGGCAAGCCGTTGCACCAGTGTAAAATTGCGGCTTGATCCGTTGCATCCTCGCCGCCAAGCGCGCATTGAGGAACACATTCATCCGAGGACAATGCCCTCCCCCATGTCAGACCATCCCATCGGCGTTTTCGATTCCGGCATCGGCGGATTGTCGGTCCTGAAATACATCCATGCCTGCCTGCCAAATGAGCAACTGTTGTACTTCGCCGATTCCGGCTATGCGCCCTATGGTGGCAAGCCGGAAAGCGAAATCGTGGCACGTTCGCTTGCCATCGCGGGCTTCCTGACCCAGCACGGTGCGAAGGCATTGGTCGTCGCCTGCAATACGGCCACCGCAGCAGCGATCAAGGCATTGCGCGCACAGTATCCCGAGCTGCCGGTCGTCGGCGTGGAGCCCGGCCTCAAACCTGCCGCAGCGCTCACCGCAAGCGGCGTCGTCGGTGTACTCGCCACCCAGCGCACACTGGCAAGCGAAAAATTCAATCTGCTGCGCGAACAGATCAGTACAACGACCAGCGTCCGATTCCTGCCCCAACCATGTATCGGCCTTGCCGACCAGGTCGAAAAGGGCGAACTCCAGTCTGCCGAAACCGCCGTGCTCGTACGTAAATACCTCGAACCTCTCGTCGAACAAGGTGTGGACACGCTGGTCCTGGGTTGTACACACTATCCGTTCGTACGTCCCCTCATCGAAGAAATTGCAGCGCAGCTCACCTCCCGGCCGATCACGATCGTCGACACCGGAGAACCGGTCGCGCGCCAGCTGGCCCGCCTGCTGACCGAGCGCGGGCTGCTCCGCAAACAAGGTCCGGGGACGGTCGCCGGCTTCACCACCGGCAGCGACACCGCACTGCGCACTGCATTTTCCCGGCTGCTGGCCCTGGATCCGCCGGTTTCAACGCTCGCAAGCGGTGCCTGACAGAATGCATTTGCCAGTTCACAGTTAAGTTTGTATAATTACGGGCTTGCCTGATGTCACATCCGGCAAGCCGTTTCAGTGGTGGCCGTAGCTCAGTTGGTAGAGTCCAGGATTGTGATTCCTGTCGTCGTGGGTTCGAGTCCCATCGGCCACCCCAAGACATTCATTTAAAAAGCCCAGTTCAACAGGACTGGGCTTTTTTCTTTTCCGTGACCCGTCCTGAAATGCGTTGACACTTTTTTGGAGGTGTCAAATGGACAGAGGGATCAAGCGTACGCAGCGGGACTACGCGCTGGCTTTTAAGTTGGCGGTAGTTGACGAGGTGGAAAAAGGCGAGCTGACGTACAAGCAGGCGCAGCGGCGGTACGGAATTCAAGGCCGCTCGACCGTGACCCGTCCTGACTGACCAGTCAGGCGCCGTTCAATATAGATAGGCGCCCCTCCTTCGTCCCTCCTCTGCTTCAACGCTACACCCTTCTCACTTGCGAACACTCGTTCGCGAAAACGCATTTCATTCGCACCGTTGATCCATCGTCTCGTCGGCCGATGGGATCGATCAGTCAACGAACAAAGAAATATTGATCGGTAAGCGCGGAGTAAGACAGCGCGCATATCCTAGCCTCACTAAAAATTACATTCCCCCTCAAATCTAGGACGCGAAAAAATGGAAGACGACGTTGTTCATAAAATCAAATCCAATCCGAAATACCAGAAGCTGGTTGCCACTCGTTCCTCTTACGGATGGATGCTGACGCTGGTGATGATGATTGCGTATTACGGCTACATCCTGCTGGTGGCATTCAACAAGGAGCTGCTGGGCGCGAAGGTTGGCGCAGGCGTGACGACCTGGGGCATTCCGATCGGCCTGTTCGTGATCGTGTTCACGGTCGTCATTACCGGAATCTACGTGCGTCGTGCGAATGGCGAGTTCGACGAGCTCACCGCCGAGATCCGCAAGGAGGTGATGTAATGCGGGCCCTCAAGCACACTCTTTCCGCCCTGGCTCTGCTTGCAGCCGCAGGTGCTGCATACGCAGCAGGCGCCGACCTCGGCCAGGCTGAAAAGCAGGCGACGAACTGGACTGCAATCTCCATGTTCGGCGTGTTCGTGATCTTCACGCTGTTCATTACCAAGTGGGCTGCGGCAAAGACGAAATCTGCAGCCGACTTCTATACGGCGGGCGGTGGCATCACCGGCTTTCAGAACGGTCTCGCAATTGCCGGCGACTACATGTCGGCCGCGTCCTTCCTCGGCATTTCCGCTGCAGTGTTCCTGAACGGTTATGACGGCCTGATTTATTCGATCGGCTTTCTCGTCGGCTGGCCGGTGATCACCTTCCTGATGGCGGAACGCCTGCGTAACCTCGGCCGCTTCACGTTTGCGGACGTTGCTGCATACCGCTTCTCGCAGACGCCAATCCGTGCGTTTGCTGCTTCGGGCACGCTGGTCGTGGTGGCGTTCTACCTGATCGCACAGATGGTCGGTGCAGGCCAGCTGATCAAGCTGCTGTTCGGCCTGGAATACTGGATTGCGGTTGTCCTGGTCGGCACGCTGATGATGGTGTACGTGCTGTTCGGAGGTATGACGGCGACGACCTGGGTGCAAATCATCAAGGCGATCCTGCTGCTGTCCGGCGCTTCCTTCATGGCCTTCGTCGTGATGGCGCAGTTCAACTTCAGCCCGGAAGCGCTGTTTGCGAAGTCGGTCGAAATCCATGAGAAGGGCGAGTCCATCATGAGCCCGGGCACCTTCATCAAGGATCCGATCTCTGCCGTGTCGTTCGGCATGGCGCTGATGTTCGGTACCGCCGGCCTGCCGCACATCCTGATGCGCTTCTTCACCGTCCCGAGCGCAAAGGAAGCACGCAAGTCCGTGTTCTGGGCAACGACATGGATCGCTTACTTCTACATCCTGACCTTCATCATCGGTTTTGGCGCGATCGTTCTGGTCAGCACGAATCCGGAATTCAAGGATGCAGCGGGCAAGCTCCTCGGCGGTAACAACATGGCCGCTATCCACCTCGCGACCGCTGTCGGCGGCAACGTCTTCCTCGGCTTCATCTCCGCCGTTGCGTTCGCCACGATTCTCGCTGTGGTGGCAGGTTTGACGCTGTCCGGTGCTTCGGCTGTGTCGCATGACCTGTATGCAACCGTCATCAAGAAAGGCCAGGCCACCAGCGAAAACGAACTGCGTGTTTCCCGTGCGACGACCATCGTCCTCGGCATCATCGCTGTGGTGCTGGGCATCGTGTTCGAAAAGCAGAACATCGCGTTCATGGTGTCGCTGGCATTCGCGATCGCTGCCTCGGCCAACTTCCCGGTACTGTTCATGTCGGTATTGTGGAAAGGCTGCACGACACGCGGCGCGACGCTCGGCGGCTTCCTCGGCCTGATCACGGCCGTCGGTCTGACCGTGGTATCGAAGTCCGTATGGGTTGACGTGTTCGGCTACAAGGAAGCGATCTTCCCGTACACGTCGCCTGCCCTGTTCTCGATGACCGCAGGCTTCGTCGGTATCTGGCTGTTCTCGATCCTCGACAACAGCGAGCGGGCCCGCCAGGACCAGCTGGGTTACGAAGCGCAGAAGGTGCGCTCCGAAACCGGCATTGGTGCGGCCGCCGCGTCCGGTCACTAATCATGTTTGACCGAAAAAGCCCCGGGGAGCGATTCCCGGGGCTTTTTTCATGGGGCGCCGGGAGAGGCAACGCATCCCGATGTTTATCGAAAGACTTGATTCACCGAATGCCGAATGATTCGTAAAGTATTTAGCAGGTACCGCTTCTGGTTGATTCTGGCGCTCCTGTTCGCCACGCAGGTGGCGATTGTCGGCGCATTCTTCCTCGCCGTCCGCATCGATCTCGACGCGCCGCAGCGCGCGCTGCTCGATCAGCTGCTGTCGCAGCGCATCGGGCTGTTCGCGCTTCTTTCGCTGATGCTGATTACGGCTCAAGGCACGGCACTCAAGTTCCTGATCGACCGTTATCTCGATCCGATGGCGCGCCTCGCCGAAGAAGCCATTCTGCTCACAAGCAACCCTGCTCACCGCATCGCGCCGGAAGGCGCACGAGAAGTACGCGAGCTGGGCATGAAACTCAATAAAGTCGCCGCCACGCTGCAGCAGCTGCATGAGGATGTCGAGACAAAGATCGACAATGCACACCGCGCGCTGGCGGAAGAAAAGAACCGTCTCGCCGCGCTGATGTCGGAGCTGGCGCAGAGCGTTTTGGTGTGCAACATCGAAGGCACGATCCTTCTCTACAACACGCGCGCACGACAGTTGCTCGATGCCGGACAGGGCAATGGCTCGAGCGGATCGGTCGTCGGCCTCGGCAGGTCGCTGTTTGCCGTGCTCGACCGCAGCCTGATCATTCATGCACTGGAGCAGATCCAGTACCAGATGCAGTACCCGACCGACAATGCCAATGCGGTGGCCGGCTTTGTTACTACCCTTGGGCAGGGCCAGATCGTTCGGGCGCAAATGGCGCCTGTCCTCGATAGTTTTCGCATGCTGAACGGCTTCGTGCTGACGCTTGAGGACATCACGCGGGCCGTCGAGGCAGACAAACAGCGCGACGCGCTTCAACAGCTGCTGGCGCATGACGTCAGTACAACGCTGGACAATGTGTTCGGCATTGCCGAGAACATGCAGGACTTTCCTGACATGATTGAAGAAGAGCGGCAACAGTGCATTGCCGCCATCATCGACGAATCGAAGCGTCTCGCGCGACGCATTGAAATCACCGCGCATCAGAATGCCAGCGACATGATCCGTCGATGGCATCAGGAAGAAATGCGCGGCAAGGATCTTCTGTCGCTGCTCAAGCGCCGGATCGACGCGGTCGACTTCGCCGACGATGCGCAGGACGAAGTCGATGGCGACCTTTGGGTAAAAGTCGACAGCTATGCGTTCATTGCGGCACTCTCCCACTTGGTCCATCGGCTGATAGAGGGGCAACACGCAGACGTGCTCGGGCTGAGGCTGATGCGCGATGGCGGCCAGGCGTATCTCGAACTGCGCTGGCATGGCTCTGCGCTTCCTGCCAGCGCGCTGCGCCTGTGGGAAACCGAGCCGCTTCCGCTGGCCTTCGGGAAGGAGAGCCGGACGATGTCTTCCGTATTCGGGAGCAAGGACGGTGAAGCAACGTACGTATTTGATGCGCCGAATGCGAGGTCAAGTTACCGCGTCCCACTGCCGCTTGCGGAGCCGCGCGCACCGCTCAACCTGGCGGTCAAGCCGCGCGGACGGCCTGAATTCTACGACTTTGATCTGTTCCGCCAGGCCTCCTGGGAAACCGCGCTGGATGAGCGTCCCCTTGCCCAGCTCAGCTTCACCGTCTTCGATACCGAGACCACAGGCCTGAACCCGTCCGGCGGCGACGAAATCATCTCCATCGGCGCGCTGCGCATCGTCAATGGCCGCCTGCTGGCGCAGGAAAGCTTCGACCAGCTGGTGCAACCCGGCATGCTGGTGAGCCCCGAGTCGACCGCCGTCCATGGCATCACAGATGCGATGCTCAAAGGCCGTCCGCGCATCGAAAAAGTGCTACCGCAGTTCCATCGCTTTGCGCAGGACACCGTGCTTATCGCCCATAACGCCGCGTTCGACATGAAGTTCCTGCAGATGAAGGAAGCGCAGACCGGCGTGCGTTTCAGCCAGCCCGTGCTCGACACGCTGCTGCTGTCCCAGGTTGTTCATCCGCATCAGAAGGACCACTCGCTGGATGCAATCGCGCAGCGTTTCGGCGTCGATGTCGTCGGCCGCCACACTGCGCTGGGCGACACCTTGGTTACGGGTGAAGTGTTCCTGAAGATGCTGCCCTTGCTTGCCGAGAAAGGCATCTTTACCCTGAAGCAGGCACGCGAAGCGGTACAGCAGACAGCGTACGCACGCCTTCGCTATTGAGTGAAGAGCTTCCTCTCTATGCACGAGACAATCAAATTGTGGCCGGACTCCCTGTTGAATCCGGACTCGCCGGCAGGGCGCCTGTTCAGCATGGCGTTGCAGCAGGCGCTTTCCAGCATCTCTGCGGCGAACGAGATTGCCAGCCTGCGGCGTTCGGCTGACGAAATCCAGACACTCGTCCATCATCTTGTCGAAGAAGTGCAGGCCGCCGAGCCGATGACGCAGCTGATTTCGATGCTGAACGATTTGCTGACGCGCCGCGTGATCGAAGTCGTTTCCGCGGATGCGGCAATGAGCGGCGTGAACTGGTGCTGGATTTCCCTGGGCAGTGAAGGCCGACAGGAACAAACCCTGTCCAGCGATCAGGACAACGGCATTATCTTCACCTCCGAACTTGCGCCCGATACTGTCCGTACGTTGCTTTTACCGCTGGCAGGACGCATCAACGACGCACTGGATACCTGCGGCTTTCCTTTATGCACCGGACAAGTCATGGCCAGCAATCCGCAATGGTGTCTCAGCCTGATGGAATGGAAGGAGCGCTTTCGCAACTGGATTATCGAGGGCGATCCGCAGGCATTGCTCAACGCAAGCATCTTCTTTGACTTGCGTCCCTTGCACGGTGCCCACGAACTGGCCGAAGAACTGACAGACTGGCTTGCGCGGGAAGCGTCGACGAACAGCCGCTTCCTGTTTCAGATGGCGGCCAATGCGTTACAGCGGCCGGTGCCGCTTGGCTTTTTCGGCAGGATCAATGTCGAGAAAGAAGGCGCGCAAAGCGGCACGATCGACCTCAAGCTCAATGCTGCCACCCTTTTCATCGATGCGGCCCGCATTTACGGCCTCGCGTGCGGCGCCCATGAAAGCAACACGGCGGAGCGCTTTCGCCTTGCCATCAAGGCACACCGGTTACACCCCGGTGACGTGGAACAGTGGATCAAGGCGTTCTACTTTATCCAGCAGCTTCGCCTGAAAAACCAGCAGCAGAGCTATCGCCATGGCCAGAAAATGCACAACCTCGTCGAGCCGGCAAAGCTGTCGCGCGCTGATCGCTCCAGCCTGATTGACGCACTTCGAAAAGCAAAGGCATTGCAGCACCGGCTGGCCCTCGACTACCCGGGCAGCGCCAACATCTATTGAAGCCGCCACGAGCAAAAGACGCGCTCACAAGGTGAACTGCTGCGTGCAGTCCAATGCCCTTTTCAACGCTTCTTCGTGAAAACGAAAAAGCCCGACCTTGGTCGGGCTTTCGTCCTTGCTGCGGCTCCTCGCACCGAAGTTAACGGTACGGCTCGTTCGCCGGCTTCCGGATCAGCGGGGTGGTATCGAAAGGCTCTTCAGTCGACACCTCGACCCTGAGTTCGCCGACCGAAACAACTTGACCTCTTGGTGAGTTCTGTCCGTCAACGCGTACAAGCGAAACAGTAAGCTCCCGCGGTGCACCGGATACCGCCCGCGCCACAGTTTCGGTCGCCGGGAACCTTAACGTCGCTCCGTTGCCGTGATGGGAAGCTGACGCTATCTCAAATGGACCAACCGTGCCTAGCAGGTACTTCTCCTGTGCGGCCGCTCCGGCACTCCCCTCCGGCATATTGAGATATAGCTTGTAGAAGTACCCCCCCAGCCTGCCGGCACCGAGGAGACGGACATCATCGAGCACGATCTGCGCCGATTTGTACTGCAGGCTGCCTCCGCCTGCAGCGATACCCTGGAGTGATTGAGCGTCGGCGGCCTGCAGAGGGACACGCACACTGACTGACCTCTCCGACAGGGCAATGCCTCGTGCTCCGCCCAGCGAGCGCCGGTTTGCACCTATCGGCCGCGCAGGTATGGCGGGGAAGTCACCAGCTGCCGGGCGGCCCACACCGTTCCCGCCTCCCTGCTGCGCCTGTACCCGCATAATCCGGCCGGCATCTGCTTGTGGTGGAAGAGATGACGGCGGCGTGACGTCCGCATAGTCTGTCCCGACGCGGTTGGGGTGGTAACACTGCGACCGCCGTATTGTGAGATTCGGCCCGTAAGTAAAACTTCCGGTCCAATAAGGCGAGTTCACCCATGGAATACCTTTTCCGTCTGGCATTGCCCATGCATGCCAGAGACGATCGATATTTGCATGATGCAGGTAGAAGATCGGGTCCATCGGTGACTCCAGCGTTGTCATGACGCCGCCGATGATGTTGTGCACAGGATTGTGCGGCCGTGATTCGATCTGAGGCTCGAAGGCGTTAGATCGCCCCCTTTCGAAATTCCATACCGTTGGACCAAACGGAGCTAGCGACAGGGCATTGTAGACATTCGTGTTAACTCGTCGCACATACAATGGATTGCCGCTTGCCGGATCCGTAAATTCCGGCGGAATGGTTGGATACCTATAATAGTCCCAATAGGGAAGCACAAGATTGCTGTTCCCCGAAACGATACGAAGCTGTTCCTCGAAATAGAAAAGATACCCTCGATGCCATGCAAGGAAGTACGCAACGTCGTGGGGGCAGTAATTGATGTGGGAATTGCTCCAGTACCGAAGGCTCGACCTGTCGTTCCCATTGGTGTTGGCACGCATAATGCGGATCGCATCAATGAAGGACGAGTAGTTTGGGCTTGCCCTGAACTCCCGCCACTCGGGGCGGAAACGAATGGTAGTTTGGGAAAAGGCGAAGGGAGCAGGAATCGACGAAACAGCTAACGCAGACAGGGACGTTTTAACAAAGTCCCGCCTGTTAATTCTTTTTGCAGACATGAGTACTCCTGAGACGTTAGATAGCTCCGGAGGAGGTATAAAAATTATTTTTGCTATTTATATACCTCTGAATAGTACCCACGACGCAATATCTGCAAGGGTTTTGCGAAAAATAAAAGAGATTTCCATGCATCATATGCGGCTAGCTCATCGTAGGCGTAATGCCCAACTTCACGTCCCTCCATCGTCTCCTTCCGCTACCCTCGTCCATTCCAAGTTTCGTCGAGCATCCAAAGGCCTTCAGCAAGTTGAATGACATCGGCATCAACTCGCCTTGAAGTAAAACGCGCCCTCTGCTTTTTTCATCCCTCCGGACGCCGCCGCCTCTCCTTGCTGTCCGGGCGATGCGATTGCCAGGTCCAGCGCCACGGTTCCCTGCTGAAGCTGCTTGGGCGAGCGGCCAAACCATCGTTTGCATGCGCGACAAAAAGCGCTCGGATCAGAAAAGCCCAGCTGGAAGCTGAGTTTCTTGAGCGACAGTTCGCCCTTGCTCAGGTACTGCTGCGCCATCTCGCGACGGGTGTCATCTACCAGTTTGGTGAAATTGGTCCCTTCTTCTGAAAGCCTGCGTTGAAGCGTACGCTCGCTGACCATCAGTTGCTTTGCGACCTGTTCACGCTGCGGCTCACCCTTCGCAAGCATGCTGGCCAGCAGACATTGCACCTTTGCACTGAAGCTGGTGCTGGGACGCTGGGTCTGCTCCAGCTTGGCCAGCATCCGTAGCGTCCAGTTGCGCTGCGACTGGGCGAGATCCGCAAGCATGCGCAATGCCCAGTCCGCTGCCATCGGATTTGCCGTCTGAATCGGCGATACCAGGTCGGCGTCGGCGAATTCCATGGTGTTGTCCGTCATGCCGAACAACACTTCACATCCAAATGCCTCCCTGTACGCCTGATCCTTCTCGGGCTTCGGGAATGCGAACGTGACCAGCACAGGTTTCAGATCCGGGCGGTTGGCCGCCTCGCGCAATGTACGCAGCACAAGGCACCACACGAAGTCGTAATGCTGCTGCGGCACGCGGCGTTGGCCACCGGGCAAGTGAAGCGCAACGCGTGTCCGGTCGCCAGATCGCTCCAGCGTGCTGTTCACCGCAGGCGATACCAGCGGTGTGTAGCGGACAAGGTTTTCGATGGCAGTCTTGACGTCCGGCGAGGCCCGCATGATGTGCCCCATCAGGCCAGACTTGTCCAAGGGCTGCGGAGAAGCCACTTTCAGTCCCAGCAAAGGATCGCCCGAGGCTTGCGTGACCACTTCCCATAAATGACTGAGCTTGTCCGACAGCGTCAATGCGTCGTCCGCAATGCAGTCGCTTTCGTCCAGACCGACTTGTCTGGACAGCGAGTCCATGTCAAATCCAAAATTCGCGAGACGGGCTTTGATGCCACGTACCAAATCGATCGCCGACGAATATGTCATGTTTTCCTCTCGATGAACGTGCATTTGTCATGCATGGAGGGCATAACGCCCATCCTGCGATGACACGACTGAAGACATAGCTAACGACATATCAGGGAGTGACAGCGGTGCGCAGGCGCATACCGATGCGCTGTGTCAGGCCTTCCATCTTGGGATCAATCGTGGCCCGGGTGTCGCTCGCGATCTTTTCTCCCAACGATTTCTGAATATCCGGAACGATTGCTTCAAACTTCTTCTTTACCGGCGACTCCAGCATCGCAATAATCTGACGCAGTTCATCCTCCGTAAAGCGTTCCGCCAACAAGGGAATGACCGTTGCGGGAATATGCTTCTGTGCACTGCCCTTCACGATCGGCGCTGCTTCATCCAGGAACTTCTTCGCATCTTCGGCAATATCACGCAAGGCGGCTTCATGTCGCTCTGCAGGTGCACGGGCCTGCAGCGTGACGCGCGCCTGGCCCATGGCTTTTGCCACTGGCTCCTGCAGCATCGACACGCCCAGGTTTTCAATATGCATCAGCTCCACGATCTTGTTGGCGAGCTCTTTCTTTGCCGGCGATGCCGCGGCTTGGCCGGATTGCGCGGGCGGCGCTGCGTGGGCGTTTGCAACAGTGACAGCAGCGAGCAGGAAACCAGCAATGGATGATTTGATCATCGGAATACTCCTTTAAAGTCAATCAAGGCACATCAGACGTTTGATACCCTTCCCGGAACTCAATCGCCTAAAACGGCTTGTTGTATGAGATTCCGAGATACCGCACACGAATGCCGCCGGAAACGTCCAAGCCGGCGTACGGGTTGTACACAATGTTGAACAGGTTGTCGCAGTTCATATTGCAGCTGGACCTGGCCGGGACCTTGTAATCGCCAGTCATGTAGCTCGCGGCCACGCTGATATCTGCGCCACCATCGAGTTTGTAGTTGAAGCCGAAGCTGTAAATCTTCGTGTCGGGCAATGGCGCAATGAGGTCAATCTTGTCCTTCGGGATCGAGCTCTTGCGGGGTTCATAACCGAAGCGCAAAGCCAGCTTGTCGGTCACCTGTGTCTGCAGACCGAAACCCCAATGGAGAACCTTGCGATAACCACGCGGCATTACCAGCTTGGTCGAATCTGCGATGCCGAACAGTCGGGCCATTTCGAGCAGCTTGATGCTCTGGTCGAATTCCAACGTCATGACATCCCAGCGCCCCCAATCCTGGTAATTGGCGTCGACGTTAAACTGCAGATAGCTCACCGGCTTGAACTTGACGCCCACCTGATAGCGGTGCGGGAAGGGAATCGTCGCCGTCATGTTCCCGCTTTGCACTTCCGGGATGGACTGAGGCATGCCCAGGATGGCGCCGACGATCGGGCCGAGCAAACTTGAATTAAGGCCTTGCACAAATGAGCGCAGCATCGGCTCGGTCGTGAACTTGTACTTGCCGCTGTACTTCGTTTTTGAACCGCCCTGGTAGGCGAAACCGAAGCCGAGCCAATCAACCGGCTCCCACAGGATACCGAGGTTGATCGTGGGATCGACCGGGGCGGTCATGCTGAAGTTGAAGTTTGCCGCCTTGTTGAAAGGGTTGATTCTGCCCGCCGCCCCGCCGCCGCACAGGCCAACGGTAAACGTATCCAGAATGTTGCCGCCGTTATCCGGGCACCATCCCTCCTGGATCTTGCCGACGATGCCCAGCAAGGGGTTCGGCATCCGCATGTCGGTATCCATCACCATGGAGGCATGCGCAATCGGCACGGCAGCACCGACACTCAGCGTATCGGACACTTTGAACCCGACCGCCGGAGACGCATAGACGAGACGCTGGATATTGACGAGCTTGCCGGCAAAGCGGCCAGGATCATTCGGGTCAGTGCTGCGGTCCACGCTCATTGCCATCGTCGGATAAACCGACGTGCCGAATGTGAACGGTGAATCAGGTTTGTTGAAGGCGAAGCCCAGCGTGGCCAATGCAACGGCCGGAAGCCGCCAGCCCGGCATGCCATACGCCGGAATGAAGACTTTCTGGCGCACCGGACCGGTACTCGTGCCGTTCAAGGGATCGTCATGCCAGCCGCCGATGCCGAAATTATCACCTTGCTTGAACGAGGAATGCGTTCGGATCGAAGCAAACGTGAAATTATGGGACTCGAGGTTGCCCTTGATCCGTGCCAATCCTGCCGGATTGAAGTGGATCGAGTTCACGCCCGGCGGATCTGCAGTGACTGCATTCCCCAGCGACATTGCGGTCGGGTCAACGGCAATGTTATCGGTCAAAGCCGCCCAAGCCGCCGGGTGGACGCCGGCAGCACACACAGAGAATACGGCCGCCAGCAGACCGACTTTCGGCCATCGGTGCCTTGCACGTCCCATCGAGCAAAATTCCATGGCGGCCCCTTCCCGTTAGAACGCCAGAGGCAAACTCAGGCCGATGGAGAAGTTCGGCGAATCGTCCGTGAGGCCAACGCCAGCAGTGATGTTGACTGTCGTCTTAGGCGATACGCGGTAGCCAAGCCCGAAGTTCAGCACGGCCGATGTCTGCGTCTTTGTCTTTGCAGTTGCGCCATTACTGAAGTAGAGCTTTGTTCCTGCAGCAATCGTTTCCTGGAGCGAGACTGAGGTGGTGATCCCGTAGGACAAGGCATAGGCAAAGCCGATGCCAAAGCCAAAGCTCATGCCCGGCTCCACCTTGGTCAGGATGAGGCCATTCCGATTTTGCTTGAGGTCGTCAGCCGACAAGCTGTACGACAGATTCATCGAGCCAAACAGCGCTACCGGATCAACGATGTGATTCAGATTGAAACCGCCGGTAAACGTCGTGACGCCCGATCCGGTTGCCAGCCCTTGGTCTGCAACGACCTTGAACGGGCTTTTCCCGGTAGGCAGTCGCACATTACCGGTGAACGTCATGGACGGGCGACCGCGCTTGACCTCAAACGGCTGCCAGCGGGCGCCGAAACCAAGGTCGCCAACCGAGTGCGACAGCCCATCAAACGCAGGGTTCTCCGAGTACTTCGACACCAGCGGAATGCTCATGCTGCCAGTGAGGTTGTCGCGTACGCCGTAGTCAACAGAAACCGTATTCGTGATCGTGTGGGAGCTGTCATTCACGATATTGAACAGCGTGAGCTCACCGTTGGTTACATCGGCATTGATCCTCTCCTGCCCCACATAGGAATAATTGAAGTCATACGTTGTCTGGAGCCGGCCTCGCTTGATCAGAGAATACTGTTTGTCGACCGCAGTAAGCGTCTGCTTGAGGAGCGTCGTTTGATCGGTGTCCCCTTCTTGCTGCTTCAGCGCGTCACGTGCTGCAGCCGTGCCGGCGGAGTTTTCGGCAGAAGCAGGTGCGCCAGTCTGTTGTGCATAGGCGGGCAATGCGAGTGCAGCAGCAATGACTCCGAGCAGTGGATGAATTTTCATGTCGACTCCCTGTTAGTTGGATGTAATGGCGTGCCCACTTTCGGGCTGCACGATTACTGTCTGTGCAGATACACGCCACCATTGCCTGAATTGAGAGCACGCTCCATCAGGTAAGCGTTTCCCAGCGGCTGAAGATTGACCTGGTCGTTCAGGCGGTCTGTGTCAAACACGCCGAGCTCCTGGTCGGTCAGTGCGAGCTTTCCAAGCACTGGCCGGTTCTTTGGGGGATAGAGAAGAAACAGCGTATTGCGGTCCCACAGGGATGCAAATTCGTGGACGGAAATGACGATATTTCCGGCAGAGGGATCAGCGAGGTACACGAGATCGTCGCGCACGCCGCGAAACACCACGAAATGCTTGAAACCTGCATAGTCGATCGGGACGATGGCAGGATGTTCGAGTGTCAGCAGGTCTTTTACTTCGGCTCGGAAGCCCGCACCCTCCACGCCCAGTGACGCCACATAGCGTTTCATGTCGAGCAGCGAGAAACCGCGGCGCGCAATGATCTTTTCGGTTTCGCCGCGTTCAAGCATACCTTCCATCGCCTGCTGTTCGGTAATGCTGAGTCCGAGGTGGTAATTCAACAAAGTCACCAACGCCGCCGATCCGCAGCTGTAATCAAACGCTTGCCGAACGATATTGCGAAACTTCAGTTCCGAGTGCGGCTCAATCCGCACAGCTTCGGTAACAGAACCACCACCTGCAACAGACTGCTTCAGTTCAAATTGTCCGGGGGGACGATCAAGTGGCTCTCGCAGCGAAGTCACAGCGCTTCCACCAATCACGAATGCAATGGCACCAAGCAAGATCATGAACATATGTTCAATCCCTTCATGTTGTCTCCTCAAAATCCGATGATGCCTGGCGTCGCGATGTTTCCCGCGATCAACCTGCCCGATGTGTCGAGTGATTCTGTGTCGGGCAAACAAGCTTGCTAAGGAGCTTAAATGTACGAGGGAACTTGCTAAGATGAACTCGTCCGAATGGACGATCTGCTATTGCGCGACGTCAAGCGCACAGCTTCTGCGTAGATAGTTGCTGAGTAGAAAAATGCAGCAACCCCCTGTCCCAACGGGCAGTGCCGCGATGTTTCACAAAAAGTTTTTTATGAGAAACAAAAAAAGGAGGCGGCGTGGATTGCGTTGATATGCGCAATTAGGCGATGCCAAATGATTGACACGCCGTTCGGGCACTCGTTAAACGCGGGCGGGCTTGGATCTTGTCTCGCTGCTTCAGCGTGAGAAAAATTCCATCAAGAAATAATTGCTCTCTTGCGCGCGATGGAAATTGCTTCGGTACGGGTGTGTGTACCAAGCTTGATGTTGATGTTACGCAGATGGGTTTTGACCGTCGTGACAGACACGAACAGTTTCTCTGCAATGACCTGGTTTCCATAACCTTGCGCGAGCAACATCAGTACGTCGAGTTCCCGCGTGGTGAGTTCGCTATCCAGCGACGTGGGCTGCACCGGAATCAAAGGTAGATCGTTAGCGGTCGGGAGGCTGGGATGCCTGGACGATTGGACAATCTTTTCGGCAAACACCCGAAGGGCAGTGTTCTCCGGATTCGATAGATCCTTCATTCCTTCCAGCATTTCACGGATCAGGCCGAACAGCGCGCTTCCCTCATCCTTGAAGACCCGTACGAAACCTTCTGTCATCGCATCCTGAAGCGTTTCCCTCACCGTCCTCAACGCGGGATTGCGCTGCCCTGAATGCGATAGCGCCAATGCATAAAGGATTTTTACACGCAACGCATACCGTACTCGCCCGCGCGTATGCGCATCCTGCAGGATCTCTTTCAGCACGGGCAAGGCCGCCACGGCTTGCCCACACTGCAGCTGCAGGCGGCACTGGCTCAATGCAGGCGTCTCGATATCGTTCGCAACCATCTGCAAATCACGGCGCTGCCACGAAGGCGCGCTGCCGACAAGTGCCATCATGGCTTTCGCGGTTTCGAGGTCGCCGTCCAGAATGGCTCCGCGCGCCTGCTCGAGGCGTGCACTATCTACAATCCGCGGCAACCGACGTTGCATTCCGAGCTGCTCCAACTCCAGCAGCGTCTGCAACGCATCGTTTTTTCGCCCCTCGGCACGCAGGATGCGCGCGTAGATCACGTGGCTGGAAATCAATTGGTCAGGAATGCCGGCATCTTTCACCAGGGGCAGATACAACTTCAACAGGCGCTTCGCCTCCTTGAGCGAATCCATTTCATACAAGACCTCGGCGAGGTAGACGCTGGCGAACCCGGTGTCGGCCCCATGACGCTCGGGGCGCCCGGATTCGATGCCGATCAAAGGACCGAAGCGGGCGTTCCCTCCGGTGCGCAGGCGACGCTGCGTTTCATCACCGATCAAGGCAAGCAGGCGCGCACAGGCAGCGCGCAAATGGCCCTGCAGCAAATCCAGCATTCCGCGCACATATCCTGCCACGGCGATACTGAACAAAGGCCCGACAGCGGGATGCTCCTGCGTCGCCTGATCGAGAAGAAGGCGCGCATCCTGGTACCGTCCAACGGTTGCGTAGTAATATGCACATCCAATCATCAGCATGCTGCGCAACAGCGGCTCCTTGTTCGCACTGCTGAGGATTTGCGGATCTTCCCACATCGGTGCAGTCAGCTCGATACGATCCAGCATCACCAGGCTGAAGGTCCTTAGCACGTGACAAGTGGGATGAGGAATAGGCGAAGCCCCCTCTGCGCCCGTCATGGTCTCAAGGAGCGCCAGCGCCTCCTCGCTGCGGTTGATATGAGTCAGCGACCATGCGTAGACGGACATCAGCTTCGGATACGCAAGCAGGCTTGAACGATCCAGGGTATCGAACCAACGCACCAGCACACGTACCCGCCCCTGCAGAAAAAGAGCCTCGGCGTTCTGGCTTAACAACTTAAGTGTCAACACTTGATCGCCGGAAGCAATGGCATGATCGATGGCGTGCGTGGGCCGTTTCTGCTCGGCATACCACTGCGCTGCGCGCCGATGCAGCAAGGAAGCCAGCCCGGGCGACTGGCGGTCGAGCTGAGCACGTAGGAAACCGGCAAACAACGGGTGGTAGCTGAACCACTGCCGCTGCTCGTCCAGCGCGCTCATGAACATGTTGGAGCGCTCGATCTCATGAAGTAGTCTCGCACTGTCATCACGCCCCGTAATCGCGTTGCAGCTCTCTGCGCAAAATTTATGCAATATGCTGGTCTGAAGAATGAACTCCTGCAGGTGCCGGGGTTTCTGCGACAGCACATCTTCTGCCAGATACGACGCCACCACTGTATTTGAACCGGAGAAGGTGCGGATGAAACGCTTGGGATCGTCATGATCTTCCAGCGCCAAGGACGCCAGCCACAATGCCGCAGCCCATCCGTCCGTCACTTGGTGCAGCGTCTCGATATCCTGTCCGTCAAGCTTCAGCTGACGTTTTTCACATAGGAACCGCGTCGTCTCATCCAGGCTGAATCGCAATTGCGAGGCATCGATCTCAAGCAATTGCTGGCGCGCACGCAAGCGACCAACACTCAAGCCTGTCTGCTCACGCGAACCGATCACGATCCTTTGCTGCGGGCCGAGAAGCTCAACCATCTGCTGCACGATCGCAACCGTTGCAGGATTCTGCAGATGCTCAAACTCGTCGAGGATCAGCATGAACGGCAATGGCGTAGAGGCAATGGCAGCGGCCGGATCAAAAGCCGACTCGTCACGCAACCGCAGAAATTCGCGTGCACCGATGCTCGTGAAATGGGAGGAGACGCTCTGGTTCAAATACGTGAAGGCCTGATTAAGGCAATTCATGAACCGGTCGAGATCGTTATCGCCGGCATCAAGCGTCAGCCATGCGATGGCGCACCCACTCGCACTGAACAAATCGTAGACGTGGCGCAATAAGGAAGTGGTTCCGAACCCTGCCGGCGCCTGTACCAGCACCAGCTTGGCATTCCCTGCATGCCGAATCCGCTCGATGACACGCTCGCGCGGCACGAAATGCGCTCCCAATGAGGGAGGCCGGAACTTGGAGGGAAGACTTCGCAGGACTGCCGATCTTTCCCAAGCCTTTTGAGGAATGGCTGCCAATCAAGTCACCATATAAGAGGGGGAAGGTAACAGGCTATTTCCGCCCGCATTCTCTTCGCGTGACGAAGGGAAATTAAGGTCACACAAGATTGCCATCAAAGCAATAGAGAGCCGCTTCTAATTTGCTAGGCGGAAGCTAACGAGGAATAAGCGGGCAGTAGCGTCGGCAGCGACCTTGCCAATTGACACACAACATTGCTGAGGAGAAATGCAAGTAATCACTTGGCTTATGCGGCCAATTGTTTGGCTTCGCTGGTCACCCTGAAGGGGCTGGCCCGTGGGAGTTCTTGTCTTACTATGAAGGCTCTTAGTATTGCTTAAATATTAAGAGCCGTACAAGCCAGATCCGACGCTCGGCTGGCGCTGATATCAACAGCTGAGCACCATGAAGTGTTTTCAAAAGAAACATGGAGCGGCATTGGCGGGTGTAACAAAGAATCCTTTTTGAGAAATTCCTTACCTAATTTGGAGACTATTATATGAAACTGCAACTGATCAAGAAGACCGCTGTTGCCGCTGCTCTGTCCGTATGCGCATTCGCCGCTTCCGCAATGACCCCGATGCAAGATGAGTCCCTGAGCCAAGTCAGCGGCCAGGACGGTGTGTCGATCGCTGCTGATCTGAACATCCGTGTCGGTTCCTTCGTCTATACCGATACTGATGCTGTCGACGCAACCACCGGTTTGGGTGGCGGTTCGATCAGCTTCAATAACATCGCCTTCACCGGCACCATCGGTGTAACGATGGACATCATCAGCAACGCTTCCTTCCTGAGCGACGTGTTCAACCCGACCGTTCTGGGTGTCACTGAGATTGCCGACGCTGTTGATCCTGCAGCTCAAGGCGCAGCTCTGGCAGCGTTCTACCCGGGTGGTGACGTCGTCAAGATCGCAATTCCGGAAATCGAACTGCAACCTAACGCAGCCCTGGACATGTCCGTTGCAGCAATCCGCATGGGCGGCTCCACGGCTTCCTATGGCTCGATCGCTATGAACGACATCCAGTTGCAAGGCACCAAAGTCTACATCTGGGCTCACTAATCTCCGGCCCCCTTGGGGCTAGAGTTTAAAGTTTGACTCGATGTATCTTCGCATCCCCCGGCGCAAGCCGGGGGTTGTGTCTCTGACGCAGTAGCACCCAGTTCCATTTCATGACTATGAGCCTGATTCGCGCTGGACTCGCTTCACTGGGAGCCGCAGCAGCCATGATGCTGTGCGCTGGCCAAGCCTGGGGACAACTTCGCCCGCTATCCGAGCAAGAGCTCTCGGCTGCCCACGGTCAGGGCTTCCTGGACCTCTCGAACAGCAGCAGCGGCGGATTCGATTTCACACGCATCGCCTTTGGAGCCGATGTCACGCTGAATGCGAACCTTCAGAATATCCGCTTGGGCGAATACAACTACGCGACGCGCAATGGCACGGGCGCAGACATCGACATCCCGCTGTTCCAGTTCGGACGCAGCGACGGCACCGACGCGCAGCGCCTGGTGCATATCACGAACCCTTATATTGAATTCGTCTACCGCAATGTCGGAGATGCCGCGACACGCGAGGTTGTTGGCATGCGTCTGGGATTCGACACCATTTCCGGGGACATAGGACTGAAGCTCGCAACGCTCAGTGGTTCGATGCTCGTTGACGGGGGCGCAGCCGGCATGCTGGACTCGCGTACCGATCCGGGCGGCGGCCGGCGATGGGATGGTAGCTGCACCGGTACCTGTCTCAATTTTGCCCAACTCGGCGGCGTACGCGCCGGCGACGCCAGTGGTCCGAGCCGCGATTTCTGGATTTCCGTACTGAAGACTGGCGTGCAGTTCCAGACGCCAGCCGGCATGACGCAAATGCCCGACATGGCGCAGCAGGGCTTCTGGCTGAATTGGCGCGACAGGCTAAGCGCCATCAGTGTCAACGGCGTTGTACCACCGAACTTGCCGCTGGTCCGCTGACAAGATGCAGTCGCTCCTGAAAAATGGTTTGCGCCCGGCCCGTGATGCACTGTTGGGCCTGTGCGGCACGTTGGCCTTGTGCTGCCACTCGGGTCCTGCCTTCGCTGAAGGCATGGTGCCGATGAGCGACGCTTCCCTGTCTTCCGTGCAGGGGCGCGACGGCTTGAGCTTTGACCTTTCCAATTTTTCGATGTCGGGCGATGCGCGATTCACCTATATCGCCCCGTCGCCGTCAACGGCTAGCGCATTCATCAGCAATCCGTTTCTCTCACGTTCTGACGATCCGGCCAATCCCTTTGGCGATCCGTACCGCCTCGACATCATTGAAGGCCCACCCGGCATGGCTGACATCGTTACGCTCGCCTTTCCTGAAAACGCGAATGGGCTAAAGCGCTGGCAAGCGGCATTTGACTGGGGGGTAAACGCTGACGGTATCGCGTTTGATGGTGGCAGCATTGTCGTCAAGGACACGACATTCTACGGAGGGGGCATTCAATGGACGACGCCGCGCGTCGGTGATGGCGTGGCTTTCGGCATGGGGTTGCGCATGGATGTAGGCAACATTTTGCTGCGTCCGCGCGGGCGCGACGACATTACTTTGGCCGACCCGGTCGGCGTTACCGAGCAAATGAATATCAGCGGCATCCATATCGGCGCCGTCGACAGTAGCGGGAACTTGCTGAACACGCCATGGCGAATCGCCGATGTGAACGCCCAGCCGGGCATTTTCAATGCGGTCAGGGACGTCAACGGCAACCCGCGCATGCATTTCGGTATCGATTGGCCGGATGCCAATGGTGCACCGCAGGGCACTCTGCAGATCGACAATATCTCTTTCCGCAGTGATGTCACGGGCAATCTGGATCTTGGTTCCAGTCGTATCGGCTCAATCCAGATCCAGTATCTGGACGTCAACGTGAGGCCCTGAGATGCTCAGAAAACTGCTTGCGGTGATGATCGCGTTGTGTCTCCATGTCGAAGCGTCGGCGCAAGCACCGCTCCCATTGGATGACGCCGAACTGGCGCAAGTCACCGGCGGTGATGGCGTGGGCATTGCTGTGCATCTTGTGCTAAATGATCCATCCATTCCCGGCATGACTCCGAACCGCCGGACATGGGGCTTCAAAGATGGGAATGGCGACTCGACTTATCTGGTATTCCAGAATATGCACGGCAAGATCGACATGTTTGCACTGGGCATCGACATTGAGAAGAAGCCGGACGGCGGCGACTATGTTGCGCTGACCTTGCCGACCCACCTCAGGTTCACCGATTTCGGCGTTGACTCAATCAGCGCCCAGATTGATCCGGCTGCGCCCGTCAGCGGCAGCATTGGCAGCTTCAACATTGACGGCAATCTTTCCATGCAGGGACAAATGAGGTTCTGGGCACACTAGGCTGTGTTTGACAAGTGTAGCGAGCGGTTCGGAGTGGTGTCGAGGAGCGCACGCGTACGACTGGTACGCCGAGCACCTCAGACATCAATCCGGGCCGCGCAGTAGCTTGTCAAACGCGGCATAGAGCATTTTTCCCCTAACCGTACGCGCCTCGCCGGCCGCATTTCGCCGGCCGCACCCAATCACGAGCCGGCGATGCTCGCCATATCTCACGTACAACTGCGCTTCTCGGACTCGGCGTCCCCGCCCGACCTTGGCTGCGGCCGGCGAGGCGCATACGGTCAGGTTAAAAAAGCCCTAAGGGCTACGCAGAACAAGGCCGCGCGCCGCGCATCCTGACTTCGGGCGGTACGCGGCATTGCACATCCTCGCCATGGTCCCGCCATGGCTGCAGCTTGTGCCTTGTCCTTGTGCCTTGTGCCCCATCCCGAATTCAGGCGCGTGCCATTCCGAGACTTGTTCAGCGTAGCCTTGAGGCGCGTTCATCCTGACTGGCTCCACATCGTCGGGACTCACCGGGCACCTTGCGGACTTGCTGACCGCATTTTTCGATCAATTGGATCCGCGTGAGGAATGAAGCCTCAATAGATTGGAGATGTCGTCGGCCGCAACCGGCCGGCTAAAGAGATAGCCTTGCATGCTGTGGCAGCCGTTTTCGATGAGAAAACGTTCCTGCTCGCGAGTCTCCACCCCTTCCGCCACGACTCGCAGATGCATGCTGTTGCCAAGGGCGATGATCGCGCAAGTAATCGCCGATCCGTTGGCATCACTGCCGATATCCTGCGTGAACGACCGATCGATCTTCAGTTTATCGATGGGGAAGCGCTTAAGTTGCGAGAGACTGGAATAGCCAGTGCCGAAATCATCGATCGAGAACGTCACGCCTAGCTGCCGCAGTTCAGACATCACGCCAATCACATGTTCCGGCCGTTGCATGATCATGCTCTCGGTTAATTCCAGTTCAAGATATTTGGCAGGCAAGCCGGTTTCCTGCAGTGCCTGCTTGACCCGCGATGAAAAATCCTCCTGCCGGAACTGGCGGGCGGACACATTGACGGCCACCTGCAGGTCTGAATAGCCGAGTGCATGCCATGCCTGCGTCTGACGGCATGCTTCACGCAGAACCCACAAGCCGATTTCGGCAATATGCCCCGTCTCCTCCGCAATCGGAATGAAGCGCGCGGGCGACACCATCCCCAGCGTCGGATGCCGCCAGCGAACCAGCGCTTCCATGCCGGTGACACGGCCGCTGCCAAGATCCACTTGCGGCTGGTACACCAGGTGGAACTCCTGCCGCTGCAATGCATGACGCAGATTGCTCTCGATCTGAAGACGCTCGACCGAAGCGCGGTTCATCTCTTCGCGGAAGAACTGGATGCTGCCCTCTCCGCTGTCTTTGGCGTGATGCAGCGCAACGTCTGCATGTTTGAGCAAGAGTTGTGGCGTCTCCCCGTCTTCCGGATAAATGCTGATGCCGATACTCGCACTCACACGCACTTCATGGCCTTCCAGCATGAAGCTGCGGCCGAGGTCCGCCAGGACGCGCTCCGCCAGTCCGGCAGCCGACTGTGCGTCGTCCAGCTCCTCCAGCACGACGGTGAATTCATCGCCGATGTGCCGGGACACGGTATCGGAGTCGCTCATCAGTGTGCGCAGGCGATCCGCCACCGCGACCAGCAGGCGGTCCCCGATGTGATGCCCCAGCACTTCATTGATATGCGCCAGACGGTTCACATCGATGGCGAGCAAGGCGACGCGATGGTGATGATGCCCTGCTTTCAGCAAGGCATGCTGGAGGCGGTCGTGCAGCAAGGCCCTGTTCGGCAAACCTGTCAGGCCGTCAAAGTACGACAGGCGCGCAATCTCGTCCTGCGCTGCCTTGGCATGAGAAACGTCGCTAAAGATGCCGATGTAGTTTGTCACCTTGCCGTCCGCATCGCGCACCTGGCGCAGGGAGAGCTGTTCCGAGAAGTCGTCGCCTGACTTGCGGCGGGTGGTGATTTCGCCGCTCCAGAACCCCTGTTCTTCAACCGCCTGCCACATGGTCTTATCCAGGGCTTTATCCGGCGCCTTGTCCTCGGATTCCGGCAGGAAGATGCCGTGCCGGCGGCCGATGACTTCCTCTTCTCGGTAGCCGGTGATGGCGCAGAAGGCATTGTTGACTTTCAGGATGTGTCGTTCGGCATCCATGATCGCAATGCCCTGCGCGCTGTTTTCGAATACCGTGGCGGACAGGCGCAACGCTTCTTCGGCGCGCTTGAGCTCCGTAATGTCGACCATGATGCCGCGCAGCAGTACCGGATGCCCATCGCGCATAGAGACGCTGACAGAATCCCTGAGCCAGACAATACGTCCGTCTTTCGCGCGCATCCGGTACTCGGACGTATGGTTTGCGCCAAGTTCAATTTGCTCGGAACAAAAACGCGCAGTCTCGTCACGGTCGTCGGGATGGACATGGGCAGCCCAAAAGCCTTCCTCGTACCACGCTTCGACGGGATAGCCGAGGATGCGCTCGGCATGCGCGCTGACAAAGCTGAAGCAGAAGGTCACCGGGTCTGATTCCCAGACGATGCCTTCAATGCTGTTGACCAGGGATTCGAAACGCTGTTGCGCCAGCGTCGGGCTTTCGGTCAATGAACCGGCGGCACGGGTAAGTGGTTTGTGCATGAATCAATAAAAATCAGGCTGCTTACAGTCGACGCCTAAGCGATGCCCACGTAATGCCTAAGCGATGCCGCCATTACCGGACCAATTGCAAAACGCACCCGCAAGCGCAGGCGTGAATTGGCGAGAGAAAGCAGGAACGGGTCGCAGTCATTTGAGAACGGACCGGCAGCCGGCGCGGCTGCCTGGTACCTGAGGCCGGCAGAATTACTTTGCTTCTGCCGCTTCCTCTTCCTTTTCCGCGTCCATCACGAGGTTGAGCCCGCCGGCACCGCCCTCGCCGGCCGCGCCCCGCGTACCCCGCAGCTTGATCTGCAGGCGCAGCTCGTTGGCAGAGTCGGCATTGCGGATGGCTTCGTCGTAGCTGATGTGGCCGGCGTTGTACAGGTCGAACAATGCCTGGTCGAAGGTGCACATGCCGAGCTCGCGCGACTTCGCCATGGTTTCCTTGATGCCGTGGAACTGGCCTTTCAGGATCTGTTCTGCGATCGTCGGCGTGTTCATCAGGATTTCGATCGCGGCCTTGCGGCCCTTGCCGTCCTCCGTGCGCACGAGGCGCTGCGATACGATGGCCCGCAGGTTGGACGACAGGTCGCCGAGCAATTGCGCGCGGCGCTCCTCGGGGAAGAAGTTGATGATGCGGTCGATGGTCTGGTTGGCGTTATTGGCATGCAACGTGCCGAGGCACAGATGCCCTGTCTCGGCAAAGGCAATGGCGTGCTCCATCGTCTCGGTATCGCGGATCTCGCCGATCAGGATCACGTCCGGCGCCTGGCGCAGCGTGTTCTTCAGCGCGTGGTGCCAGGAATGCGTATCCACGCCGACCTCGCGATGCGTGATCAGGCAGGACTTGTTCTTGTGGACATACTCGACCGGATCCTCCACCGTGATGATGTGGCCGGAAGAGCTCGCATTGCGGTGGTCAATCATGGCCGCCAGCGTGGTCGACTTGCCGGACCCAGTGCCGCCGACGACCAGCACGAGACCGCGCTTGGTCATGATCACGTCTTTGA
Source organism: Noviherbaspirillum agri (assembly GCF_054780595.1). NCBI lineage: Bacteria > Pseudomonadati > Pseudomonadota > Betaproteobacteria > Burkholderiales > Oxalobacteraceae > Noviherbaspirillum > Noviherbaspirillum agri. The sequence goes on from NZ_BAAGWA010000009.1 coordinate 136,346, forward strand.
GGATCTCCGGCAGTTGCAGCTTCTCGAAGCTCGGGATCTCGGCGGCGATGGTGCGGATTACCATGCCCGTCTGCTGCTGCTGGACGAAGACATTGACGCGGAAGCGGCACACGTTCGGGATCGAAATCGCAAAATTGCATTCCAGCTCAGCCTCGAATTCCGTGCGCTGTTTTTCATTCATCAGCGACAGCGCCAACTTCTTCGTGATGTCGCCGTTCAGCTTCTGCTGGCTCAAGGGCTTCATTGCGCCCTGGTGCTTCATGCTGGGTGGAAAGTCGGCGGAAATGAACAGGTCCGAACCACCGGCTTGGTGCATCAGCTTCAGCAACTGATGCATATAGGCACGGGCCTCATCGGGGCCAAAGCTGGACGACATAAAAGCCTTTCAATGCAAATCTTTCAATAGCCGAAACACGCAGGCGCGAACAGCGCGCGCATGCTCGGCGAAAAGTCGGGTCCAATTATGTTTCCGCACGGATACATTTCGCAAGACCTTTCTTCGCCGTAATCGCGGAGCCGCGTTGCAAGAATTACATGCAATGTGTACAAAAACGCCGCGCGCTTTTTACCGGATTACACATTCAGGCACATCACTGTTCCCGCTTTGCCTCTGCCCGGCGCTGATTACCGTGCGTCCGGGCCGCGAGGGACAGTTGGCACAACGTTTGCACCGCACAAGGGCAGACCATAAAAAGGAGGTCCGTTGCCAACGAGCGCCAGCGCATTTTTCGCGCGCTGAATTGCTGCTGCCCGCTGTCATGCCGGGGGCTGCAGGCGGGGCCGGAGCGCAAAAAATACGTCCCTCGTTTTTATCGTGTGCGCCGTAGTGACTTTGACTGCGGATTTCGACCAACCTCGTCAAGGAGCGATTCATGGAAACTGATTTCACATCCCGTACGACCGGCAACGGTAGCGACAAGGCCTCTGCCGCCACCCAGTCCACGGGGACGTTTAGCGAAGCGAAAAGCGGAGCAACGCAACGCACCGCCGCTGCACTGCGCAGCGACCTGTCGAGCCTGAAGAACGAACTGGACGCGCTGGTCAACCGTTCTTCCACGATGTCCGACGACGAACTGACCAAGGCGCATGCCCAGATGATGGCGAAATTCAGCACCATGCGTTACGCCGCCAAGGGCATCGCCAGCGAAGCATCGCGCCAGCTCAACCGCGGCATGGAGACCACGACCGAGTATGTGAAGGGCAAACCCATGCAATCGGTCGCCGTTGCGGTGGGCACCGGGCTGCTGCTCGGCCTGTTGTTTAACCGGCGCTAGTGCCCTGCCGCCACTCGGCCAGGCCACTGATTCAATCGACCTTGCATAGGAAATACCGCCATGTTTGCAGCCCTTCACAAATCCAAACAGCTCTACCTCATCACCCTGGATCGGCTTGGCGATTACATGGATCTATTGCGGGTCGAGATGAAGATCCGCGAGCACCAGATCGCACTGCGCATTGCCGGCTTCGCCGTCGCTGGCCTGTTCGCCTTGCTGGCAACGGTATTCCTCGGGCTGGCGATCATCGTCAGTTTCTGGGGGACTGAGTACCGCGCACTCGCGGCCTGGTTCGTCGTGATCCTCTACGGCGCCATTGCCGGTATCAGCCTCAACCTGTGCCTGAAGCATTTCCGTTCGCCGCCGATCACCACCAACCTGCGCAGTCAGTTGCAGCGCGATATCGACGTCATCAAGGAAAGCATATGAGCGGTCACTCTCTTGAAATGGAAAGGCAGGCCATTCTCGACCGCATGCAAGCGCGGCGGGAGCGCTACCGACGCATGCTGACGGATGGTGCAGACCTCGACGATGCCGTATTGGTCGAGCCGCACACGGCAAGTCCCTATCCGGCCACGCATGCGCTGACGCATGGCGCGCTGCCTGGCGGGGAAAGGATGCACGCCTATCACCGAACGGGATACGCAGCCACACGCAGCCTCACTCCGCGTAATCCGGTGCTGCGGGTGCTTGCCGAGCATCCGTTCCTGGTCGCGGCCGGGGTTGCTGCCCTGGTTGCAATCGGCCCCAAGCGCATTCTGCGTACCGTCACCACCGGTGGAACGGCAATCACCACCGTCATGGGCAATCAGTCCAATGTGGACCTGGCTGGTCGCCTGCTGACGATGATCGGTGCGTACGTGCAGGGTCGGACCAAGTAGCAGTTGCAACAACCGGAGCATGCCTTGCAGCATTCGGGCATGAACATTGCAATGTTTAAAAACCAAGTTCGTTCACATGAAAGGATAAGACCATGAAAAAAGTCATCTCCATCCTCAGCATCCTGATGTTCAGCGCTGGCTTGTCTGCTTGCAATACGATGAAGGGCGTCGGCAAGGACATCGAACGCGGCGGGGAAAAGATGCAAAATTCCGCTGAAGGCGCCCGCAAGGGAGATTCTTCAGGCAGCGGAAGCTCAAGCAGCCCCAGCCGCTAAGCGAACGCTGCTCGCGCAGTTCGCCACAAGCGCGACCGGACATGCTCCGGCTCGCGCTTTTTGCTTTTGCGGCGCTACTTGTTGCGTCCGCAGTTTGCGTCCGCAATATGCGTCCGTTCTGGCGCCCTTCCTGGCAGTGGTTCTGGTGCGGGATTGTGGCCCCCTTCCGTACCAGCCGTTGTGATCTGGCCTTGATGGGCCTCACTCCAAGTTCTCGTCTGACCTGTCATGCCTGCCAAGACTTTCGGCACAGGCTCCCCCGCTTGCTCCCTGCCTCGCGCACCGTCCGCGTGCAAGGGGACAGGCAGGCGTCAGCTTTTCTTCGGTTGTTCGACCACGTCCTGTACGTAGAGCCGCTTCACGGCGACGATGCCGGTCGCCGTCAGCGGCGATGCAAGTATCACGCCCAGCGGCCCGGCCAGCACCCCCAGAAGCAGCGTCGCAAAAATAACGAGTGCCGGGGGCAGCGCAACTGCACGCTGCTCCACGAGTGGTGTAAGCAGGTAGTTTTCCGCAGCCTGGATCCCGGCGTACAGCAAGGCCACGTAGAAGGCGAGCAGCGGGTCGACGTTAAAGGCGATCAGCAGCGCAGGAATGGCCGCCATGATCGGGCCGACGTAGGAGACAAATTCCAGAAGGCCGCTCAGTATCCCGAGCGTGAAGGCCAGCGGCACGCCAAGCACCCATAGCCCGATGCTGGCGGCTGCGCCGACGGCTGCCATCGTGAACAGCCTGCCGACGAGCCAGCGCCGCAGCACGCTGCCGATTTCATCCAGCACTTCGTAGGCGCGCGGCCGCCCCGTCCTCGGCAGCAGATGCATGAAGCCACGCTGGTACAGGCGAGGCTGTGCGGCAAGGTAGATGCCAATGAAGAGCACGACCACTCCACCGCCAACGGCGGACACGGTCGACGTCAGGAGAAAGCCGGCGCGGCCGAGGAAATGGGCATCAAGGCGGAAGCGTGCCAGTTCCGCCACGAGGGGCTGGAAGGGCTTCGCCCATTCATATTGCCGCACGAGTTTTCGCAGCCTGGCAAAGCCTTGCGGCACGTTTTCCATCAATTGACCGAGCTGCTCGGCGAGCGGCACGGCGAACATGTACACCGTCAGCGCCAGCAGGGCGACCAGCGCGCCGATCGAAATGCCGAGCGCAGCACGCTCGCTCAGCCGGGTGTTCTCGGCGAGCCAATTCGTCGGCGCACGCAGCAGCACGGCGAGCAGGATGCCGGCAAACAGAACAAGGAAGACATCGGACGCATACCAGATCAGCGTCAATACCATGCCGGTGAAAATCACCAGGCTCATCACCAGCACGGTGCGCCAGAAGAACTGCGTGTCGCTCAGCTCCGGCTGGGACTGGTAATCAAGTTCCTGTGACAGTTCTCGCGCAGCGGCGCGCGCAGCATCCACGGCGGCCTTATCGATAGCAGCCGTATCCACGGCGGCCGTATCCACGGCGGCCCTATCCACGGCGGCCCTATCGGCATAGCGTCGGCGGCGGCCCACATCCTGTGAAGCGTCCGGCCCTTGTGTGTCGGAGTTTGCCGGCGACGCGGCTAGTGTGTCAGCGGCAGTAAGTGGACGTCGTGAATCCGGTCTGGCTGGCATGTTCAACGGACACCACTGTCACTGCTGCCCGATGCGCCGCTGCCCTCGCCCTCGCTCTCCTCCTCACTACCACTGGCGCCGGTCGCTGTCTCGGATGACGGCAGGCCTTCCGCAACCTGCTGCGGCCAGACGAGCGATGCCGATGCCACGCTGCGCCGCGTCTTCTTTGCCGCTGAAACCTTCACGGTCTGCTGCAGCGTGTAGCCTGCGGCATCGGCGTTCACGCGGTAGCTTCCGCTGCGTGGGAGGTCGACCAGCATGATCGGACCATCGCAAGTCGCCTGCAGGACCGAATTGCCTTTCGCGTCGGCGATGTCGACATTGACGTCGGCAAGATAAGCGCCATTGCGTGCTGCGAAAGTGAGCATCAGGTCATATCCCTTGGCCTCCTGCTTCATGAAGGCTTCCTCGTCCTCACCCACGCCGCCGCACAGGTAAGTCACGTCGCCCTGCACGACAGGCTTGAGTTCCGCAGTCGATGGTGATGCTGCGCGCAACTCCATGCCGGCTTCCGACTGCATGCCGTTGACTCCGCCGGAAGAAGGATCCGGGACAGTGCCCGCCTGAGTCTCTGCGGGCGTATCGGCACCGCCGCTCGGCGTATCCGAAGAAGTGCCGGAAGACGAACTGGAAGAGGTTCCCGGCGAGGCGTCCGAGGCGCCCGATGATCCCGGTTCCGAAGGCGCCATGCCGGGTTGCGACGTCCGGTCAGGCAAGGAAGGAGACATCGGGCCCGGCTGCATCTGCACATCTGCAGGCGGCTGCGGTTCCTGCGACATCGGCTGTGCCTGTGCCAAGGCGGCGTGGGACACGATGCCCAATGCGATCAGCAAACGTTTTGAAGCAATCATCTCTGAAATCTCCTGACGCAAACGCAAGCATGCAAGTACACGAGTACACCAGTACGAAAGCGAGCCGAGCGAACGGCAATATGAATACATATCCGCGCACGGATCAGGTTTGCCTATGCATCATTCATGCCCGTGGGCCCGGCGGCGCAAGCCGTGCCGCGTAGCCGCAATTAATGGGAAAGAGCTGCAAGCGATGGAAACTTTTACAAGATGGGCAAGTCTCTAAAACCACGTTGAATCATCGAGCGGAAAATGGTGCAAGAAGTCGTTTTGCAATGGATTCGGCAGCTCCGTTTGCACGCATTGTGCGCTGCACTGGCACCGAAAATGCTAGCTGCCGCCATAAGCCGTACGTGCCGCCTGGATTGAGCTTGAACGTACCGACTTTCTGCTGACCAATATTCCGACATCACAACTGCACACCCCCGTGACCCATCCGATCCTGCAATTGCCCGTCAAGATCCTTCCGCAACCGGACGAAACGACCTGCGGCCCGACCTGCCTGCATGCGGTCTACCGCTACTGGGGCGACGAGGAGGCGCTGACTGGCGTCATCGAACGTGCCGGCCGGCTCGAGCATGGCGGCACCTTCGCCGTCTTCCTTGCGTGCGATGCACTACGCAGGGGTTACAGTGCGACCATTTATACCTACAACCTGACGGTGTTCGACCCGACCTGGTTTACCCAGCCCGGTGTCGACATTGCCGATCGCCTGCAACGGCAGCGTGAAACGAAAATGGATTACCGCCTGCAACATGCGACCACCGGTTATCTGGAATTCCTCAGCCTTGGCGGGCGCCTGCGCCTGCTGGACCTGTCGCGCTACCTGATTCGCGGCATCCTGCGTCGCCGGCTGCCAATCATCACCGGCCTGAGCTCCACCTACCTGTATCGGGTGCCGCGCGAATATGGCCCCGATGATCAGCCGGATGATGTGCGCGGCCTGCCTTCCGGCCACTTCGTCATCATCGCCGGCTACGACCGCGAGCGGCGCAAGGTGCTGGTGGTCGATCCGTATCAAAAGAATCCCTACGCCAGCTCGCATGAATACTGGCTGAGCGTGGACAGGGTCGTGAATGCGGTGCTGCTAGGCATTGTGACGCATGACGCCAACCTGTTAATCATCCATCCGCGGTGTCCGCCGCGACAGGAAGTACCATGAACATCCTCTTCGTCGTCAGTCAGCCGCAGGATTGGCCTAACGACATACCCGGTGTCACCGTGATACCTGCTCAAACCTACCTGATGGACCCCGCCTACGGGGACAGCAAATCCACCAAAGTCTTCAACCTCTGCCGCACCTATCGCTACCAAAGCCTCGGCTACTACGTCTCCCTCCTTGCAGAAGCGCGCGGCCACCATCCGGTGCCCGACGTCCAGGCCATGAAGGAACTGCATGCCGGCCACGTCGTGGCGGAACTCTCCGACAAGCTCGGCGACCTGATCGATTGCTCGTTCGCACGCGCGACCGATGAGGTGGCCGACCTCAACATCTATTTCGGCCGCGATGCCGTGCAGCAGCTTCCGCACCTGAGCGAGCAACTGTTCAAGATGCTGCGCACGCCGGTGTTGCACGCCCGCTTCGAGCGTGCCAATGACCGCTGGCATCTGTGCAGCATCTACCCCGGCAGCGTGCGCGACATCCCGGCTCATCACCGCGAATTTGCCACGCAGGCCGCGATCGACCATCTGAAGGAACAGAAGATCGGCCCCAGCGTCGCGCGCAAACCATCGCTCGCGATCCTGCACGATCCGCAGCGCGCGGAGTCGCCATCCAACCCGGACGCATTGCGCAAGTTCCTTGAAGCGGCCGAAGCGGTGGGCATGACGGCCGAGCTGATCACGCCCAAGGACGCGCGCTGGCTGGAAAAATTCGATGCCCTGTTCCTGCGCGACACCACCAGCATCGATCACTACACCTATCAGCTGTCACGCCAGGCGACCGATGCCGGCATGGTGGTGATCGACGATCCGGATTCCATCCTGCGCTGCACCGACAAGATCTACCTGACCGAGCTGCTGACACGGCACCATATTCCGACGCCGAAGACGCTGATCATTCACAAGGGCAATGTCGACCAGATCGCAGCGACGCTCGGCTTTCCCTGCATCCTGAAGCAGCCGGACAGCGCGTTTTCGCTGGGCGTGATGAAGGTCGAGTCCGAGCAGGAATTGACGGCCAAGGTCCATGCCCTGCTGAAGGAGTCGGATCTGGTGCTGGCGCAGGAATTCCTGCCCACCGGATTCGACTGGCGCATTGGCGTGCTGGACCAGCGGCCGCTGTTCGTCTGCAAATACTATATGGCGCCGGGGCACTGGCAGATCATCAAGCATGAACAGCAGCGCATGTGCGAAGGCCGCACCGAGGCGCTGTCGGTTGGCGAGGTGCCGGACGAGGTAGTCAGCATTGCGGTGCAGGCCGCCAACCTGATCGGCGACGGTTTCTATGGCGTGGACCTGAAGCAGGTCGGCAACCAGTACTACGTCATCGAAATCAACGACAACCCCAACGTCGATGCCGGCAATGAAGACGCCGTGCTGAGCGATGCGTTGTATCGCGAAGTGATGGGCGTGTTCCGCAAACGCATCGAGGCGCGCCGAGGAAGTGTTGCACCATGAGCGACGAGGAAGAACCGCAGACGCCACCGATCCTGCATGCCTTCGACGGCATCGGCATCGAGCTGGAATACATGATCGTCGACAGAGAAAGCCTGTCGATCCGGCCGATTGCCGACCGGCTGATCCGTGAAACGCCGGGCAGCAGTGGCAATGAAGTCGACCGCGGCCTGCTCGGGTGGTCGAACGAACTGGTGCTGCATCTCGTCGAGATCAAGAACCGGCACCCAGTCGCATCGCTGTCGGAGTTGCCTGGTGCCTTCCATGCAGAAGTGCGGCACATCAATACCTTGCTCGAACTGCGCGGCGCATGCCTGATGCCAGGCGCAATGCACCCATGGATGGATCCGCAGACGGAAACCCATCTCTGGCCGCATGACAACCAGGCTATCTATCGCGCCTACGACGCCATCTTCGGCAGCCGCAACCATGGCTGGTCGAACCTGCAGAGCATGCACGTGAACCTGCCTTTTGCAGGCGACGAGGAATTTACGCGTCTGCATGCGGCAGTCCGCCTGGTGCTGCCCATCCTGCCGGCGCTCGCCGCCAGCTCGCCCATTGCTGACGGTTGCGTGACCGGCTGGGCCGACTATCGCATGCGCGTGTATTGCGACAATGCACCCTCGATTCCGTCCATCGCGGGAATGGTGATTCCGGAGACGATCACCAGCCGCGCCGACTACGAGCAGCGCATCCTGGCGCGCATGTACAAGGACATTGCGCCATTTGATCCGGACCGGGTATTGCAGCATGAGTGGCTGAATTCGCGCGGTGCCATCGCGCGCTTCGACCGCAGTGCGATTGAAATCCGCGTGATCGACACGCAGGAATGTCCGCAAGCCGATCTTGCCGTGGCCGCAGCCACGCGCGCAGCGGTGAAGCTGCTTTATCAGGCCGGGCAGGCGCCGCTGGTAGAACAGCAGGAGATGCCAACCAACACACTGGCCGCGATCCTGCAGGACTGTATACGCGACGCCGATCAGACTGTGCTGGACAACGCCGATTACCTGCGGCTGCTCGGCTTTCCCGGGCGGTGCTGCCGTGCCGAAGAATTGTGGGAATGCCTTGTCGAGCGGATGATGGAAGAGAATGATTACGAGACCGCGCGCTGGCGCACTCCGTTGCAGACGATATTACGCAAGGGAACACTCGCACGGCGAATCCTGCAGGCGGTTGGCAGCGACTATTCCCGTCCGCAGCTGCATGCGGTGTACCGCGAACTCTCCGACTGCCTGCAGGAAGGACGCATGTTTGAAGGGCAGGTTTGACAGGGCTAGATGAACGCCATCGCGGCGTTCCCTGCATGTTGAAAGACGGCGCTCAATGTGGTGCTGAACCGCGATGCTGAAAGACCTTGACGACCGTGGAGACGAAAAACTTTTTCCTGATCACCTGTGAACATGGCGGCAACCGCGTTCCATCCCGCTACCATGATTTCTTTCGCGGGCGGGAGGCGTTTTTGCGCACGCATCGCGGATACGACGTTGGTGCCCTGCGCGTTGCACGCGAGCTTGCTGCCGCCTTGTCCGCGCCGCTCGTCGCGTCGACCATCAGCCGTTTGCTGATCGAGCTCAACCGCTCCCCCAGTCATCCGAAGCTCTACTCCGAGGCGACGCGCGACGCCCCGAACGACATCAAACAGGAAATTTTCAAGCGGTATTACCAGCCCTACCGCACCAAGGTCGAGACACAGATCACGCAGGCCGTTGCTTGCGGTGCGCGCGTGGTCCACATTTCCTGCCACAGCTTCACCCCGGAACTGAACGGCGAAGTGCGCAATGCCGATATCGGACTCCTGTACGACCCGTCCCGTCTTTCGGAAGCCAGCTTGTGCCGCCGCTGGCAAACCGCATTAAAGGTGTATGCCCGGACGCTGAAGACGCGCATGAACTATCCGTACACCGGCATTTCCGACGGCTTCACGGTTTATCTGCGCCGCCGCTTTCCCCCTCACGCCTATCTTGGCATCGAGCTGGAGGTCAACCAGAAACACGTCCTGGCGCGCGGCGATCACTGGCGTCAGGTACGCAACGCCATCATCGAGGCGTTTCATGACGCGGTACCGGTTTCCAGGGAAGCAGCGCATCACATCCCGGTCCGTGCGTCAGCTGCTGCAACGCGGTCCGTTCCGGTTTAGCAGGCTGTTGAAACTAGCACTTGCTCCGATATACTGCGGTCGATGCGGCGGAGCCTATGCATGGAACCGCGCTCGTCATCGACAGATGCTTCCCGCATGGATAAGCGTCTGTTGCCTATCCTTCATGTCACTCACTGCAAAGAAATCAAAGCAATGCCGACCATCCGCCCCATGTCAACGGCCGATCTCCCCTTTGTCATTTCGATCCAGAGCGAATGCTACAGCGCCGACGCGATCGAGTGCGAAGCAACCATCCGTGCACGCCTGGTGTCATCGCCTGACACTGCCTGGGTGGCGGAGGACGAGCACGGAGTATGCGCGTACTTGGTGGGCTATCTATCCGAACTTGGGAAGGTGACCCCGCTGGGAAGCGGCTTTGTGCCGTCCGATACGCCCAACAGCCTGTACCTTCATGACCTTGCCGTGTCCCGCCGGGCCGCCGGCCGGAATGTCGGCACAAGGCTGGTGCAAGCGGCATTGACCATGGCCCAGCGGAACGGCCTTCCTTACTCTTCCCTGGTGTCCATCCAGGATTCGCTGCCGTTCTGGTTCAGGCATGGATATGCGACATGCGATTCCCTGGAAGACCCGCAACGAAAGCATCTCGACACCTACCCAGGCAAACCCGCCTATCTCGTTTGCCAGCTGGGTTGAGAGCCGGGATATCCCATAACGGCAGAGACAAGAAAAAAACCGCGCCCGAAAGAGGCGCGGCTCGATCTTGATACCTCATCCGGCGCAGGCAGATGGCCATCCGGCCGCAACCTTTGCGGCCGGAGTGAATTCAGCTTTCCGCCGTCTGGATGCCGGGCGCGAGCTTTGTCGTGGGCTCCTCTTTCAGGAAGAACGGCGCAAGCATCGAGATCAGGAACAACGACATGAAACCGCTGATGAACAGGGCCAGCGCGACCAGCCCGCCGAGATACGCAATCGGCTTGAATTCCGAAAACAGCAGGGTCAGGAATCCGAGCGAAAACACCGCCACGTTGAACGCGATCGACATGCCGGAATGGCGGATCGCATACAGCAAGGAATGATCGAGGGTGTCGCCGGTAGCAAGGCGTGACTTGATCCGCTGCAGGTAATGCACGGAGTAATCGACAATGCCGACCACAATGAACGAGATCAGTGCCGTGCCAATATTCAGCTCAATCCCGAGCAGTGCCATCACGCCGTAATAAGCCACCATGGTCGCTGCCAGCGGCAGTGCCGCAAGGATGCCTTCCCGTACCGAACGCAGCCAGACAACGAGCACCACGCACACCGCGGAAAATGCCAGGATAAAGCTGACGAACTGCCCCTTGATGATTTCGTCGAGCACGCCCGACCAGATCACCGGCGTGCCGGCCACACTGACTTTCAGATGCACGGGCTTGTTCGCCTGCAGCCACTGTTCCAGGCTGGCAAGCAATATCTTGTACTCACTCGCCCGGGTGGTATTCATCGTAAATAGGGTCGCTGCCTTGGAGAAGTCGCGTGCGAGCACGTTGTTCAGGTCATTGCCGCCGCCGTTTTCATACATCAGCACCAGCTGCGACACTAGCTCGTTGCCGTCGACCTGTTCCACCGTCGGCTTGCCCGTGGCGACATCCGTACTGCGGATCGATTCCGTTGCGTTGGGCAAGCGGTTGTACTCGGGATTCATGTCGTTCAATGCAAGATGCATGCGCTTGACATAGGTCGCCAGAGAATAGGTATAGGTGACATTAGGCTGCGACAGTAGGAACTGGTCCAGCTTGTCGATGAAGGCCAGCGTCTCGGTCGTCATCACGGAATTGGGCTTGTCGCCCTCGATCCGAATCCATCCGGGGCTGGTGCCGGCAATATGCGTGTTGACGAATTCGTCCGCCTTGCGGAACTCGTTGTTCTCGGCAAAGTAGTTCGATCCGGCATCCTCGACCACGATGCGCGTCATCAGGAAGGCACAACCCGCCATCAGCGCAAGGAAACCCGCCAGCACCGGTTTCCGGTTGCGGATCAGCAGGCCGAACATGGCGGCCAGTGCCATGCCAAGCCACTCGCCCTGCTGTTTGCCCGGCGCATTCACGGTAATCCTGCTGCCGCCCATGAGGTTCAGCCACGCCGGGATCAGCAGCAGCGAGATGATCTGCGCGCTGATAAGGCCGACCGCCATGAACAGGCCGAAGGACTGGATGCTGGAAATGTTGGTCGATGTCGAGAACAGGAAGCCGGCAACCGTGGTCACCGTTGTCAGCACGATCGGCGAGAGCATTTCCCGCAGCGTCCGCTTGACCGCTTCCTTCGTCGCAATCCCGGTTCCCTTCTGCGTGTAGTACTCATTCATCATGTGGATGGCATCCGCGCCGCAGATCGTGATCAGGAATACCGGCAAGGTGCTGGTGATGAGATCCATGGGAACGCGGAGCACGCTCATCATCCCGAGCGTCCAGATGGTGCACATCACGACATTCAGCATCGGCAGCACAAAGCCGAGCGGTTTGCGGAAAAAGCCGATCAGGATCGCCCCCACCACGGCAATCACCAGCGGAAACAGCGTGGCGAGGTCGCGGTCGGTCAGCTTCTTCTGCTCCGCCATGAAGATGGGGACGCCGGCGATATACACCTCATCCTTCAGCTCCGGGTGCGCCTTGCGGTAGTCGTCCACAATCGTGCGCAGCGCATCGTAGCCGCGGACCTGGCCATCCGCATCATCCTGCTTGATCGCAAACTCGATGGTGATCAGCGCGACCGTTCCATCCCTGGAGACGACGCTGTTGAGCATCATTTCATTGTTCAGGATCTCCGTCCGGATCTGCTCCGGCGAAGTCGTTTTGTCGCGCAGGCTCTTGGTCACATGCAGCGTGCCGTCACGCGAAAGGATGTTGTCGCTGGCTGCCAGACCGGCCATTTCCTTTACCGGGTTCAGGCGGTGCGGAAAGTACGACAGGAAGGCGCGCTCGGCCTGCGACAGTTCCACGGTTCCTGCGAGTTCCTGCAGCTGTTGCGCTGCAAAGTAATCGTTCTGCTCCAGGCCGCCTTCCAGAATGCCGTCGACCGCTGCCTTGAAGGACGGATGCTGTGCGCCGTACCGCTCGCCCAGCGCCGTCAGATACGCCTTGTCGTCGTCGTTGACGAGAATGATGCGGCGCGCCGCCTGTGTCATGTCGAGCACGGCGTCGAGCGTGTCGCGGTTGAACACGCCGTCCTTGTTGTACAGCGCAATCAACGCCGCATCGTAGGTCCCGGAAAACTCTTTCTGCATGTCGAGGATCGGCTTGCGGGCCGGATGCGACTCGGACAGGAGATAAGGGTTGCTGTCATTCGTCAGCTTGCCAAGCTGGAGGACAAAGAACACGGTGACCAGGCCGAGCACGGCCAGGATCAGCTTCGACCAGCGGTCAACGAAGCGCAGGTAGGTTTCCACGGTTTACTCCAGTTTTCATGATGTTTTGTTGGAACAGCTGGTCGCCCAGCCCGGTGTTGTAGCGGGAATTGTTGAAATGGAGGGTGGAGCTGCGCTGGTTGACGAAATCCTGCATCTCGCTCTCTGTCACGGTCCAGATGTCCTGGATCTTTTCCAGCTTCTTCACCGTCAATTGCTTGAACTGCACGCCGCGCGCGTCGAAGTAAGTCTGCTTGAGGACAATGAAGCGTTCCTTGTCGACCCACACGCGGGTCTTGTAATAGCCGGTCTTGTTGATGATCTTTTCGGACGCCGGGATGCGTTCGATCACAAAGCAGTCGCGGTCCATCACCTTTTCTTCCCCCAGGAGCTTCTGCATATAGTCGGTCACGCGCAGCCGGTCGAGATCAATGTAGGCAAACTGGCTGCCCATGAAGGAACCGCGCTTGTCGGTCGCGGAAATGCGTCGCACCTGGCGGAAGGCGGGCAAGTACATCCATTGCTCGTCCTCCTTGTCGACGGCTTCGTCGTAGTTGACGGCCTGCAGTGCAACACTTTTGACCTCTGCCGGCCCGGTGAAGTAGAGCGTCAGCTTTTCATCCTTCCCGTAGTCCCGCTCCAGGAAGATCAGGTCGCGCGTACGCGTCTTGCCATTGCTTTCCGTCAGCACCATGTTGACGTCCGAGTAAATGTCCGTGCCGTCGGGGCGGTTACGGACCCTCTCGAGGATCTGGTCTGCGCTCAATGTGGTCGCGCCGGCGGATGTCGCCAGTGCCAGGAAGAGGCTGGCGCCCAGCCGCATTAACTGCCTGTATTTCATGCGTGAGTCCTTTTAGATGAATTGGATAAACGTGGAAGGCGGTTGAATCAGAATCAGAAGCGGCGCTTGACCTCCAGCCACAGCCGGTCCTTGTCACGGAACTGCCCGAAGAGACCTTCCCGTGGTCCGCCAAACAGATCGATACCTGCGGAATAGGCCCAGTTGTCGTCAGGCTTCCAGGTGCTTTTCAGTTGCAGCCAGTTGCCGTCGCGACTGTCAGGGAAGGTCGTATAGGCAATGCGTGAGTCCAGCCGCCCGGACAAAGAGCTTCCCGTCGCGGAGAAGGTGACAACCTGCGCATGCTTGCGAACTGCGTAGGCGCGGTTCCAGTCCTCGATGTAGCGGTCACTGGTCTGCACCGCGAGCAGCCAGTCGCGCCAGTTGTAGTCGAGACCGACCAGGCCGGTCAGTGTCGCGCTTTCGGCCAGGCCGTCCGCGCTTCCGGAACTGACCATGTAGGCATAGTTCGGCACGTAGGCGAGTTCGGCGCGAATCACCATGCCGTGTCCGATCGCGCGCGCGGCGGAAAGCCCGGTCATGAACTGTCGCCTGTATTCCGCCTGCAGGGCAGGAACCGGATTGCCCGCGGCATCCGCGAGCATGATCGTGCGGTAGACCGGATTGTCGTCCCAGGTATGAAACGCAAACAGGCTCAGGTCCAGTGCCTCGAAGCTGCGGGACAGGTGCATGCCGACTTCGCCGTTGCTGAAGCGATTTGAGGGACGTTTTTCAGGGAGGAGCAGCACGGATTGCAGCGTTTGCGGGTCGAGCAGAGGGATGTCGTATTCACTCCCCGGCTTTGCAAACGATGTCGGCTTGAAGCGCGGCAGGTACAGCATCTCGAGGCTCCAGTCGCCGAGCATGCGCACGCCGCGCAGCATCATCACCGGCTTGCGGTAGTCGTTCAGGTCCGGGAGCACGAATTCCCGCAAGTCCACCGGGTTGACCTGATCGACCACACGCAGGTTGTCCGCCTTGCCCCACACCACCTGCTGCAAGCCCAACGAGACATTCCATCCGCCGACGTACGACGTGGCATACAGTTCCCGCCAGTCGCCGCTGAAGCGGTAGGCGTCGCGTGCAACCTCACTGTAGGCGTCGCTCCGGTAGGCGTCGTTCCAGCGCAAGCGGCCTTCGGCGCGAATGCCGAAGTGTTGTTCGTCGTGCGTGAGCTTGCCCTGCAGCTTCATGCCGCGCTCGGTCGTACGCGGATCGGTGGAATGCAGGTGGCCTGCATAGCCGGCGGAGATGTCGGCATTCAGCTCCAGTGCGGCTGCCGGCGCCGCAAGGGATAGAAGGATGCAGAGGAGGTTTACACGCCGCATGTGAAGCCTCCATCGATGGTATAGCTCTGTGCGGTGATTCCTGCGGCATCGTCGGATGCGAGGAAGCCGATCAGGGACGCCACCTCCTTCGCCGCGAGGAAGCGCCGCAGCGGAATCTGCTTGCGCGCATTGCGCAGCAATTGCTCGGCAGGCAATCCGAGGCTGTCCGCCTGCAGCGCCACTTCGTGGCGCAACATCGGCGTGTCGATCCATGCGGGGAGAACGGCATTGACCGTAATCCGGCGCGGGGCGAGATCCAGCGCGAGGCTCTTGGTAAAGCCGAGCAGCGCATGCTTGGATGTGCAATAGGCAGTATTGCGGCGCTTGCCGGCGCGTCCGAGAACGGAGGACACATTGACAATGCGTCCCCCATCCGGCATGGCTGCAAGCGCCTCCAGCGTGACGTGATAGGTGCCGTTCAGGTTGACGTTCAGGACGCGATGCCAGATATCTTCCTGCTCCGGCTCGTTCTCGTCGGCAATGCCCGCGCTGTTGACCAGCAAATCGATGCGGCCAAGCTCCGCGAGTGCCGGCTGCAGCGCAGAGTGCACACCGGCGCGGTTGGAGATATCAGCGGCGCAACAGAAAACGCGCGGTGGATCCTCTCCACGGCGCAGCTCCTCGGCAAGGCTTTCGATGGCCTGTGCGGACAGGTCGAGCAGGACCAGTCCGCCGATCTTGTTCTCATGCAGCCATCGTGCAGTTGCGGCACCGATGCCATTTCCCGCGCCGGAGACCAGTGCATTTTTATGACGCAATTCCATTGCCGCCCTATGCCATTTTCAATCCGCCGTCGAGATGCAATATCTCGCCGGTCAGGTAACGGTTGGTCGGACTGGCAAGGAACAGCACTGCTTCCGCGACTTCGCGTGGTTCCGCATAGCGTTTGAGCAGCAGGCGCGACATGATTTCATCCTCGCCATGCCTGCGGATCTGCTCCGACATGTCGGTAACGATCACGCCGGGCGCGACCGCGTTGACCAGTACGTTGCGCGGCGCGAGCTCGACTGCCATCGCCTTGGTGAACGCTTCGACGCCGCCCTTGGCCGCAGCGTAGTTGGACTGTCCCCGCCCTGGCTTGCTTGCCGCCGAAGACGAAATGTTGACAATGCGGCCGGATCGCTGCCGCATCATCGCCCGGGTAACCGCCTGCGTCGGATAGATCACGCCGAGGAGATTGGTCCGGATCACGGCTTCAATGTCATCGGGCTCCATGCTTGCGAGCAGGTTGTCTCTGGTGATGCCGGCATTGTTGACGAGGATGTCGATACGCCCGAAGCTTTCCAGCACGCCGGCAACCATGGCGTCGGCCTGCGCCGGATCGGAGACATCGGCGCGGATTAACAGCGCCCGCCGGCCCCACTGCTCGACGGCAGCAGCTGTCTCGCGTGCGGCTGCTTCGTCGCCACGATAGTTGATTGCAACGTCTGCGCCCTGCTCTGCAAAGATGCGCGCAATCTCGCGCCCGATGCCGCGGCTGGCACCGGTGACGAGCGCTACCTGGTTTTCTAGTGTCATGGTCGTCATGGATGGCCTCACAAGGAATTTCCGGTTTTCGATTCAGCCAGGCTGAAACCGTGCGCACGTGCCAGCGCGGCGATCTCGCTCACCTGTTGCTTGGAGATCGGGCCATAGGAGTAGTGGCGATTGAAACCGGACAGGCCGAGAATCACTGTCTCTGCCATGCAGGCAAACAGCTGGCCGGACTTCAGGAAGGCGCGCGCGCCGGGATGCAGGCTCTCGCCGTTTGGCGTGGCGACGATGCCACCCTGCTGATAAACGAGATCCGGGCGGTTCGCAGGCACGTCGGGTGCGACATTGTTCGGGACGGCAATATCACAGATGATCGCCCCTTCACGGAAGTCTTCCGCCGTCAGGAACGGCTCGGGACTGTTCGCTGCGCACAGCACGATATGCCCTTCGCGGATCAGGGCACGGTCCGTGGATACCTGCAGGTACGGGTCGGCGCCGTAACGCTCGCGCAAGTGTTGAGCAATCTGGCGGCCGCAATCGCGCCTGGGCGCGCTACCGCGCTCCAGCCATTCCTGCACCAGGCTTTCATCGAGCAGACGGCGGGCAAGTACGCCAAGCCGCTCGCGCGGCAGGAAACAGATATCCTGCCAGGCATCGTCATAAATCGCATGTGCGGTCTTGTGCAGGCGATTCAGCGATCCTTCGCGCTCGCTTCCCAGCAAGATGATGCGCGTCGTCCGTTCGCTCAGCAGCGATGCGTAAGTCGACGCGATGTTCCCGGCAGCTCCGACCACGGCGACCGTCATCTGTTCCATGTTGAGCCTCGCATCCGTCACCGCCTTGTCGATCGCCTGGAGTGCCATGGCGACCGTCAGCGCGTTGCCGGAGGTGAGCGCCATGTCGGGCACCCGCAGGGACGTGCAGTTGTTGGTGACGATGGAGGTGTACATGCCAAGGCCGGCGATCTCGCAGCCATCTTCCAGCGCGGCATTCACCCTGTCCTCGACCTCGTCACGGATCTTGTCCAGGTTGCCCTCGGCAAGATACGTCCCCATTTGCTCCGAAGACACGCAAAGCGGGTACAGGATGAAGTCCACCGCGCTGCCAAGCGGAGAATGGATGCGCACCGGCGCATAAGGTGCGGCCTTCTTGTTCGGCGACATTTTCAGGACAAACTGGCGCAATTCCTCGGAACTGAGTTCCTTCAGTGACGGATCGACCTGGCACAGGAAGTCCGGCGTAATCAGGTGATTGATGAATGCCACCTTGCGCACCGGCCGCGTCCCGCGGAACTGGCTGGATGCCTGCGGCTGCGGCGGGAACGCATCACGGAAGTCGAGAACCTCGCTGCGCGGCTTGCGGCGCGACGAATCGGTCAGCGGGAATACAAGATGCAGCGCATCCTGCTTGCGGACGATCTCGCACAGGCGGCCGAACGCCTGCTCCACGTGCGCGATGTCGGCGTCGGTGAGGTACATCGACGGTTCAATGCGCAGCACATTCGGCGCGCTGCCAGGCGGGGCGATGCGAATCCGTTCCTCGCGCAACAGATAGCCGGACATCATGTAACCGAACGAGTCACTGTACGACGTACCGCGGATGATGGTGGAGCTTGCGTCCTTCTGGCTATGGAACTCGACGCCGATGAACAGGCCTTTTCCGCGCACCTCCTTGATGACGTCCGGATAGGCCTGCCTGACCCTGTCCAGCGCAGCGAACAGCTTCGCACTGCTTTCCTGCACCAGGCGGTAGGCGCGGCCATTGTCTTCCTCCATCATGTCCAGCACCTGCAATGCGACGCCGGCGGAGAAATCGTCTTCGGCAAAGGTCGAACTGTGGATCAGGCCGAATTCCTTGCGCAAGCGACCCTTCCTGATCAGCGTCGCGGAAATCTTGGCTATGCCGCCACCGAGGGACTTCGACAATGTGTAGTAATCCCCCTTCAGCGGGATCTGTGTACTGGCAAGGAAAGTGCCGGTACGGCCCATGCCGCTCTGGATTTCATCGAGGATGAGCGGGCAGCCAAGTTCGTTGCAGGTTTTGCGGATCAGTTGCGCGAAGGTCGGTTTGAGCATATGCACGCCGCCCTCGCCCTGGATCGGCTCGACCAGGAAAGCCGCGAAGATCGGGAGTTCGCGCTCCACGATGCGCACTACGCCGTCCTGCACGTCGAGGTCATACAGGTACAAGCGCTCTTCGTCGACCACACGCTGCAGCTGATCGGGGTCGGAAGGTGACACGAATCGCGTCTTAAGTCCGAAGTACTGGAAGGGGCGGCGGAAGTTCTTGTTATAGGTGAGCTGAACGCTCCCGATCAGCTTGCCGTGGAAGGATTTTTCCAGCACAAGGAAAACCGGTCTTTTCACCAGCTGGTCGGAATTGTGGTTGATGAGGCCGACGATCAGGTCGTCGAAGTTGCGCACATCGAAAACCTTCTCCCGGAGCGGGCCATGGCTGTAGATGTTTTCCGGAATCGCTGCCTCACCCTGCCGGATCGCCCGGCGCACGCGTTCGATATTGAGGGTGATCTCTTCGAGCAGCTCTTCCAGCTTCAGCACCCGTTCCAGCTCGGCATGCTTGATCGCCGCCTCGATCGCCTCTGCCCCGCTGTTGGCGAACGTCACATTGAAATCGTCGGTGCCGCCGAGTTCGCGACGGAAAATCTGATTGAGCCGGTGCGCAAGTTCACCGGCACGCTCACGCAGCGAGAATTGCGCATGCACCGGGACCTGGTGGTCGATCAGCTGCTGCGCGGCGGCATTGATGCGCGGATGGTTGTGCCCGAAGATCAGCGCCCCGTAGCCGCCGAGCAGGTCGAGCACGGGCACTTCGTCGCCCTTGCGGTCGCGATAGTACAAGGTGTTGCCCGCGGCGCGGGTGTAGGCAACATCCAGTCCGAGCGCGGTAAATATCTCGGAAAGATGGCTTTTGACGTGTTGTTGGTAGTAAGACATGGAAACCTTGTATCAATCAGGCTAGCGAATGTGAAAAAAGCACGGCGGAATGGCTGCCCGCAAATCCTGCGTCGAGCGCGAGCACATGCCGCGAGGGAGTTTGTCGCGGTACGTCGCGGACCAGGTCCAGGCGCGGCTCCAGCGACTGTTCAAGATGCGCGACGTGGGGCACCACACCTGTTTGCAGGATGCCGAGTGCGGCCAGCCATTGCGTCGGACAGGCCGGCACCGTCCCGGTGATCGCCGTGGCGCAGGTCACCGGCAGCATCGCGATGCTGTCCTGCAAGGCCACCAGCCTGGCCGCCTCGCGGTGGTCGTGCTGATAACTGCCCTTGCCAGAAGCGACGATGACATCGATGTCGTCGAGGCCGACGCCTGCGGCAGCGAGCGCCGGGCGCACGCAGCGCTGGTAGGCGTCGACACCAGCCGGCCTGGCAGGCGCATCGATGGCATTGCCGATGCCCCGGACCTGTGCCAAGGGCAAGGCATGGCGCCGCCGTGCATGGCTGGCCGTTTCAAGTACCAGCGCGATGGCCCCCTCGCCGGGAATCGTGCCGTCCCGTCGCAGGTCGAACGGTCGAAGAGAGGCGGCACCGTCGTTGCATGCGCTCAGGTATTCCAGCCTGTACAGCTCCGCCAGCGTGAGCGCTTCGTTATAGCTCCCCGCGAAGAGCAGCAGCGCCATGTCGGAATACCCCTGCTGCAGGCTGAACACTGCGCTGCGCAACGCAGCGGGAATGGCGCTGTCGTCCTGCACAAAGGCGGCAGCATCACCGCGCATTTCGAAGCTCAGGCTGGCAATCGCGAGGACATTGTTTGCAAGGCACTTGATCGCCATGAACGGATCGACGCCACGCAGGTGCATGCACTCGTTGGTCAGCGTCACGAGGTCAAGGGATCGCTTCTCCTGTGCACCAGCAATGCCGCGGGCGAACGACGGCGTCGACGGGAAAGTGAAATCGCCTTGCGCCGTAAACAGTCCCCTGCGGTCTTCCGGAACCTGTTGCAGGTCCAACCCCGCCTGCGCAAGCGCCTCCCGCGCTGCCTTGACTGCCCACTGCGCGGTCGGCGCACTGTAGCGACGCAACTTGAACGGCACCGCCTCGCTGGCCATTGCGCGCTGCTCCTGCGAAATCGCACCAAAGCAAGGGATGAGGCTGCTGTCGATGTGCGCGTCGCGGTATGGCGTGATGGCGCTGTCCGCCGTCAGCAGCCGCTGCCAGAACTCCTCGGTGGTGTTACATCCCGGCAGCACGCATCCGGCGCCGGTAATGACGACGGCGTTGTCGGACGTCGGGCTCATTGCCGTTGCTCCTGCTGGCTGCCGGCATAGCGGCGCAATGCAAGTGATGCATTCAACCCGCCGAAACCGAACGAGTTGGACAACGCCGCATTCAGACGCACTTCCCGCGCGCGATGCGGAACATAGTCGAGATCGCACTCGGGATCGGGATCATCGAGGTTGAGTGTCGGCGGCACGACGCCATGTTTCAGCGCAAGCGCAGTGGCGATGAATTCCGGTGCTCCCGCGGCGGCAATCAGGTGGCCGATCTGCGATTTGTTCGCGTTGACGACCAGCTTGCGATAGTGTTCGTCGTCCGCGAATACGTTCCTGATCGCCTTGGTCTCCGCCGTGTCGTTCAGATGGGTAGAGGTTCCGTGGGCATTGATATAACCGACCTCTCTGGGAAGCATGTCGGCATCCCGCAATGCCTTTTGCATGGCGAGCGCGGCGCCGACACCTTCCGGATGGGGCGCGGTGATGCGGTAGGCATCCAGCGAGCTGCCGAAGCCGCAGATCTCCGCGTAGATGCGGGCGCCACGCCGGCGCGCATGTTCCTCGCTCTCCAGCACAATGATGCCCGCTCCTTCGGCCGCGACAAAGCCGCTGCGCTCGATGTCGAACGGGCGGCACAATCTGTCGCCATGCTTTTCCGATGTCGACGGTGCGCCGAGGAGGTTGAGGCCAACCATGGTCGGCAGGTTGAGCACCGAGTCCGCGCCACCGGCCACCATGCAGTCGACTTCGCCGTTGCGGATCATGCGGAAGCCACTGCCGATCGCATGCGCGGCGCCGGCGCAGGCGGTACTGAAGTTCATTACCGGCCCGAGAACGCCGTGGCGACGGGCGATCAGAGCCGCGAGATGATCATTGCCGTTGCGTAGTGAAGGATCGCGCTCACCTCGCCGCGCATACAGACGATCCCATCGCGGGCCGTCCTCGCCAAGGGCAAGCATCATGTCGGCGGCACTCCGCTCCGGCACACCGGATCCCACGGCGACGCCGATGCGGCTGCCTTGCGCGGCGAGACCTGCATCGCGCAATGCACGATGCGCGGCAAGCAGGCCGAAACGGCTGCGGCGCTCCATCGGCTGACGCAATTCGGGCATATCCGCTATCTCTTGCGCGAATGCGGCATCATCGACCGGTGCCGCATACTGCACCGGAAAGCCGACCGCACTGTCCACCTGCCAGCGGCGTATCGCGGATTCGCCCGCGACCAGCGCGTTCCAGAATGTTTCCCAGTCAAAGCCCAGCCCGCAGACAATGCCGAGCCCGGTGACGACCACGCGTTGTGTCATGTGCGCTCCGTTGAAAGAATGACCGCCACGTATTGCCCTTCCGGGCCGACAGCGGTGATGAGTGCATGGTTGATGCATGCGTCCTGTTCCGAATGGGGGCTTCCGGACTGTCCACGCAAGAGCCGCTTGTTTTCACGCATGCCATGCTGCGCGAGGAGAAGGTTGAGGATGGGTTGCGCAGGGCCGAGCGCGCCAGTGGCGTCCTGGCAGCCACCCAGCGGGAGCGACGCTCCGCCATACAAGGACTGGAGGACACCATGGTCGCCGCCGTCGCAGGTCAGGATCCAGCCGAGGTCACCAGCGGAGATGCCGGCCATGTCGAATGCGCGCTGCAATACGCCGCGCTGCCCTTGCCCGCCGGTTGAAAACCCGCGCGCATAGCCGGACAGGCGGATGCGGCGCTTTCCCCTTCCGCTGCCGTCAAGCAGGATGAATGCCGCACCTTCACCCGGAATGCGTTCCTCGTCTGCAGTCCAGCCAAAATGGTCGTACTGCAGCACAAGCATCGGATTGATCTTCGGGCTAACGCCGCCGGCGAGTGCGACATCATTCTCGCCGCTGGTGATTGACAGCGCTGCCTCGATCACGGCCTGCAGGCCGGCATCGGCGAACGGCGAATAGGCGCCCATTGCGCCGGTCATGCCGAACGTGCCAGCGATGTGCGCGCATGCGCTGCTGTTGAGCTGTGACAGGCCGGTGAAGGGCGGCGTCTCGCGCAGGAAGACCTCGGACAGGCTGGCCTCCTGCCCGCCTTCGTGCAGCGCTTCGAGTGAAGACCATGTCGGCACCGGTTCATCAACGGTCGGCGTGCCGAGATAGAGGCCGATGCGGCTCTTCTCGTACACGCCAAACAGCGCAGAATCCCGCAGCGCCAGGCCGGCACCGCGCAGTGCGAGCTTTGCCTGCTTTTCCATCGTCCGCAACAGCTTGCGGTCGACGTCGAGTTCGGCGGCGGACGGCTCTTCCATGGTGAACACTCGTGGCCATGGCCAGCCTGCGAACGCGGGACAAGGCAGGTCGGAAAGGACCCGCGTACCCGACGCGAGGTGGCGCCAGATGGCCTCGATCCGTTCTCCGGCGGCGCAGCAGGCCCCGCCGTCTTCTATATAGACAGTACGTTTCATTCGATGGGAAAAATTGGTCAGGTCTTGCTAATCACCAGCGCGCAGTTTTCGCCGCCGAATCCGAAAGAATTCGACAGGATGTGGTTGATGCCTTCCGGCCGGGCCTCGCG
Source organism: Noviherbaspirillum agri (assembly GCF_054780595.1). Classification (NCBI taxonomy): domain Bacteria; kingdom Pseudomonadati; phylum Pseudomonadota; class Betaproteobacteria; order Burkholderiales; family Oxalobacteraceae; genus Noviherbaspirillum; species Noviherbaspirillum agri. The sequence continues at coordinate 159,740 of NZ_BAAGWA010000009.1, forward strand.
AACGATGTCCAGCCCGTCCGTGCCGGCATCCGGCTCCTCGAAGTTCAAGGTGGGAAGAAGCATCTGCTCACGAAGCGACATGACCGACAGCACCGCCTCGATGGCACCGCTTGCGGCCAGGGAGTGGCCAAGTGCGGATTTATTCGACGTCACTGGAATGGTTGATGTGCGGTCCGCGAACACGCGACGGATCGCCGCACTTTCGCAGGCGTCGTTGTTCGGTGTCGATGTGCCATGCGCGTTGATGTGGTCGATCGCGTCCGCAGCGAGCCCGGCATCGGCAATTGCCGCATGGATGCAGCGCGCGTATTGCGAGCCGTCCGGCGGGCTCGCGGTGATGCGCCATGCCTCGGCCTGTTTGGAAAACCCGCTGATGCGCGCCAGGATCGCGGCGCCGCGGCGCTTTGCATGTTCGAGCGATTCGAGCACCAGGAAAGCGCTTCCTTCGCCCATCACGAAGCCGCTGCGATTCTTATCGAACGGCCGGCTGACGGTTTCCGGCTGATCGGTGGCGACCGACGAGAGTGCGCCGAGCGCAGAGAACGCGATCAACGGCACGTAATTGCACATCGCTTCCGTGCCGCCAACCAATGCAAGGTCGAGCTCGCCATGCATGATGTGACGATATCCGGTGCCGACTGCAATTCCGCCGGCGGCACAGGCATCGCCCGGCGTCATCACGAAGTCATCGAAACCGTAGCACTCCGCCAGCGCCAGTGCCGCGACATCCTGGCGCTTGTGGAAATGCGCTGAGGCGTCGTGACTTTCCTTGCGCAGGAAGCCGTCCAGGTCAATGCGGTCGGTGTCCGGCTCGTAGTGCCGGCCCAGCGAAAGCAGGTCCTCGCCGGTGAGCGTGAATTTGTTCGATGCGACGAACAATCCCTTGCGCTCGACGGCACCGAGGTCGATGCCGCTCTCCGCAACGGCCTGCTCCGCCGCGCAGACGGCAAGCCGCGCCTGCGGGCCGAGCGGATAGGCGAACCGTCCGGCCTGGGCGGCCTCAAGCTGGCGCCACACTTCTTCGTCAATATACGCACATGCCGGACCGGGCAGCCCGTACGCAGCGTATTGAGGATGATTGCGAACCGAGGATTGCTTGTTCTTCAGGCGGGCGAACAGTTCTTGCGGCGAGTTCGCCTGACTGCAGATGACGCCAACGCCGGTGACGACGACTTCGTTGCGCATCGCGGGTCAGGCTGCCTTCAGGGATTTTTCTTGGAGATATTGCGAGATGCTCAGCACCTGTGCCTCGTCGCCATGTACCGGGCGCAATCCGGCGCTGCAGCCGCCGCACACCACCTTGCCGGCAGCAGACAGCTTTGCCTCCTGGTGGCCGCACTCCGGGCAGGCGGACGGAAGGTAATCGAACAGGGCGTGGCACAGGTTGGCGACGTTCTTCACCGTGGTCACGTTGAAGATGTCGTGGACGGTCATGCCGGTCTGGAGCTGCGTGTACTGCGACAGGCTGTTCTTCAGCAGTTCGACGCCTTCCGCCGTCAGGCCGGTCTTGGCGTTATAGAACAGATCTTGCCGACCAGAAATTTTCTCGGCGTGGTCGAGTGCCCCCTTTTTGGCCAATGCGATGTTCAGGCGCTTTTCCAGCGTCGCATTGAGATCGACGAAATCGAGCGAATCGGCGCCAAGGTCATCGGCGATGGCGCTGTCTTCGGAGATTTCTTCTGGAGTGAGGCCGAGCACAGTAGCAAGAACATCGGTAACGGTGGTTACCATTTCGGCGGGAGTAAACGGGTTATTCATGGGGTTCCTGAAGTGATTGAAAGAAATACCTGCGGTTTGATTCCTGCCGGAAGCCGCTGCAACTGCCACGAAAGTTATCAAAATTGCATTAACGGAGCGCGATTATATTGACTAAATTGCATTAATTCAATCAAGAAATGTTTCTTAACTAACAATAACCACACTTTGAAAGTCGGTTTCAGGTCGGCCGAAAAAACCTCGCTCCGTGATGGCCGGAGCGCTTGAATCTCCCGCCGCCAAGCAATGCCCTTCCCGCTCTGTAGTCCTTCTGCGGGGAGGGCGATGGCGGGCTTGTATAATCGGCAGCGCGCCGCCGGCGTGGCCCAGCATGGCCCAGAGTGGCCGATAAGGCGCTGCAGAAACAGAAGATCAGAAAAAGACACACAAGAAGAATCAACAACCAGAAAGAAGGGAGCTCTCATGTTCGTTCGTCTCGCCCTGAGCAGCGCGCTCGCGGCAGCCTTGGCTGCACAAGTGCACGCTCAACCAATCTCGGAAGGATTTCTCTGCTGCAACATGCGCACCGATGGCAGCTGGATCAGCGATATCAACTACGCCGAAGCCGGCAAGCGCATGATCCCCGTCGGTACACCCGTGAAAGGAGCGGATTACGGACGCTTTCGCGTCTATGTCGAGCTTGAGGGGGACACGCAGGCAATCGGCAACGATTACAGCCGCGACCTGAGCATGGATGCTTTCGCGCAGCGGTATATCGTGGCGACGGATCCCAAGGCAAAAATCGCGGGCTATCCGGAAAAAGTGCGTGAGGCGATCAAGACGGCACGCGTCCGTCCGGGCATGACGCGCGAACAGGTGATCATGTCCGTCGGTTATCCGGTCAGCAGCGAAAACCCGAACCTCGATGCGAAGGTATGGCGTTTCTGGTTAAGCAGCTTCGCCGAATTCCAGGTGATGTTTGACGATGCGGGACGCGTGAAGGAGATCGCCACCTTCGATCCGCACACCCGAAGCGTCGTGGTGATGGAGTAGCTCTTCAGCCCGCATGGCGCAACTCGCATTCACAAGCCGCAGCCGCCATGCGGGCAAGATCCGAGATTTCTCGCAACAGATGACCACCAAGCACGCCACCTTTTCCGTTGTCATCCAGCCCGGCGGCATAGCGTTTGATGCCCCCGGTTCGGCGTCGCTGCTGTCGGCCGCACGCGACGCCGGCATCGATCTGCCAGCGTCCTGCCGGAACGGCACCTGCCGCACCTGCATGTGCGCCCTCGTCAGCGGCCGTGTCCGTTACAACATCGAATGGCCGGGGCTCAGTCCGGAGGAGAAGCGCGACGGGTACATCTTGCCATGCGTGGCCCTTCCCGAATCGGACGTCGTCATCCATGTTCCGGGCGCGCGCCTGCTGAAGCCGGCATAAGCCTCTACCGCACCCGATCCGTCCGGACCGTTTGATTTTCGTCAGGCAATTTTCATGACGTCAGCTGGTGTCAGCCGGTGATGACCAGCTGGTTGTCTACCTTTTTCACGCCATCCACACCTTTTGCAATCGATTCCGCTTTCTTGCGCAGGGCCATGGTCTTGACCTCGCCCTTGAGCTTGACGACGCCATCGGCGGTGTCGACATTGATCTTCAGGCCGCTGACGTCGGAATCTGCCAGCAAGGCGGTCTTCACTTTCGACGTGATCGTGGCATCGTCAATGACCTGGCCGGTGGCTTTCTTCGAACCGTCCGCGTTGGTGCCGTACATGCTGCTGCAACCGGCAGCCAGCAATGCGGACAGGATCAGGGACAGGCACAAGGCGGGACGTCGGGTTGTTTTCATGGTTGTCTTTCCAGGCACGATTGAAGGTTGGATGAAACGATCTGGATGAGCTTGCTGCTCACATTGCAGCAAATGCATCCGTGTCGATCGCGGCTAAAAGCTTCCAGATGTCCAGGCGGGCGAGTGTAAATATTTCGCTTGTACGCAAACCGTTTTACATCGATGCCCGCGGCGTGTTGCCTAATGCGTTCAGATATGCGCAGTGTCCGCATGCTGAAGAAACCAGCCGCGCGCAAGCCGCGCCACCACTTCCGGGGCGCCCGGTTCTTCGAACGAGTGCGTTGCGCCCGGTATGATTTCAAACCGCTTCTTGCAGCGCAATGCCGCATAGGCCGCCCGGTTCGTCCCGATCAGGCTCTCGTCCAGCCCGCCGACGATCAGCAGGGTCGGTGCACTGACCTTGCCGAGCGTGCCGTTGCCGGCCAGGTCCGGACGAGCGCCGCGCAACACAAGCGCTGCAATCGCGCGTCCGCGCGCCGCCGCCAGTTGCAAAGCGGCAGCTGCGCCGTAGCTCGCGCCGAACAGCCCGATCGGCAATTCACGCGTTGTTGCATTCTGCCGCAGCCAGTCGCATGCGGCACCGAGGCGCTCTGTCAGCATGTCGACGTCCGGCCGTCCCTGGCTACCGACCTCCTGCGGCGATAACAGGTCCAGCCAGAGCGTACCGAGACGCGCATTGCGCAACACGCTGGCGACATAGTCATTCGGCGGTTTTACGCGGCTTCCTGTACTGCCGTTGGCGAACACAATCACGCCGGTTTGTTCGGCCGGCAGCCACAGCATGCCGTCCATTTCCATCTTGCCTGCATCGATCCTCAATGGTTCGATATGCATCGCTGATACCATCATCTGTCTCCGGCAGGCGCCACGCCTGCATGACCCGACAACTCGCCTCGCGGGCGCTGCAAACGCCTGCGACGGCAACGATGACAAGAAAAGAAAGCTGTGCAATGCCGGCTCATGCAAGCGCAACGGCATCGCCGGCTGAAGATTCGCCGCGCCGCGTCCGGCGGCCGCGTGCGCCACGCGGAGGTGAAACAACGACGCTCAGTGACGCATTGCATGCGAGCGCGGGCAAACACCAGGCATCCATCAGTCATCGTGCGAGTGTGGGAGGTTAATACAGGCAGGGCCAACGCAAGCTCCATGCCACCGGATGTCCGGCATACATGAAGAGCATCCGGGATCACATCTCTCCGGGAGGAGGAGCGACCGGGCGTGCCGGCAGGTCCAGTTGCGAGGTGATCACCTCGCCGCCGCCGAAGGTAATCGGACGTGGCGGTGCAGACGGCGGTCCGCCGGGATCCGCAGGATTCTTGTTGCAGGCGCCCAGCAGCACGACTGCAGCCGCCAGCAGCGGCAGCCTGCCGCCTTTCAGGCATGTTGGAAACCGTATACCGCTTCGCTTCATGATGGTCCCCTTCGGATGTGTTCGGCCTTCTCTCGCCAGGCTCCGCTGCCAAGCGCAGGCTGCGGCACGGGGTGTACATGCAAACCCTGTTCCTGCGCTTCGTCGGCATCCGCTGCGCTGATCGCGCTTGCGCGGAGCTGGCGGAAATAGGCGATGGTCCGCTCCAGGCCTTCATCAAGCGAAACGCGGGGCTCCCAGTTGAGGACTGTCCGCGCAAGGGAAATGTCGGGGCGGCGGCGCACCGGGTCGTCGCTGGGCAATGGACGAAAGACAATGGCAGAACGGGAGCCGGAAAGCGCGATGATGCGTTCTGCCAACTCCAGCATGGTGTACTCCACCGGGTTGCCGAGGTTGACCGGGCCGCAGAATGCGTGCGGCGTCTGCATCAGGCGCTCGAATGCCGCCACCATGTCATCGACATAGCAGAAGGAGCGGGTCTGGGAGCCGTCGCCATAGATCGTGATCGGCTGGCCGGAAAGCGCCTGCATGATGAAGTTGGACACGACGCGCCCGTCATTGGGATGCATGCGCGGGCCATAGGTATTGAAGATGCGCGCGATCTTTACGGTGAGGTTGTGTTGCCGGCGGTAATCCATGAACAGCGTTTCCGCGCAACGTTTTCCCTCGTCGTAACAGGAGCGCACGCCGATCGGGTTGACATGGCCCCAGTAAGGTTCGGTCTGCGGATGCACCTGCGGGTCGCCATACACTTCGCTCGTCGATGCCTGCAGAATGCGCGCCTTCACGCGCTTGGCCAGACCCAGCATGTTGATGGCGCCATGCACACTGGTCTTGGTCGTCTGCACCGGATCGTTCTGGTAATGCACGGGGGACGCGGGACAAGCCAAGTTATAGATCTCGTCCACCTCCACATACAGCGGGAAGGTCACGTCATGCCGCATCAGTTCGAAGCCGGGGTGCGCGAGCATGTGCGCGATGTTGCGCTTGCGGCCGGTGTAGAAGTTGTCGACGCACAAGACATCATGACCTTGCGCCAGCAGGTATTCGCATAAGTGCGAGCCGAGGAAGCCGGCGCCGCCGGTGACGAGAATGCGCTTGCTGCCGGTATCTTTCATAGCTGCATTTCCGGGAGGGGATGGGAGATGTTGTCCAGCAGGCGGGCAGCCATGAAGGCGACCTTCTCCGCCGGCACGTCCTGCGCGCACTCATGGGCGGTCGGGCATTCGCGGTGCATGCACGGGCGGCAATCCACCATCGCGCTGATCACATGGTGGCGTCCGCGGTCGAGCGGCGCCCAGCGCTTCGGATCCGAGCCGCAGGCGACGATGACGCTCGGTGTTGCCACCGCTGCCGCCACATGCGAGATCCCGGTATCGTTGGATACGACAAGGCGCGCCTGCGCAATTAATGCGGCCAGCGCGCCCAGCTCGGTCTTGCCGGACAAATCGAGCGCGGGCATGCGCATGGCGCGCTGCACTGCGCGCACCACATCGGCCTCGTCGGGCGAACCGGTCAGCACGATGTGCATGCCGCGTTCTGCCAGCCGGTCCGCCACTTCGGCGAAGCGTTGCGGCAGCCAGCGCCGCGACGGCATGCGTGCGCCCGGATGCACGCAGACATAAGTACCGGGTGCCGGCAGGCTCAGGTGGCTGCGCTGCAGCGTACGGAAGTCGGCCTCGGTCAGCGGGAATTCCAGCCGGTCGCCCTGTGCCGGCACGCCAAGGTATTCCATCAGGTCGAGGCAGCGCAGCACTTCATGCGCGCGCTCATCCCAGGGCATGAAGCTTTGCGGCTCGGGGCAGAAATCGCCGGGGCGGTAAAACCCGGCGGTGCGCTCGCCGCCGAACAGCATCACCAGCGGATTGGTCAGGCTGCCGTTGCCATGCATTTGCAGCACGAGGTCGAAGCGCTGGCGCTGTGCCTCGGCGAGGAAGTGCGGCACCGAATGCAGGTGCAACGGCTGCTCCGGCATGCCGGGAAATCCCGGAAACACCAGCAGGTTGTCGATGTACCGCGCGTAGCGCTTGACGAAGCTGCTCGCCCACGGCAAGCCGACCAGCGTGATCTGCGCCATCGGCGCGGCTGCCCGCAAGGCGCGCAAGGCCGGCACGGCGCACAGCATGTCCCCGAGCTGCAGCGCGCGGAAGATGGCGATCTTGCGCGGCGGCTTGTCGCCAAACGGACCATGCTGCGGCATCAGCGGATACGCGGCCGTCATGGCTTTTCCAGGATGAAGGGGCCGATGGCCAGCGCGTCCAGCGGCGTGGTGCAATACGACTCCACGGCGTCGCGCGGGGTGCACACGACCGGCTCGCCACGGGTGTTGAATGAGGTGTTGATCAGCACCGGCACGCCGCTCTTCTCGCCGAATGCTTTCAGCAGGTCATAGTACGCCGGGTTCTGCGCGCGGTTGATGGTCTGGATGCGCGCAGTGCCGTCCACATGGCGCACCGCCGGTATGCGGTCCGCCTTGTCGGGTCGCACGTCATACACAAAGACCATGAACGGCGACACTGCGCCGTTGACGAACCAGTTGGCCGCCTCTTCCTCCAGCACCACCGGCGCAACCGGGCGGAAGTCCTCGCGGTCCTTGATGTGATTGAGGCGGTGCTGCATGTCCGCGTCCAGCGGCGACGCGAGGATGGAGCGCGCACCCAGTGCGCGCGGGCCGAACTCCATGCGCCCCTGGAACCAGCCGATCACCTTGTTCTGCAACAGCAGGTCGGCGACCTCGGACGCGAGGTTGTCGGCACGCCGGTAGCGCAGCTTGCTCATCTGCAGGAAGGATTCGATTTCCGCTTCGTCGTAGGCCGGGCCGAGGAAGGCATGCTCCATGCGCCAGTGGCCTTTCGTGATGCCGCTGCTCTTGCGCGCTTCCTGCGTGTCGATCCACAACGCCGCGCCGAGGGATGTGCCGGCATCGCCGGCGGCCGGCTGCACCCACACGTTCTTGAACGGCCCACGGTCGCGCACGCGCGCATTCATCACGCAGTTCAGCGCAACGCCGCCGGCCATCGCCAGGTTCTCGGCGCCGGTCTGCTGGTGCAGCCAGTCGGCCATCTTCAGCACCGTCTCTTCCAGCACGATCTGCAGCGAGGAGGCGATATCCATGTGTTTCTGCGTGAAGTCCGCCCCCCTCTCGCGCGCCGGGCCGAACAGCTTGTCCCATTGCGCAGGCGAGACCTCATAGTCGCCATCGCCCGTGTAGCGCAGCACCTCGCGCAGCAGCGGCGCGTACACCGGCTTGCCGAATGACGCCAGTGCCATCACCTTGTACTCATCGGACGAGTGCAGGAAGCCGAGGTAATCCGTCACGGCTTCGTACAGCAGGCCAAGCGAATGCGGCAGGTTGACCTGCTTGATGCGCTTGTAGCGCCGGTCCTGGTAATAACCGTAGCTGGTGGTCGCCCGTTCGCCGCGGCCGTCCATGGACAGCACTGCGCATTCTTCGAAAGGCGCGGCGAGGCAGGCGCTGGCTTCATGCGCGAGATGGTGCTCGACGAAATGCCATTGGTAGGGTCCGTCATGCCGCACGCCGCGAAAGCGCTTCTTCAGGTGATGCGGTGCACCGCTTGCCAGCTGCCGCGGCGCATTCACGATATACGACAGGAACAGCGGATCCCAGGGCGACAGCCACTCGCCGGAGGCATGGGCCGACGGCTCGAGCGGAATCTGTATCATCGCCTCGCCGACATGCTGGCCGAGCAGCAGCTTCGGATCGTAGGAATAGGCAACATGCTGCACATCGGCCAGCATGATGCCCGCCTCCTTCAGGCAGTAATCGATCGCATGAAACGGGAGTTGCCAGGTGGTGAAGGGGACCGGCCGCTTGCCGTGCTTGACGCGCGTAAAGCGCTCTTCCTCCGCAGCGGCGATCACTTCGCCATCGCGCACCAGGCAGGCGGAACAATCGTGATAGGCGGCGTTGATTCCTAACGTGTACACGTTTTCTCCTCCCGGGAAGAATGGCGGTTCGACAATGGCGGCACCGTTGCCGGCCAGTTGGCAGGCAGTTGCCAGGCTGTGGTTACAGGCAGCACTCGATAAGGCGTTCCAGCAGGGATACAGGCTTGCAAAAACGACTAAGCAAACGTTGTACCTGTCGCAACGGCATGTAAAGCCGGCGCGAGTTGGCCACCGCAACTGCGGCCCCGTGGAATCCCGATGTGTCGGAGCGCCTTTCCCGACCGTATACGGGCCAAGCCGGGTCCGCAGTAAGTCTTACACCGCCATGTAAATAAGAAAAAACGCCCGCTGTACTTTTTACTTCCCTGTGCCCGCCTTTCTCTTGTTGCGCAAATACACGAACTGCCCTGCCACCGCAGTCAGGAGGATGAAGAAATTCGCGAAGACAAAAACCCAGTTCTCCACCAGGTAGCTGTAGACGGTAAAACCGACTGACGCCGTTATCTGTCCGATGAACAGCCATTTCGACACGCCTTCTACGCTGCCGCTGCGCCACTGCGAGTAGACCTGCCGCGAAATGGTCATCACCAGAACGAATGCACTGGCCCATCCCACCATGTCGGTGCCCATTGTTCCTCCTTCATTTACTGTGCCGTGCCAGCCGCCGGATGGATGGCGGCCGGCATTGCACGTCCAATCGTGCGCTGCGCTGCATCCCGCGCAGCGCACGTCTTTTCAGTACAACACTGCCTTGTGGCGTGGCCGTTATCCCGCGACCTCGATATCGAGCCGCCTGCCCTGCCGGGTGTTGCCCGGCACCGGCACGGTGATTTCGAGCACACCATCCTTCAGCGATGCAGAGGCGGCGTCCGGATCGGCGCCGGGCGGCAGCGCGATGACGCGATAGAAGTGGCCGTAGGAGCGCTCTGAGCGCCGGTATTCTCCTGCTTCGTGCATCGGCTCCTGCCGCCGGTCTCCTTCGATCGTCACGCGATCGTGCTGGACCTCGACCTGCACATCCTCGCGCCTGACACCCGGCAACTCGGCGCAGACCACGAACTTCCTGTTGCGCTGCGCGACTTCGATCGGCGGCGTCCAGCCGGTGGCCGAGGTCGCTGATGTGGCGCGCAGGCGTGCGTCGTTGAGCGGACGGCCGATGTACTGATGGATCAGCTGGTCCATCTCTTCCGTCATCCTGCGCATCATTCCAAAGGGCTCGTTCCACGCCTGCAGCAGACCGGGCAGCCACGGCATGCGTGCCGCGAGATCGGCACCGATTGGCTGGCCGGGCTGGCCAGGCCGGTCAGACTGCCCGCGCTGTCCGGACGAACTGTCCTGCCCTTCCTGTTCACCCACGCTGTCCGCCTGTCCGGCCCGCTGCAGGCGGTTGCGTTGGCCGCCTTGCGCGATTCCGGCGGACTGCGCCGCCTCCTGCCGCTCGCTGGCGGTCTGCCCGATTGCCTTGCCGATCATTTCACCGGTGGTGCGCTCCTCGCCGGAACCCATGCTTGCTGGCTTGCCGGTGTGCGAACCTGCCCGGCTTTCCTCGCCCTTGCCCGACACCAGCTTTTCAATGAATTTCTTGAAGCGCGCCAGGTCATGCACCGTGCGCTGGCTGAGCGCATCCTCGGCGTCGCCATGTTGCGCAAGCAATTGCTGCCGCGTATCGCACTCCATTGTCAGCGTGACCTGGGTGCGGTCCTGCTCCGTGGGTTTCAGCTCGATCTTTCCCTCGTAATGCGGGCCGCTGGTGGTGCGCCACGCAATGCAGCGGTCGGGGACCTGCTCCGTGATCTCGGCATCCCATTCCAAGTCGAGGTCGCCTGCCTTCGTGTGCCAGTGCAGGTGCTTGTCGTCGAGCTGGCGCACCTCCTGCACATCATCGATAAAGCGGGGGTACTGCTCGAACCGGGTCAACTGGTTGTACGCGGCGTGCACCGGCGCGTTGACTTCAATTGTCTGTTCGATTCTTGCCATCCTGGTTCTCCTTTTTCCTCTTTGCAAAAGCGGCATGCGCCGGCTCCATCATCGATGGCCGACGGGCAGCAACAGGGATCATTGCGGTGGAATAAATAGTGCTAATGAAGGTCTTGCGGTGTGCTGCATGCCGGCAAGATGCGAATGCGTTGGCGAGCGGCTGTCTGCAACTTCCATACCACTGGAATGCCGAACTGCAGGCCCGGCGCCCTCCCTCAGGATAGACGGCGGCGGGTACGGGTTCAAACCTACGGCAGCATGCCCGCTTTTCTTGCATGCAAGTCCAGCAGTTTTTGCAACTGGTTGGAGTAAAGATTACAGCTGCCCGTGCGGCTGCGCGCACCCGTGCTCCACACGCCGCAAGCCCCGTGCAGCAGGAAAGGATTTCGCCCCGATGCGTGAAGAAAAAGCCGCCACAGAAAGCGGAAATACAAACACCAACGCCGCAAGCGCTGCCAGCTCCGGTACCGCGTCTGTCATGCACGACCTGTGGCAAGTCGTGTCCACGTTCCGCTGGCGCATTGCCGCCGCGGTCATTTTCCTTGTTCTGGCTAAAGTCGCTGTCGTCTCCGTACCGCTGGCGCTCAAGCGTATCGTCGACGAACTGTCGCGCCCCGAGCAACTGGCCGCGCTGCCCGCCGTGCTGCTGGTCGGCTATGCGATCTTGCGTTTTGCCAGCACGCTGTTCAATGAACTGCGCGACCTTGCCTTCTCGCGCGTGACGCAGCATACGGTCGCCACTTACGCACTGAAGACATTTGCGCACCTGCATGAGCTCGGCGCGCGCTTTCATGCATCGCGCCGCATCGGCGGCCTGCTGCCGGATATTGACCGCGGCACATCCGGCATTGCCTTCCTGCTCAGCGTCGGCCTGTTTACGATCGTGCCGACGCTCCTGGAAATCGGCATGGTGGTTGCGATCATGACCGCGCGCTACAGCAACTGGTTTACCGTCATCCTCGGCGTGACTTTCCTCGTCTATTGCGGCTATACGCTGGTGTTTACGGCGCGTCGCGCGATCTTCCAGCGTCGCGTCAACCGTCTCGACTCCACGGCGAAAAGCCTGCTGGCCGACAGCCTGATCAATTACGACACCGTCAAGTATTTCACCAACGAAAAGCTGGAGTCGAGCCGCTTCCAGGGGATCATGGACAACTGGGCGGAAGCAGTGGTCTTCAACCAGAAAGCGCTTTTCACCTTGCATGTGGGCCAGAGCGGCATCATCGCGCTGGGCGTCGCGGCGGTGATGCTGTACGCCGGACAGGGCGTGTTCACGCGCGAGATGACGGTCGGCGACCTGATCCTGATTAATGCCTATGTGATCCAGATCTGCCTGCCGCTCAATGCGCTCGGCTTCGTCTACCGCGAAGCGCGGGATGCGATGGTGAATGCCGAGAAGCTGTTTCAGTTGCTGCGCGAAAAACCGGAAATCGACGAACCGCCCAACCTGCCCGCGCTCAAGGTCGAACGTGGCGAAGTGGTGTTCGACAACGTCAGCTTTGCGTACGATCCGGCGCGCCCCATCCTGCACAAGGTCAGTTTCCGCATTCCACCGGGCGGCACCGTGGCGGTCGTCGGCGGCAGCGGCTCCGGCAAGTCGACCCTCGCGCGCCTGCTGCTGCGCCTGTACGAAGTGGGCGATGGCGCAATCCGCGTCGACGGGCAGGACATCCGCAGCATCAGCACCAGAAGCCTGCGCGAAGCCATCGGCGTGGTGCCGCAGGAAACGCTGCTGTTCAACGACACCATTGCGTACAACATCGGCTACGGCCGCAAGGGCGCAACGATGGAAGACATCATCGCCGCCGCGAAGGCTGCGCATGTGCACGAGCTGATCGATTCCCTGCCGCAGAAATACGAAACGCCCGTTGGCGAGCGCGGCGTGAAGATGTCCGGCGGCGAAAAGCAGCGCATCGCCATTGCACGCGCCATCCTCAAGAATCCGCCGCTGCTGATCTTCGACGAAGCCACCTCCGCACTCGACACGCAGTCGGAGCAGGCGATCCAGGCCGAGCTCGACCAGCTCTCGGTCAACCGGACGGCGCTGGTCATCGCCCACCGGCTGTCCACGGTGGTCAATGCCAGCGAGATCATTGTGCTCAACCGGGGACGCGTGGTGGAACGCGGCACGCACGCGCAGCTGCTGGCACACGGCGGCGCCTATGCGCTGCTGTGGCAGATGCAGCAGCGCGCCGAGGACACGGAGGAAACTGCTCAGGAAGCGCGGCCGCTGGCATGAACATCGTCAAATCCGTGGCACGGCAAGGTGAGACAGCGTTTTCGTGCAAACCGGCACAAGGAACGCAGAAAACGCAGCACCAGCGCATCTTATTCAAAAGAAACGCGCTTGATAGTCATCAATGCAACACGATGGAACGGGAATTGCATCGCGCTCAGGCCAACCAATATTTGTACCAGCCACATGGCGCCTGGTTGCGTTTGCGCGCGCCTGCGGCCACATAAAAAACAAGCCATTTCGGGAACAATCCATGTCGAAAATACTTGCGTTCAACCGAGACCGGAGGCACGTCACTGCCGACATCGAAGGCAGGGGACGGCAGGCTGCGCCTTCCCGCAGGCGCAGGTCGGATGCGCCGCCCCACTCCGCCGAAATTTCCCACATCCATGAAGCGCGCTCCACACCCGTCGAAATCGCAATCTCTGTGGTCGTTCCCACCTGCGGCCGGCCGCAGCTGCTGAACCGGTGCATTGCCAGCCTGGTGCTGCAGCGCTTCGATGCCGCCCGCTTCGAGATCATCATCGTCGACGACGGCCCGAGCGATGCGACGCGCGAAGTCGTCGCCGGCTGGGCCGGTCACACCGCCGACTACGGGCCGCAGATCATCTACATTCCGTCAATGGGCCCTCACGGCCCGGCGGCGGCGCGCAACCACGGCTGGCGTGCTGCGCGCGGCCCGATCATTGCCTTCACCGACGACGACACCATTGCGCGCTCCGACTGGTTGAAGAGCGGCTTGCGCGCTTTCGAGGAAGACGTCGATGCCGTGTGCGGACGTGTCGTGATGCCGCTGTCGCACACGCCGACCGACTACGAGCTGGATGCGAAAAACCTCGAGACGGCGGAGTTCGTGACGGCCAACTGCTTCTGCCGCAAGCGCGTGCTGGAAGACCTGGGCGGCTTCGATGAGCGCTTTCGTTTTGCCTGGCGCGAAGACTCGGACCTGCACTTCCGCCTGCTGGAATACCGCGCCAACATCGTCCACGAGCCGCGCGCGGTCATCACGCACCCGATCCGCCCTGCAGGCTGGGGCGTGAGCCTGCAGCAGGTAAAGAAGATCCAGTTCGATGCACTGCTGTTCAAGAAGCATCCGAAGCTGTACCGCCGGAAAATCCGCGCCAAGCCGCGATGGGACTTCTACCTGACGGTGGCCGCCATGCTGTTCACGCTGGTGGCGCTCATCGCCGGCAAACCGGTTGCCGCGCTTGCCGCAGCAGCAGTCTGGCTGTTCATGACCGGCCGCTTCTGCGTGCAACGATTGAAGCGCACGTCCAAAGCACCGTCCCATGTATTTGAGATGATCGTCACCTCGGTGCTGATTCCGCCGATGGCCGTGTTCTGGCGCGCGATTGGCGCATTCAAGTTCCGCGTGGGATTTCTATGACGGAGCTGCCCGGCTTCGTCCAAATCGAACCGGTCGGCCAGTGCAACCTGCGCTGCCGCATGTGCCCGATCCAGTTCCGCGGCGAAGGTGGGCCGGGGCAGCCGCGCGCCTATATGGACTTTGACGTCTATCGCCGGCTGGTGGACCAGTTCCCGGCGATGAACGAGCTTCAGCTGCAGGGGCTGGGCGAGCCGCTGCTGCATCCGCGCTTTTTTGACATGGTGCGTTATGCGGCGCAGCGCGGTGTCATGGTCTCCACCAATACCAACATGACGGTGATGACGGAGGCCGGCGCGGAGGAATGCGTCAGGAGCGGCCTGCACACCATGCATGTGTCGCTCGATGGCGCCACCGCACCGACCTATCAGGCGATTCGCATCCGCGCCCGCTTTGAGCGCGTGCTGCGCAACTTGCGCCGTGTCGTCGAAGCAAAGCGCCGGCTGCACAGCGACCTGCCGCATCTGCGCATCGTCGCCGTCGTCATGCGCGAGAACCTCGAAGAGCTGCCGGAGCTGGTCCGCCTCGCCCATGCGGAGGGCGTGGACACGGTGTTCGTGCAGCACCTGTGCCATGACTTCGGCGAATCGAGCCTGCCGGCGCAGTACCAGCCGATGCGCGCCTTCATCGATAGCCAGACGCTACTGCAGGAAGACGTGCAGCGCGTCGAAGAACACTTCAACGCCGCCCGCGAGATGGCGCGTGAGCTGAAGATCACGCTGCGCCTGCCCAACCTGAAGCCGCGTGCCCATCCGCCGGGCATGTCCGGCCGGCAGCGCTGTGACTGGCCTTGGCGCGGCTCCTACATCAGTTACGACGGCAAGGCCATGCCCTGCTGCATGGTCGCCACGCCGGACCGCATCCACTTCGGCGACATGGAGAAGGACGGTGTTGCAGCGGTATGGAACAACGCACAGTACACCGCATTCCGCGCGCAGCTTGAGTCGTCCGACACGCCGCCGGAAGTGTGCCGCAGCTGCGCGCTGTACTCGGGAACATTCTGATTTTTGACGGAAAGGATGCAGGACGCATTGCCCGCGAATTACCCGATCTTGCCTGGGCTGTGTTTGACAAGCGTAGCGAGCGGTTCGGCGTGGTGTCGAGGAGCGCACGCGTACGACTGGTACGCCGAGCACCGCAGACATCAATCCGGGCCGCGCAGTAGCTTGTCAAACACGGCCTGGGCGATGCGATGGGAAGACAACAAGGCCATGCAAGCCCACAAGGAAAACAAATGTCGAAACGGCTGAAAATACTCACCTGGCACACGCACGGCAGCTATCTCTACTATCTCACGCAGGCGCCGCACGACTTTTACGTACTCTCTAAACCCGATCGCCCGCCCGGATATGGCGGCAAGCATGGGCATATTCCGTGGGGAGACAATGTGATCGACCTGCCTGTTGACCAGGCGAAGGACACGCAATTCGACTGCATCCTGTTCCAGGACGACCACCAGTACCTGCAGGACCAGCACCTGTACCTGAGCGAAGCGCAGCGCAGGCTGCCCAGGATCTACATCGAGCATGACACGCCGCGCGAGCACCCGACCGACATGCGGCATCCGGTAGACGACCCGTCGATGCTGCTGGTGCATGTCACGCATTTCAATGCGCTGATGTGGGACAACGGCCGCACGCCGGTGCGCGTCATCGAGCATGGCGTGCTGGAGCCGAAAGACGTGACCTACCGCGGCGACCTCGCGCGCGGGCTCGTCGTTGTAAACAATATCGCCACCCGCGGACGGCGGCTCGGCGGCGACGTCTTCATGCGTGCGCGGGAACAGGTACCGCTCGACCTCGTTGGCATGGGCGCGCAGGACGTGGGCGGCATCGGCGAGATCCAGCATGACCAGCTCCCCGCCTTTGCCGCGCAGTACCGTTTCTTCTTCAATCCGATCCGCTACACCAGCCTCGGACTCGCCGTCATCGAAGCGATGATGATCGGCATGCCCATCGTCGGCCTCGCCACGACGGAGATGGCCACCGTCATCGACAACGGCACCTTTGGCTATATCGACACGAATGAAAGCAAACTGATCGCCCGCATGCACGACCTGCTCAACGACCCGGCACATGCCCGCCGCCTCGGCGAATGCGCACGCCGCGCTGCGCGCGAACGCTTCAACATCCACCGCTTTGCCGACGACTGGGACAAGGCATTCCGTTTCGTCACTACCTGATCAAACAACCAGAGGAGGAGAACACATGGCCGTATCCGGAAGCTATTTCATCGACCGAGCCACCGCCGAAAAGGCCGTCACATTCAGCCTGCCGATGATCGAGGAAGCCATGAAGCACAAGGAAGTCGGCGAAAGCGGCTTCCTCTACATCGTCATCATGGACCCGCTGCTCACGCCCGAAAAATGCAGCTTCGAAGAAGCGATCCTCTACGAGCACGCCATCGGCGACCGCAGCAAATGGGACGCCGACTACGCCGCCTTCGCCCAAGCCAAAGCCCGCGTCGCCTGGCGTACCGGCATGGACGGCCACACCGTGCAGGAACTGCGCCCCCACCTGCTCACCGCCAGCGACACCGTGCTCTGGGGCAGCATCGTTCATGAGGGCATCGTCGTCGGCGTCAGCGGTGCGAATCCGTGGTTTGATGAAGCGTTTGCGGGTACGGTCGCAGTGTGCCTGAAAGCGCTGGCGAAGGCGGGCATTGCGGAGGAACGCAGCAGGCATTTGTTCCTGCCGCCGAAGTGAAAGCGCACGCACTTGGTAGTGCCGCCTCGATGTCACGCCTGTCCGACGCCTGAATCAATTACCCCAGTAGGGCGGAAAAGCGAAGCGCCTTCCGCCGCATGCGACAGTCTGGCGCACCCCGCCCATGACAGATTACCGCCACAATAGTGCGCTGGGTGGACCTCACTTCTACCGGCTATATCCTCGAGCGTCACAACTCCTCGCTTACGGAGCATATCGAGACGGCGAGAGAACGCAATGAATCGCGCATGTGGCGGAAGGCGCTCCGCTTTTCCGCCCTGCGGCAATGCGCTCAGTTGGGCGCAACCTTTTCCAGACCATCGACATACATGGATGCGTTGGCTCCGCAATACATTTCGGAGGCACTTGCTGAGGCTCCTGTGATCTTTAGCATTCCTGGCGTGGTGAAGGAAATAATGAGTTGGCACGTATCGTCCGGTAGATCGCCTCGAACAGTCATTGTTGGCGAGAGCCATTGCCCTGAACCCTCAAAATTACAGACGTGAAGATCGTCACCATAGGTTGATACGACAACAGTAACTGACGACTTATTCCGCTTTGCTATAGACACCTCGTCATTGACCTTAACTAGAGGGCAAGTTACGACGGTGTCACGACAGTAATCTCGAACTTCATGCAGTCTTTCGTACCGGCCTAGAGCCTCCGTGGGAATTTCTTTCCCCGCCGCCTGAACGACGGTTGAAAATATTATCAGCAGGATGCAGAGGTATTTACGCATGAAAAGGCTAAAGTGAAACTAACATCCACCGGAGCGCGAAGTGTGGAGGGAAGCCGACGGCGTAGCCGTCGAGGGCCAGGCTAAGCGCAGGGTTAGAGCGCGTCATGGCTACTCAGAACTCTCGTCGAAAACCCAGATGTCGTCGCGGAATAGGCCCGGCAAGATCATTGCCGTAGCGTGCTTTCCATTGCGTTCGAAACTGTACGAGGTCGGACACATGAGCCCATGCCCACGGAGGCTCGTTCGTTCCGTAGGGGAGAGGCTCTTCGTGAGTTCGCTGGTCAAGTACCGTGACTGCGAACACTCGTTAAGCAACCATACCGATACGCCGACGATTCCCGAGCTAATGGCAGTTGAGACAAGCGCCGATGCGAGACGAGAAGCGCCAAACCTCTTCCTCGACAAAAGGAATAGCGGTGTGGTCACTATTAGTAAGAGAAGCAATATCGTAAGTAAGGCAACGGCGATGATGAGCATACAGTGCACTCTAGTTGAATTTACACAGCATTGACTTGTCTCCATAACTTGGCGTCTTCCGTATAGCCGGACACCAGCTCAGTAGGGCGGAAAAGCGAAGCGCCTTCCGCCGCATGCGACTCTCTGGCACACTCCGCCCATGCCAGATTACCGCCGTAACCGCGTCCCGGGCGGGACCTACTTCTTTACCGTCAATCTCCTCGAGCGCCGCAGCCCCTTGCTGACGGAGCATATCGACGCTTTCCGTGACGCCGTGCGCCAGGTGCGCGCACGAAAGCCGTTTCACATCGACGCATGGGTCGTCCTGCCCGATCACACGCATTGTATCTGGACACTGCCGCCCGGCGACGTCGACTACTCCGGGCGCTGGAAGGCAATCAAAACCGCTTTCGCGAAGGCGCTGCCGAGTACCGAACGCTTGTCCGCTGCGCGCGCACGCAAAGGGGAACGGGGTATCTGGCAGCGGCGCTTTTGGGAGCATACGATTCATGATGACGCCGAGTATGCGGCGCATATGGATTACGTGCATATCAACCCGTTCAAGCATGGGTTCGTACAGCGGGTGGTCGACTGGCCCTACTCGTCCTTTCACCGCCTCGTGCAGGCAGGAACTTATCCATATGATTGGGCGGGGGATGCGCGGGAACTGGCGGCAGGCGAGCGTGGGGAGTAGCGCATGCGGCGGAAGGCGCTTCGCTTTTCCGCCCTACGGACACTGAGCGATATTAGTTTCTTGTCGAATCACCAGCAATGCAGTTTATGGAAGTTTCAAGCTTTGTATAAAGGAAGAGCGGTATGAGAAGTAACTTCTTCGCGTTCAAGTGGAGACTGAAACTGGGATGGTTTTTTAACGTAGGGCTTAGCATGAGCGGGTGTGCGTCGACCAGTTGGAAAGAAGAGGTGTTACTGCACGATGGCAGCCGGCTCATTGTTGACCGTACAGTCACTGTCAAGGGCCGGCACGAGCTGGGGCAAAGACCACCTATTGGTGACCAGAGCATTACCTTTACCATGCACCGAACGAATAAGCGTCACCTGGGAAGACAGGTATTCGGAAGAACTAGGTAGTGCCAACTTCCTGCCGATGTCACTCGATATAGTGGATAACGCCGCTTACGTAATCACAACTCCGATGGGCTGCCTGTCATATAAAAAATGGGGCCGGCCCAACCCGCCATACGTGATCTTTCAGTATTGGGAAAAAGACTGGCAGCGTATTCCGCTAGAGAATCTCCCCGCTGAGATTACTGCCCCCAATTTGATCCGCTCTGCGCCGGATTATGAAGTCGAAAGGTCCGGAAAGCGTTTCTTTTCAGCTGAGATGATCAAGGACATTAACAGTAAAGATAAACGCCCCGAGCACCAAGTGATTGTACGTGAGTTTGTAAAGCCGGTAATAGGGTCATTGGTCACTTGCGAAGCAATGATTCATTACAAATGTGGATGGATTAGACCCAATAGCGAATTTGGCCAACGTTTTATGGATATGACCTGCAAATAACGAATTTACAAGAAGGAGAAATTAATTATGCCTACGGCAATTGAATACGCATTAATGGCAGGCGCCTCATATATCTCAAATCGCTCTTCGATTCATCGGTTTCCGTTGCCGAAGGAATGGAAAGAAAAGAATCGAGCTACGTGTTGTAGACACTAACAGCCCCGTAGGGCGGAAAAGCGAAGCGCCTTCCGCCGCATGCGACTCTTCGGCGCACTGCGATCATGTCAAACCACTGCCGCAACCGTGTTCCCGGGCATCATTTCTTTATCGACAATCTCCGCGAGTGCCGCAGCTCCTTGCTGACAGAGCATATCAACCTTCAAGCATGGAATCGTGCAATGGGTGGTGACTGGCCCTACTCGTCCTTTCACCGTCTCGTGTAGGCAGGTACTTATCCGTATGATTGGGCGGGGTGCGGTGGAGCTGGCTGCTGGCGAGTGTGGTGAATAGTTCATGCGGGGGAAGGCGCTTCGCTTTTCCGCCCTACGGCATCGGGAATTGCATCGCCAACCGCGGCTTGCACGAGTCGTGGGAAGGATGCCTTGCCACTACCCGGTATAATTCCGGCCGCAATATCTTCCTCACCGAGCAGCAACGCTCACTTCCCTATAGGTACGCCATGCCAGTCAAGACAAAAGGAAAACACAATCTCCGCCAGCGCAAGAAACTGCGCCTCGGCGAGTTTCAGGAACTCGGTTTCGAGGTCACGGCCAAGACAACCAAGGAGCTGACGCAGGAAGACCGCTCCGCATTTATCGATGCATTGATTACTGCGGTTGACGAAATGGATCTGCTCTTCGGTGGCGGCTTCAACGGTGGCTTCGAAGGATTTGTGGTGGTGAATGCAGCCAGGGGTTCGGTCACCGAAGCACAAAGAGAGTCGTTCAGGAAATGGCTTGAAACCCGCCAGGAGCTGAAAGACGTGGTAGTGGGTCCGCTGAAGGATGCCTGGTACAGCACCTGATCGGGTTTCCGCACTACTCACCGTTATCGACACGTTTTCCCGCCCGGTGGCCTGGTAGGGCGGAAAAGCGCAGCGCCTTCCGCCGCATGCCACTCTCCGGCACACCGCGTGACACTATCAGCTCTTGCCGGATTACCGTTGCATGCGTGTCCCGGGCGGGACCTGCTCCTTTATCGTGTATCTCCTCGAGCGCCGTGATTGATTCATGCGGCGGAAGGCGCTGCGCTTTTCCGCCCTACCGGACTGTCCGTAGGCGCCTCTGGCAACAAAACGACGACAAGTCTTAGTTCTTCAGGAACGACAGATGGATGTCGCTGCCGTACCGGCGGACGATCTCCCGCTTGATCTTCTGAAAAGCTTCCACATCGTCCTTTCGCGCGGACTTCGCCAGTCTGTGGCGCGCGAGTTCCTTTGCAATGACATCCATGAACAATTCCGCCAGCAGCAATCGTGCGGAGTCGCGGAAGTTGCCTCGTCCGTCCAGATACAGCTGCACGGTCGGCGCAGCCGTGTTGATGAGGATCTTCCGTTCCTCGGGGCTGTACACTGCCCGGTCGGTCTCGTTGCCGAGATAGCGAAATTCATAGCCGGTAAACACGGCCTCTCCCTGGTCCCTGGATGAGCGATGCTGACTGCGCACATGCGACGCTGCATGCGCGTGATGATGCTGATGATGGTGCGCCGATGCGTGTTCGGCGATCACGATGTCGCACCACGCGAAGTAATTGCCGACGCGGGCGACGATTTCGCCGTGGTCTTCCACAGAGCGGCCCCTGACGGTCCATTCGAGCTGGGGCTCGTCACGCAGGTCCCTGATTGCCATCTCCCTGTGCAGCGGGGAGATCTCCAGCCCTTCCGTCCTTGAGGCTTCCACGCTGAGGATCGCGTTTTGCTCGAACCGTTCTGGGTCGACCAACAGACGCACAGGGAAAGCATGATTGGGTTTGCGGTAATAGAAGCCTGTACTGAATCGCAGCGCAGGTTCTGCTGCGCCGTCCGACTTGTCTGGCTTGTCCGATGCGACCGTGGTCGTGGCCGGCAGCATGATGCCGAAGTCATGAATCGCCGCGTGGTTCATGCGCAGCAGGATATGCTCGATCATCTGCGCGGTACGGCTGGACGTGGTGGCGTGCTCGAGGTGCTTCAGCTTCTCCTTCTCCGCCATCACATGGGGCGCAATCATTTTGCTGACCGCCTTGTAGAAGGCCGCCACAAAGGGCGCCTTCGGATTCAGTCCTGCGCGCTCGTCGCTGATGACGGCGACGCCCTCCCCGAGCTTTTCCAGCAACGCCGGGCAGCTTACGGTGCCGAACAGGTATTCGGTGCCGACCTGGTTTTCATAATCGAAGAGCTGGCAGTCCAGCACTGCAGCACCGGACACCACCGTCAGCCCGGCGGTACGCTCGTCGCCGCGATGGACGAGCTCGACGCCCAGCGCGCGCTTGAGCGTCACGGTGAAGGGGTAGATGTCGTTTTCGTACTGAAACTGCCCGACGGCGTCGGGCCCCAGCAGCAGCACCGATTCCGGCTCCACGAACCGGATCGCGCCGCTACGCTCGATCTCGCGGCCTTCCTTCAGATGTACCAGCTCGATGTGCCGCCGCAGCAGAATATCGCGTAGATAGAAATTGTCGGGCAGGGACTCCACCAGGGACGCAAACCGCGTGATCTTCACCTGCGGATTGTCGATCACGATGGTTACGCGCGTGCCGTTACCGGGCAGGCCGAGGCGCTCACGGTCCGGCGCAGTGGCAGCGCGGTCCTCGCCGCCATCGTCGTAGAGATACTCGCCGCTGTCGCTGCGAAACAGGTCAATACGCGACAGGCGCCCCTGGTGGATCGTCTCCAGCCAACCGTAGCCAAGACCGAATACCGCCTGCTTGAGTCCCCTGCCAAAGTAGCCGCGCCCACCGACAACACCTTGCGCCAGCAGGCTGTGGGCACCGCCGTAGCGAAGGATGAAGCGCACCTTGTCAAACGACATGCCTTCGGCCTGGTCGGTCACCGTCAACAATGCACCGCGGCGATGCCGCTCGTAGCAAACGACAATTCGGCCATCTTTCTGCTCGCCAGCCCTTTCCAGCCGCAAATAACTGTCATCGCTGTTGGTGAGCAGTTCCACCAGCGCCTTTTCGATGGAGGAAAAGCGCCTGGAATCGATGTCAATGAGCCGCTGATCGACCGGGATTGCTTTGACCGACATGGCACCTCCTTGTCGACGGTTCGAGCGTGCAGCGCCAGGCTGTGTTTAGCAAGTGTAGCGAGCGGTTCGGAGTGGTGTCGAGGAGCGCACGCGTACGACTGGTACGCCGAGCACCGCAGACATCAATCCGGGCCCCGCAGTAGCTTGTCAAACACGGCCTAGGCCGGGCAGGAAGCATGGGCCGCACAGAGAATCATTCCGCCTCTGCTCACTGGCCAATCGCATCGAGATGATGCTGAAGCACCATCCGCTCGCCGCCAGCACGTCCCTACGAAGAAATGCCTTTAGAGCCTGTTCAGTATCTTTTTGGCATGCGCGTTCGAGCGAGAAGGGATGCAGTGCAAGGCGCGGCGCGCCGCTCAAGGTGGTCCCTTGAGCAAGCGACGCAACGCCGCAATGCGCACTTCTCGCTCGAACCCTACGGGCAACCCCGGAAACCGGCCGCCTGCTGTGTTGCATCTCCTTGCCGTGGCCCCGCCACGACGCGTCGCCGCGC
>NZ_BAAGWA010000010.1:0-159697 GCF_054780595.1 Noviherbaspirillum agri
CAAACACCGCAAGCGGTGGCGCCGCAGCGTCCGACATGCTGCACGGTCAAGAAAAAAATTTGGGCAAATACGAATTACAAAGCGGTTGTAAATATGCGCAGGAAGGAGGAACCCATTGGTTACGGAACTTTCCTTTCGCCATCGTTCCGTACACCTTGCAATGCCTCGAGTGAACCGCGGCACCGGTCGCTGATAACCGACATGCTGCCATCGGTTTCCAGCACGACAGCTGCAACCTGATCCATGCTCCCTAATCCGTGCTGGCGTACTGTTGACCTCACTTCGTCCTCGGTAATGCGGACCTTGCGCATCGCGTTGCGGATGAACTTTCCATCTAACACCAACAAGGTGGGTTGCGTCTTGATGATCCGGTTAACGAACGCATAGCGCACCGATGTCCAGGTGACGGCGAACTGCAACAGGACCAGCATTGCGATCGCAAGGAGGCCGTCCGCAAGGCTTACCGTACTGTCAATCAGGACGCTCGACAAGGTGGAGCCGAAGGCAATCGTCACCACGAGGTCGAAGGAGTTCATCTTGGACAGTGTGCGGTTTCCGCTCACGCGTAATAGAAACACCGTCCCCGCGTAAGCGAGCAGTCCTATGGCCGCAATTCGAAACAGATCGTTAAAGCTGTCAAACAGCATGGCAGTCCTCAGTCTTATTCGCCGCGAAAAATTACATGGTGCTCCAACGTCTTCGACGTAGAGCGTGACAACCGTAATGCTTGCAGCGAGAAGATTTTGCGATCAATGCACGACGCGGACTGCTGCAAGAATCGGTCCTATCGTCGCGTTAGGTGTCGACGCAGCAGAAAAACATCAGTCGCGTCGCTCGACAGCACTGCAACCAGCGTGTTTGAAAAAACCAGCGGTACGTCATGAATCAGCGCGACGAAGCCACTCTAACCGCGCAGTGCCGCCGGTGTCGTGCCGAACTCCCGCCGGATCAGTTTGCGCAGTGCGGTGCCATCCTGATAGCCGACTTTGGCGGCGACAGCCTCGATGGACATGGAAGTCGTTTCAAGAAGATGGGACGCGTGCAGAAGCCGGCGCCGTTGAATGAACTTGATCGGAGACACTCCCGTCGTGGCATCGATGCGCCGCGCCAATGTTTTCGGGGAAACGGCCAGTGCTGCGGCAAGTCCGGTAATGCTGATCGGCTCGGAAAGATGCGCATCAATCCAGCGTTCCGCGGCGATGACGGTCGGATCGGCATGCTGGTTGTGGGCTTGAATCATGTACCTTGCCTGTGACGGGCGCTGGTCGATGATCAGGTAACGCGAGCAAAGATGCGCCGTTGCCGTGCCCATCGTGTCGGCGACAATGGCGAGCATCAGGTCGAGCTGGGAGTAAGCCGATCCCGCAGTCAAGTACGGACCGTCGCGGACGAGCATCTTTGTCTCGTCGAGCATCACCTCGGGATGCCGCTCCCTGAAGAGATGGGCGAGCCACCAAGTCATGGTGACTCTGCGTCCGGCGAGGAGTCCTGACTGTGCGAGCAGGAATACGGAGGAACACGACGCTCCGATCCGGACCGGGCCGCGTGCGCTTCGAAGCAATTCCATGGCAGCCGCCGCATCTTTCTGCTTGAAACGCGCTGTGAGTGCGTCGCCAGACACCAGGCCAAGTCCGGGGATAACGATCCAGTCCGGCCAGTGTGCTCCCTTGATCACTTCCGAGAACGTCAGGTCCGGCTTCAGCTGCAGGCCGTTGCCGGTGCGTACCTGCTTTCGGTAGCCGGCCACGAGGATCCGTATCTGGCCGGCTTTCTTTGCCGCGGACAGAAAAGCCTGCCCGGCCTTGAGCGTATCGATCGTGATGGCAAGGCTGGAATCCATCACGCCGTCGAGTGCGAGAATGAGGATGGTTTTCATTTGTCCATTTTGGCATGGAAAACGTCATAAGCGACTATTCTTCATTTCTGCCGGACGCGGCAGACTGGTGCCTCACCCACAAGTATTCAATCAGAAGGAGGCCGGCCGATGTCGCAACAGAATATGAATTTGAACGATACGCTCGACGATTTCGTACCGCGCGAAATCACTCTCGACGGCGTGACAAAGGTGGTGCACGTCGCCGGACGCGGGCCGGCGGTGATCGTCATGACGGAGATGCCGGGCATTAGTCCGCATGTCGCCCGCTTCAGTCGCTGGGTGCGGGATGCGGGATTTACTGTCTATATGCCCTCGCTATTCGGGCGCGATGGTGCGGTGCCGAGTGCCGAGGAAGGCGTGGTCATCTTCAAGCGGGCATGCGTCAGTGCGGAGTTTCGCGCCTTTGCCGCAAACAAATCCAGTCCGGTGACTGTTTGGCTGCGCGCGCTCGCGCGACTGGCGCATCAGGAATGCACGGGTCCGGGCGTCGGCGCCATTGGGATGTGCTTTACCGGAAACTTCGCGCTCACAATGATGCTTGAACCTGCGATGCTTGCGCCGGTACTCGCGCAACCCTCTCTTCCGCTCGACGATCCTGCAGGTCTGGAGATCGCTCCGGACGAACTGAAGGCGGTGCGGCAACGCCTCGACCGGGAAAACCTGACGGTGATGGCCTATCGCTTTCAGGGAGACAGGTTCTGCACGGCGCAGCGATTCGCCACGTACTCCGAAGCACTCGGAGATCGCTTCATTCCGCGGGTGCTGCCCGACAGCGCGGCCAACCGCGACGTACCACCATTCTTTCAGCAAGTGGTAGGCGGGCCGCATAGCGTGGTGACAGCCCACCTCATTGACGAAGCCGGCCAGCCGACGATTGCCGCCCGCGACGAGATCCTTTGCTTTTTCAGGCAGCGGCTTGCTTCATGATCAGATATCGCTGCTGACTGACCACGCATCGCTAATGCCAAGAAACAGCGTGTGACCGACGTGCGGCATAAAAAAACGGCAGCTGGAAAAGCTGCCGTTTCAACATCTTGGAAAGCTGATTTCGCTCGGGACAGGTTCGCCTGCCCCTGACGCGTTCACGAATCAAGCATTAAGCCACTGCCGGAACAACCGGCCCCGTTCCGCCACCCGACGTATGCTTTCTCTCGGTGACGTACTTCGGTGCGCGCGGCGCGCTTCCCGCCATGATGTCGTTGACCTGGTCTGCATCGAGCGTTTCCCACTCGAGCAGCGCCTTCGCCATGATGTCGACCTTGTCGCGATTATCTTCGAGCAACCGACGCGCCAAAGCATACTGGCCATCGAGAAGGCGGCGGATTTCGTCATCGACCTTCTGCTGGGTCTCCTCGGAAACCGTGCGCGCACTCATGCCAAAACCATCCTGCTCATCGGTATAAACCATCGTGCCAAGCGTCTCGGACATGCCGAAGCGGGTCACCATCGCACGGGCAAGTTTGGTTGCCCGCTCGAAGTCGTTCGATGCACCAGTCGATTTCTGGTTCATGAAGATCTCTTCCGCAATGCGCCCACCGAACAGGATGGCGATATCTTCCAGCATCTTGTCCTTGTACATGTTCACGCGATCATGCTCGGGCAGTTGCCAGGTCAGGCCAAGCGCATAACCACGCGGCATGATCGTGACCTTGTGTACCGGATCAGCCTTCGGCAGCAGCTTGGCAACCACCGCGTGACCCGACTCGTGGTAGGCGGTATTGCGGCGCTCTTCTTCCCGCATGACGGCTGACTTGCGCTCCGGACCCATGATGATCTTGTCCTTGGCATCCTCAAAGTCCTGCATGTCCAGGACCTGCTTGTTGCGGCGAGCAGCAAACAGCGCTGCCTCATTGACCAGGTTCGCCAGCTCGGCACCGGAAAATCCCGGCGTGCCGCGCGCGAGGATGTCAGCCTGCACATCGGGTGAGAGCGGTACCTTGCGCATGTGAACACGAAGGATCTTTTCGCGGCCGCGGATATCCGGCAAGCCGACCATGACCTGACGGTCGAATCGTCCCGGGCGCAGCAGCGCCTTGTCCAGCACGTCGGCACGGTTGGTGGCAGCAACGACGATGATGCCGGAGTTCGGCTCGAAGCCATCCATCTCGACAAGCATCTGGTTCAGTGTCTGTTCACGTTCGTCGTTGCCACCGCCCATGCCGCTTCCGCGGGCACGACCGACGGCATCGATTTCGTCGATAAAGATGATGCACGGTGCATGCTGCTTCGCGTTTTCAAAAAGATCACGGACGCGCGACGCGCCGACACCGACAAACATTTCCACAAAGTCCGAGCCGGCAATGGTGAAAAACGGCACGCGTGCTTCGCCCGCCATGGCGCGTGCAAGCAGCGTCTTACCGGTTCCCGGAGGGCCGACCAGAAGCACACCCTTGGGAACGTGTCCGCCGAGCTGCTGGAATTTACGCGGCTCGCGCAGGAACTCCACGATCTCGTCCAGCTCCTCGCGTGCCTCCTCGCAGCCTGCTACGTCGGCAAACGTAGTGGTATTGGAGTTTGCGTCCTGCAATCGTGCCTTGGATTTGCCGAACGAGAACAGGCCTCCGCCCTTCCCGCCCTGCTGGCGCCGCATGAACCACACCCACACGCCGATCAACAACAGCATCGGGAACCAGGAAATAAAGATCTGGGACAGGAACGACGGCCCTTCCGGATTGCGCACGTCGAACTTGATGTCGTTCTCGATCAGGTCGTTCACCAAGCCGCGGTCCAGAAAGGTCGTATTCGTGGTGAGCTTCTTGCCATCAGTCGTCACGGCGGACACTTTTGTGCCCTCGATAACGACTTCCTGGATGGCCTTGGCCTTCACCTGATCGAGGAAGTCGGAATAGGCAACGGAGGCACCCGACTGGCCAGCGGAGTTGAACTGCTGGCTGATGAACGTGAAAACGAAAAATGCAGCGATCGCGGAAATAATGAGGCGGATATGCTTGGGATTCACTAACGTTCCTTTGAAAAACCCAGTGACGGGATTGCAACCCCATGTAAAGCGGGGATTTAGTTACAACTTTGGGGCGATTCTACAGATGGCAAGCCCCGTGATAAACCGAATAATTTCGGATGCTTACTTCGGATAAAGTGGAGAAAAGAGCCAAAGTCTTTGCTGCGCCTCGAACCTGGATGTATTTGCGCCACGGTCGGTCGAGAAGCACAGCACTATCGAGATACGGTGAGCCACGTTGAGCATCGAGCACTTTGGTTAAGCGGTTGGCGCCAGTACGGTCCGCGAAGTGCATGAGTTTAGGCAAAAAATATCTCTCCGGGTTCAGTCGCGTGCGAACCATATTATTACCCGTCAGAACAGAATCTGCTGAGGACTGATTAGCGTTGCAAAGCTGTCATCAAGGAATGGCAGGATGGCATCGGCCACCGGCTGTAACTGGCGGCTGACGTAGTGGTCATAATCGATTGGTGCGCGCCGATTCTCCAGCGGCTCCGGCCCGGCAACCGTCATCACATACCGGATCCAGCCGCCGCTCTGGTATTGCAAGGGTCGCCCCTGCGCGCGATTGTAGTCGTCGGCAACACGTGCGGCGCGCACATGCGGCGGCACGTTGCGCTGGTATTCCACCAACGGCCGCCGCAGCCGTTTGCGGTACACGAGCAACTCATCCAGCTCGCCGCTCAGGGTGCGGTCGACATAATCGCGCAGGTAGTCCCGGTATGCCTGTCCCTTGAAGATGCGCAGGTAGAGCCCTTGCTGGAACTGCTGCGCCAGCGGCGTCCAGTCCGTGCGCACCGACTCCATTCCCCTGAAGACAATTTCCTCGTTGCCGTCCGGCGTGGCGACCAGTCCAGCATAGCGTTTCTTGCTGCCCTCATCGGAGCCGCGTATCGTCGGCATCAGGAATCGCCGGTAATGGGTATCGAACTCGAGCTCGAGGGCGCTTTCAAGGCCGAATGCGTCGCGCAGCCGCTGCTTCCACCATCGGTTGACATGATCGACCAGCGTTGCGGCGACCTCGAGCGCTTCTTCCTCCGAGTGCGCGCGCTTGAGCCACACAAACGTGGAATCCGTGTCGCCGTAAATCACGTCGTAGCCCTGCGCTTCGATCAGTTCCCGCGTGCGGTGCATGATTTCATGGCCGCGCAGCGTGATCGACGAAGCCAGGCGCGGATCGAAGAAACGGCAGCCGCTGGAACCGAGCACACCGTAGAACGCATTCATGATGATTTTCAGCGCCTGGGACAGCGGCTGGTTGCGCTCGCGCTTGGCCGCCTCGCGCGCCTGCCAGATCTGCGTGACGATGGCAGGAAGACAATGCTTGTCGCGCGAAAAGAGCGCACCGCGAAAACCGGGAACCATCGCATCCTGGTCTGTACTGCCTGTGCCGACGACCAGCCCGACCGGGTCGATCAGGAAGGTGCGGATGATCGACGGATAAAGGCTCTTGTAGTCGAGCACGAGCACCGAGTCGTACAGTCCGGACTGCGAATCCATCACGAAGCCGCCGGGGCTGTTCTCTCCGACGACATCGCCGAGGTTGGGTGCGACATAGCCCTGGCGATGCATCATCGGCATATACAGATGTTCGAAGGCGGCAACCGAGCCGCCACTGCGGTCGGCTGCCAGGCCGGTCACACTGGCACGTTCCAGAAGGAAGCTCATCAGCTCGGTCTTCTCGAAAATGCGCGTCACCAGCTCGCAATCCTTGAGGTTGTAGCGCGCCAGTGCCGGCTTCTCTTCGGCGAAACGGCGCTCTATTTCCGCCATGCGCTGATAAGGATTGTCGATGGCCTTGCCTTCGCCCAGGAGTGTCTGCGCGACATGCTCGAGGCTGAAGGAGGAAAAATTCCAGGTCGCCGACTTGAGCGCTTCAATGCCGTCGATGATCAGGCGACCGGCTGCGGCCGCAAAGTAGTGCTGATGCCGGCTGTGCTCGCGCCATTCCAGCGGACTGCCATCCCGCCCAAGGCGCAGTGGGACGCCGTATTGCTCGGCATGCCGTTGCAGCACGCGCAGATCGAACTGCACCAGATTCCAGCCGATGATGGCGTCGGGGTCGTGCCGGGCAAGCCACTCGTTCAGTCGTTCCAGCAGCTGCGCGGGGCTGTCGCAGTATTGCAGGTCAAAGTCGAGAGAAGGCTCGCTTCCGTTTGCCGGACCGAGCATATATACCTGGCGCTGCCCGCATCCTTCGAGCGCGATCGAATACAGGTCACCGCGAGCACTGGTCTCGATATCCAGCGATACCATTCGCAGACGCGGACGGTAGCCGGGGGCGGGTTTCATCTGCCCGTCGAGCAGCAGGCTCTCGTTTCCGGAAACTGGCTGGCCGTCAAACCACACCGGAGCGGTGATGAAGCGCTCCATCAGATACCGTTCGGGCGGGCGCACATCGGCTTCGTAGACATCGATGCCCTGCTCCCGCAGGCGCTTTTCCAGCTTCAACAGCTGGCGATACTGCCGGCAATACAGGCCGATGACGGGGCGGCGATGGAAGTCACTCAAGGCTAGCGGGCGCAGCTCGCAGGAGCGTTCGTTTCGCAATATCGCTTTTGCCTGCTCGCCCTGCTCGGCCGGGATGAAGGCGACGGACGGCTGCGGCGCAAGGCGCAATTGACGCGGGCCGTCGTCAGTCGCCAGCCAGAATGCGACCTCCGTGCCGGCGGCCGTGTCCTGCCAATGACGGGTCAGGAGAAATCCCTGTTTTGCCTGCTCCAACGCTCTGCCTTTAACGTACATACGGTCGCGGGCACCGACAATGCCCGCCCCTGCTTCGTGAAACGATGTCCTACAGTCGCCTCGAACAGGCTCTTGAAAACCAGTCAAAGATGGATGATCGAAACCTCACTGCCAAACACTTCCCGCACCGGCGAGACAAGATGCTCATGGTGGGTCAGGTAGATGACCTGTGTTTTCTCCGACAACGCCGCCAGCGCTTCAAACCCTGCCGCGGACCTGCCGTCGTCATAGTTGATGAACAGGTCATCCGCAATGAACGGCAGCGGCGGCGCCTGCTCCAGGTGCAGCTCCAGCGCGGCGAGCCGTAGCGCCAGATAGAGCTGGTCGCGGGTGCCGTCGCTCATGCCGGAGATGGGAACCAGCTTTCCATCCGCGCGCTGTCCTTCCAGCGCCATGGGCTGCGCCTCGAAATCGACCACGAGTCGCTGGAAGCCGCCCTGCGTCAGTTTTGCAAAAATCGCACCGGCGCGCCCAAGCAATGGCCCCTGCTTCTCCTCGCGGTAACGATCGATCGACCAGCGCAACAACCGGCCAGCGGTATAGACCTTGACGTAGCGCTCGGCAGCGTCCGCCATCGCGGCAAGGGCTTCCTGCCGCCGGGCTTCGGCGAGCGCGGCAGCTTCGGAACCGCCGATCGCCTGCAGCACGCTGCAGGCCTTTTCTTTTTCCGCAAACAGTGTTGCCTGCCGCTGCACGGCCGCAGCGTGTTCGGCTGTCGTGTGTTCGAGTTCCGCCGTTAACTGCGACAAATCGACAGCGTTCACCTCGGATTCCAGTTGCTCGCGGCTAAGTCCGTCGCCGCCCTCGGCGAGCTGTTTTCTCGCATTGTCCAGGGCGGAAAGCAGCTGGCGCCGCGCATCGGAAGTCGTAATCGCCTCGGAAAGTGCGGCCAGCGACTCGGTGCCGGCACGATCCATCAGCGGTTTCAGGCTGGCGTTCGCTGCTTCGATCGTCTCCTGGGAGCGCCGCGCCTCCGCATTGGCGGCCCGGAGCGCTTCCTGCAGCCGGCTGGCTTCCGCCTGGGCCGCCTTCGCATCCGAGAGCCGCTTTACCAGCTCCCGTGCGATCTGTTCCGGTGTGCAGCCGTCGAAACCGGTGCCGAAATGTTGTGCGAGCCGGTCTGCCTGCGCTGCAAACCTGTCGAGGTCGGCCTTCATTGCATCAATCCGCTCGACGCGGATCTGACGCACTTTCTCCAGCTGTTCCTCAATCTGCGCAATCAGCTCGAGCGCGCCTTCCACCATGCCGACCGTGCATTCGGCTGCAAGGCCGGCGATGTCCAGCGCTGCCATCCACTCCTGTTTCCAGCGGTCGGTCTCGGCCCTGGCGGATGCGGTTGATTGCTGCAGCGCCTGCATCTGCAATTGCGCGGCCTTGAGCTGCCCTTCCAGCGTTTCACGCTTCACGCCGGCGGCTTCCATTGACCGGATATGGTTTTCTGCCAGGACGCGCACGGCAGGAAGCGTATCCGTGTCCGAGACCTGCAAGCCGGCATCAGCAAGCGCTTTTGCCAGCGACTGCCTTGCGTCGTTCAACGCGCGCGCCAACTGGTCGGCCCGTTCCTGCGCCTCCTGGTACGCTGTTGCCGCGGCGAGCGTCTTCTCGCGCCTGGCCATCCAGTCAGCGATGTCGTCAAGCCGCATGCCGGGCAGACCGATTGCCGTGGCCGTCTCGTTCCAAATGTTGTCGAACTGCGCGATTTCTTCTTTCAGGCGCGACATCTGTTCGCCAAGCATGGTTTGCTGCAGCATGGCCTGCTCAAGCTGATGCTGCTGGTTCTGCAGTGCGGCCGCGACTTCGACGTTATCGAGCCGCTTGTCCACCAGCTCGTCCGCACGACGCAGCCTGGTCTCGAACTCGCCCGCGCCCTGCTGCAGGCTGACGGTGCCCTCCTTGATCGCAGACCATGCTGCATCCCGCTCCTGCCGCGATTGCGCGACCGCTTCGGGCGGCGTCGGAAGGTGCTTGTCCCTGATCTGGGCGATTTTCAGTTCAATCAGCGAGACAACTTCAGCCTGCTCCTGAATGCGCTTGCCCAGTGCCCGCCTGTCGGCAACGAGCGTGTTCCTGTCCTGCGTTACCTGCACGAGCCCTTCCGGTCCGGGCAACTGCAGTGCCGCCAGTTCGGCCACCGGCATGTTCCACTTCCCCAGCCCGCGCTCCATCTCGGCGAGCGCAGCCTTTGCTCTTGCGAGCTCGCTGTCGTGTTTCAGCAAGACCGGCTCGGGGTCGCCAAGGCTCCGCGCATTGTTCAGTGCGACGCGCAGTGCCGGGCTCACCTCGTTCACATGCACCCCGTCCAGCTCTTGTGACAACTGCCGGATCTCCGCTGCCTTTGCGTGTTCGGCCTGCTCGGCCGCGCGCAGCGTTTGTGCCAATCCGCTTTGGGCGCGAGACAGGCGTGAGAGTTCACGACGGACAAGCAGGGACGGCAGACGTGACTTGAGCGCGTCGACCGAGCCGCAGTCCCAACCCAGTTGCATGCATGCTTTGCGCACATCGGCCAACAGAGCCCCGACTTCTTCTTCCCGTCGTCCGATGTCATGTTCGTGCGCGCTGAAGCGGAGCCTGCATTCCTCCAGCGAGGTGATGTCCGCGGCGAGCGCCAGAATGGCGGCGTCGACGTGTATCGCGCCCAGCTCCTGGTTGGCCTTTTCCGCTTCAGTACGGTGCAGTTCCTGGAGCTTTTCTGCGGTGGCAATACGTTGCGTGGCAGCCGCGAGGGTGCTGGCGGCATCGACGGGCAGTTCGATGATCGCGCCTGGCTGGTCGAGCTGGCGCTCGATCTCCCGAACGACGTGCAGGAACGGCGCAACCCGGCGCACTCTTTCAAGCCGGCTGCGGTCGACGTCGAGCTGCCGCAGCTGCTTGCCCACCGCGTCCAGCTCCTCCATGACGGACTCGAGCCGGGAATGGGCTTCTGCCCATACCTTGGGGCGGACCGTTGCCTCCTTCAGTGCGGCATTCGCTTTTTCGAGCATTTCTGCGGCGCTGTAATAGGCACGGGCCGCTGCCTTCTTCGGCGCCCACAGCTTGTCCGCCTCCGCCAGCAATGCATCGCGGATCTTGCCCAGGCTAGCAATGCCGGCAGCCGACTGGAACAGCACCTGTCCGACGTCGTTTTCCGCGTTCAGGATGCTGTTGCCACCCGCGACCAGGCGCCCGTGGTCGAGGCCGAACATCTGGTCGAAGAAGTTGCGGTCCGCCGTGCCGAGATACGGCACCAGCGCGTTATCCGGCAGGACGGCATCAACCGGCGTCCTTAATGTCTGCTTCTGCGCTTTTGCGCGGTGAAATTCCAGTAAACCGGCATTGTTGGCAATGGCAGCGCCCAGGCGCAGCTCGTTCAGCGGATATACGAAGCCCATTGCAGAGCGCGCGGGAATGCCGAACAACAAGTCGAGGATGGCCGAGCGGGTCGTCGATTTTCCGGCCTCGTTGGGGCCGACGATCAGGTGGAAGTCCCGCTTTGACGAGGGAAATTCAAGCGAGCGGCCGGAAAATTTGCCGTACTTGAGCAGGTCGAGTCGTTGAAATCGCATATCCCGCCTACTCCATTCCTGCGAGTTGCGACACGAGGCCGGGGCGGACCTCGCGCACCAGCGCGGCAAGGTTCCCGGAGCGGATGTCACTGAAATAAGGAACCGCCTCCTGCAGCTCCAAGGGCGCCTTTGCCACCAGCGTCATCAGGTCGTCCTGCAGGCCTTTGAGGAAGTCGGGATCGGTCTCTGCCTTCTCAAGCAACTCCTGCAGATCGGCGAGCGCATCGCCACGGGCGCGGATGGCTTCTCCATCGTCTGCCGCGGAAGTCATTGTCTTGACCTTCTCGATCCACAGGCGGTCGGGCGCAATGGCGGCGGCCAGCGCCAGTACCTCGGCACGCAATTGCGCTTCCATGCCGAACAGTTCGCCATGGGCGGACGTCTTGCCCGATACGACAACGCGCACCGCACATGGCATGTGCGAGGGACTGGCTTGCACCACGGCGTCGAGTTCCCGCCCGATGGCGCGCACCACCTCCGCCATCGTTGCGCAACTGCTCGCGTCGATGTCCAGCTTGTGCCAGCGGAGCACGTCGACGAACAGCCGCTCGACCTGCTGCACGCCCGCATCGTCTGCCGTCACCAGCACCGCACCGCGCGGGCCGGTTTCGCGGATGTGCCGTCCCTGCAGGTTGCCCGGAAAAACGACGGTCGAAGGCCCCTGCCACATCTGGTACTCGTGCACATGACCGAGGGCCCAGTAGTGATAGCCCTTCGCATGCAGCTCGTCGAGGCTGCACGGCGAATAGTTTGCATGGGTGGATTGCACGCCCAGTGCCGTGTGCAGCACGCCGATATTGAACATGCCTGCTACCGGCGCCGGATAGCCGGCAGCGAGGTTTTCCGTCGTGGCGGCCAGCTTGAAGCTGCGCCCGTGCAGCGCGACTTTCAAATGGTCGATGATGAATGTGCTCGGCTTGCGGGACTCGAACGTGAACACGTTGTCCGGCAGCTGCAGCTTCTTTGTCATTTCACTTTCGGCGTCGTGGTTGCCGAACTTGATATAGGCCGGGATGCCGGCCTTCTTCAGCCGCCCCATCTCGCGGCAGAAGTAGATGCCGGTGTTGTGGTCCTTCCAGCCGCCATCGTATAGATCGCCGGCAATCACCATGAAGTCGACCTGCTGGTCGATGGCTTCGTTGACCAGGTTGGTAAATGCGTCGCGTGTCGCGCTCCGCAGCATGTCTGCCGGTGCGTCCGGATAGGCACTGAGCCCGCTCAAGGGGCTGTCCAGATGTATATCCGCCGTATGGATGAATCTCATCATATGTACATGGAATGCGCTCTGTTACCAGCATCGAGCGTCATGTCTGGATTAGCGTGGTAAGGGAAGGATGGTATCAAGGAAAGCGATCGGGCCTGCAGGCAGGAGCATCGCTGATGGGCTGCGATCTTAAATCAAACCGCCTGTGCGCGTCGACAGAAGTCAAGCAGCGGAAACAGGAAACCCGGGAACAATACAGAGCCTGCTGTTGCCCGAGCCCCGCTGCAGAACCGTGCCGGGTGAAAACATCCCCTATCTGCTCGACAGCAATCGGTAAAGCCCGGCCAGCACATCGGCGGGAATCAACTTTCCTTTCGACGCGATCGACACCACCACGTCCAAGGCTCCCGTGAGATCGTTGATCCGCTTGTCGGCTCTGTCCAGTTCTTTTGCGAGGACATCTTCCCTGATGGATGAGGCAGCCGAATGTACCTGCGCCTGATCCGTGGAGTCTTTCTGCGCCGCCTTCAGTTTCTCTTTCTTCCTGGCACGGTAGCGCGCTGCGCGTTGGGCATCCGTCAAGGCATCGGCCTTGCGTGGCCGGCCGCGACCGCGCTTTGCGGGTTCTGGCAGTCGCTTTTCAGGTGCAGCCTTCCTCTGCATGGGTGCCGTCTCTTTCTCGTTATTTATTGTGATACGTCACAATAAATAACTCTGCATTTTTGTGACGGATCACGGATATTAATTGGATTCCGGCAATTCTCAAAGCGATATCACAGCTCTGCCAACCACGCTCAAGCCTGTAACGGGCAGCTTCGCTAGAATCAGGTTCTCTTAACAATCGGGAAATGCCATGCCTTATATGTTGCTCATTCTCGAGCCGCCTGCTCAACGCAAGACGCGCAGTGAGGCCGAAGGCCAGGCCGTCTATGAAAGGATGCTGCGCTTTGCCGACGATCTGCAATCACGCGGCCTGCTGCTTGCGGCGGAATCGCTCAGCTCCCATTCCAGCGCCGCCAGGGTACAGGTGCAGGCGGGCCAGCGCCGTGTCGTAGACGGGCCGTTTGCGGAGGCGAAGGAAATGATCGGGGGCTTCTTTCTGGTCAATACCGAGGTCCGCGAAGAAGCCATCAGTATCGCTGCGCAATGCCCTGCCGCGGAGTGGTGCACGGTGGAAGTGCGCAGCCTTGCCCCCTGTTACGAGGACTGAATCCGCTTGCAAAAAGATTCTCCGTCACGTGTCGATTCAGGCGACTTCCGCTCGTCGTAGAGACAAGGGCCGGGTTAAAACGAGACAGACTGTCCCGTACCTGCCCCTTGTCCAATGCGAAGGAGAAACCATCATGCGATTCACGATCCTGGTGAAGACAACAGCAGCTTCCAACAAGCCACATCACGCCTGGCAAGGGACCGATCCGCGCAATAGCCGCGTACCACGACCAAATCGATAAACACAACGACACCGAGACAAGAGGAATCCCATGAGCAGACAGATTTTCGTCAATCTTCCCGTCAAGGACCTGGAGCGATCCAAAGCCTTCTTCAGCAGCCTTGGCTTTGTCTTCAATGCGCAGTTCACTGACGAGCAAGGCGCGTGCATGGTCGTCTCCGACGACATCTACGTGATGCTGTTGGCGGAAAACTTTTTCCAGACGTTCACCAGTAAACGCGTCGCCGATGCCCGCGAAGTGACCGAAGTGCTGACCTGCCTCTCCTGCGACAGTCGTACGCAGGTTGACGAGCTCGTCGCGAAGGCAATAGCGGCTGGCGGCAAGGCGCCGCGCCCGCCGCAGGACCACGGCTTCATGTACAGCCATGGCTTCGAGGATCCTGACGGGCACATCTGGGAGCTGGTGTACATGAGCTCAGAAGTACCGACAACAGCCCCGACCTAATGCATTCGGCGGTCCATCAGGCGATCGATGCGGTCTGGCGGATGGAGTCCGCCCGGATCGTGGCCGGCGTCGCACGGATGGTGCGCGATATCGGCCTGGCGGAAGAACTCGCGCAGGATGCGCTGGTTGCGGCACTCGAGCACTGGCCGACGCAAGGCATACCGGACAATCCCGGTGCCTGGCTAATGAGAACCGCGAAGAACCGCGCCCTCGACAGGCTGCGCCATCACAAGCTTGTCGACGGCAAGCTGGAGCAGCTCGGCCATGAGCTCGATGCGCAGCAGGCGCTGGTCGTGCCCGACTTCGTGGACGAGCTCGATGCCGCGCGTGCTGACGAAATCGGTGACGACCTGCTGCGGCTGATCTTCACTGCCTGCCACCCGGTGCTGTCGATGGAGGCACGCGTGGCGCTGACCCTGAAACTGCTTGCCGGCCTGACGACGCACGAAATCGCCCGCGCCTTCCTGGTGCCCGAACCGACGATTGCGCAGCGCATCGTGCGTGCGAAGCGCAGCTTGCGCGAGGCGCGCATCCCCTTCGAAGTGCCGCGCGGAGAAGCCCTCGCCGAGCGGCTGGCATCGGTGTTGGAAGTGGTTTATCTGATCTTCAACGAAGGTTATACGGCGACAGCCGGCGACGACTGGTTGCGCCCCGCGCTGATCGAAGAAGCGCTCCGCCTTGGACGCATTCTCGCCGAGCTGGCACCGGCGGAGCCGGAAACGCATGCGCTGGCGGCGCTGATGGAGTTGCAGGCTTCCCGCGCAAAAGCCCGGACAAATGCCTCCGGCCAGCCGGTGCTCCTGCTCGACCAGGACCGCAGCCGCTGGGATCAGCTCCTCATCCGCCGCGGCCTTGCCGCTTTGCAGCGGGCGGATGCACTCGGGGAACCAGCCGGCCCTTACCGGCTCCAGGCAGAGATTGCAGCATGCCACGCCAGAGCCGTTACCGCCGAAAAAACGGATTGGGCGCGGATTGCATATGTCTATGCCTTGCTTGCACAGGCTGTGCCCTCTCCCGTCATCGAACTCAATCGTGCGGTGGCCGTGGCGATGGCAGAAGGCCCTGCGGCGGGGCTGCAGATCGTTGACGGGATTCGCCATGAACCCGCATTGAAAGGCTACCAGTGGCTGCCGAGCGTGCGTGGCGACTTGCTCGCCAAGCTGGGACGATATCGGGAAGCGCAACAGGAATTTGAAAGCGCTGCGGCGCTTGCCGCAAACACGCGGGAGAGGGAACTGCTGCAAAAGCGCGCCGAGGCGATGCGCGCGTGCATCGCGCCCAAGCACGGCGAAATATAGTGCGGCTTTCCCTTCACCATGACGGAGAATGCATTTCCGTTAGAAGGCGGTTTCCGCCGCGGGTGGATGTTTGATAAGAGCCTCTTGCAATACTTGCAAATGTTCGGAAGCAAAACGGCGCCCGCACCGATGGGACGGTCAATGAAGTCAGTTTTCGGGAAAAGTTCCCAGAAACCTGTAACAGAGTTTTACATTCGTTGATCTAAGGCAATATTGCGCGTAACTTCGCACCCGGTCACTCCCCAAGGGCCACTGTCGTTAGCTAAGCGACATAGCGATATTTCTTCCAGAGGTTCCATGAAGAAAATTTTGTTTGTTGTATCCGCGCTCAGCCTAGTTCTTTCCGGCTGTGTCGTCGTTCCGGACACACCTTCTGCCCATGTCGTCGTCTCCAGCGGCAAAGCGGTTGTTGTATCACCGGGCCATTGCCCTCCTGGCCAAGCCAAGAAAGGCCGTTGCTAAAACGACATCGGTCGCATCCGGTTACCACTGGCCGGATGCGACCGACGCATTTTCAGCACTCGAACAAGTCCGATCAGCCTTGATCAATCAGCGCTGGATCAATTCCCCCCTGCAAGCCGCGAAGTCTTCTACCGGATCGCCTTCTATTGGATCGTGATCTGCTTGCCCGCCGTTCCCGGCTTCTTCGGCAACGTCAGGCTCAGAATGCCGTCCTGGTACTTCGCCTCCACCTTCGCATCGTCGACATCCTGCGGCAGCATGAAGCTCCGATATTGCTGTCCGTAGTAGCGCTCGCTCCGGACAACGTTGCCGCCGGATTTTTCTTCCTTCTCCTGCTTTACTTCAGCCGCGATCGAGACCTTGTTGCCTTCGACGGAAATCTTGATGTCATCCTTCTTTACACCGGGGATTTCCGCCTTGACCTGATAGGCCTGGTCGGTCTCGGAAACGTCCATGCGGATGCGCGGCTCGGCCTCATATCCGTGCAGAGACGGCATCATGGAAAATTCCTTGAAAAAGTCTTCCATATTGCGATAGGGATCGAAACGCATCATTTCCTTGAACGGGTCAAAACGCGTCAGGTTTCCAGCCATATTTGCCTCCATGTACAAGGGGTGAGATGAAACAGGGTGATGAACAGGTGAGTAACAGGTAAATAATCGCCCGTTGCCCTCGCTGGTCAGCAAGGACACCATTGCGCCTCCAGGGGCTGTCTGCACGATCCAGGCGTTGGTCCACGCATTCGTCCACGTATCGCGAAAGCAAGCCAGTCCCGCGCCGCTCACAAGCCATCATATGACTGCATGCCCCGCCCGGTATGATCGACGTCAATGCGCCGGACCTTGTCAAATCGATGATGTGAACTTCAGGTTGTTCGGCCTGCCGACATCTCATGCCCTGCCCCGGATCATCTCGCCACCCGACAAAAAGGAGTGCGAAACATGCAGACTTGCCTCGTCGTCTATTTTTCCCGTACCGGCATGACACGCAGGGCCGCCGAGGAAATCGCTGCCGCCTGCGGTTGCGAACTGGAGCCGATCCTCGAGAAAACCGATCGAAGCGGGCTCAAGGGTTATGTCTTCTCGGGTTACCAGGCGGTGACAAAGAAAGTTCCAGAGATCATTCCGTCCTCCAGGGATCCGGGCGATTACGAAACTCTGATCCTCGGCACGCCGGTATGGGCGTCCAGCGTCTGTGCACCGATGAGGAGCTACATCGTCCAGAATGCCGGCCACTTCAACAAGCTGGCATTCTTCTGCACCATGATGGGCTCCGGTGGCGACAAGGCGCTGGACGAGATGGCAGCCCTGACGGGGAAGACGCCGCTCGCGCGGCTTGTCCTGACCGATGAGGAAATCAACAAGGGGCGAAGCCGAGACAAGGTGCGCGCGTTCTCGGAACGATTGCTCGTCCAGCAAAAGTGATCTTGTTTTGAGTAATTCATGTACCTGCCGATCGACAACGCGATCGGCTGCCCTCGGGAAAACGATGCATAAGCGCAGGGCAACATGCGTCAATCCGGGCGCAACCGGGTCTTGCTGAATACGGCAGTTCCCGGTACCTGCAGGAACTCCAGGGCGGTGTTCGTCACGCGCTGCGTCCGCGACGCTTCAGCCGACGACTTGAAGACAGAGGCATTGAGCAGCTCGCTGAGATTGAGGGAGATCCCGACATAAACATTGCGCGAGGGCTCGTCGGTAGTCGTGCGGCGCGACGAATAACCGCGGCTGCCGTAGCCCACGGCGAATTCGAGATAGCGCAACAAGGGATGGGTCTGCAGTACCGGAATGCCGCTCGCCTTCGCGACAAGGAGATAAGTCTGCCCGGAATAATCGCCGAACGGCTCGAAGCCGCGTCCACTGCTCGGCTGGTAAAGAAAGCGCAGGTCAATCAGGCGATCGAGCCTCGGATTTTTCTCGAGCAGCATCGCCGCGCCGATGCCGGCCACATTCATGACGGCGTCTTCGCGGCTGAACCGCCATTCCTTCGAGTAACCATCGAGCACTTCGACGGCAGTGAACGTGCCGAGCATCAGCCAGCCGGCCATTTCGAGCGATTGCTCCGGCGTGTTGCCGGCCCACTCGAATGCGCGCGAAAACAGGCGCGTGCCGGCGTAATTCATGTAAAAGTGGCCGAGCTTGTCCGCGCCGCCGCTGTACGTATTCTGTCCAAACCAGCCTTCCTTCTGCGACCGGAAAGTTGAATTGAATCCGTCCTCCCACCAGTTTCCCTTGCCGTACAAGGCAACAGCCAGCGAATTGCCGGCGATGATGCCCCATGTCCGGCGGCGGCGCTCAAGCTCTCCCTGCATGTCATCTGATGCAGTTTCGCGAACCTGGCGCGTCTCGGGACCCCATGCAGGATTTGCCGCGTAGGCTGGACGCCAGGCCCCGCCCGTATCGGTTGCCGCCTGCGCCTCCCTGTCCTGCGCCCATAAAGGTGCAGGCGACAATGCGAGCAAAACGAACAGCTGAAGTACGAAGTACACAAACAGCACAGGGAGAGCGCTCCGGCGCAGTTGCCATGGAAAGCAGGCGGCGAATCTGTTGCGGTCCATTTCTCTCCTTTCTAACAGGAACGGAGCCAGGATCACTCGTCACGCGCAGCCCTGATCCCGCGCTCCGCGTTAACTCCTGACAGCAACAACAATCCGGCGGCGAAGTAGCTGCCGGTGATCAGCATCGCCAGCCGGTGGTCTCCGTCCGAGATCCAGCTGACGAATCCGTAAGTGAGCGGACCGACGATCGACGCAAGCCGCACAGCCATGCCCCACAGGCCAAAGAATTCGCCGCGACGCGCAACAGGACTGAGCACGCCCACGAATGCCCGCGCCGCCGACTGGCTAGCGCCAAGGCACAGGCCGGCAATATTGGCTGCGATCCAGAACAGCAGCGGACCGTGTGCCATCCATGCAAGCGCAATCATCACAATCCACCCGACCAGCGTGGCGGAAATCGTGGGGACATGGCCGAACCGGTCCTGCACATAACCGAAGGCAAATGCACCGATTGCGGCAGTGATATTGACGACGATGATCAGCATCACCGTGTCCTGCGTCGAGAAACCCATCGCCTGCTGCGCATAAATGGCGGCCAGAGCAATGACAGCCTGTATGCCGGCCTGGTAGATCACGATGCAAACAAGGAAGCGTCGCAAGTCCATGTAATGCCGTGCGTGGCGTACTGTCTCCCACAGTCGCATTCCGGCCTGCCCGATGACATGCCTTA
The DNA here is from genome assembly GCF_054780595.1 of Noviherbaspirillum agri. Taxonomy (NCBI): domain Bacteria; kingdom Pseudomonadati; phylum Pseudomonadota; class Betaproteobacteria; order Burkholderiales; family Oxalobacteraceae; genus Noviherbaspirillum; species Noviherbaspirillum agri. The sequence continues at coordinate 19,209 of NZ_BAAGWA010000010.1, forward strand.
CCGCCCCCTGCCCTTGCGGCCTGGCGCGCTCCTGCAGAAACAGGAAAGTCGGCAGGCTTGCGGTGCCGAACATCGCCGCGGTAATCAGCATCGTGATCGGCACGAATTCCCGCGCTTCATGCCCGGCGGCACTTGCCCAGTTCACGTAAAGAAGGCAAAGCCCCAGCGACAGCAGCCCGCCGACATAGCCGACGCTCCAGCCCCAGCCGGACAGCTTTCCCTGGTGCTGCGCAGGTGCGAGTTCAGGGAGAAAGGCGGCGGCGAGATTTTCCCCGATACCAAAGAAGGTGCTCGACAGAATGAGAAGGAGCATCGTCAGCCACAGCGTCTGCGGATCGGCGAGCGACAAGGACGCCGTGGTGGCGACGCAGCCGACGGTTGAAATGAGCAGCAGGCGTTTCTTGTTGGCGCGCAGGTCGGCGTACGCGCCGATGGCAGGGCCGAGCACCATCAGCAAGACATTGGCAAGCGCCAGGGCGGCCGTCCATGCCAGCGTTGCCCAGGATTTTTCTTCGGCCACCACGGCGACGAAGTAGGTGTTGAAAATGGCGGTAATGACGACCGTGGTGTAGCTCGAGTTGGCGAAGTCGTACATCGTCCAACCCCAGACCTCTCGCCAGGAAACGCCGGCGGCAAACGGGCGCACTTTCTCTGAAACGGCAATGTTTCTCGATGTCGACATGTTCTTGTTGAATCTTGGTACAACAATGAACGCGATTGACCGGCAATAAGGAAGTGCGATTGCGAACTACTAAGGTGTGGCCATACCCACATTGCAGAGGCCGCCGTGAACGAACCTGTCGCCGCCAGAAAGCCCGCTGCGGAGGAGTTGTTGGCAATCGTACAGCAACTCGCGGCTGAAACGCATCCCGGCCATGCCGTCAAGGTCCACCTTCGCACTTCCTTTGAACGGGACCTGGGGCTCGACAGTCTTGCGCGCGTGGAGCTGATGCTGCGCATCGGCAAGTCTTTCGGTATCGAACTTCCTCCCGAAGCGCTCTCCGAGGCGGATACACCGGACGCCGTGCTGAGGCTGCTGGGCCAGGCGCCTTCGGAGCAGACACCGTCCGCAGGCACGTCGTTCCCTGATGGGCGCGCAGCGGGTTTGCCGCATGAGGCGGCGACCCTGCTCGACGTCCTGGAGTGGCATGCGCAACAGCAGCCGGAACGTATGCACATCCTGCTGCACGGAGAGCAGCATCAGGAGCAGGCGATCCGCTATCGCGAGCTACTGCAGGCTGCGCGCACTGTAGCCGGAGGGCTCGCGGAACAGGGACTGCAGCTGCGCCAGACGGTCGCGCTGATGCTGCCTACCGGATTCGACTACCTTGCCTGCTTCTTCGGCGTCATCATCGCCGGCGGTGTGCCGGTACCGATCTATCCTCCCGCGCGCATCGCGCAGATCGAGGAACACCTGAAGCGCCATGCGCGCATTCTCTCCAACGCGCAGGCGGCGCTGATCATCACTGTGCAACAGGCCAAACCGGTGGCGGTGATGTTGCAGGCCGCAGTCCCGAGCCTGAAGGCGATCGTCACGCCCGACGAGCTGCGCAATGCATCCGCGCTGCCACGCTTTCAACCGCACGCTGGCGACCTTGCTTTCATCCAGTACACCTCCGGCAGCACAGGAGATCCCAAGGGCGTGGAGCTGACGCACGCCAACCTGCTGGCGAATGTCCGTGCGCTCGGCCAGGCCGCGCAGGCCACGCCGGAGGATGTCTTCGTGTCATGGCTTCCGCTCTATCACGACATGGGGCTGATCGGCGCCTGGTTCGGCTCGATGTACCACGGCATTCCCCTGGTGCTAATGTCCCCGCTGGCCTTCCTCTCGCGGCCGGTGCTGTGGCTGCAGGCGATCAGCCGCCATCGCGGCACGATTTCCGCCGCGCCGAACTTTGCGTACGAGCTCTGCACGCGCCATATCAGCGATGCCGCGATGGCAGGCCTCGACCTTTCCAGCTGGCGCCTTGCGCTCAATGGCGCGCAACCAGTCAATCCGGGCACGCTGCAGGCATTTGCGTCGCGATTCGCTCGCTGTGGATTTCGCCGAGAAGCGCTGACGCCGGTCTACGGCCTAGCCGAGTCCTCGGTCGGGCTTGCATTCCCGCCGCTGCTGCGCGGACCGCGCATCGATGCGATCCGAGGAGAATCATTCAGCCGCGACCGGCTTGCAGTACCGGCAGGCGCGGAAGAAACCGAGGTGTTGTCGATACCATCCTGCGGCCGGCCGTTGCCCGGCCATGAGATCCGCGTGGTGGACGAGACGGGCGTCGAACTGCCGGAACGGCACATCGGGCGTGTCGAATTCCGCGGCCCCTCCTCCACTGCCGGCTACTATCGCAATCCCGATGCCACGGCCAGGCTGATCCGTGACGGCTGGCTCGATACGGGCGACTTTGCCTATATGTCGGACGGCGAAATTTTCATTACCAGACGAGTAAAGGATCTTATCAAGCGCGGCGGACGCAATCTGTACCCGTATGACCTGGAACAGGCGGTGGGCAACGTGGCGGGCATACGCAAGGGTTGTGTTGCCGTTTTCGGCAGCCGCAAGGCTCCGGGTGACAAAGGCGGCTGGGCTGGCGCAGCGGGCAGAGCGGGCACCGGCGACACAGGGAACACAGAGCGGCTGGTCGTCATGGCGGAAACCCGGGAACGCGACGACGCAAAGCGCGCGCAGCTGCGCCAGACTCTTGCGCAGGTCGCGGTCGATGTGACCGGCATAGCGCCGGACGATATCGTGCTGGTGCCGCCGCATTCCGTGCTCAAGACCTCGAGTGGAAAGATCCGTCGCCAGGCGTGCCGCGACGCCTACGAGCAGGGAAAAGCGGCAGAACCTGCGGATGCGCCGTGGCGGCACGGGATGCATCTTGCGCTTGGCACCGCACTAGCGCGGACAACGATCCTTGCACGCCGCTGCACGGCCTTTTGCTACGGCGCCTACGCGTGGGCCGTACTCGCGCTGCTGGCTTTGCCGTGCGGAGCCCTGCTGCTTCTGCTGCGCAATCCGCCGTTTGCGCGCCGCTTCGCACGCCATGGTGCGCGTCTGCTGCTGCAGCTGACGGCGATGCCAGTCAGCGTCAGCGGGATGGAACGGCTGCCGAAGCAAGCACACATCCTGCTGGTGAACCACTCCAGCTATCTGGACGCGATCGTGCTGACGGCGGTACTGCCTGACCGTCCCGGCTATGTCTTTGCAGCAAAGGGCGAATTTGTGCGGCAACCATTGATGCGACGGCTGCTGCAGGCGCTCGGCACCCTGTTCATCGAGCGCATCGACACCACGCGCAGCACCGAGGATGTCGAGAAGATGGTCGCCGCGCTGAAGACGGGACAACACCTCGTGGTTTTTCCGGAAGGCACCTTCACCCGGGCGGCCGGCTTGCGTCCTTTCCGCTCCGGCGCTTTTGTCCCCGCGGCCAAGGCTGGCGTTCCGCTGGCGGTTGCCGGATTGGGCGGCACCCGGTCGGCATTGCGCTCCGGCTCCTGGTGGCCGCGCCGCACCACACTGGCGTTCGACGTCGGCGCCCTGCACCCGGCTCCAGGTCAAGAATGGCGCGACATCGTGTCGGCAAGCGCCGTCGCACGTGCCACAATGGCACAGCTGTCCGGGGAGTTCGCCTGGCCGGAGTAAATCATTCCCCGGAACATTTGATTGGCGATCCAATCGAAACTATGCGGTTTTCAATTACCGAAGGACACGTGAAACATGAACGCCCCCATCGAGACGGACACCACCCGTCAGACACCGCAGCACCAGGACTTCAGCATGGAGCGGATCAGCCGCCTCGTCGCCGACCTGGAAGAGGAACTGTCCCGCGCCGACCTGCCGCAGGCAGACGACCTGCGTGAAGAAATTGACCGGCTCAAGCAGCTGCTGGCATCGCCACGACGGGAGGAAGGTTGGGTTCGGGAAAGATTGCATTCGTTGCATAACGGCTTGCAGGACGTGACCGCCAAGGTCGAGGGCGAAGTGCTGCGCGACAGCCCCTATATCGCCGAGATCGGCCGGATCCTCGGTCTGGTATAGCCTTCGCCTTTCCTGAAGCGATCGTTCGCAGCCTGCGCCCATGCCGCCTTGAGCCCGCTCAATCCGGCCCGCGCCACGGAGCACACACTGATACCTCGTTCATCACTACACATGGAGACAAGGTATGGCAGAAAAACTGGATATCGGCGAAATCTGCAACCGTGAAGTGGTCTTTGCCACCGAGGACATGCCGCTGAAACAGGCCGCGCAACTGATGCGCGACCAGCACGTCGGCAGCCTGGTTGTGGTGCGGGAGGCAGAGCTGGGGCGGATCGTCGTCGGCATGCTGACCGATCGCGATATTGCCGTCGTGGCGATGGCGCGTGATTTTGACCCGCAAACGCTGCGCGTGGGCGACATCATGAGCGCCGAACCGGCCACCGCGCACGAGAGTGATTCAATGCATGAGGTGATGCACCTGATGCGCCAGCGTGGCGTGCGCCGCATTCCCGTGACCACGGACAAAGGCGTCCTCGTGGGCATCGTCACGCTCGACGACCTGCTTGGCATCATGGCCGAGCAAATGCAGGGCTTCGTCCAGGCGATTGCCAGCGAAGCGAGGCACGAGGCGCGCAGCCGCGTATAACCATTGTCGCCAGCCTGTCAGCGTGACGATATCCAGTGACGCTATGCGCTGCACAATGCGATGCACGATGCGGAGAGATTTGCGGGACGACGCCCGGCCGATGTTGACATTGAACTGATCAGGGTGACACCCATGAGCAAACCGATATCCTCGATCATGCATCGCATCGTCAGTCCCGTAAGCATGGACGACACGGTGGAGGATGTGGAAACCTTGATGCAGACCCACCGGATTTCTTCGACGCCGGTCTACGATGCCGACGGTGCAATCCTCGGCATCATCACGTCCACCGACCTCGTGAAGTTCCATTCCACAGGCAGGGACCCGAAGAACGTCAAGGCATGGGAAATCTGCACCTACCGTCCGGTTGAAGTCCGGCCGGACACCCCGATTTCCGAAGTCGCGGACCTGATGCTCACGCATCGCATCCACCATGTCGTCGTGATGGAGAACGAACGCATGGAAGGCATCGTTTCGGCACTGGACTTTGTGCGGCTCTTTCTCGAAAAGAACGGGAAGTAAGGCGTGCGCGCCAGCGCTGAGCAATAGCATCCGGTAATGCCCGCCTTGCTCTGCCCGGTAATACCCGCGACTTCGTCCCGTCGCTCCGGAGCCTACTTGCGCGGCGGCCGTCCAAGCCGTTTTTCCACCTCCAGTACATGCCGCGTCGTCTTCAGCAGCGTGTCGGGGTTCAGGCTGATGGAATCGATGCCCAGCTCCACCAGGTACTCCGCCACTTCCGGGTAATCGGATGGCGCCTGGCCGCAGATGCCCGAATGCCGCTGGTTCCGCCGCGCGCCCTCCACCGTCATGCGGATCATCGTCTTCACGCCCTCATCCCGCTCGTCGAAGTCGAAAGCGACGATCTCGGAATCCCTATCCACACCGAGCACCAGTTGTGTCAGGTCGTTGGAGCCAATCGAGAAGCCGTCGAACAGCTGCGAGAAACCGTCGATCTGGATCACGTTGTTCGGAATCTCGCACATCACATAGATTTCCAAGCCGTTGTCGCCGCGCCGCAAGCCGTTCTTCGCCATGCACTCAAGCACAGTCTGCGCCTCCTGGATGCGACGGCAGAACGGGATCATCAGCTTGACGTTGGTCAGTCCCATGTCGTCACGCACGCGCTTCATCGCCTCGCATTCAAGCGCAAATCCCTCGGCGTAGGCCGGGTGCGCATAGCGCGATGCGCCGCGAAAACCCATCATCGGGTTTTCCTCCTTCGGCTCGAACCAGCGCCCGCCCAGCAAGCTGGCGTATTCGTTGGTCTTGAAGTCCGACATACGCACGATGACCGGCCGCGGATAGAAGGCGGCGGCGATGGTGGCCACGCCTTCCGACAGCTGCCGCACGAAGAAATCCCCCGGCCGCGCGAAGCCGCGCGTCAGGCGCGCAATTTCTTCGCGCACCTTGTCGTCGTCGATGCGCTCCGGGTGCACCAGCGCCATCGGATGCACCTTGATGTGCTCGGCAACAATGAACTCCATGCGCGCCAGTCCGACGCCATCCGCCGGCAGGAAGCTCGTCTTGAAGGCAACATCGGGATTGCCCAGGTTGACCATCAGGTGCGTCTGCGGACGCGGCAGTGTGGACAGGTCGGTGCGGATGGTCTTGAACGGAATCGTTCCCTCGTACACCCGCCCGGTGTCGCCCTCCGCGCAGGAAATCGTCACAACATCGCCGGTCTTGATGCTTTCCGTCGCCGTATCGCAACCGACGACGGCCGGCATGCCGATTTCCCGCGCGACGATTGCCGCGTGACAGGTGCGCCCGCCACGGTTGGTCACCAGCGCCGCCGCGGTCTTCATGACGGTGCCCCAGTCGGGCGTGGTGGTATCGGCAACCAGCACTTCTCCCGGACGGAACTGGTTCAGTTGGGACACATCGGTGACGACGCGCGCCACGCCGGTACGCACCTTGCCGCCGACGGCACGGCCGCGCGCCAGCACCTTGCCCTTCCCTTCCAGCACATACTCCTCCAGCATGCCGGATTCCTTCCGGGAGGCGACCGTCTCCGGGCGCGCCTGCACGATGTACAGCTTCCCGTCGAGACCGTCCTTGGCCCACTCCATGTCCATCGGAACCGGATGCCCGGCCTTTTCGCTGTAGTGCTCCTCGATGATCATGGCCGCCTGTGCAAGTTGCAGCACTTCATCATCTTCGATACAGAAGCGCCGCTGCAAATCCTTGGGCGTCGGCACATTGCGCGTGGTCTCCCGTCCGGCGGCACTCGCATAGACCATGCGGATCTTCTTGGCGCCGAGCGTTCTGCGCAGCACCGATTGCTTGCCCGCCTTGAAGGTCGTCTTGAAGACATAGAATTCATCCGGATCGACGGTGCCTTGCACCACGTTCTCCCCAAGTCCGTAGGCGCCGGTGATGAAAACCGTATCGCGAAAACCGGTCTCGGTATCAAGCGAAAAGATCACGCCGCTCGCGGACAGGTCGGCGCGCACCATCTTCATGATGCCGACAGAGAGCAGTACCTTGAGATGATCGAAGCCGTTATCCACGCGGTAACGAATGGCACGGTCTTTGAACAGGCTGGCAAAGCAGTGCTTGACCGAATCCAGCAGCTTTGCCTCGCCGGAAATGTTGAGGAAGGTTTCGTGCTGCCCGGCAAAGCTGGCGGTGGGAAGGTCCTCTGCCGTTGCCGAACTGCGCACGGCCACGGTGAGCTCCGGACCGTACTCCTGCCGCAGCGCCGCGTAGGCCTCGAGTATCTCGGATACCAGGTCGTCCGGCAGCGGCGCGGCATAGATGATTTCCCGCGCCCGGCGTGCCCGCCGCGCAAGGTCGTCCACGTCATTGACGTCCAGCCCGTCCAACGCCTCGCGCAGCCGGCCCCAGCCGCCTGCCTTGTCCAGCACATAGCGGTAGGCTTCGGCCGTGACCGCGAAACCGTTCGGCACCTTCACCCCTTTCGGCGTCAGCTCCCGGTACATCTCGCCCAGGGAAGCATTCTTTCCGCCCACCAGGGGCACGTCGGCAATACCCAATTCGGAAAACCAGCGGACATAGGATGCGGGGCTGTTTGCCATGTCAGGCTCCATGAAGTTTCAGGCGCACTGGAAGCAACGCGCCAAGGGTTGCATACGGGGCAGAACGATCACGGCTAGGTTACTCCACGCGCTGCTGCTTTTGCTTAACCGCGTTCAAATAACTTGATCCGCATGCGGGTCACCGGCACTTTCCGCACTGCCCGGAGCAGTCGGCCGGAGACCGTCGCACAGGGGGCGGAAGGCGGCGCTCATGGGGCTCGAAAGCAGCGCCGTACTAAGTTAAGATGGTCAGGCCTGATTACGATAAGAAAAGGAGCATCCATGACTTACAAGACCATCGTGGTATACGTTGACGACGCCGCCAATGCCGAAGCCCGCATCGAACTCGCCGCCCGTCTCGCCAAGGCCGAAGACGCACACCTGATCGGCTCGGCCATGACCGGCGTCTCCCGGTTCCTGTTCGAAACCATGTCCGCCGATGCCGGCACCGCCGGCATCGCGCCGTTCCTTGACACGATCCGCCAGCGCACCGAGCGCCAGCTCACGCCGTTCGAAACCATTGCGCGCCGTGTCGGCGTCAGTTCGTTTGAGAAGCGCATGACCGACGATGAAGCGGCCGGCGGTCTGAGCCTGCAGGCGCGCTATAGCGATCTGGTGATCGTAGGACAGTATGATCCGGACGGTAATGCTCCGTCGACCTACGCCGACCTGCCCGAGTATGTGGCGATGAACGGCGGCAGCCCGGTGCTGATCGTGCCTTACACCGGCACATTCGCGAGCGCCGGCGAGCGCGTGATGATTGCCTGGGATGGCAGCATGGAAGCGACGAAAGCAGTGCACAGCGCAATCCCGCTGTTGCGCCGCGCGAAGAACGTGGATGTTGTCGTCTTCAATGCACGCTCGGAAGCCGGCGCGCATGGCGAACAGCCGGGGGCAGATATCGCGCTCTATCTGGCACGCCACAACATCAAGGTGAATGTGCTCGAGCAAAGCACTGACATTGACATCGGCAATGCACTGCTGTCACTGGCGGCAAACCAGAACGCCGACCTGCTGGTGATGGGCTGCTATGGCCATTCACGCTTCCGCGAAGTCTTGCTGGGCGGACCGACCCGGACCGTGCTACAGACCATGACGATACCGGTGTTGACGGCGCATTAAGCGTCTCACACCACCCTCCGCACAAGCCTCGTCACCGCCTGCAGGTCGGTGAAAAGGGACAGGGGCGCTTTCGAGGCGCCCTTGCTTCTTGCATATGGTCACTGAAGACCGGCGGAACGCGGTCTACGCGCCCTTCTTCACGCCAGCCCCGGGAAAGAACACCGAAACGACCGTACCCTGCCCGTCCTTCTTTCGCTGCACGCTGACCTTTGCCTTGTGCTGTTCGGCGATTTCCTTGACGATAGCAAGGCCAAGGCCCGAGCCACTGGGGTCCCCATCTGCGGATTCCTTGCGCGGAATGCGGTAATACGGCGTAAAGATCTTTTCCATTTCCTCTTCCGGCACCGGATCGCCGTCGTTACAGACGCGCAGCATGACCCCGTCCGCTTCCCTGGCAATCTCCACCTGGATTTCGCCGTGCGGCGTGCCATACCGTGAAGCGTTGTCGACCAGGTTTTGCACCAGGCGCTGCAGCTTATACGGGGCGCCCTGCACCGTATATTCCTCCGATGCATCCAACCCGATGCTCTGCCCGCGCCGTGCGAGCAACGGTTCCTGCGCGGTAATGACGTCGCAACATACTTCGTTGAGCGATACCGGACGGAACGCTTCATCGTCCACGCTGGCCGTGATACGGCTGAAAGCGAGCAATTGTTCCGCCAGCTTCGTGGTGCGGCGCAGTCCGACCAGCGCATCCTCAAGGGATTTCTTGCGTTCCTCCGCGGTCTGCGCGCGGTTCGCATTCTCGATATGCACCTGCAGTCCGGCAATCGGTGTGCGGATCTCGTGCGCGGCAGCATCGATGAATCGCTTCTCGCGCTCGAAAGCCGCCTTTACCCGGTCGAGCAAGTTGTTAAGCTCATGAACGATCGGAGCAAGTTCTGCCGGCGTGTCCGTCAGCTCGATCTTTGCCAGCGACTCCGGCTCGCGTTTGGCAATGCGATCGGCAAGTTCGCGCAGCGACCGGGTATTGAAGGACAGCACGAAATTGACGGCAAGTAGCATCAGCAAGCCGCCGGCTGCCAGCGGGAGCAGGATCGAGGCGCCCAATTCGCTTGCCAGTTCGTGGCGGACCTCTTCCTTCTCGGCCGCCAGCACCCAGACGTTGCCGGATCGCAGCGTAAACACTTCCCACACATCCGGTCCGATCGTATTGCTGCTGAATCCTGCCTGAAGCGGGCCGAGCGCCGTTTCCGGCGCCAGCGCGGACTTCACGAGCAAACGGCCTTCGTCATCCCATATCTGGAAAGCGATCTTCGTTTCATAAGGATGGCCGTAGTCTTCCGGCTCGTCGCCTTCGGCGTATTCCAGTTCCTTCGGCAGGCTGATGATGATGGGCTGCGTGATGCTTGCCAACTCGACCTGGCGTGCAACGAGTGCCTCAAGCACGCGGGCCGACGTCGCAAGCCTGGCACTGAAAATTTCTTCCGACTCGTGCCGCGCCACATCGTTGACCGCAACGCCGATAGCACCAAGGATGAGAACCATGCAGGCGAGCGTGCCGGTGACCAGCCGTCGCCGGATCGAATAGCGGCGCGTGTTCATGCATCCACCTGCCCGATGCGATAACCGACACCGCGTATCGTGCGGATTACCGAGGCAGAGATCTTTTTCCTGATGTGGTGCACATGCACGTCGATCGCATTGCTTTCCACCCCTTCGCCCCAGCCATACAGTGATTCCTCCAGCTGGGCACGGCTGAAAATCTGCTGTGGGTTTTCGATCAGGCGCTTGAGCAGCATGAACTCGCGTCGCTGCAGCTCCACTGGTTCGCCTTTCCACAGGACAGAAAAATTGGCCAGGTCGAGCACCAGTCCGCCAAGCTGCAGCTGGTTGACCGGCAGCCCGCTGCGTCGCCGTTCCAGCACGCGGATACGCGCCAGCAGTTCGTCGAGTTCGAAGGGTTTGACAAGATAATCGTCGGCGCCAAGGTCGAGGCCGAGGATGCGGTCCCGCGTCGCATCACGCGCCGACAGGATGAGGACGGGAACGGAATTGCCGCCGGCACGCACCGCCTTGAGCACCTCGGTGCCATCCATCTTCGGAAGGCCGAGGTCAAGGATCACGAGGCCGAAGGGATTGTCAGTCATTGCGCGGACGGCCGACGGGCCGTCCTGCACATGCTCGACAATGTAATGCGCCCGCTGCAGCGCCACCAGCAAGCCGGAGGCCAGCAGCTGGTCATCTTCTACAAGAAGTATTCGCAATTTTCTGTGCCGTTTCCCTGGTATGCGCGTAATGGGCGCTTGTGCGCATTATCGGCGCTTGGCTGCGATCTTTTCAAGAAGCGCGTTGATTTCCTTGCGGCGGCCTTCGTCGGCCAGCTTGCGCCCCGGTCTTGCCGGCGCGGCAAGCGCTTTGCGCAGGACCTTCTCTGCGTTGTCGAGGTCGCCCGAGCGGAACAGGAAATCACCATAGAAGTAGTTGGGATCAATGCCGTCCGGATTGACTGCCAGACCTTTCTTCAGCAGTTCGAATGCCTTTTTGTCATCGCCGAAACCGAGCGGCCAGCCCGGCACCTGGTAGTACAGCGAACCGAGGCTGGTATAGGCGGAGCCGGCCAGCGCGTCGGGATTGATCTCGAGCGCGCGCTCGAAGGATTTCTTTGCATCCTTTACCAGCGACAGCGCACCAAGACCGCCCTTCGCGCCGGCCTGGCTGGCTTCGATGATGCCGTGCCAGATCAGCACTTCTGCTCGGTTGGGATTGCGCTCAATGGCCTTCGCCGCCTCGCCGACAAGGCGGCCGAATTCCTTCTCCTGCTCTGCGGCCGGCATCTGGTATTTCACGCGCTCCCACTCGTGCTGCAGCTTGGCGACGTCGTCGTCCACCGAAGCCAGCGCCGGATTCACGGCCAGCAATGCTGCCGCGAGCATCGCGACAAACAGTTTTTTCATTGCATTCATATGAACCTCACTTTGATCGAATTCGTTTTATTTTGTTTACCTGGGCAGGTGCTTGCGGATGACCGGCAGCTGGGAAAAGATCGCCTTGTCCGGCATCTTCGGCAACAGGTGGTTGATGAGCACGAAGAAGGATTCCTTCGCCCCGAGCTTCGTTTCCCATGCCGTCCCGCGCAGGAACTGCAGGAACTGCCGTGCAACGTGCTCCGGCGTGTCCTGCGCATTCTTCAGCTCGCGGTTCATCGCCTCGACAGGCGCGCTGTTGATCGCCGTTGACGTCGCCCGCGGTGCGAAATGGCGCACGTTGATCGACGTGTCGGACAGTTCGCGGCGCAGCGCTTGGGTGAAGCCGCGCAGCCCGGACTTGCTCGCGCAGTACGCGGCAAAGCCGGGATAACCGACATAGCCGAAGATCGAGCCGATGTTGACGATTTGTGCCGCAGGCGCGCGCCGGACCAGGGGCAGCAACTGCCGTGTCAGCAGCATCGGTGCCAGGAGGTTGGTGTCCAGCAGTCTGCGGATCGCGTCCACATCCTGGGTGTCGAAGGCGTGGAAATCGCTGGCACCGGCATTGTTAACAAGCAGGTTCATGCCCCCGAGCTGGTGCGCCTTGTCCTCGATTGCAAGCAGCGTTGGCTGTTCGGTGACGTCGCCGGCCACGATGTGCACGTGCGCCCCAAGCTCCTTCTTCAATGTCTCAAGCACAGCAACGTTCCGCCCGACTAGGACCAGCCACTCCGCATGCGGCGCAAGCTCCCGCGCGATGGCCTTTCCTATGCCGCCGCTGGCGCCCGTCAGCACGGCGCGCAGCGGCGCATCTGCAAAACTGACCGACATCTCAGGCCTCCGTCTCAAAGAACTTTTCCTTGGCTGGCAAGCTGCGGAAAATGTCTCCATACAGCCGGTAGAACATCCGTGCGCAATGGATCACCGTTTCCTTGTCGTCGACGTCGGTCAGCTGGTTCATCAATCCCTCGAAGAAGCGCACATGCTCAAGGTCCAGCGATCCGTGCGACGTCAGGTAGCTGAACGCATTGGCAGGCAGGCCGAGTGCACCCTGGATCGTCCCGGCGGCATTGGTCGCCAGCGCCGTGCTTGTGCCTTCGAGCACGTGCACCATGCCGAAAAATCCGATCGGATTGCCGCGGTCGATCTGATGATAGGCGTACGCGACCATCAGCTCGGTCGCGGCATGCGGACGCGATGCGCGCACCATGTCGGCATCGCCGCCGCAGGCCTCGATGTCGGACAGGATCCACTCCTCATGGCCGATCTCTTCCTCGATGTATTCGGCGATTGCCTTGCGCAGCCATTCATGCCGGCCGGTGAGCCGGCTGCCGCAGGCCATCAGCAAGGAGACGGTGTGCTTTACATGGTGGTAGGCCTGTCCGAGAAAGGCGATGTATTGTCCGGTCACGATGTCGCCGCGAAGCGCATCGCGTATGACCGGCACACTGAAGAGCTCTTGCCGGCTGTCTTCGGTACGTTGTTGCAGTTGCTGGAAAAAACTCATTTCATTCTCCACAGTTGTCGTACAGGGATTCGATTTGTTGCTGGTGGCGCTGCCAGATTGCGTCGCGCCGGGGGCGGCCGTTTGCAGTGACAAGTCCGTTGGCCGGAGTGAACGGCTCGACCGCGATCCAGCGCCGGACCTGTGCGTAGTCAGGCAGGTGGGCATTGACCTGATCAATTACCGCCTGCAATGCCGCAGGCGGCACCTGTGCTGACATGGGGACGATCGCCGCGACCAGATACGGGCGCGCATCGCCGAAAACCACCGCTTGTGCCACCAGGCCAGTGCCGATCAGCGCGGCTTCCGGCCATTCGGGCGAGACGTTGCGGCCGAAAGCCGTGATCAGGATGTTTTTCTTGCGTCCGCTGATGTTCAGGAATCCAGCCGCGTCGAGATGGCCGATATCCCCCGTCGGCAGCCAGTCGCGCTGCCGGCGCGTTTCGCCGAGGTAGTGCGCGATGCCCTTTCCGCCGACTTCGATTTCACCGTCGGCAGCAATCCGCACCAGGCGATTCGGCAAGGGGATGCCGGCACTGCCCGGGCGATCCGCGCCGGGAATGTTGAGCGAGACGACCGAGCCGCACTCCGACAGGCCGTAGCCTTCATAGACCGGAAAACCCTTGTCGCGCGCGGTCCTGATCAGTGCCGCCGGTGTCTTCGCGCCGCCCACCGCCACGAACTTCAGGGTGCGGATGCGCTCGTCATTCGTCGCAGCGACTGCGACCAGCGCCTGTAGCATCTGTGGCAGCAGGATGACGCTCTCGGCTTCGTAACGCCGGATCGCGTCGAGGCATGCATGCGGATCGAATTGCGCGGCTCCGCTTAGGCCGGTCTCCGACAGCGGCGGGCAAATCGTCGTCGCGCCAGACAGCAGGGCCGTGTAGACGCCTGCAATATTCTCAAGCAGGACCGGCAAAGGCAGCAGGCAGAGATGCCGCTTGATTCCCAGACTGTCCAGGCGCGCGTGCAAGGCATGCGCGACATCCCACTGCTGCTCGCTGCTCAGGCATACGCCTTTTGGCTCGGACGTGGTGCCGGATGTGAAGGTGACCTTCTGCACATTCGCCAGGTCGGGACGGGACTTCTCCTGCGCTCTTTGGTGCATTATTTCCTGCGGCAGCTCGCGCAGCAGGAGGCTGCCGTCGCATGGAACGGCTTCCGTGAATCCCAGGGCGGCGCCGTGGCTCGCCTGCATGCAGAACAGGGCCTGTACGCCGCTTGCCCCGATCGCATGCATCCACTGTGCCGGCGTGAAGAACGACGGCAGCGGAACGAGCGTGATGCCCAATGCCTGTGTGGCGAGATCGGCGGCAATCCACTCCGGTGAATTGTCCGCAAGGATTGCAACCGGTGCGCCCGGCTGGCGGCGCGATTTCAACGCTTCGCACAGATGACGCACGCGCTGGTCGAGCGTCGCTCGGCTCCATGACGCGCCGGCGCCGGCTGTGATGGAGGCTGAATCGGGAAAGTTATCTTGATAGTTGTGCATAGCCTGCGCGGATATCTCCAAACATGACCTGGGGTTTGGTGTCGTAATAGCTGCCCCAGCTTTCGCCGTGGTCGGGCAGCCGGGCGGGATCGGCCGCTGCGAGCGCGGTCGGCTTGAGGCGCAGCCGGATGAATGAATTGAGCAGTGCGCGTGTTGCAGTAAAGGCAACCCATACCATGCCCTGCTGGTGCAGGTACCACGTCATGCAGATGATCAGTTCGCGTGCGGCGCCGGCGTGCGTCGCCGCGAGATTGCCGACTTCGACGATGTGGTGGCGGCTGACAGGCGTATTGGTGCGGCCGGCAATCTCGCACTCGAGCGGTCCGTCGAGGTACTGCTCAAGGAAGGTACTGCCGTCGCGCGCCAGTGAAAAGCCGAGCGCAGCCACCCATTGGCCGGAACTGTCCTTGCAGCCGACGAGCGTGCGGGAAAAATGGCTGACCTGCGCACCGTACATCTTGAAGAAAGTGTCGGCGATGAACTGTTGCAGCGACGCGCGCTCCGGGTGCCCAGGCCCGACCCACTCCATGCGGTATGCAGGATCGTCGGAAGCGTCATGCACCTCCGCACCTGCCGTAGCAGACGGAAAGCTGTGACAAAGTACTGCGGGTGGCATAGCCATTCAGACCTCCCAACGTTGTTGCAATGGGAGAAGACTAGGAGCCGAAGATTAAGGTGAGATTAAGTATCCGAGGGCATACTTTCGAGCTTTGTAACGAATTGCAATTTAGATAGATGCCATTCCCGCAAGACGATGTCAGGCACGCAACACCCGGCTTGCCATTTGATTTGGGCGAAGTTATATTCGGCCAAATATATTTGAGCGAAGAAAGTCTATCAGCCCGTCAACCGTTGCTTGTGTCTTGCGATGCGCGTGGACAATAAGCCGGCGTCGACAGCGGCATATTCACTTCAGTCTTACCCCGTACCTGCTGTGCTGTTTTCATATCCTCGGACGTGCCCACGCCCGCGACGTCCCGGGGAAAATTCACAAACTTGAGAGGAACTATGGATCGGGTCCCCATCCCCGACGATGTGTCGCGCTTCATCCTGCTGGCCATCCCCTCCGTGCCGTACCTGGAGGCAATACTCCTGCTGCGGCGCGACCCATCCCACCCATGGGACTACAAACAGCTCGCACGACAGCTCTATCTTGGCGACAAGGCGGCGCAGGCGCTGCTCGCTGAATTGCACGCAGGCGGCGTCGTCACCATTGCCGACCCGGAGTTATTGCTCTACCGCTATCAGCCTCCAACCGCGGACCTCGCACAGATGATCGCCCGCGTCGCGGAAGCCTACTCCAGGGACCTGATCGGCGTCACCAATCTCATCCACTCCAAGGCGAACAAGAAAGCGCAGCTTTTTGCTGACGCCTTCATCTGGCGAAAGGACACCTGACATGGCTGCCATCGTCTACATTCTTTGTGCACTCACCGCTTTCGCGTGCGCCGGGCTGCTCCTGCGCAGCTACTTCAGACAAAGGCACCGCCTGCTGCTCTGGAGCGGGCTCTGCTTTTCCGGGATGTTTCTCAACAACCTGCTGCTGGTCTTCGACAGGCTGATCTTTACCGAAGCCGATCTCGCGACATGGCGCCTCGTGGCTGCACTGGCCGCCTTGCTCCCGCTGCTGTACGGGCTGATTCTGGAGGAAGGAGAATGAACGTCAACCTGCTCCTCGCCGGCGCCATCGCCATGGCCTCGGCTACGGCCGCGCTGTTTTTCATCAGTTTCTGGAGGACCACGCGGGACCGCTTCTTCCTTTACTTCGCCGTTTCATTCGGGCTGGAAGCGGCCAATCGCGTCGCGCTTGCGACGAGCCATTCGCCCAGCGAGGACGAGCCCCTCTTTTACATGGTCAGGCTGGTTGCGTATGGACTGATCCTGCTTGCCATCGTCGAGAAAAACCGCCGGCCAAAAGAATAGAAGAACAAAAGAATGAAGTCTTTGACGACCAAACATCGCTCCTGTCCCCTCCGCGCGCTGGCTGCCCGCCTTGTCATTGCGACTGGAGCCTTGATGCTGGGCGCGTGCGCCGCGCCACCTTCTTCCGTCACCGCTCCGGCACCCGCCGTGCGTGCCGGAGAGGCTGCCTCTGCCGCCCCCGAAACCGTCCCACAAGCCGCCTCTCCTGACACCATCCCGCCGGCGCCGCCGGAGCAGACAGAAATTCCGGTGGAGACACCGCCCTCGCTGCCGCCGATCGACAAGGCGGCCACGCTGCGTGCATGGGTTGCGCAGCAAGACCGGCTCTATCGTGTCGCCGCGCCGCTGCTGGTGAAGAACACCGAGCTCTGTCCCGCACATGCCCGCAACCTGCTCGGCTTCACGGCGAAGACCAAATACTCCTATTCGGATGACTTCGTCGACGCCGCCGAGGAAGTGCTGGGCCTGGACGATCGCCTGAAAGTGATGAGCGTGCTGCCCGGAAGCGGCGCCGCCCAGGCAGGCCTGCAGCCGGGCGATATCCTGCTGGTGGCCGGGATCGAACCATTGCCGGAAGGCCAGGATGCGGAGCGCAACGCGGCCGCACTGATTGCTTCCGAGGTCCAGGGAAGCACGCAACTGAAACTCACCGTGCTGCGCAACGACGAGCGGCTCGTGCTGGACGTGCCATTGACACCGGCCTGCGCGATGGTCGTCGACCTTGGCAATACCGACAGCGTCAGCAGCTATGCCGACGGCCACCGGCTGATGATCACGCGCGGCATGCTTGCGTTCGCCCGCAGCGACGAAGAACTGGCTTATGCGCTGGCACGGGAAATCGCACACAACGTGCTGACGACATCGCCGCGCGCGGACATGGGCGCGGTCATCGACGACCTGCGCACGCTGGATGCCGCCAGCACGCCGCCGCCGCTCGCTGCGGACATCACGCCGTTCACGCCGGTGCTCGACGCCACTGCCGACAAGATTGCCTTGTACCTGCTCGTGCGCGCCGGATACGACATCGCCGACGTATCCGCCTTCTGGAAACGCCTCGCGACAGAGCACTCGGCCGAGGCTCCGAACAGTCATACGGCGCTGCATCCCTCCACCGCCTACCGCCTGTCCGTCATCACCCAGGTCGCGCGGACCATCGGAATGAAGCGCAAGCATGGTCTGCCGCTCCTGCCCTGAGCGAGCGTAAAGGCTACGCTGAACAAGTTCACGCGCGCCGCGCATCCCGACTTCGGGCGGTCCGCAGCGTTGCACATCCTCGCCATGGTCACACCATGGCTGTGGTCTGCGCCTTGCGCCCCATCCCGAATTCAGGCGCGCGCCACGCGCCATTGCGGGACTTGTTCAGCGTAGCCTTTACGCATGGTGCTGCGCGGCGACACCATCTGAACCAAGGTAAGATCGCGCCATGGATAACCTTACTCACTCGGTAGCCGGCCTCGCAGTCGGCGAACTCGTGCATCGCAGCCTGCGGCAGGAACCCGACAGCGATCGCCAGAAGACCCGCCATCGCCTGCTGCTCGTTACGTGCTGGGCTGCAAGCAGTTTTCCGGATCTTGACCTTGTCCTCACACCACTGCTCCCGGCACCACTCGGCTATCTGCTTCACCATCGCGGACATACGCACACACTTCTCTATGCAATTCCGCAAGCGCTCTTCCTGTGGGCGCTGCTCTGGGTCTTGTGGCCGGCCGCGCGCAGGCTGCTGAAGGAAAGCACCAGCGCGCGCTTCGGTTTTTTCCTCGCGGGATTCATCGGTTTCACGCTGCACATGGCGATGGATTACCTGAATTCCTACGGCATCCATCCCTTCCATCCATTCGACTCACGCTGGCTGTATGGCGACATGGTCTTCATCATCGAGCCGATGTTCTGGATGCTGCTCGGTGTGCCGCTGGCAATGATGGTGCCGAACGTCATATTGAGAACGGTGCTGCTCGCGGCGCTCGTCCTCGCCCAGGTCTTCTTCACGTTCAAGGGTTTTCTTGCGCCCGGCTCGCTGGCGGTACTGGTTGCGGCCGCGGTCCTGATGGGCGTGATCCAGCACAAGGCTGGCGCATCCGGCAGGCGTGGCTTGATCGTCGCGTTCGTGCTGAGCCTCGGCTTTGTCGGCGTGCAGGCCGCGGCATCGCGCCACGGCACCAATGTCGTCGCCGACGCCTTGCACAGGCTCGATCCGGACAGCCGCATGCTCGACTCGGCAATGACCTCGTTCCCGACCAATCCCTTGTGCTGGTCGTTCGTCTCCGTCGAGAGCAATGAAGGTGCTGGAACCTACCGGCTGCGGCGCGGTGTGTTGAGCCTCGCGCCGGACGTGGTGCCGGCCGCCGGATGCCCGGCCACGCTGGCCGAACACGTGCCACCGGACGCCGCGACGCCCGCAATTGCATTCGTCCTGGCGGAGCAAGGCAGCCTGGCGTCGCTGCGGCGACTGAAGGACGAGAACTGCCATTTCGCTGCGTGGATGCGCTTTGCACGCGCACCGATGGTGACCGCTGACGATGCATCCGATCTTCGCTTCCGCTCCACGTTGCGGAAAAATTTCACTACGATCAACTTTGCAGAATTCAGCGACCGCGAATGCCCGCGCGCCGTGCCGCAATGGGACTTTCCTCGCGCCGACCTGCTCATGCCGCAGGGTGCTCCTTCGCATTGACCAGCGACTTGCGATCTTGACGACGGGGAAGAAGAAACAATCAGTCACACTTTCCCGAAAACTTCGGCGGTGAGCGGCCATCGTAGAAGAAATCGCGCGTACGAGCATTGCGTACGGGCGACGAAAATCATCCTGATCTGATTCCTCCGAAGGAGATCCGCATGAGTTCGACAAAGAAAACATCAATAAGCAAGCGTACTGCAGCCGTTCTTGCCCTCTCCTGCTGTCTCGGCACATCTGCCTGGGCGCATGAACCGGCCAAACCGGCGTCATCCGGTTCGGCCAGCCAGTCATCAAAAAAGCCTTCGCTTGACCGCAGCGGCGCAGCGCGCACCGGAAAGGCGTCTTTCTACGGCAAGCAATTCCACGGGAAAACCATGGCGGATGGCACACCGATGAATCCCGACGCCAATATCGCCGCAAGCCGAACGCTGCCCCTTGGGACGAAAGCAGAGGTAACCAACCTGGAGAACGGCAAAAGTGAGGTCGTCGAGATCCGCGACCGAGGTCCGTATGTCGATGGGCGGATCGTTGACGTCTCGCCGAAGGTTGCAGAAAAACTCGACATGAAAGAAGCCGGCGTTGCACCGGTGGTCGTCAAGCCGATCGAAGTGCCGCAACCGGACGGGAGCGTCAAGCTTGGCACCGGCGCACCCACGACGGAGACTAGCTCCGGTCAATAAGGCTGGCAACGCGCCACACCATGCGGTGCCTGTACGTACCATGTCGGCGCCGCGTGATTTTTTGACAAGTTCCGCAGATATCCAACGGCGCTGAATTTCCCACTTTGGGTATCTTGTGGCGACAACGCACACCACAGCGGCCGCGCCTCGCCGGCCGCACCTCGCCAGCCACACCTTGCCGGCCGCAATCAATCGCACGTCTTCGCTCATTTGGTGCGTTGTTACGCCGAGCACTGGCCGCGTCATTTCCTCGAAAGCTTCATTCGGCTTGGCGTCTCTTTTGCGCCGTCTCCTTTTTCCATCGTTCTGTCTTGACCCCAATCAACGTATCCAAATCTCTCATCCAGCGCAAAACTGTTTCCATGGTTAAATCCAACCCATTGCAGTACCCGTTCCGCAGTGGAGATTTTCCGATGTCTGGCTTACCGATGACGCAGCAATTCGATTTGCATTTTTTCTCCTGGTCGGAGGCACTTGCGATCGGGCATGAGGACATCGATGCCGATCACCAGGATCTTTTCGGTATTGCCAAGCGCCTTCAGGAGGAAATGGCCGGGGAAGAACCGGAGCACTCCATCGTCGGTGCCGTGCTGGTTGAACTGATTGAACACACGGGAGGGCATTTCGAACGGGAAGAAGCGCTGATGGAAGCCGTCCAGTTCCCGCATCTCGAGCAACATAGACTCGAGCACAAGGCCTTGATGGAAAAGGTCAATACCCTGCACCGGCGCTTCATGGACGGTCGCGGCGATGTCGTGGCCGAGGTCTATGAATTTCTGCGCCGCGCGATGGTGCCGCATATCCTGCAATCGGATACAGCAATCGGCCGGCACATGCACGGCGAGAAATAGCGCAACAGCATAACGCTCTATCTACACCTCTTTTCTCGTTGCGCCCTTGCGCAGGCCGCGTGTTTGACGGCACTGCATACCGTAAGCAAAGTTCGGAACAGCGCCGGAGCAGTTTCCGCATGGCCCGGCGCAATTGGCATCAGTGTGCAGTAGCTCCCGCGCCAGTGGTGCCTTGAACTCCCTGCCCCATCCCCGCCATCCGGCGGCATTCATCGGCACAGCGGCGGCATGCCTGTGCGCACTCCTGGCAATGGTTCATCTGGTGTTTAGCGCATTCATCGCCGCAGGCATCGCATACATCGGCGCACATCTGGCAGATCGCGGTCGCAAATTCGCTTCCGCGCGCCATGTAGGCCGCGGCCATGCGGCAAATCTGCGCGCAATCCATGTCCAGTGCAATGCAGCGTGCCATTGCCTTTACATCCTGTTCCTGCAGGCAGGACGTTGCGCAGTGATCGCAACTCGCGGCGCAGTCGTAGCAGGCTTCGATGCAGGATTGGTACTGTTGGTGTGCCATGATTCTTCCTCTCAATGTTGGGTTAGATGGCCCACCGCATCCTCCTTGAGCGTCGTAACGGCCTTGTTAAGGCTTGTTAAAACCGTACTTCGCTAGAGAAGATTTATACCAATTTAGTTCGCGGAGCAGAGCTACTTGTGCGGTCGGACCAGGATTTCCCGCAATGATGGGCAGATCGAGATGAACGGTGCCTGGATGCGGCACTCGCGCAAAAAGCGGGCTTACATGTCGCGACAGGCTGCGGCGCCCCGCAGGATCGTCACAGTCTGTGGCGACAGGTATTGATGCCGAGGAGTTTGTTAAGCGGGCAGAAACCGGATACGGCCGTCAGGAAGGAAACGGCTGCCACCACCCAGGCGACAATGCGCCATCCCGTCGTCAGCTCCGCGAACATGGCGACCGCGACCATGACCACGCCCACCACAATGCGAACAGCCTTGTCCATACCGCCGACATTCTTTTCGATATCCATGACGATCACCTTTCCTTCCAGCCCGATCGCCTGTACGCGTTCTTCTGGCCGGATCTGCGCCATAGGGATCAGCGCAAATTTCAATCGAAGACAGACCTGCGCCCGCTTTGACCAGGTTTCGGCTTATCTGAGCTTGCCTGCTGCAACGCTCGGCAAAACCGCAGCCAAACCATGTCAATGTGACAGCCATGCATTGTCGAAAGTTCTACTCCTTGCCTGCAAGGCTAGGCTGTGTTTGACAAGCGTAGCGAGCGGTTTGGAGTGGTGTCGAGGAGCACACGCGTACGACTGGTACGCCGAGCACCGCAGACATCAATCCGGGCCGCGCAGTAGCTTGTCAAACACAGCCTAGGCCGGTGCCGCCTGCGGAGCTTGCCGGCACGCCGCGTCGCTCAGATCGCCCGGATCTCGGCAGGGTTCGGCGGCTCGGCGAACGGTCCGCGCGTTTCCAGGCGCTCTTCGAAGTCATCGGAAAGCTGCTCGTGTTCGCGCAGGAAGTCGCGCATCTCATGCAACCACAGGCGCTTGTCGCTCAGTCCGGAATCATCTCCCAGCGTATAGGTACGGCGATCCGCAAACAGGCGTTCCGCATCGACCTGGCGCAAGGCGAACACGCGCGCCATCACCTCCGCGACAGAGTCGGCCCCGACGCGCTGGCCGTTCAACGTGAGCTGGCTGTCGTCGTCCGCCACGCCGAGGCCGCGCGCCCTGAATGCCGGATGCTGCGCCAGCCATGCCGCGGGTGAACAAACGGTATCCCGGTCGAGCGCCTCACCGCGCGCGGTCACAAGCCTGTCGAGTTCAATTGCCGCTTCCGGAATGCCATCGATGATCGCGTAAGCATCCTTGAGCAGTTCGTAATCCGGTCCGGTATCCATCGCGCTTCCTTTCTGAAATTGAAATCCTGCTTTTAAAATCGCCTCACCAAAATCGCCTCGACGGCTCCTCAATCGCCGCGACTCTCTGTCCTGCATCACGCCGGTTCGGCAATTCAACCATGGCAATGCAGCGCAGCATAATCCCCTCGTCGGGCAGTAGCAGGTCCGAACCACAGCGGCGCTTGACTTGCGTCAACGGCCTGTTTCCGGCCGCACTGCAACGCAATTAAACCGTTCGCAGACCGTATTGGCGTTGATTGACTTGAGTCAATGTCATCGGACTCCGCTCCAATGCAGCATAGGAAAGCGCGGCGCATTTGGCCTGACTATGGTGGCGAATGCGTGCAGGACCGGGCACCGGTTTTCGACACGGCAGCGCCCAAATCGAAGACAGAAGACTGAAAAAGGACCTCCCATGCTCTTTCAAGTTCGGATCCACGGCCGTGGCGGCCAGGGTGTCGTCTCCGCAGCCGAGATGCTGTCCGTCGCTGCCTTCCTCGAAAACAAGCACGCGCAAGCCTTCCCGAGTTTCGGTTCGGAACGGATGGGCGCACCGGTGATGGCGTTCTGCCGCATCGACGACAAGGAAATCCGCCTGCGCGAGCCGGTGATGCATCCGGACGCGCTGATCATCCAGGACCCGACGCTGCTGCATCAGGTGGACTTGTTTTCCGGCGTGGCCTCCGACGGCTACATCCTGATCAATTCCACGCGCAACTTTGACGAGCTGGGCATCGGCGAATTCGTAAAAGGCTATCGGCCAGAACGCCTGTGTACGGTTCCTGCAACTGAACTGGCGATGAAACATGTCGGCCGCCCGCTGCCCAATGTCGCGCTGCTCGGCGGCTTTGCGGCGATCAGCGGCATCGCGCAAATCGACTCGGTGTGCGATGCCATTCGCGACAAATTCCCCCCGAAGATCGCCGACGGCAACATCGCTGCCGCACGCGAAGCGTATCTCTTCGTGCTGGATGAAATGAAAGAGGCAAGCCATGCTTAAGCAAACCGAAGGTTCCCATGCGATGGCGGAAGCCATCGCGCTGTGCCGTCCGGAAGTCATCTGTGCCTATCCGATCACGCCGCAGACGCACATCGTCGAAGGCCTCGGCGAGATCGTGAAGTCCGGCCAGCTGCAGGATTGCGAATACATCAACGTCGAATCCGAGTTTGCCGCGCTCTCAGTCGCCATCGGTGCGTCCGCTGCCGGGGCTCGCACTTATACCGCGACCGCCAGCCAGGGCCTGCTGTTCATGGCGGAAGCAGTCTATAACGCCGCCGGCCTCGGTCTGCCGATCGTCATGACCATCGGTAACCGTGCGATCGGCGCGCCGATCAATATCTGGAACGACCATACCGACTCGATGTCGATGCGCGATGCCGGCTGGATCCAGATCTATGCGGAAAACAACCAGGAAGCGATCGACCTGCACATCCAGGCCTTCCGCCTTGCCGAGGAATTGTCGATGCCGGTGATGGTCTGCGTGGACGGCTTCATCCTCACGCATGCCTACGAACGTGTCGACATCCCGAGCCAGGAGCAAGTGGATGCCTTCCTGCCGACCTTCGAGCCGCGCCAGATCCTTGATCCGTCCGATCCGGTCTCGATCGGTGCAATGGTCGGACCGGACGCGTTCATGGAAGTGCGCTATCTCGCGCACCAGAAGCAGATGCGGGCACTGGAACTGTTGCCGCAACTGTCTTCCGAATTCAAGGCGCAGTTCGGCCGCGACTCCGGCGGACTGATCAAGACCTATCGCACGGAAGATGCAACAACCATCGTCGTTGCGCTCGGCTCGGTGATCGGCACGATCAAGGATGTGGTCGACGACATGCGCGATCAGGGCGACAAGATCGGCGCACTCTCGATCTGCTCCTTCCGCCCCTTCCCGACGCAGGAACTGCACGACGCGCTGTCGCATGCGGATCGCATCGTGGTGCTGGAAAAGTCGCTGTCGCTCGGTATCGGCGGCGTCGTGTCCCACGATTTGCACATGGCGCTGGCCGGGACATCGACCCGCGCCTACACCGTCATCGCCGGGCTCGGCGGGCGGCCGATCACCAAGTCCAGCTTGCGCACGCTGTTCCAAAAGGCACAGCAGGACGCGCTCGAAGCGCTGACCTTCCTCGACCTCAACCACGAGGTCGTCCACCGCGAGCTGGAACGCGAGAGGCAGCACCGCCGCTCCGGCCCGACTGCCGAGAACGTACTGCGGCAGATCGGCACCGTCGCCGCCAGAATCCGCTGAGGCCATCATGGAAAAGCAAAACATAAAGCAACCCGTGAAGTTTTACCAGACCGGTACCTTCACGGTCGGCAACCGCCTGCTCGCGCCGGATGAGCGCTCGGTGCAGGCCAACATGACGCGCACCAACTCGCTCAACTCCGGGCACCGCGCCTGCCAGGGCTGCGGCGAGGCGCTCGGCGCGCGCTATGCCATCGATGCGGCCATGCGCGCCGCGAACAACCAGGTCATCGCGGCCAATGCCACCGGCTGTCTCGAAGTGTTCTCCACCCCTTATCCGGAAACCTCGTGGCAGATCCCGTGGATCCATTCCCTGTTCGGCAATGCCGCCGCGGTCGCGACCGGCGTGGCAGCGGCGATGAAGGTCAAAGGCCGCAAGGATGTGCGCGTGATCGCACAAGGTGGCGACGGCGGTACCACCGATATCGGTTTTGGCTGCCTGTCCGGCATGTTCGAGCGCAACGATGACGTGCTCTACATCTGCTACGACAACCAGGCCTACATGAACACCGGCGTGCAGCGCTCGTCCGCCACACCGGGTGCGGCGCGCACGGCCACCACGATGGCGGTCGGCGCAGAACCGGGCGCCTCCTTTGGGCAGGGAAAGAACGTTCCGCTGATTGCGATGGCACATGAAATTCCCTACGTTGCCACCGCGTCGGTCGCGTACCTGCACGACCTGGAGGCGAAGGTGACCAAGGCCATGTCGATACGCGGTGCACGCTACATCCATATCCTCGTGCCCTGCCCGCTCGGCTGGGGCGCGGCGTCACAGGACACGATCAAGCTTGCGCGCCTCGCGGTCGAAACGGGCCTCTTCCCGCTGTTCGAGGCGGAACATGGCGAAATCACGAACTCCACCAAGATCCGCCGGCGCGAACCGGTGGAGGAATACCTGAAGCTGCAGAAGCGCTTTGCGCATCTGTTCGGCAAACAGCCTGCACTTGAAACCATCTCCCGCATCCAGGGCATCGCCGACAAGAACATCCGTAAGTTTGGTTTGCTGGAGGACCGCTGAGATGGACAAGCCGTTTGCAATTACCCTCGACGTCGGTTCCTCGCTCGCCAACCGCACCGGCTCCTGGCGCACCAGCCGTCCGGTGTATGTCGATCGCCTGCCGCCCTGCAACAACGCCTGCCCCGCGGGAGAAAACATCCAGGCATGGCTGTTCCATGCCGAGTCCGGCGACTACGAAGCCGCCTGGCGCGAGCTGGTGAAGAACAATCCTATGCCCGCCATCATGGGCCGCGTCTGCTACCACCCGTGCGAATCCTCCTGCAACCGCGGCCAGCTCGACGAGGCGGTCAACATCCATGCGGTCGAGCGCTTCCTCGGTGACGAAGCAGTCCGGCAAGGCTGGAAAGTCGAACCGGGCGCATCGTCCGGCAAGCATGTGCTGGTGATCGGCGCCGGCCCGTCCGGCCTGTCTGCCGCGTGGCACCTACGCCTGCTCGGCCATGCGGTCACCATCATGGAAGCCGGCCCGTACACCGGCGGCATGATGCGCTACGGCATCCCGAAGTACCGCCTGCCGCGCGACGTGCTCGATGCCGAAGTCAAGCGCATACAGGACATGGGTGTGACGATCCGCCTCAATCGCAAGGTTGATGATGTGCTCGCAACGATGAAGGAAGGCGGATACGACGCCGTATTCCTCGCCGTCGGCGCACATGTCGCCAAGCGCGCCTATATCCCCGCCGGCGACGCTGGCAAGATTCTCGATGCGGTATCTGTCTTGCGCAGCATGGAAGGCGAAGACAAGCCCCTCCTCGGCCGTCGCGTGGTGGTCTATGGCGGCGGCAATACTGCGATCGACGTCGCTCGCACCGCCAAACGTCTGGGCGCGGAAGAGTCCATCATTGTCTACCGCCGCACACGCGACAAGATGCCGGCGCACGACTTCGAAGTTGAGGAAGCGCTGCAGGAAGGCGTGATGATGAAATGGCTGTCCACCATCAAGGAGGCCGGCGAATCATCCTTCACCGTGGAGAAGATGGCACTGGATGCCAACGGCTTCCCGCAGCCGACCGGCGAGTTCGAGACGATCGAGGCCGACTCACTGGTACTCGCGCTCGGGCAGGACGTGGACCTGTCGCTGCTGTCCAATGTGCCGGACCTGGCGATGAAGGATGGCGTCGTGCAGGTTGACCGCGGCATGATGACCTCGCATCCCGGCATTTTTGCCGGCGGCGACATGGTGCCGGCAGACCGTACTGTCACCGTCGCGATCGGCCATGGGAAAAAGGCGGCACGCAACATCGACGGCTGGCTGCGCGGCACGACCTACGCACCGACGCCCAAGCACGAAGTCGCCACCTACGACAAGCTCAACACCTGGTATTACGCCGATGCACCGAAGACCGTGCAACCAGTGCTCGACATCATCCGCCGCCAATCAACATTCGACGAAGTGCTCGGCGGATTGGACGAAAGCAATGCGCAGTTCGAAGCGCGGCGTTGCCTGTCCTGCGGCAATTGCTTCGAGTGCGACAACTGCTACGGCGTCTGCCCCGACAACGCGGTGATCAAACTCGGGCCGGGAAAACGCTTCGCGATCAATTACGACTACTGCAAGGGTTGCGGCATCTGCGTCGCAGAATGCCCGTGTGGAGCGATCAGGACGGAACCGGAGAGGATCTGACGCGCAGAGAGAAACGGTAAGTATCGGGGACGGACAAGGCCGTCACGCCTTCAGGCCTACGGAAAGCCACGCTCCATGCGGTGACAGAACGAAGCCCAGGACGGCAAGATTAGCGATCAAGGTCAACCAGAAAACCATCAGGAAAGAGCGTTTGCTCGACTTATGGCGCAGCGTCTGCTGCGCAGCCATCGCGCCCGGCCAGCCACCCAACAATGACAGCATGTGCAACGTGTTCTCGGGCGTCCGCCGCCGGCGATTGCGTGCGGCCGATTTGTCTGCAGCATAGACGCAGAATGTGATCACGCTTGCTGCGAGATAAAGCCACAGCACGTAGGCGTTGACGAATCCAAAGCTGACTGCCGCAGCAAGAGCGACAAGGAAAAGGATGGGGATCATGTGACGACGTTATCCGGATTTAAGCCATGACTGGGCAGGTCACGGCCTTCGCGCGGACGAGACGATTACGCCTGCGTCGCATGATCAGATCAATCCCCACCGCCATCCCCGCCTCCATCACCACCGCTGTCACCGTCGTTGTCGATGCCGGACGACTCGCCCGAACTGCCGATTCCGTGAGCACCGCTTTGACCGCTCGACATGAGCACTAGCGCAATGACCAGCAAGATGAACCCGAACAGCCATGCCCGGAAAAACAGGGAGGCTGCAGCGCCGACGAACAGAAAACCAGCCAGGAGTTTACGCATATATCTCTTTGGAGTGAATGATGAATCGTTGAGGTCGCTTGCAGTGAGCAAATTCATTGCAAGCCCTCCGTCCGGCGCCCCAAGGAGAGCTGGCCACAAAGGGAGTAGAAGCCCTTGACCATCCGAGTCTAACGCCCATTTCCTCGCCACGAGTCCGGTCATTCCTCATTGAATGCAGGGCACTCTTCCCCTTCGCAGTTCAAATGGTCGTTCAGCTGCCTCGTTCGCTCTTCCGTTATACGCATGAGACAGAATGCGTTCTCCATCGGTCGGATACTTCCCCCCTCCCACAGCGCAGTATTGAATTTGCATTCAGCATCACGATACGTCACCCATGCTCGTTGTGCCGTACGCAGATCCTCCCGGATGCTCTTGTGCTTTAGCTTGCTAACCAGCGTCTGATAGGTGGTATTCAGCTCGACATCTTTCTCGTAATAGTGGTACAGCGCGCAAATCGTCATGTAAAGCTGCACTCCGCTCTCGCAGCCTTTTTCACCATGCTGCCGAATCTCTGCTTCAGTGAAGCCCGTCGCCTTGGACATTACGGCGACAACGCGATCCTCGGTTGCAGTCGCAACCAGAGGGAAGAAAAACAGTGCTATTGAAGTAAGAATAATGCGCATCAGATGAGGACGACTCTAAATTATCGGGCTCGCTTACAGGGCAGTTAAGACGAAGGTATGTATGCGTACGACACATACCAAAAGTACAAAAACGCCTCATCTTGTCATAAACTATTTCCAGTCTGCAATTTCAAAAGCGGTTTTATTCAGAAACCAGAGATATCCGTTGCTACGGCGTTTACCCAACGAGCCCAAGACCTGCAGGCACGGCTGAAGGCAGCGCGACGAGCATCCATTTGGGAGTAAAGACATGACGCAAACGAGTTGGTCCGACGACTACGCCATTGGCATCAAGACCATCGATGACCAGCATCGCTGGTTGTTCGATACCACGGACAAGCTCCATCGCGAGCTGCAAAAGCCGCAGGCGGACCGCGCCGCGATACAGGAATTCCTCCAGGGGCTGATGGACTACACGATGAATCACTTCATCATCGAGGAGGAACTGTTCGAGCGTTACGAGTATCCCGAGGCGAAGGCGCACAAGGCCTTGCACGACAAGTTCAGCGCGGCGGTGATGGACCATCTGATGAAGTTCGAGGATGGCGCCGACCTGGGCAACGAGGTGCTTGACCTCGTCAAGAACTGGCTGGTGAACCACATCCAGAATGTGGATCGCAAATATGGAGCGTTCTTTGAAGAGCGTGGCGTAACGGTCGCCTGAGCAGTCTCTGCAGCTCCGTCTCAATGCAGGACGGGGCCACGCAGATCGCGGAAGCTTCCGCCCATTCCTCTTGCCTGGTAAGAATGGCGAGAGAACCGACGGCAACCAGCATCGCTGCAAACCGCACTACGAAACTGAAGTGTTCAAGACGTGCAGGCTGCAGATGCGGACATGGTCGCCTCCCTTCCCAAGCGTAATGGTGCCGTCGACCGACTACGGCCGTGCGCCCTGCTGTGAGGCTTGTGCCTGTGCATGGACAAGGTTTGCCTCGAAGGCCTGCATCTGCAGGCCAATGGGCGCCATGTCCATGTTTGCCTGTTCGAGCTTGGGGAAAAACTCGTCCTCTTCTTCGTGAATATGATGCATGGTCATGGAGATGAGCTGGCGCAGTATCTGTTCGAACTGCGGGTCGTCCATTGACATCGACTTCAGTGATTGCAGCAATTCATCGGTCTTCTGGTGCTCTTCCTCGAAGTGGCCGATCATTGCGGAATCGACGTTGCGCACGGCCGGATAGAAAACCGTCTCTTCAAGCCGCGAGTGCACTTCCAGGAGTTGCAGTAGTTGCGATGAAGCCAGCTTCCTGACTGCGGGATCCTGCGTGTTGGCAAGCACTTCAGCATGCTTGCGAGCCGTGTTGTGGTCTCTCAGCAGCGCTTCGATCGGCCGGTCGACCGGGAATGCACCGCGATTCTCCATCGTATCGGTATCCATTTCTCGCTCCGTTTCTCAGTGGCTGGCTCAGTACCCCGATTCCCCGCGTCGTGTCGTCCTGCACGAACGCGCCGATAACAAAATTCGACGGAAGGCAGCTGGCGAAGTTCAAAAGGAATCATTGGTCGCCGCTCCTCCGTGCATGGCTGCAACATACTACGCATTGCGGCTTGGCAGTCTTCTTTCAAAACGTACGAGCGGATGTGGGCAAAGGTCGCCATACGCCACCGCAAGGAGCGTGCACATCGTGCACTCGCTTTGTACATATCTCCATGCTGATTACATGAAATACGCCTCGGTACAGGTCAAGCCATTTCTCCGCGCTTCCCGCGACAAGGCACATTCTCCCCTCTGAAAACGCTTGTGAAACAGGTGCACGAAGCAGCACCCATTCTCGTCTCGATGCCACGCAACATGTGTCATGCACGACGCACGTCACATGCTGAGCGACGGCGGCATGGGACTTGCTACTGTAGGGTCAGGCTTACTGCCTGATAGTAGTCTCCTGATCAGTTTATCCCGCCTTCGGGCGGGATTTTTTCGGTGTTGACCGACGAGCAATGAACAGGAATGCCGCGCCATCGCGGCAGTCATCAGCGCAGCGTCGGCAGCGCAACATGACCGAACCCCCAGAATAAAAAGAGGCGCAACGTGAAAAAAATCGGCATTGCAGGAGCAGGATTTTCGGGCGCCGTGATCGCCCATGAGCTGGCCAAGGCCGGCTATCAAGTCGATGTCTTCGATACCCGCCCGCACATCGCGGGCAATTGTCATACGGAACGTGACGCGGAAACGGGTGTGATGGTGCACGTCTATGGTCCGCACATCTTCCATACCAGTAACGAGAAAGTCTGGAATTACGTTCGGCAATTTGACGAGTTCATGCCTTTCACCAACCGTGTGAAAGCCATCACCAAGGGGCGCATGTTCTCGCTTCCCATCAATCTGCTGACGATCAACCAATTCTTTGGCAAGACATTCAATCCGAGGGAAGCAGAAGCCTTTCTTTCTTCGCTCGGGGACCAAAGCATCGCCGATCCGCAGACTTTCGAGGAGCAGGCGCTGCGCTTTGTCGGTCGTGAGCTGTATGAGGCTTTCTTCAAGGGCTACACGACCAAGCAATGGGGCATGCATCCGTCGGAGCTTCCTGCGAGCATCCTGCGCCGGCTGCCGGTGCGCTTTAACTACGACGACAACTATTACGCTAGCACCTTCCAGGGCATGCCGAAGAATGGCTATACGGAGATCGTCGCACGCATGCTGGACCATGCCAGCATCAAGGTCCACCTTGGCACGAAGTTCGAACGCGACATGGCGGGCGAGTATGAGCATGTGTTCTACAGCGGCCCCGTCGATGCGTGGTTCCGCCACAGCGAGGGACGGCTCGGCTATCGCACACTGGACTTCGCGTCAGAACGCCATCAGGGGGACTACCAGGGCAACCCGGTGATCAACTACTGTGACGAGGAAGTGCCGTGGACGCGCATCTCGGAACACAAGCATTTCTCGCCGTGGGAGTCGCATGACGGCACAGTGATCTTCAAGGAGTACAGCCGCTTCTGTGAAGAGAACGACACGCCCTACTACCCGATCCGCCTTGCGAAGGAAAAGTCGCAGCTCAAGCGCTATATCGAGCTGGCCAATGAAGAACGGCATGCCACCTTCGTGGGCCGGCTGGGCACCTATCGTTACCTCGACATGCATGTCACGATCGGAGAGGCGCTCGACGTGGCGGAGCGCTTCCTTGCTTGCCGCTCCAGCGGCGAGCGGATGCCGGTTTTTGTGGTCAATCCGCTTGGATAAAAAAAGAGCCCACGGGGCGTGCATACCGCGTGGGCTCGTTGGTCCATTGACCTTATTTCAGCATCGCGCTCCGGCTCGCGACCAGCGCAATCACCACGCTCAGTCCGCCGACGAAACCCATCGCGGCCTGGATGCCAAGGCCATGCGCGAGCGAGCCGACCACTGGCGGCCCCATCAGACTGCCGGTGTAGGCCATGGTGGCGACGCCCGCTAGTGCAACCGGGCCTTCCTTGCCTGCTGCGCTGAACACAAACGGAAACACGAGTGCAAGGCCCAGGCCGGCAATGCCGAAACCGGCCAATGCCAGATAGGCATTCGGCGCCAGCACAGCAAAGAACAGGCCGATTGCTGCAATGCTTGCGCTGGCGCGCACGAGGCTGCGCGCAGAGAAGCGTTCCTTCAGACGGTCGCCGCTCAGGCGGGCGATCAGCATCATCACGGAGAACGCCGTCAGTGCCAACGGGGCAAAACCGTCAGTGACGCCGAAGTGATCCTTCAGGAAGACGCCGCTCCAGTCGGCGATGCTCCCTTCGGACATCGCGCTGAGGAAGCCAAGCGCGCCGAGCAGTGCCAGTGGCCCGCGGGGCAAGGCAAAGGTCTTGCGCTCCACTTTGGTGGACGGAGCATCGGCGTCGAGCCACTGAATACCCATCCACAGGAAGAAAGCCACCGGCGCGGCAATCATCAGGAAGTGCAACAGCGGCGGAATCTGCAGCGATGCCATCACGCTGCCCAGCGTTGCGCCGACCAGGCCGCCGGCGCAGCCCCAGCCATGCAGCTTTGACATTTCCGACTTGCCGGTGCTCTTTTCATATTGGGTGGCGAGGGAGTTGACGCCGACATCGAAGCAGCTCGCGGTAATGCCAAGCGAGAGCACGGCCAGCATCATCAGCGGCACGCTCGGCGCGCTGCCGATGCACAGCAAAACTGCGAGCAGCGCAAGGCCGGAAGAATACGTCGTGATCCGTCCGCCAAAGGCCGCCATTAGACGCGATGTCAGCGGATAGGAAATCACTGCGCCGAGACCGCCGCAGAGCAGCACCATCGACAAGGCGGTATGCGACAACTGCAGCGCGTCGCGCAAGGCGGGAATGCGACCGGCCCATGAACCCATCATCACGCCAAAAACCGTGAACAATATGGGGAGAGCCAGCTGGGGTCGGGTTTGAAAAAACGGAAAGCGTTGGGAGAGTATCGCAGTGCTCATCTTGATCAGGAGAATTTTTCTTCAAGGAACGCTGTGATGATTCTCTGCGGGAATAGTTTCTGCGCTGCAGCAGCAATTTGAAAGAAAACGTTTCTGGCAGTGCGAACCTGGCAACAGTGCGGAAACGGCTCTCTGCCCTGCAAGGCGAACGATTCAGTGAATGCGAAACAGGAAAGGCAGGAAGCAACCGACAGGCGATCGCTCACGCGTGCTGTTGCCGGGTTGACTGCATTGAAGGCTGTACGGACGAACTTTTTTCGTGCCAATCAATCAACATGATTTTCTGGCAGGAGATAAACCGTGGATCCAGTAGTTAATGGCATGAATATCGCCATCCTCGTCACCGATGGTTTCGAGCAGGTCGAAATGACCGAACCAAAGAAGGCGCTGGAGGCACAAGGCGCATTGACGACCATCGTCTCTGACAAATTCGACAAGGTGCGGGGGATGCATCACGATCAGCCCGGCGACGAATTCACCGTGGACCTGCTCTTGCGCGAGGCCGATGCAAAAGCATTCGACGCCGTGCTGCTGCCCGGGGGCAAAGTGAATGCGGCCGCGCTGCGCAACATGGAGGAGGCCCAGCGCTTCATCCAGAACATCGATGAAGACAACAAGCCGATTGCGGTCATCTGCCATGGCGCGTGGCTGCTCGTCTCCGCCGGCCTGGTGCAGGGGCGCACACTGACCGCCTATCCCGATCTTGAACAGGATATCCGCAACGCCGGGGGAAACTGGGTTGACCAGGAAGTCGCCGTGGATGGCAACCTGATCAGCAGCCGCAGGCCGGAGGATATCCCGGCGTTCAACGACAAGATGATTGAAGTGATCGCCCTGCGCATGCAGGCAAGCCTGCGCGGCACGCCGGACGAACACGCGGTCGGGATTGCATCAAGCTGACGAAGCTTTCACCGCCGGGGAGTTCGGCGCGCTCCCCGCGACCCGCACACTGGGCGCGGCGCTTCAGTAACCGAGGCTGGAAGTCCATTGCTTGATCAATTGCGCACTGATGCGCAGCGACTGCGCTTCCGCCGCATCCATCTGCGGTGGAACCTGCTGGTGCACGCCGTCGCGGCCGATCACCAGCGGCAGGGAAAGTGCAACGTGCTTGACGCCTTCCACTTCCTCGGTGATGGCGCACGCAGTGAACACCGAACGCTCGTCATGTTCGATAGCACGCACCAGCCGGGCCAGCGCTGCGCCGATGCCATAGTAAGTCGCCCCCTTGCCGGCGATGATGCGATAGGCCGCCCTGCGCACGGCGTCATCGATATCTGCCATCGTGCTTGCATCGAAAGCCGCTCCCGCCCCCCGGCAAGCGGCTGCGTACTGCTGCAATGGCACGCCGGCAATCTGCGCCGTGGACCAGATCAGTACTTCGGAATCCCCGTGTTCACCGAGTACATACGCATGCACGGAGCTGGGCGACACAGAGAAGTGCTCGCCGAGCAGTGAACGAAAGCGCGCCGTGTCGAGGATCGTGCCCGACCCCAGCACGCGCGAGGGCGGCAGGCCGGAGAGGACCGTGGCGACGTGCGTCATGATGTCGAGCGGGTTGGTTGCGACCAGCAGGATCGTATCGCTCGCATGGCGCACGATCTGGGGCACGAGCTGCGCAAAAACGGCCGCATTGCGCGACAGGAGCTGCAGGCGCGATTCCCCCGGCAACTGGGCAACGCCGGCCGCAAGGATCACGACGCCACATCCCGCAAGGTCCGACAGGTCGCCGACATGCACGCGCACGGGAAACGCAAACGGTGTCGCATGCAGGATGTCCATGCGATGCGCTTCTGCCCGATGCGCATCCTGGTCGACCAGCACGAGGTCCGTACCGACGCCTTGCAGCGCCAGTGAGTAGGCTGCCGTTGCACCAACATTGCCAACGCCGACAATACCGATCTTCATGAGCGTAGAGGAAACAAGTCGAAGAAGGATCCTGGACTGGTGCACGAAAGGTGCAGAAAGCGTTAAGGAAACGCAGCTGACATCGGGAATGAATGAAGGCGCACCGATATAAAAGCGCGCCGGACAGCATGCAATGCAATTGCAACAATCAGCGAAAACGCATCACTACATGCTGCCCGCCGCATTGAATCCATCCTGCTGTGTGCCGCTCACCACGCCGGCAACTGGTCAACGAAAAAATTTCGACAGCAAACAGCGTGGATAGTTTTGCGCTGTTGACCCATATCTGACTTGCTCCACGGCGCCTGTGCGTCTTTGCGCCACCACAAGGTGGCGTGCACCTGCCGCGGGCAGCATCTTCCTTCATGAACTTTGCGCTGTTTCGTGCACTGCACGGAACAGGCGATGCGTCATGCTTATGTGGAGAGCCGGTGAGACAGTTCCGCAGATTGCGCAATACCCAAGTCGTGCCCGCGCACGCGCCGAATGAATGCAAAAGCAATGCAGTCCTGCAGCGTACCCGGACCTGCTCCTTCGAAATACACAATGGTTCCCATCTGCGAACCGGCAATGGCAAGCCCGGCCGCATTCCCGACATGGCAGCAATCCGCACAAGCATTGTTGCCGACGGCCTGTCTGCGGGCACCTCCTCCGTGCCCCGCAAGATCAACGCAATAGCAATGCATTCCGAAATTTATTGGCCAGTGCCGCAAATCGTCTCGGCCTTGCCAGAGCCCGTCAGCTTGAAGCGGCTCCGGCACATCTCGCAAACCAACCCAGGAGGAAGACCAAATGATGCAGAAAACGAAAATGCTGTCGATGATCATCGCATCGGCGCTTGTGGCCGCCTGCGGCGGTGGCGGCGGTGGATCGCCGACTGCCACCAGCAACGCCGGCACCGATACCGGCACACCGCCGGCAAATACACCATCGACACCATCCACACCGTCCACGCCGACCGGGAACACGCCGCCTGCCACACCCGGCGATAGTCCTTCCACGCCCGGCAGCACGCCGCCATCCGAACCGGCGCCCACCCCTGTCGCCGATCAGCAGTTCAACGGGCACATGGAAATGGTCGCCAACCAGCTCCTGTACATCCGCACCAACCGCGTGATCTACCTGCCGATCAACATGAGCGTGTTCGAAGGCCCGACAGGCATCGTCGATATCGCCTCGGGCAGCCCGGTGAGCTACCTGCCCAACCTCGCCGCCGAGGCGCAAGCCGAGGGATGCAGCGTTGCGGTGGACGGCACCTGCGGCGTCCAACCTGCCGCCGCCGCACCGGCAGCGCCAGTCGCTGCATTCGGCATCCGCGTGGGCACGCATGTGCTGCCTTCCGCCGCCGGACAGCAGGTCGGCAACCAGACTGTCGTCGGCCGCATCGCATTCGACCTGACGGAGCAGCCCGGCTCGCCGGGCGTCGGCGGCGGCTCGGTGCCGGAGATCATGCGCTTTGTGATCGACAACGTCGAAATGGCGACGGACCAGAACGGCCGCATCAGCACGGTGCGCATGCGCGACGGTGCACAGATCCATGTGTATGGGCGCAATGCGAGCGGCACTGAAGTCAGGGAAAGCATCCCTGCCCCGGCCGGGACGGTGCGCCTGCTGCCGCTGGAGCAGATCCCCGACGGCTATGGCGACACCACCAGCACGATTCTCTTCATGGACCTGGAAACCGGCTTCTCCCAGGCGGGCAGCAGGCTGGCCGCACTGCAGAACATCGCGGGTCATTTCACGATGCATGTCACCCTCTCGCACGTCGGGACCATCGTGCGCCCTGCCGCTGCGGCGACCTCGGAGTTCCCGGCGGTGCCGGCAAAGGATCTTATCGGCGAAACGATCACGGTCAACACGCAGCCGCCGGTGAGCGGCGCCGGGATCAGCGGCAGCGCCTGGATCCGCATGTATCCGATGTAAGCAGAAGGTCGCGGCACCTGCGTCGCCGGTTCGTTTGCACGGAGCGGCGCCGCTGCCGCTCCGCTCTCTTCGGGCAATACGGGTCTGGCTGGACCGCGCGGCACATGTGCGCACACGACGCCACAACTTTTTCCTTGATGCAGTAACCATGTGCAAAGCGCATGCCGCGCGGGGAACTGTGCGCGCAAAAAACTGTATTACAAGGGGAACCGTTTTCCAGCGCGGTGCGCAACGGTTCTTCCCGCCACCAAGAATGATAATGAAGAAAGGAATCACGATGAGAACGACAGCTCTTTTCCTCAGCGCAGCGTTTTTGCTCGGCGCCTGCTCTTCTGCGCCGAAGTCGCCTGATGCGCAACTGGCAGCGCAGATGAAGAAGGAAATTGCCCAGACAGAAGGCATCGGCGGCGCGAAGTCGGTCAATGTCGAAACACACAAAGGCGTCGTCATCCTGTCGGGCTTCATTGATAACGAAAAGCAGCGCTATGAAGCAGGACAGACCGCGCTCAAGGTCTCCGGCGTGGAGCAGGTCTTCAACAACATCAAGGTACGCAACCAAGGAACGGCATCCGGCGAGTAATGCCGCGCCCGTACACGGCGCAACGACACGGGTGAACAGATGCGGTGACGCACCAGCCCCGGCGGCACGCAATGCCGCCGGGATATGCCTTGCTGCGCTTTTGCAGCGTTCTTCCGGCGGCACATCTGCGAGTTCACGCGCTGCGTGGACGCAACGCTTCGTGTGACGACTCATTGCGACCGACTCATTGCGACCGACTCATTGCGACCGACTCATTGCAACTGATTCAATGCGACAATCCCGCCTGTTCGTTTTCTTTGGCGGGTATGCGATGAATCTGGCGCGGATGATGACCGACAAGTTCTTTGTCGAGGACCGGCATGGGGTGCGGAGCGGCCCTTTCAAGACAAAGTTCGGCAGCGGCACGCTGATGGTTTTCCAGGATGATCTTCCGATTTCGGAAGGGGACCACATCATCCGGCCAATGGCAGATGGAACTGAACGCGCCTATCGCGTCGAGGGGTGTTCCCAAAACGCAGGCTCGCGCAATGTACCGGCGCATTATGCGATCAGGGTAGCGGAGCTCGTTGCTGCGCAAGGGCCGCATGCGCATGGCGCCACGGACGACCGGTCAGCGCTGCGGCCTGACATCAACTCCAGCGCCACCAACGCTCTCGCCAG
This sequence comes from Noviherbaspirillum agri, assembly GCF_054780595.1. Classification (NCBI taxonomy): domain Bacteria; kingdom Pseudomonadati; phylum Pseudomonadota; class Betaproteobacteria; order Burkholderiales; family Oxalobacteraceae; genus Noviherbaspirillum; species Noviherbaspirillum agri. Next base: position 57,517 of record NZ_BAAGWA010000010.1, read on the forward strand.
TTTCCCCGAGCTCACCGCGTCCGAGCAGTGCCTGCCTTTGTCCCTGCAACTGCTCGCGCAAGCGATTGACGATTCATCATTTCCGGCCGAGCAGAAGGACGAGGCGAAAGCACTCTTGCGCTCGCTGCTCGCGCACCCTGTCGTGGCAAGCGTGCTGGCCGGGACCGTCGGCAAGCCCTGAAACCGGCGCAGTCGCCCGCAGTTACCTTTCCATGCATCGTGGCATGGTGGAATCGGCTTACCGTTGGCTTCTCCTCCCGAACTGTCGAACCATTGATTCGGCCGCGTGTTGTTGGACCACTCCCTCTCCCGCGGGCGGAGAGGTGAACCAGAGCACTGCAAATTTGGCGCTCCTGGAAGTCATCCACCTGTGAAAGCCCCGCGCAAGTGTTGATGCGGGCTCCTTTCTCCGCCCTCGGTTTGTCAGCTACGTGTAAATATCGCAAGGCATGATCCCCATACAACGGGATCAACTCCCTTCCGATGCATGCTGGTGGTGCCCGCCGTGGCCACCACAATCAATGACAAAAGGGCATCAACATGGAGACACAACGCAATACCGACGCGACTGGCGCGCAGCAGGTGCACCTGCAATGTGGGAGCGAGCCATGATCCTGCTGACGGTCTTTTTCCTCCTGATCACGCTCGACAGCGCGTACCAGTCCTGGCAGGTCGGCATGCGGCAGCTCGGTGTGGTCATCGCTGTCTGCAGCGTCTTCGGCTTTGGCGGCGCCCTGTTCTCCGCCTCGCCGCTCCTCTTCATGCCGCTGATCGGCGTCCTGGTGTTTTGCTCCATCGCCAACTTCCAGATGCGGAAATATTGCGTCGGCCCGTACAAGGCGCAAGCCGTGCGCCGCGCAAAGCAGTAGGCCTTAGAGCCTGTTTGAAAACTGTAGCGAGCGGTCCGAGTTTGGCTTGAGAAGCGCAGTCGTACGTGAGGTACGACGAGCATCGCAGAGCCAAAATCGGGCTGCGCAGTAAGTTTTCAAACAGGCTCTTAAGAAGCCGAACGGAGTAAGCGCCAGGAAACGGGCGCTGCGCGTGCACGCCCGCCCTCAACGATCGCGCGGCATTCTCTGCCAGATCAATTCCCCATTGCGCCACACCTCCCGCACACGGTGAAACGGCACCATATGCACGCCGCCGTCCTCATCTTCCACATCAAATGAGAAATGCTCGCCCCGCGCCAGGTGAACGCGACGGAACGGCACGCGCACGATGCCGGCGTCGATGCGGTCGTAATAACCGATCGTGAACGTCGCGTTACCGAAGGCCGGATCCCATTGAATCCGGTGAAGGAGATCTTGTATCGGAATCATTGTTCGCCGGCTGGGAAATGAATCGGCCTGTCGTGTGACCAAGCCCATGGTGCCGGCCTCACGGTGGTGCCGCTCTCTCCCGCTGATCCAGTTCGCCAAGCATGATCGGCCGCAAAATACAATCTGCCATGCAGCAAAAAAGTGTGAAAAATGGGCTTGACAGACTGAAAGAAACCACAGTTATGCACAATGTGTAAATGGCATGAAACGGAAACGAGAATTACACAACGGCGGTAACCGCAAATCGCTACGTTTCGTCTAACACCTTGATTTTTCAGAATATTTAATTTTGCCTATTTCTTAAGCAATTTATAGAAAAGCCCGGAAAATCGGGCTTCCGAGTCCGTAAAGCAAGGTTACTCACAAAGTTATCCACAGGAATTGTGGACTAACAGAAAATTTCTTTACGTTACAAAGACTTAGAGATAAATCCTCAAGTGAGTCAGATGAATCCTACAAGCCGACTTCGCAAAGCTTTACTTAGATAAGCGCCGTCGCCGGCAGCCCCGGCACCCCCAGTTGCTCCTCGGACGGAGGATGCGGCCGCGAGATATAAAAGCCCTGTGCCTCGTCACATTCGAGCGCCTTCAGCATCTGCAGCTGTTCCGCGCTCTCCACCCCCTCGGCGACAACCCGCATCCCCAGCGAATGCGCCATCGTGACAATCGCATTGAAAAGAATGCGGCCCTCGCCGGTTTTTTCCAGCCCGGCGGTAAATACGTTATCGACCTTCAGCACATCAAGATCGAGCTTCTGCAACCGTGACAGCGAGGAATGTCCGGAACCAAAGTCGTCGACGGCCAGCTTCACGCCCATTTTGCGCAGCGCTGCAAGCGTTTCGACGACGGCTTCGCTGTCTGCCATCATCGACGACTCGGTAATCTCAAGCTCGACAAGTTTCGAATCGAGCCTGTGCCGCGCCAGGGCCCTGCGCAGCTCTGCGACAAGCTCGCCGCTTTCGAACTGCCGCGCTGACACATTGATCGACACCGGCACCAGGTCCCCGCCGCGTTTCTGCCAATACGCGAGCTGGGCGCAGACCGCATCGATCACCTTTGCCCCCAGGGGCACGATCAGCCCGGTCTCCTCGGCCAATGGAATGAATTCCGCGGGCTCGATGATTCCCTTCTCCGGATGCGTCCAGCGCACCAGTGCCTCCATGCTGGAGACAGCACCGGTGGCCATATTGACGCGCGGTTGGTAAAAGACGATGAACTCGTTCTGCTCCAGCGCATGGCGCAGCTCGGCTTCCTGCTCGTGCCGCACGCGCACGGCATCATAGAATTTCTGGTCAAAGAAACGATAGCTTCGCTTGCCGGCAGACTTGACCGAATACATGGCCACGTCGGCATGCTTGAGCAGGCTTTCCGCGTCCTGCGCATCATCCGGAAAAATGCTGATGCCGATCGATGTGCCCACCGAATGCGCGCCCTTCGACAGGCGGAAAGGCTCCCTGAAGCCCGCCAGGATGCGCTCTGCAACGTGCGCTGCGTCCCCCTTGTGCTCGATCGTTTCGAGTATCACGACGAATTCGTCCCCGCCGAGGCGCACGACATGATCATGCGGGCGCACCGCCACCTTGAGCCGGCGCGCCGCGTTGCGCAACAGTTCGTCGCCGGCATCATGCCCCATGGTGTCATTGACCGCCTTGAAGCCGTCGAGGTCAATGAACAGCGTGGCCAGCATCTTGCCGTTCTCCCGCGCGCTCCTGACGACGCCGGGCAGGTAATCCTTGACCCAGTTCCGGTTTGGCAAGCCGGTCAGCACATCTTCGTTTCCGCGCCGCTCCAGCGCAATCACGTGTTCTTTCAGGCCGGTGATGTCACGCAGCGTGACTGCAAGATCGCCGTCCGCACGCACCACCCGCAAGTGCAGCCATTTCGCCTTCACCGGTCCATCGGGCGTCTGCTCCTGCTCGCCTTCGTACACGCCCTTTTCGCAAGCCTCACGCAACACGTCCAGTGCCCTCTTGCCCGTGTCGTTACCGTAGATCGCCGTAATCGTCTTGCCGACCATCTCCTCCCTGCGGCGGTTGAACAGTTCCGCGCCCCGATGGTTGCAGTCGACAATCCTGAAATCGCAGATATGCCCTTCCTGGTTGCGCACCGTACGCGCGATATAGAACCCCTCGCTGCCGCCTTCCGTGGCCACGCGGTAGGTTGCGCGCAGTCCCTCGATCTGTTCCTGCTTGTCAAGCAGGCGCCAGGACAGGCACATCGCAATCAGGGAAAACGCAGCCAGGCCGGCAGATGCCCATCGCGCGTGGCTTATCCAGGTTTGCCGGTGCTCGGCGTACGGTGCAAGCGCCTGTTGCTGGTCGATGCCTGCGACGGTGACCATTCCGTAGGCATCCGTCGTGTGCCAGCCGACATAGCGGTTGCGCCTGTCGGAAAACCATTCTTCACCGTCGAGAAACACGCTTCCCGATGCGGCAGCGGTCGGTGGCAGCGGCTTCAGAAGCGCTTGCGCATTCGGGGAGTACACGGTGTCTCCGATGCGCGTCACGCGAATGCTCCTGTCGACTCCCAGGATGGCAAGCAGCCCCGTCTTCGCCAATGCGATTTCCTCGTAACCAGCAATGAAATAGTCGGGCACGACGGAGACCAGGACAATGCCGGAGAATGCTCCCGTTTCATCCACCAGTTTCCGTGAGAAATGCACCGCATTGCGCCGAGTACTTATGCCGTATCGCACCGGCCCGATGAAGAGCTCGTCCTTCAGCGACTCTTTTTGCGCAAGAAAGAATGGCTCCTCGTAAAGATCGCCGGGTTGCGCCGCAGGGCGTGATGTAGTGACAACCGTGCCGTCGCGGTCGAGGATGGCGGCAACGAAGTCTGCATTGTTGGGCAACAAGCCGGCTTCATCGATATTCTCAAGCCGGAACGTGCCTTCGGAGAGTGCGTAGGCATGCCGGAGATACAAGGCAATCCGGTCGACCGCTTCAAGGGTTTTTTGCAGGTGTCCCGCATAGGTGCGCGACAGGATCCGCGCCTCCCGCAGAGCCGTCTCCTCGTGGACGCGCTTGTCCCGGTCCAGCTCCCCCAACAACGCCAGCCAAGCGGCAACAATCAAGACCAGCGCGCCGACAGGCCAGAGGAAAACCCGCCAGTAGAGACGTTTACGGAGAGCACCCGCGCTCCGTTGTCCGGCGGGAAAACTTATGTGAGGGTCATCTTCGCTCGCTGCCATCTGCGCGTCCCGGCATTGGCGCCACCGTGGCGTCCTTTGCTTCGTTACGACATCAGATGCCGGTGAAAAGTCCTTTTCGCCATTGCGCTAACTCATAGTAATGTGACGAAGACGACCGGAGGTTTGAATCCTCGCTGCCCCCCTTGCCGATGAGCCACAGCTATATCGCCCCCTTGCCGGTACGGCGTGCTTTAGCGAAACACGAGGACAGGAATGGTTGCGTCTGCCAGCACTCGCTGGGTTTCGCTGCCGAGGACAACCTTGTTGATTCCCCGTCGTCCATGCGAGGCGATAAAGATGACGTCGCATCCGAAGCGCTGAGCAGTCGCAAGAATCTCACCACTGGGATCGGGCGAGCAAGGGGTGATCGTCTCGCACGGCACTCCTTTTTTCCCGGCAGCCTCGGCCAGTCTCTGCACGTTCTGCTCTGCGAGCCGCATCGACGCTTCTTCGTACTGTCTGCCGTAGTCCGGGATGGGCGATCCCGCTGTCGGACGCGGATGGGTGTAAGGCTTGGCGACGGAAATGCCCACGATCTTGCCGTTGTTCGCCTTGGCGGCATCGATCGCCGAATCAAACACCTTCTCTGCGAGAGGTGACCCATCCGTGGGAACGAGAATGCACTTGAACATAGTTGAACCATCCATTGTGTGATTGAAGAAAAGGCTCTCGACTGCCGTGCTGACCTGGTGGCTTGCCGAAAAACATAGCAGCCTTCAGGACCGGTCCGCGCAGTCGTTTTTCGACAGTCTGCTGGGCTGTGTTTGACAAGCGTAGCGAGCGGTTCGGAGTGGTGTCGAGGAGCGCACGCGTACGACTGGTACGCCGAGCACCGCAGACATCAATCCGGGCCGCGCAGTGGCTTGTCAAACACGGCCTAGAGCAGCAACAGAAAACCTGCTGCGACCACGGTCGGCAGTATGGCACCAGCAAGCAAGCCGCCGATGCCGATGCTGCCGTCATTGAACCCATTGCGAAGAAGCGCAACGCCCGCAGGATTCGGCGCATTGGCAATCACCGTGAGGCCGCCGCCTGCGACTGCACCGGCAACGAGCATGTATTTCGACTGGTCGGAAATACCTTCGATCAATGATCCCAGGTAGGTCAAGGCAGCGTTGTCAGTGATCGCCGTCAGCCCCAATGCGCCAAAGAACAAGGCGACGGGCTCGAGGCTGGACACGATGGGTTGAAGCCACCATTGCTGCATCCCTCCCAGCACGACCAGCCCGGCAAGGAAAAATCCGACCAGCAGCCCTTCCTTGAGAATCAGCGCGTTCTGATACTGCGCATAGGCCTGGGTGTACCCCAGGAAGAACAGAAACACGCCGAGGAACAGGACCGGATGGTGCGCAAACACGACGACCGCACCGAGAAAAAGCAGGTGCACCAGCATCACTATCAGTGGGACACGAACTTGTCCTGGAGCCTCGGCCGGGGCGGCTGTACCCTTAAGGTGCTTGCGGAGAAGCCATGTAATGCCTGTCGCATTAATCACGACTGCGGTCGCGGACTTCCAGCCAAAATTTGCTGCCATGAAGGCGCTGTCCCACTGCCAGGTTGCGGCCACCATCAACACCGGCGGCGCGGCAAACGAAGTGAGCGTGCCGCCTACGGAGATGTTGACGAACAGGACACCTAGCGCCGCATACTTGAGCCACTCCGGCAGGCCGGGGCGGAATACGAGTGGCGCCAGCATCAATGCAGCAAGGGTCATGGCCGCCGGTTCGGTGATCAATGAGCCGATCAATGGAACCAGGGCGAGGCAAAGCCATACCTGCGCCACCATGGTGTCGACAGGCGCCAGTCTGGCAATAGCGGAAATAAGTGACCTGACCGCTTCGAGCACCGGCCGCGAGGCCGCGACGACCATGATGACGAATACGAATAGAGGTTCTGTGTAGTGCCGGGATTCCAGGTACTCGATGGCCTGGTCGCCCCCGGAAACGAGCGCCATGACGGCGATGAAAATGAAAGCCCAGAACCCGAACACGACCTCAATCTCCCCGAGCAGGTGAAACAGGCCCGCATGGCGGGGGCTCCTGTCAGCAATGCGTTCAAAAGACTTGGCACTAAAGGTGTGAACAAGCGCGAGGCCGAAGATCAAGGCTGCGATGAAGTTAATGTCTGTCATGAGAACCGTTCTATTTTTTAAATGGCATGCGAGGACAAACCCCACTTGCGCGGTGGATCGACCGCCAATGAAGGCCAATGCTGGCCGTTGATGTTACGAGGGGAAGCGGTTTGCTTTTGGACTGACAGCGACTGCGCAGTGGCGGAGCCCGGCACGAACCGGAGGCGCAATCGGGACCTGGCTGAAATGCCAGTACAGTCAGAGTGATTGGAACGAGTGCAGGTGCAGTCATTTGGTCGGCAGAAAACCGCGAGGCGGCCCGACCGTCGCTAAACCTGCCACACTAAGAGCCTGTTTGAAAACTGTAGCGAGCGGTCCGACTTTGGTTGGAGAAGCGCAGTCGTACGTGAGGTACGACGAGCATCGCAGTGCCAAAATCGGGCTGTGCAGTAAGTTTTCAAGCAGGCTCTAAGTGTGAGCACCCGTCGGGCAGTATACCGCGTTTGCGAAGATGCTAACCACAACCGTCTCATACGGACAAGCGTGCGACGCTGTCCATAGGACGTATAGATGCCTACCTAGAGTTCATTCCTTAACGCATCGACCTGCCCTCGGAAAGTGCAGTGGCTCGCAGGAGGCAGGAGGCAGCGATCGACCACTTCGTGGACTTTGGTCGTTCCCCGCATAGGTGCGCATCAGGATCTGCGCTGCCCGCAGGGCCGTTCCCTCCTGCACGAACTTAATCCGCCCCCTCGACAACGCCAGCCAGTCGCACATTCAACGGCATCGGAGCGCATGACCGCCGCCATGCTGTGATCGTTGAGCTTGCGTTCGTTGAGCTCGTTCATTTTTCATCCCTGCATTCTTCATAGGACGGCCCTACTGCGCGCCGCATATCGACCCAGTCGATTTGCTCTCCGTTGTCCAGCGTCACGGTCCCGAAACCTTGTGTTTGCGCCTGCAATTCAATGACCGCATAAGCCTGTCTGGCCGTGTCGAGATCAGGCGCATAGACCGCCAACTGTCCAATCAGCACCGGCCTTGTCGCACCAAATGTGAGCATGATGCCTCCCGTCCAAAACAGATCATGCATGAATTGTGTTCTTGAACTCACCAGACTTCTGTTCGATGCCTGACACAACGCGCGCGAATACCGGAAAACGCTCGGGGGCAGGAAGTCATTGATGATGAGAAACAGCACCGCCGGCAATCATCGAACCGTTGCGCCTGATTCATCTCATCGCCGTTGCCGGGCTATCACAAGGTCAATGTCAGAATTGAACTTATCGGCCCCAAGCAGTATCCATTCAGTCAGAAGGTGCTTCCTTTTGCCTTCATCTTCTTTTCAGCCATGTCGATGGACAGCAGACTCCATCGACCTTTCTCTAAAGACCTGCCCAGGTCGAAACCATCGCTGATTGCTGCCGCAGTCACTGTCCGTTTCCTCTTGCCCCGTTTTCACCTTTAGAGCCGTTGCAGCCTGACTGTACCGTTGATGCCGGCCGCCTTCCCCTCGGCACGGTGTTGCGTGGGGGCCGTCGAGGCCTCCTTGCCGTAGCCCGGGGGGGCACCGAGCCCGCTACGACGCGTCGCCGCGCCCCTCGGCGGGCCCCGTGTTCCGCAGGCAACTCGCCACGACCTCAATCGGCCAGTCAGACTAAAACGGCTCTAGCAAAGGAAACGACATGACTGTCACCCTTGCCCAGGCACAGCAGTGCGAGAACCGTCTGCTGGCCAGACTCTCCGACGAGCAATACCAGCGACTATTGCCCTTGTTCGACCTGGTTCAGACCAAAGTGAAAGATGTCCTGTGCCAGCAGGGCCGTCCTTTCGAATACGTCTACTTCCCCTGCAACTGTGCGCATTCCTGCACGTTGCTCATGGAAGACGGCAGCATGGTTGAAGTCGGCACCATCGGCAACGAAAGTCATACCAATGTTGAAGTGCTGCTGGGTGCAACGCATGCGACGGAGACCATCGTCTGCCAGATTGCCGGGCGAAGCCTGCGCATGAAGGTAGGTGATTTCAGGGAGGCCACCAGCACCTTGTCGCCGCTACGTCACCTCGCCGAGTGCTGCGCGCAGGGATACCTGACGCAGGTCTCCCAGTCCGTTGCCTGCAACCGCCTGCACAACGTCGAGATGCGCTTCGCCCGCTGGCTGCTCGTGACGCACGACCGCGTGCAGGACAATGAATTCAACCTGACGCAAGAGTTCATAGCAGCCATGCTGGGCGTCCATCGCCCCAGCGTCAGCCTCGTTGCCGGGATGTTTCAGCAAGTGGGCCTCATCAAATACAGCCGTGGCCACATGAAGATCCTGGATAGGGAAAAGCTCGAAGAAACAGCCTGCGAATGCTATGCCGCCGTACGCAAGCAGTACCAGCGCCTGTTCGGCTTTCCACACGGCCGGGAATTGCCGGCGCAAGCAGGAATGAGGCATCACTACATCTAGCAGGTTGTCATGCACCCCGGAAGGAGCTTGGGAGAGGCCAGAACTCGCCTATCGTCCCGGAGTCTAGTTATTTTTTTATTGTTTCGGGAGGCGAACAGTGAACGTGGTGCCTGCCTCATCAGACGAAATGACCTCAACAGCCCCATGATGGGCGGTGACGATCTCGCGGACGATATACAGGCCGAGCCCCATATTCTTGTGGCGAGCCGACTGCCTTGGGTCACTTTCGCCGCGCCGCAACGGGTCGAAGATATGTTGTCGTATCGCCGAGGGAATCGCCGGCCCTTCGTTATGTACCGACAGCACGATCTGACCGTCTGCCTCAAGCGTGCGTACGGTGACCGGCGCCTGCGAGCCGTACTGAATCGCGTTACCGATCAGATTCTGATACACCTGCCCGATCCGTGCGCCATCCCATCGGCCTGTCACGCAGCCGGCTACTTCCGTGCGGATAATGGCGTCAGGATTGGACATCCGGAATTCCTCGGCGATCTGCTCGGAAATCGCAGCAAGGTCGACGTCGCCTGGATAGACCGGAATGCCGAGCCCATTGCGGCTACGGACAAAATCCAGCAGGTTTTCAATGATGTCTCGCATGCGCACTGCGCTGTTATGCATGCGCGATCCAAGCTGGATCACCTTGGCGTCGGCATTTTCCGCGAGCATGAGATAGGTGGTCCCCAGATGGATTGCCGAGAGCGGCGATTTCAGGTCATGTCCGATCACGCCCAGGAACAGGTCCTGCGACTGGCGTTGCGCCTCGGAATACCGCGCGACGGATTCGGCCAAGGCCCGGTCGAGGGCTTCGTTGAATCGCGTCATATCCTCGACTTCGAACCATGTCGCAGTCTTTTGCCTTTGTCCCCACAGCTGCAGCACACTGGCGCGCAGCGCACGATACTCCGCAAGAAGCTGGTCGACCGAAAATCCTGACTCCGCGCGCAGATCCGCATGAATCTCGCCAGGTGTATTGCCTTGAAGATCCAATTGGCGATCCCCGTCCCGACCGGCAAGCTCGGCCGCGATCTCCTCGAGAATTTCTTTCGCATGGTCGCGCAATTCGATCACGTCCATCGAGCGATGCGATGGCTGGATGCTGCGGGCGAAGTCCTCCCACGCCTGCAGGATCCGCTCCATGTTTTCCAGGATAAATTCCGATAACCGCATTAATGCCTTTCCGACAGCTGCTTGCGCTATGTCTAGCGCTCGCAGCACAAGCTGTTTCATGATTTTTGGAAGCGGAATCTATCCCGAGTGGATGACGCTGTCCGTACAAAATTGTACGTAGCTGGCTGCCTGGCAAATGGCTGCGGATCAAGAAACGTGAAGCACAACGAAGGAGAAGTCATGACGACAGCCCCTACCGTCGCATCGAAATGCAGCAACCTCATTCTGTCGAGCCTTCCGGACGCCGAATATCAGGCCCTCTTGCCCGACCTCGAATTTTTTCCGACCCCGCTGCGCACCGTGTTGTATGAGCGAGACAAAGAGATCCGGCATGTCTATTTTCCGTTGAGTGGCTGCCATTCCGTGCTGGCCATCATGGAAGACGGCGCCGCTGTCGAAGTGGGCACTGTGGGAAACGAGGGATTGTCGACCGTCGACGTGCTGACCGGCAGCGTCATCGCAACCGAGACCACGATCTGCCAGATCCCGGGTGACAGCCTGCGGATGTCGACAGAAAAATTCCTGCGCGCGATTGAAGGAAATACAGAACTCCGGCGAATGTCCTACCGTTTCCTGCAGGCCTATTTGAGCCACGTCTCGCAATCCGTAGCCTGCAATCGCCTGCATACGACAGAAGAACGGTTTGCACGATGGATCCTTGCCAGCCACGACCGGGTTCATGGGGACGAATTTCAGCTCACGCAGGAGTTCCTGGCCGACATGCTGGGCGTACATCGACCGAATGTCACGCTGGTTGCGAGACGGTTTCAGCAGGCGGGGTTACTTGATTATCGTCGCGGCATTGTCAGGATCCTGGACCGCGACGGCCTTGAAGAGGCGGCTTGCGAGTGCTATGCGGCGGTCAGGAAACAGTACGCGCGGGTGCTGGGGAAGCCGATCGGTTAGGTTTTTACGGCGTTGCTCATGTTGCTCAAGCAGCCAGAGATCAAAAGCGTGCGCATAGCACACGCTTTATGCCCCCTTCCCTTTCGCGACCTTCTTTTTTCCGACCTTCCCTTTTACGACTGCGGTGTCGCGCGCCGGATGATGGCTGCGCAATCCACCCCGCGCGGCAGGTTGCCGTAGACAAGGCCGCTGCTCTCTCCGGCAAGCCGGGAGGCGCAGAACGCGTCCGCGACCGCAGGATGGCCATCGCGCACCAGCAGTGAACCCTGCAAGGCGAGCGCCATCTTCTCCACCACGGTGCGCGCGCGGTACTCGATATCCGCGAGGTCGCTGAATTCCCGCATGAGCTGCGCGACGTAGCGGTCGAGGTGCTGGTTGCCACCTTCTGCAAGCCGCACTTCGCGCAGGAAGGCTTCCAGCGAGGCAGGTTCGCGCTGCATCGCGCGCAGCATGTCGAGGCACTGCACGTTGCCGCTGCCTTCCCAGATCGCATTGACCGGCGATTCGCGGAACAGGCGCGGCATGATGCTGTCTTCCATCACCCCGCTGCCGCCGATGCATTCCATCGCCTCATAGGCATGGCCCGGCGTGCGCTTGCAGATCCAGTACTTGCCGACGGCGGTGCCGATGCGCATGAGCAGCTTCTCGGATTCATCGTGGTCGCTGCGGTCGAGCGAGCGGGCAATGCGCATCGTCATCGCCAGTGCCGCTTCATGTTCGATCACGAGGTCGGCGAGTACGTTCTGCATCAGCGGCTGTTCCGCAAGCAGCTTGCCGAATGCGCTGCGCTGCGCGCAATGATGCAGCGCCTGCACCGCCGCCTGCCGCATGCCGGCCGAGGAGCCGATCATGCAGTCGAAACGCGTCATCGACACCATCTTCAGGATGGTGGCTACGCCTCGCCCTTCTCCGCCAACCATGACCGCGTAGGCGCCGCGCAGCTCCGTCTCCGACGAGGCATTGGCGACATTGCCCATCTTGTTCTTCAGACGCTGGATCTGCAGCGGGTTCTTGCTGCCGTCCGGGCGCCAGCGCGGCAGCAGGAAACACGACAGCCCGCCCGGCGCCTGCGCCAGCACGAGGAAGGCATCGCACATCGGTGCCGATACAAAATACTTGTGTCCGACCAGTTCGTACGCCTGCCCGGGACCGCCGCTGCCCAGGGGAATAGCACGCGTAGTATTGGCGCGCACGTCGGAGCCGCCCTGCTTTTCGGTCATCGCCATGCCGATGGTGACGCCCTCCTTTTGCGCATCCGGCACGTTGCGCCAGTCGTAATGCCGCGCGAGGATCTTCTGCTCCCATTGGGCAGCGACGTCGGGCTGGAGACGCAGCGCGGGAATCGCCGCAGAGGTCATCGTGATCGGGCAGCAGTGCGCGGCCTCGACCTGGCTCTGCATGTAGAACTTGGCGGCACGCGCGACATGTGCTCCGTCCTTCGGGTCGCTCCAGTGCGAACTGTGCAGCCCATGCTCGATGGAGATCTGCATCAGGCGGTGATAGGCGGGATGGAATCGGACTTCATCGACACGGTTGCCGTAGCGGTCGTGCGTATGGAGCACGGGCTTGTTGTCATTGGCCTGAAAGCCAAGCTCGATCAGCTCGCGGGAACCGGTCAGCGCACCGAAGGCTTGCAGTTCCTCCTGCGCCCAATCACCGCCCTCGCGCCGCACGGCTTCCTGCAGGGCTGTGTCCTCGCCGTACAGGTTGTAGTCTTCCAGCGGCTTCGGCTGGTTCTTGACTTCATGGGTGTCTGCGAAAAAGCGGTTGTTTGGCGAGGTGTCGAGCATGGTTGTCTCCATTGCGTTCGGATTTGGGAGCAGGAACGGCATGAATGCATCAATACCGTGAATTACGGTTCACTTTATTGAAAAGGAGTTAATCACGGCTTTCGGGCGGCGTCAAGAACTGTCTTGCCGGGCATGGGAGCGGCGGGTACACTGGCTTGCAAAAATTGACACAGGGACTTATTCATGGCTTACCGGCCGACCGAAAAAACCGTCGCGCGCAAGGCTGCCTTGCGGCAGCAGATCCTCGATGCCGCGCTATGGCAAGTGTCGAGCGGCGGCTTCGGCGCACTGACGATCAATGCGGTCGCCCAGCAGGCCGGCATCGCCACCGGCGCGGTGTACAAGCACTTTGAATCGAAGGCGGAACTCTGCACCGAGGTCTTCCGGCTTGCCACGGAGAAGGAAGTTGAAGTCGTGCGCGACACCGCGCTTGCCGAGGGAAAGCCGACGCGACGACTGCTGAACGCAATCGAAGCGTTCGCCGCACGCGCCATCCGCGGACGGCGCCTGGCCTACGCGCTGATCGCAGAACCTGTCGATACGCTGGTAGATGTGGAACGCCTGCGCTACCGCCATGCCTATGCGGAAATCTTCCAGCAACTGGTCGAGGACGGCATCCGCAGCGGCGACTTTCCGCCGCAACTGGCATCAGTGTCGGCCGCAGCCCTCGTCGGCGTCATCGCCGAGGCGCTAGTCGGGCCGCTGACGTGGCAGGCAGGCGACCAGCCCATCACTGAAGAACAGACACTGATCCGCTCCATCCAGGCCTTCTGCCTGCGTGCCGTGGCGATGCAGGACATCGCGCTCGTGCAGACCGAAGTGCAAGCGGCTGCCGACTGAACGCGCCCTTTTGGTCGATTTTTGGCGACTTTGGTCGATTCCGTTCAAAGCTGCCTTACGCCGGCACAAGCACCGACACCGGCAGCATGGCCAATGCATCGGCCAGCCTGATGCGCCCCGCTTGTGCGCGCAATGTACGGCCGGTGAAGAGATCGGTCCATGTCGATTCGCCGGGCACCGGCACGACCACGGCCGTGTCCCGCCAGTCGGCTGGCGACACGAGCGGCTGCTCGGCAAGCGCAAGCAGTTTTGCCGGCAGGTGCGTAGCAAGCACGATGATGGCGCGCTCCTGCAGTCGCCGTGCGAAGCCGATGGCATTCCCGTTCAACATGCCCTCCACTGCCAGCGGCAGGTACTCGCCGCGCGCAAACAGCTCCGGCTCGCGCGCCCGCAGTTGCAGGCTGGCGCGGATCACATGTTGCTTCACGCAGCCGTCCTGCCAGACGGCGATCTCCCTAGGGTGTTCGTGCCGCGCATCCGGCGCTTCGGATTGAGCCAGCGCCTGCGTGCGCACCTCGTAATCGACCGGCCTCCGGTTGTCGGGATCGACCAGGCTGAAATCCCAGAAATCCGTTCCCTGGTACAGATCGGGAACGCCGGGTGAAGTCAGGCGCAGGACGGTTTGCGCGAGGCTGTTGACCACGCCGGCAGGCGTCAGGCGCCGGACGCTCGCCGCCAGTCGCGGCAGGAAGGCATTGTCCGGATTGACGTCGAGGATGCTGAACAGGAAGCTGCGACAGGCGGCCTCGTATTCCTCGTTCGGCATCACCCAATCGCTCACCAGCTTTGCCTCGCGCAGCGCCTTAGTCTGCCAGCGCTCGATACGCTCGGCGAACTGCCGCACGCGGTCGCCGTCGGTCGCATCAAGGCCGATCGGCCATGCGCCAACCAGCATCTGGTACAGCATCAGCTCGTCCGCCGGATTCGGCGCGGCCCCTGGCGACGCATCGTTTTCGCCTGCGACTTCGGTGCGCAGCGGCGCGTTCATCTCCATCCAGTCGCGCACCGTGCGTTCCCATTCCTCCGGCATTTCACTCAAGGCAGCAAGGCGGGCGCGCACGTCTTCGCCGCGCTTGTGGTCATGCGTGGCAGTGGCAAGCATGGAAGCCGGGAAGCGCGATGCGCGTATCGCATTCGCCTCGTGGAATTCGGCCACGGACAGGGCAAACTGCGCCGGGTCCGATCCGACTTCGTTGCGTGACAACAGGCGGCCATAGCGGTAGAAGGCCGTGTCCTCCACCGACTTTGCCGCCAGCGGCGGCGTCAGCTGCTGGAAGCGCGTGATGGCGCGCTGGTGCAGCTCGTGCACCTTCGGGTTGGCCGCATCGCGCGGCGCATCGCCGACCAGCCAGCGCGCGATCACGTCCAGCAAGGGGACTTCCGTGCGATCCACGCTGCGCCGGGCATGTTCCAGCGTGCGCTCGATCACCTCGCGGTCGAGTTCATCATGGCCATTGCTGCCGGCGTAGGTCCGGTACACCGGAAAGTGCACCAGCAGTTCCGTGAAGACACGCCGGATGGCGCCGAGCGAATAGTCGCGCGTGCGCAAGTCGGTGCGCGCCACCGCATGCAGTGCGCGTGCGGCCGCCTCGAACTCGCCGGACAGGTTTGCCGCCAGCAGTTGCCGCCGTGCCTGGCGCACCTCGTCGCCGAAATCCAGCTCATTGCCTGTCAGGTCCTTCCACATTGCCGTGAGCGGCGCTTCGCCCGCCGGATCGTGCAGCAGCGCGCCGACACGGTCCATGAAGTCGTAGCCGCTGGTGCCGTCGATGTCCCAGTCCGCGCGCAATTGCTCATGATGCGCAAGGATTTTCTCGACGATGATGTAAGCGGGAGCCGGCGGCAGCTCGGGCGGACGCTGCGAGGTCAACGCGGCCAGGCGGCTGCGCAACTTGCGGCAGTAGGCGCCGGGGTCGGCGAGCCCGTCCACATGGTCGATGCGCACACCGTCGATCAGCCCTTCGGTGAACAGCCGGAAGATCAGGGCATGGGTCGCCTCAAAGACGTCGTCCTGCTCCACCCGTACGCCGGCAAGATCGGTCACTTCGAAGAATCGACGCCAGTTGATGCCGTCGGCGGCAGCGCGCCACCATGCAAGCCGGTAATGCTGCCGCTCCAGCAACGCATGCAGCGCCTCCATGCCTTGCGGTGTCCGGGCCGAAAATGCCTCGATCGCCGTCGCGATATCCGCAGCGCCCTCCTCAGTACGCCCTATGTCGTGCAGCAATCCGAAGCCCGCGTTGGCATTCTGCTGCGTGAGGGCTTCCTTTGCTCCCTCCTTTGCGCCCTCTTTTTCTGCTCCCTTTCCTCCTCCGCGCCGCTCCTCGAAGGTGGCGATTACCGGGATCAGCCGGTCGGAATTGGCCGCCCGCAGAATGCCCGCATAGTCGGCCGGCGAGATCGGGAAGCAGTGCGAATAGTAGGCCGCGAAAAACTTGCCGCGCGCGGCGTTGTACTGCAGCTCTATCTCGCCCGCAGCGAGCGCTTCTCCATACGGCTTGCCAAGGAATGGCGCCATCACCTTGTTGTGCAGGCTCTCGTCGGCCGGGTGCCAGTCGATGTCGAACCAGCGCGCATAGGGGCTGCGCCTTCCCCATTCGAGCACGTGCTGCCACCACGGGTTCTCGGAACCGATGCCCATGTGGTTGGGCACGATGTCGAGGATCAGTCCCATGCCGGCGGCACGGATCGCGGCCACGAGGCGCCGCAGCCCCTCCTCGCCGCCCAGCTCCGGATTGATGCGCGTCGGGTCCACGATGTCGTAGCCGTGCGTGGAGCCGCTGCGCGCAGTGAGAATCGGCGAGGCGTAGATATGGCTGATGCCGAGCGACGCGTAGTACGGCACGACTTCCGCCGCCTGGTCGAACGTGAAATCCTTGTGCAGTTGCAGCCTGGCCGTGGCGCGTGGAATGGGCATCGGTCACTTCCGGAAGGAACGGTTACGGTTGATGGCCTCGAGTCGCGATGCGACTGTCGGTTCGTCAAGGACGCCGTCCACTTCGCCGGACAGCCGCCTGCGCCAGTTGGGATGCGTGTCGACGGTGCCCGGGAGGTTCGGCGCCTCGACAAGGCCGAGCGCATCCTCGATCGGCAGCATCGCCAGCGGCGCCGGCGTGGACGACATGAACTTGATCGCGGCGTCCAGTGCCACATCCGTGTGGTTGCGGTCGGGTTCGCCGCCGTGCGCGCATCCGGACGCCGTCAGCGCGTCCCACAAGGCGGTGCGCTCGCGCGCACGATCCCGTCGCGCATCGTGTTCCGACTGTCCCGGCGCATGCAGGTCGAGCCTGGTGCGCCATTCGATATCCCGTTCCTGCCACCAGCCGGAGATCGTCGGCAGGTCGTGCGTGGTCGTTGTCGCGATCGCATGCGGCGACCATTCATCGGGGCGGAAGAAACGCCCGCCGAATTGCTGGAACACCAGTACCCGTATGCCGAGCAGGCCGGCCTGCGCCAGCGTCCTGTCGAATCCTTCCGGCACGGTGCCGAGGTCTTCCCCGATCACAATGGCACGATGCCGCCACGACTCCAGCGCAATCAGCCGCAGCAGGTCCTGCAGCGGGTATTGCAGGTAGGCGCCGTACTCGGGCGATGCGCCGTTGGGCACCAGCCACAGGCGCGTCAGGCCGAGCACATGGTCGATGCGGGCACCGCCCGCGTAGTTGAAGATCGCGCGCAGCATTTCGATGTAGGCGCCGAAGCCCTTTGCCTTCATCGCATGCGGCGAGAAGGCGCCCAGTCCCCAGCTCTGGCCGCGGGTGTTGATGACGTCCGGCGGCGCGCCGACCGACAGGCCATTGATGATCTCTGCCTGACGGCTCCACGCCTGGCTGCCGTCGTTGTCGGCACCCACCGCGAGGTCGGTGATCAGGCCGATCGGCATGCCCGCGTCACGCGCCGTCCGCTGCGCGCCGGCCAGGCCGACCGCCGCCTGCCATTGCAGGAACTGATGGAACTCCACTTCCTTCGCATGCCGGCGCGCGAACTCGTCCACCTCCGCGCCGCGCGGATCGCGCAAGCCCTGCGGCCAGGTGCGCCAGTCGCAGCTTTCGCCATGGCCGAGTCGCCACGCATGCAGCGCCTCGAAGCGGGCATGGTCCTGCAGCGCGCTCCCGCCCTGCCGTCGAAAGTCTTCGAAGTCGCTGTGTCCGCCGGCGGCGGTGAACTGCTCGAACAGCCGCCGCAACAGGGACAGGCGCAAGGAAGCGGCGGCAGGCCAGTCGATCAGCGGCTGCTGCTCCAGCGCCGCATACCTCGCTGCCGCGTCGCTGCCCAGCGCATCCAGCGCAGCAGCCATTGCCTGCGGGCCCAGCACCCGCGCCGGATCGATGTGCAGCGCATTCAGGAACAGGCGGCTGGACGGACCGTAGGGGCTGTAACGATTGACGTCCGCGCTGAACATCGCGTGCACCGGGCTGATCGCCACTGCGGAAGCGCCGTGCGCAGCAGCAGACCGCACCAGCGACGACAGGCCCGAGAAGTCGCCGATGCCGCCGTCGCCGGTCCGGCGCAGCGAGTACAGCTGCACGGCGAGCCCCCACAGGCGTGCCTCAGCATGAGCGCCACCGTGCGTGCCACCGTGATCGCCACCGCGCGCTCGACCATTCCTCGCCAGTGCATCCGCGACGCCGTAGCAGCGCGGCGGTGCGACCGCGACTGTCATTTCCGCATCGCCGGTCTTGAGGCGGTGATAGCCGTAGCAGTCGATCGCCGGCAAGGCGATGCCACCGCCAACATGGTCCGGAAAACGGCCGTCGATGCTGCGCCCGTCTTCCAGCTCGATGCGATAAGCCTTGCCTGCGAAGCTGTGCAGCGCACCGACCGAAATCGGCTCGCCGACCGTCCCGGTGACGAGTGCCGGCAGTCCGTGATTGCCCTGCAATGCGGCGAGCCGCGCGTGGCTGTCCCTGCAGTCGGCGTCGCTTGTGCAGGGAAAACCGAGCGCCTCCAGGATGGTGCGCAGCGCATCCGGATTGACTTGCTGCGGCTTGCCGAAAGCATCGGTCCATTCGCGTGCGAGGCCGGCCGCTGCGGCCAGCCGGAGAATGTCTGCGTCGTTCACGGTGCGTCCTCCAGCAGCGCGATGAAGGACAACGGCGGCAACTCGTCGCACAACACCGCACCCTCCACGCCCTCGGTTGCAAAGAGAATGGCGCCGCCCTGCCCGTCCGCCAGCCGCTGATAGGCGATCTTGACCGGCTGTTCTCCAAGGTTGATCGCTGCCATCAGCACCTTTCCGTCACCCATGCGCCAGCGCGCCTTGACCGCGCTCTTCCCCAGCACCTCGGCGGACAGCGAGGCTGCGCCATCCAGGCGCGGCACGATATGCGTGTGCCGGATCGACAGCAGGTTCTTGCACCATTCGCGCCACAGCGGTGCGAGCTCGCTGTCCAGCTTGGGGATCGAATCGAGGAAGGTCTGCTCCGCATTCGGATCGGGAATCTGCTCGCGTTTCGCCGGATCGGTGAAGGCGGAAAAGCGTGCAAATTCCTCGCGACGGCCATTCCGCACCGCATCCGCAAGCTCCTGCGTCAGGTGGCTGGTGAAGTACAGGAACGGTTGCGTGGCACCGAATTCCTCTCCCATGAACAGCAAGGGAATCTGCGGCGACAGCAGCAGCAAGGCCGCCGCCGCGCGCAGTGCATGCGGATTGGCAAGTGTCGTCAGGCGCTCGCCGAAAGCGCGGTTGCCGATCTGGTCATGGTTCTGCAGGAAGAACACGAAGGACGTCGGCGGCAGGTGCGCGCTCGGCTCGCCACGCAGTGCGCCGCCCGGATACAGCGACGCCTCGCCCTGGTAGATGAAGCCTTCCGACAGCCCGCGCGCCAGCTTCTCCGACGACTGGTTGATGTAGCCGGCGTAATAGCCCTCGCGGTCGCCGGTCAGCATCGTGTGCAACACATGATGCATGTCGTCATTCCACTGCGCATCAAACAGCCGCGACGGCGAGCGCTCCAGCAGGCTCGCGGTGTTGTCGTCGTTCTCCAGCACGAGGTGCACATGCCGCTCCGCCGGGATCACGGCGCGCACCCGCTGTGCCATTTCCGCCAGCCAGTCCTTTTCGGTAATCGCGTGGACGGCGTCAAAGCGCAGGCCGTCGAAGCGGAATTCGGTGAGCCAGTAGATCGCATTCTCGGTGAAGAAGTCGCGCACCGGCTGCTGGCGGAAGTCGATCGCCTGCCCCCACGGCGTATGGATGTCGTCGCGGAAGAAGGATGGCGCATAGGCGCCAAGGTAATTTCCGTCCGGCCCGAAATGGTTGTACACCACGTCCAGGAACACCATCAGCCCCAGACCGTGCGCCGCGTCAACCAGCGCCTTCAACTGGTCCGGCGTGCCGTACGAGGCGTCGGGCGCGTACGGCAGCACGCCGTCATAGCCCCAGTTGCGCGGGCCGGGAAAGTCGGCGACCGGCATCAGCTCGATGGCCGTGATACCAAGCTCGGCCAGTGCCGGCAACTGCGCCATCACGCCGTCGAAACCGCCGAGCGCGCCGACATGCAGCTCGTACAGCACCGTCTCGTGCCACGGCCGTCCGCGCCAGACGATGTTCTTCCACTGGTAGACATCCGGGTCGCAGACGATGCTTGCATCGTGTACGTCGCCCGCCTGCGCGTGCGAGGCCGGGTCCGGCACGGCAAGCGATTCGCTGACGCGGTAACGGTAGCGGGCGCCGGCATCGCAGTCCGCTTCGACCTCGAACCAGCCGCCGTCCATGGCCTGCATCGCAACAGGCGAGCTGCCATCGATCTCGACACTGACCTGCTGCGTGCCGGGCGCCCACAGGCGGAAACGCGTGCGGCCGGGCGCGACGAGCTGCGCGCCAAAGGAAAATGCGAATGAAGAATTAGAGAATGACATTGTCGGCTACCAACAGGACGGCGCAATGCGCGCCGACGGTTATTCGGTTGTTTTCGGGTACCCGGGCCGAAGCGTCCTGCTGCCCGGGATGCGCCGGGTCCGAAAGGTCGGCCGATTCAGCCGATTCAGCCGAGTCCAGCGCCACGCGCCACGGCATCTGCGGCTCCGGCAGGATGAACACATGCTCTTCCGCAAAGGCATTCAGCAACAGCAAGGCTGCCGACAGCCTTCCGGTATTGACGTCCATCGCCACCCGCCGCAGCGCCAGCAGCCGCCCCTCCGGGTTGTTCCAGCGCTCCGGCGTCAGCTCGACGCCCGCCTCATCGAACCAGCTGATGTCCGGGATGCTCTGAAACGTCTTCGACCACGCTTTCAGGAAACGGTTGCTGCCGAGCGTGGGGATCACCATCCGGGCGGCGATGCAGCGCCGCGTGAAATTCAACAGCGCCTTGCCTTCCGGCGTATCGGCCAGCGACCAGTCGAACCAGGAAATGTCGGAGTCCTGGCAGTACGGATTGTTGTTGCCCTGCTGCGTGCGCCCGAACTCGTCGCCGCCCAGGAGCATCGGCGTGCCGTTGGAGAGCATCAGCGTCATCAGCATCGCGCGCTTGAGCCGCTCGCGCGTGGCCAGGATCTTCGGGTCACGGGTCGGCCCTTCGACGCCCCAGTTGCTGCCGCGGTTTTCGTTGCTGCCGTCGCGGTTTTCCTCGCCGTTTGCCTCGTTGTGCTTGCTGTTGTAGCTGACAAGGTCCTGCAGCGTGAAGCCGTCGTGCGCGGTGACGAAGTTGATCGACGCCCAGTTGCGGCGGCGATGATGGTTGAACAGGTCCGCCGAACCCAGCAGCCTGCCCGCGATCTTGCCGCGCAATCCGGCGTCGCCGCGCCAGAAGCTGCGCACATCGTCGCGGAAGCGGTCGTTCCATTCCGCAATGCCGGGCGGGTGGTTCCCGACCTGGTAGCCACCCGGCCCGAGATCCCACGGCTCGGAAATCAGCTTGGTCCGCGCCAGCACCGGGTCTTGCAGCAAGGCATCGAAGAACCCGGCGCCAGGGTCGAAGCCGTGCGGCTCGCGCCCCAGCGTCGCGCCAAGGTCGAAGCGGAAGCCGTCGACATGGAACTCCTGCACCCAGTAACGCAGGGAGTCCATCACCATGTGGATCACGCGCGGATGCGACATGTTGAGGGTATTGCCGCAGCCGGTGTCGTTGACGTTGTGGCGCGGATTGTCCGCCTGCAGCCGGTAGTAACTGGCATTGTCGAGGCCGCGGAAGGAAATGGTCGGGCCGAGCTCGCTTTCCTCGCAGGTGTGGTTATAGACCACGTCGAGGATCACCTCGATGCCGGCGGCATGCAACTCGCGCACCGCATGCCGCATTTCATCCGGGTTGCCGCCCGACAGATAGCGCGGCTCCGGCGCGAAGAAGGACAAGGTGTTGTAGCCCCAGTAATTCGACAGGCCGAGCTGGACCAGCCGCCGGTCCTGCAGGAAAGCATGCACCGGCAAGAGTTCCACCGCGGTGACGCCGAGCCTGACAAGGTGATCGATGACGAAAGGATTGGCCAGGCCGGCAAAGGTGCCGCGCTCGGCTGCCGGGATGCGCTCGAGCAGCATCGTCATGCCGCGCACATGCGTCTCGTAGATGACGGTCTTTTCCCACGGCACGTTCGGCGGCTTGTCGCCATGCCAGTTGTAGCCGGTATCCATGACCACGCCCTTGGGCATGGCGGGTGCGCTGTCACGGTGGTCGAAGGACAGGTCACCGCGCGGCGAATTCATGCGGTAGCCGTACAGCGTATCCGCCCAGCGCACCTGTCCGTTCAGTTGCTTCGCATACGGGTCGAGCAGCAGCTTGTTCGGATTGAAGCGGTGCCCCTGCTCCGGCTGGTACGGACCGTACATGCGATAGCCGTATAGCGTGCACGCATGTACCCCGGGCAGATAGCCGTGCCACACTTCGTTGGTGCATTCCGGCAGTGCGCAGCGCGCCAGCTCGTGCCTGCCGGTCGGGTCGAACAGGCAGAGCTCCACCGCCGTCGCATGCGCGGAAAACACTGCGAAGTTGGTCCCTGTCCCGTCATACGTCGCGCCCAGTGGATAGGGCAAGCCTGGCTGGACGGGACGCAGGGGAAGATGCAGGGCCGGCATGCTCGACTGGACTATTGCGAGGCCTGTGCCTGCGGCGGCACCGGCTTCAGCACGATCGCGGACAGCGGCGGCAGCCGGAGCGCCAGCGACTGCGCCATGCCATGCGCCGGATGCGGCTCCAGTGTGATGGCGTCGCCGTTGCCCATTCCGCTGCCGCCATAGACACCGGCATCGCTGTTGAGGATTTCCCGCCATGCCGCCACAGCACCACCGGCGGCTGCGCCGAATTCCGGCACGCCGATCCGGTAGCCTTCGCGCGGCACCGGCGTCATGTTCAGCACCACCAGCACTGGCGGGTCACCCTCGTCACCGCGGCGCAGGTAGGCAAACACGCTGTTGTTGCTGTCGTCGCCGATGACCCAGGCAAAACCTTCCGAGCTGAAATCCTTGCGGTGCAGCGCCGGCTCGCCGGCATAGATGCGGTTGAGGTCGCGCACCAGCCGCTGTACGCCGCGGTGCGCGGGATTGTCGAGCAGGCCCCAGTCGGGCGAGCCGTCGTGGTTCCACTCGGCGTACTGGCCGATCTCGCATCCCATGAACAGCAGTTTCTTGCCGGGATGCGTCCACATGAAGCTGAGATAGGCGCGCAGGTTGGCCAG
Source organism: Noviherbaspirillum agri (assembly GCF_054780595.1). Lineage (NCBI taxonomy): Bacteria > Pseudomonadati > Pseudomonadota > Betaproteobacteria > Burkholderiales > Oxalobacteraceae > Noviherbaspirillum > Noviherbaspirillum agri. Next base: position 80,858 of record NZ_BAAGWA010000010.1, read on the forward strand.
CTTCTGGCCGCCATCGCCCGGCATTTTATTGAGCAGCGAGCCCTTGCCGTGCACCACTTCGTCATGCGAGATCGGCAGGATGAAGCGTTCCGAGTACGCGTAGATCAGCCCGAATGTCATGTCGTGATGATGATGCTGCCGGTAGATCGGGTCATAGCTCATGTAGCGCAGCGTGTCGTGCATCCAGCCCATGTTCCACTTGTGCGTGAAACCGAGCCCGCCCTGCTCCACCGGCGCGGATACGCCCGGCCATGCGGTCGACTCTTCCGCGATCATCAGCGTGCCGGGGCAACGCTGCGCAATCACCTCGTTAAGGTTGCGCAGCAGCGCGACGGCTTCCAGGTTCTCGCGCCCGCCGTGGATGTTCGGCACCCACTCGCCCTCCTTGCGGCTGTAGTCGCGGTACAGCATCGACGCCACCGCATCGACGCGCAATCCGTCGACGTGATAGTGCTCCAGCCATTCCAGCGCACTCGCGATCAGGAAGGCGCACACTTCGTTGCGGCCAAGGTTGTAGATCAGCGTGTTCCAGTCCTGGTGGTATCCCTCGCGCGGATCCTGGTGCTCGTACAGCGCCGTGCCGTCGAAGCGCGCCAGCCCGTGCAGGTCCGAAGGAAAATGCGCCGGCACCCAGTCGAGGATGACGCCGATGCCGGCCGCGTGGCAGCGGTCGACAAAGGATGCAAAGCCTGACGGCGGACCAAAGCGCGCGGTCGGCGCGAACAGCCCGAGCGGCTGGTAGCCCCAGGAACCGCCGAACGGATGCTCCATGATCGGCAGGAACTCGACATGCGTGAAGCCCATGCCCTGTACATACGGAATCAGCCGGTCGGCCAGCTCATGCCAGTTCAGGCTGCGGCTGTCTTCCTCCAGCACGCGCAGCCACGATCCGGGATGCACCTCGTAGATGGACATCGGTGCACCTGAATGATGACGCGCTGCGCGGCCGGACATCCATTCCTCGTCCGTCCAGCGGAAAGGTACGTCGGATGCGACGACCGACACGGTCGATGGCTGCATTTCCGTCGCCCGCGCAACCGGGTCGGCCTTCAGCGGCAGGACATTGCCGTCGATGCCGACGATCTCGTACTGGTAGCGGGTGCCGCTCTTGATGCGCGGGATGAACAGTTCCCACACGCCCGCCTCCACCCGCAGCCGCATCGGATGCCGGCGTCCGTCCCACAGGTTGAAGTCGCCGACCACCGACACGCGCCGCGCATTCGGCGCCCATACCGCAAAGCGCGTGCCGGCCACGCCATCAATCACCATCGGATTCGCACCGAGGCAGCGGCCCAGCTCGCGGTGCGTGCCTTCCCGCAGAAGGTGCATGTCCAGGTCGCCCAGCAACAGGCCGAAGCGGTACGGGTCCTCCGTGTACTGGACCTGCTCGCCGCCGGACGGTGTCGGCCAGGTAATGCGTAACAGGTAATCGTCCAGCTCGCGCAACGGCGCGCCGCTGACGAACAGCCCGCTCTGGTTGGCGTTGTACAGCGACTCCAGCAGCTCCCCGCCGGCATCGTTGCCCGGGACGCGGGACACGATATCGACTGCCCGCGCACCGGGCTGGAAGGTACGCACGACAATTCCTTCGCCCACGCGGTGCGGCCCGAAAAGTGCAAAAGGATCCGCCAGCTGGCCATGGACCACCGCATCGATGGTCTTCTGGTCAACTCCGGTCAGTTCCTCGGTGTGCTCGGTCATGCGACTGCTCTCCTTTACTGTCCTCTTGCGTTATCCGGCATGGGCTGCATCACGCAGCTTGTCCGGTGCTACTCTCCGCCCGCGACGTTCAACAGCTCGTCGGCGATCTTGGCCAGCCCGTTCATCGGCACCGCGATCCACGCCGGACGGTTGGCCGCCTCGTAGCAGATCTCGTAGCCCGCCTTTTCCAGCACGAACAGCTGCAGCAGGCAGAGCTCCTGCTCCGGCGCCAGCTTCAGCGGCCCCGTATAGGCTGCGGCGCGATACGCGTCGAGGAAGGCTGCCTGGCAGATCGGCGCAAAGCTGCGGATGATGCCCTGCTTGCGCAGCTCCGCGGCCTCGTCAAGGTCGGCTGGCCCCGCGCCACCGCCGAACGCGGCCGCATAGTCGAAGGAGCGCATCAGCCCCGCCACGTCGCGCATCGGGCTGGCCTTGCCGCGCCGCTGGTCAAGCGACTTGGCCGGTTCGCCCTCGAAATCGACGATATAGACATCGCCATGCGCGACAAGTACCTGGCCGAGATGGAAGTCGCCGTGGATGCGGATGCGCAGCGCACCGACGCCGGCGGCAGCGAGCTCATCCAGCTTCTGCAGCAGCTGCTCGCGCATGCCGATCAGCCACGACACGCGGCGCGCCTCGGCGTCGCTGCTCCATTCGGTCCTGGCACTGATGACGTCGAAGGCCGCCTCGAGCTGCCGGCGTGCCATCTCCGCCCAATCCTGCGTGTCTTCCTCTGTCGCCGCTTCCGGCGCAAAGTCGGGATTGTCGGTGGGCGTCGCCAGCGCGGCATGCATCTCGCCCAGGCGATGGCCGAGCCGTGCCGACAGCTGCACGAGGTCGTCCTGCGGATCGGAAATGTCGGTCGAGGTCTCTGAAGCGGCAGCGGTCTCCGGCATCGCCGCCTGCTGTATCCAGCGCGCCAGCGTATCGAGCATCCATTGCCAGGCATCGCCCTGGTTGTGGATGAACTGCTGCAGCATCATCATCGTGTGGCGCGTGCCGTCGGCGCCGATGCGGGTCACTTCGCCCAGCATCTGAGGTGAGTTGGCATAACCGAGTGCGGTCAGGTAGCGCCCCATTTCCGCTTCGGGATGCATGCCGGGCAGCAGGCGGCGGATCACTTTCAGCACCATGGTGTCGGCCAGCACCAGCGAACTGTTTGACTGTTCCGCCGACAGCCGTCGCACCGCCGGCTCGGTGTCAATGTCCACGGCCTCCAGCGCATCGGTGGGCAGGAAACGAATCTCGCCGTCGGCAGATGGAATGGATGCGCGTGCGCGCAGCAGTTCGACGATCACATAGGCAAACGAATCCAGCACGTAGGCGTCGGTAAGCAGGCCGACATTCCGGCCGCGCCGCACGCGCGCCAACGCGAGCTGATGCGGCAGTGCGGTCACGATGTCTTCCTCGCGGATATAACCGATCGGGACGAGATAGCAGTCGGTGCCGGACGCGGTCGTTGTCTCCACTTCGGCCAGCATGGTTGGCATCAGCTGCGGGCGCACTGCCGACGCCGGCAGCATCGTCGCAAGTGTGATGCGCGCTGCAAGCAGCTTTTCCTGCTTTCCCGCATACCAGCGGCGTTTCGGCAGGTAGTTCGGCAGGACGTCCTTTTCCAGCAGCTCGCGGCGTGGCGACTCCAGCACCTCCGCGATGCCTTGGCGCAGCACCAGTGTCTGCAGCTCGGGCAGCGGTTCCGGCGCCGGGGTATGCCAGGCCGGCATCCTTGCCTCGGTCGCCAGCAGGAACCAGTAGAAGCCATAGGGCGGCAAGGTCATCAGGTACGGCAGCTTGCCGATCGGCGGGAAGGCGGACCCGCCCAGCATTTCCAGCGGCACGCGCCCCGCATAGGCAGACAGGTCCAGCTCAACGGCTTGCGCGGAGCGCGACACATTGGCCACGCACAGGATCGTTTCCAGGATCTCGCCGTCTTCCTTGCTGTGGTATTCGCGCAGGTAGGCAAGGATGCGGCGGTTGGCCGGATACAGCACCTGCAGCGTGCCGCGCCCGAAGGCGCAGTGCTGCTTGCGCACGGCCAGCATGCGGCGCGTCCAGTTGAGCTGCGAATACGGATCGGCCGTCTGCGCCTCGACATTGACCGCCTCGAAGCCGTACAGCGGGTCCATGATCGGCGGCAGCACCAGCCGGGCGGGGTCCGCGCGCGAAAAGCCGCCGTTGCGGTCTGGTGTCCATTGCATCGGCGTGCGCACGCCGTCGCGGTCACCGAGGTGGATGTTGTCGCCCATGCCGATCTCGTCGCCGTAATACAGCACCGGCGTGCCGGGCATCGACAGCAGGAAGCTGTTGAGCAGTTCGGCGCGGCGCCGGTCGCGTTCCAGCAGCGGCGCCAGCCGGCGGCGGATGCCAAGGTTAATGCGCGCGCGCCGCTCCGACGCATAGAAATCCCACAGATAATCCCGCTCGCGGTCGGTGACCATCTCCAGCGTCAGCTCGTCATGGTTGCGCAGGAAGATCGCCCACTGGCAGTTGGCAGGGATCTCCGGCGTCTGGCGCAGGATGTCCGCGATCGGAAAGCGGTCTTCCTGCGCCAGCGCCATGTACATCCGCGGCATCAGCGGGAAGTGGAACGCCATGTGGCACTCGTCGCTGTCGCCGAAATACGGCCGCACATCCTCCGGCCACATGTTGGCCTCGGCCAGCAGCATGCGCCCCGGGTAGGCGGCATCGAGCTCGGCGCGAATGCGCTTGAGGATCGCATGGGTTTCCGGCAGGTTTTCGTTGCTGGTCCCCTCGCGTTCGATCAGGTAGGGCACCGCGTCCAGCCGCAGTCCGTCCACACCCATGTCCAGCCAGTAGGCCATGATGCCGAGCACCGCCTTCACCACCTGTGGGTTGTCGAAGTTAAGGTCCGGCTGGTGCGAATAGAAGCGATGCCAGTAGAACGCATTCGCCACCGGGTCCCAGGTCCAGTTGGATTTTTCTGTGTCGCAGAAGATGATGCGCGTGCCGCTGTAGGCCTGGTCGTTGTCCGACCAGACATAGAAGTCGCGCGCGGCAGAACCCGGCTTGGCCTTTCGCGCACGCTGGAACCACGGATGCTGGTCAGACGTGTGGTTGACGACCAGCTCGGTAATCACGCGCAGCCCGCGCCGGTGCGCTTCGGAAATGAAGCGCCGGACATCGGCCAGAGTGCCGTAATCGGGATGCACGCCGCGGTACTCCGCGATGTCGTAGCCGTCGTCCTTGCGCGGCGACGGATAGAACGGCAGCAGCCAGATCGTGTTGACGCCGAGGTCGGCGATGTAGTCGAGCTTTTCGATCAGGCCGCCAAAGTCGCCGATGCCGTCGTTGTTCGAATCGAAAAACGACTTGACGTGCACCTGGTAAATGACCGCATCCTTGTACCACAGCGGGTCGTCACTGAACGGACGGCTTTTCATCGAGGCGGAAGACGTGGAGGTACGGCGGGCGGAAGTTCTGCGGTCCATGGTTGTCGTGCGGCGATCCATAAAAAACTCACTTCATTCGTACGCGCCAGATAGCATAGGGCTGGACAAACGGATCCAGTCGCAGATGCTGACGCTTCCCATGCCAGGTCAGGTGCGCACCATTGACCAGGTCGTCCACTTCCAGCGTTCCATCATCCGGCAGACCGAACTCCCACAACGGGAGCTCCAGCACTGCCTCATGCGCGGCAAACGGATCGAGGTTGATCGCCACCAGCACCACGTTGTCGCCAAAATGGACTGATTGACCGCAATCGCCCGCCGGCGGCGTCGCCTTGAGGAAGAACAGGATGTTGTCGTTCGACGCATGCAGGAAGCGGATGTTCAGGTGCGTCTGCAGCGCTGGGTTCTCCGCACGGATGCGGTTGAGCTGCGTGATCTCGGCAATGATGTTGCCCGGCCGGTTCCAGTCCCAGGCGCGGATCTCGTACTTCTCCGAATCGAGATATTCCTCCTTGCCCGGCACCGGCGTGCCCTCGCACAGCTCGAAGCCGCTGTACATGCCCCACAGTCCGGACAGCGTGGTCGCCAGCGCCGCGCGGATCAGGAAGCCGGGCCGGCCGCTGCGCTGCAGGAAGTACGGGTTGATGTCCGGCGTGTTGACAAAGAAGTGCGGGCGGAAATACTCGCGCACCTGCGTCGTCGTCAGCTCCGTCATGTAGTCGATGAACTCCTGCTTCGTGTGTCGCCAGGTGAAGTAGGTGTACGACTGCGAGTAACCGATCTTCGCCAGCCGGTACATCATCTTCGGGCGCGTGAACGCTTCCGACAGGAAGATGGTGTCGGGATAGCGCCCGCGGATGTCGGCGATCATCCATTCCCAGAACGGCAGCGTCTTGGTGTGCGGATTGTCGACGCGGAACACACGCACGCCCTCCTTCACCCAGAACAGCACCACGTCGCGCAGCGCGATCCACAAATCCGGCACAGCGCCCGGCGCATAGAAGTCGACGTTGACAATGTCCTGGTATTTCTTTGGCGGGTTTTCCGCATAGCGGATGGTGCCGTCGGGCCGCCACGAAAACCAGTCCGGATGCTCCTTCAGCCACGGATGGTCGGGCGAGCACTGGATCGCAAAGTCGAGCGCCAGCTCCAGCCCGTGCCGTGCCGCTTCATCGCGCAAGTGGCGGAAATCGTCCAGCGTGCCAAGCTCAGGATGCACGGCGTCATGCCCGCCCTCTTCTGCGCCGATTGCATACGGGCTTCCCGGATCGTCCGGCCCTGCCGTCAGGCTGTTGTTGCGCCCCTTGCGGTGCTTCCTGCCGATCGGATGGATGGGCGTGAAGTACAGCGTATCGAAGCCCATCGCCTGGATGGCGGGCAGGCGCTTCTCGACATCGGCAAAGGTGCCGTGCCGGTGCGGGTCGCCGCTCTGCGAGCGCGGGAACAATTCATACCAGCTCGAATACCGCGCGGCGAGCCGCTCCACATCGATGCGCATCGCCGGCTCGCTGCGCACCGCGAATGGCCGCGCGTCCGCGATGCGCATCGCTTCCATCAGCGGCTCCGACAGCAGGATGGCGACGCGCTCGGCGTCGCGTGCCGCTATCTTTTCCTTGTCCTTGGCTTGCGCCTTCGGCAAGCCCTTGAGCGACTTTGCCATTTCCTTTAATGAAGACGCGATCTCGCCCAGCTCGCTTTCGTGCGCATGCTGCGCCGCCGCCTCCACCAGCAGGCGCCCCTCTTCCAGTTCCACCGCGACGTTGAGGCCCGCGGTCGTCTTCTTTTCCAGTTCGTCGCGATAGGTGGAGAACACGTCGCGCCACGCCTCCACTGCAAACAGGTAGCGGCCGATGCGCGTCAATGGCAGCGAGGCCGCCCAGCGGTCGTTGCCCAGAGGATGCATGCGGATCTCATGCCACTCCGCTTCATCGGCCGCGCGCCACAATGCCACGACGGCAAGCTTGTCATGGCCGTCCACGAAGACGTCCGCTTCAATCGACACCGATTCCCCGACCGTACGCTTGACCGGAAACTTGCCGCCGTCGACCGTCGGCATCACCGCCTCGATCGCAATCCGGGGTGATTTTGCCCCGGCGGTCACTGCCGTCTTGCCGCGTGGCGGCGGGATCAGCACCGGAGGCAGGCGCCGCGCGCGGTACACCTGCAATGCCGCCGGTGCCAGCGCCACGGTCTCGGCGGCTGTGTCGGCAAGCGCATCAGAATCGCCTTCGTGCGGCCATGCAAGTGCGGACCGGACGAAACCGCCTGCGCGCTCCAGCAGTTGGCTTTCATGCACGGTACAGGGCCGCATCGTGTCGGCGTTGGCGACGATGAGCAACGCTTCCTGCGCTGCTGCAGCCGATGCACCTGTACCTGCTCCGGCCGCGCCGTTCACCGCAGCACGCAACAGCACCGCGGTGCCCGCATGCGCGCCGCTCAGTATCCTGACGGGGCTGCCGTAGAACGCTGCCCCGCGCCGCGCGATGAAGGCATTCGCCTGCCGGATTTCCTCCTCGAGGACGAACGGCGCGCCACCGGTCACTTCCTTCCAGTCGAAGCGGCCGCGGCTGGCTGCAGCGGTCAGACCGGACGCCCCATACTCAAATCCCATCGGCACAAGGATGCCGTTGCCCGCCGCTGCGGCCAGCCCGAGCGCGCGCAGGAACACCTGCCGCCGGATGGCCACCTCCTCGTTGCCGGTGGAACGACCGATCACCGCATCATCGGGGCTGTCGGGAAAGGCGATCGGCGGCGCGATGCGCGCAAGGCGCACCTGTTCGTCCGCCAGCCAGTGCGACCGGTAATCCCACCAGGCGCCGGACGAGAAGGTCGCATCGAAACCGCAGCCGGCGAAGGCATCGACCTGTGCCGGCGTGCACCCCGGCGTCCATGCTAGGAAGCGCACTTCGGGATGTGACGCCCTCACCCGGTCAATGAGCTGCGCCCATACCGATGGTGGCGTGTCGGCGAGACCGATGCAGCGGAATCCGGCGACGCCGCCCGATGCCATCCCCTGCAGCAGCTGCGCCCAGTGCTCCACGATGCGCGACACGACCTCCGGGCTCTCGAAGCGCAGCGCTCGCGCTGCCATGCGCCGTACCGGCCGGCGCGGGTCGGGCAGGTCGTCGTCGGCATTTGTCGGCCGAAACCAGTCCGGGTGTCGCTCCACCAGCGAGGGATCCGCGCCTGTGCAGCGCAGGTCCGCATCGAGCAGGAGCTGCAGCCCCTGCTTCGCGCATGCTTCTGCGGCGCTGACTTCCATGTCGTCGGATGTTTGCTGGGAGACAAGCACATGGTCGAAGCCCATGGCCGCGCATCGTTCGAGATGCCTTTCCAGTTCTGTTGCGGGATCGGCCAGTTGCGGGTCCAGGTAATAAATCCGGGGCAGGAAAGGCGTCGCTTTGGGCATTGTTGGTATCCGGCTCGGTTCTGCACGCTGTTTCTGAAAAATCGCTCTCGCCATAAAAGGCCATCAAAGCCGGCGGGCGAATGTCTTTTCCAATAGAGCAGCGAATGTCGCAGTTTGTTCGCAAAAAGACATTCAGATTTCGCAAGCGCCTGCTGCATTACCCTTCGCACGCATTGCCAATCGATTCATGAAATCACCGGCGCGACGCTGCGCCAGTTGCTGTCGGTGCACAAAAGTGCGTTTTCTTTCCTGTCCGACATTGCGAAATTCCGCGCATCAACAGATAGTCATGTCACACGTGCTTTCATCCTGGAAAGCTCTCTGTAAAGAAACAAGAAACACGTTGAAGCCCGGCACGGCCCATGCCGGCCGGGCCGAATTGCAATTGTGAGCAGCAGATGATCATTTATCAGGTATACCCGCGCAGCTTCTTCGACACCAACAACGATGGCATCGGCGACCTCGCCGGCATCGAGCAAAAGCTCCCCTATATAAAGAGTCTCGGCGTCGACGCGATCTGGATCAGCCCCTTCTTCAAGTCGCCGATGAAGGACTTCGGCTATGACGTCGCCGACTACCGCGCCGTCGATCCCATCTTCGGCACGATGGCGGACTTCAAGAGCCTGATGAAGCGTGCGAAATCACTCGAGATCGGCGTCATCGTCGACATGGTGATCTCGCATACCTCGGAAGAGCACAGCTGGTTCAAGCTGAGCCGCGCGCGCGAGAACAACAAGTCCGACTGGTACCTGTGGGCCGACCCGAAACCGGACGGCAGCCCGCCCAACAACTGGGTATCCGTCTTCGGCGGTCCGGCCTGGCGCTGGGATGCGGAACGCCGGCAGTATTACTACCACTCCTTCCTGTCCAGCCAGCCGGACCTGAACATGCACAATCCGGCGGTGCAGGATGCGGTGCTGGCGGAAATGGATTTCTGGCTGGATATGGGCGTGTCAGGCTTCCGTTTCGATGCCTGCAATCACGTCTTTCAGGATGAGATGCTGCGCAACAACCCGCCGCGGCCAAATCCGGGGGATGCACTGCACCCCTACGGCTTCCAGGTCCATGTGTACGACCAGGGCCGCCCGGAAATGCTTCCCTTCCTCGAACGCATCCGCAAGCTGCTCGACGCCTACGGCGCATTCAGCCTCGCCGAAGTCGGCGGTGTCGATCCGCTCAAGCTGATGGGCCAGTACACGCAGCCCGGGCGCCTGCATTCCGCCTACAGCTTTGCGCTGATGCGCCCGGACAGCAGCGCCGCCTATGTGCGCAACGTGATCGCCACGCTGGAAGAACATATCCATCCCTTCAGCTCCGCGTGCTACGCGATGAGCAACCACGACAAGCCGCGCGTCGCCTCGCGCTGGCAAAACGGCCGCGACCGTGACGACACCGCAAAGGAAATGCTCGCGCTGCTGCTCTGCATGCGCGGCGACATCTGCATGTACCAGGGAGAAGAACTCGGCCTGCCGCAATCCGATGTCCCCTTTGAGCGCATCCGCGATCCCTTCGGCATCTCCTTCTGGCCCAAATTCAAAGGCCGCGACGGCTGCCGCACGCCGATGCCCTGGACCTACGCCAAGCACGGCGGCTTCAGCCAAGGCGAGCCGTGGCTGCCGGTCGATCCCGTCCACATCGACATGAACGTCGAAAAGCAGGACGCGCGGCAGGACTCCGTGCTGCGCTTTGCCCGCGACATGATCGCGCTGCGCAAGTCACGGCCGGAACTCAGCAAAGGGAAGATCACGCTGCTCGATGCACCGGAAGGCGTGCTTGCCTTCTCCCGCACGCATGAAGGCAGCATGCTGGTCTGCCTGTTCAATATGGATGTATTTCCGAAAATGGTGCGGGACGTTCATATGACAGAGATGCTGCTTGGGCAGCATGCTCGTGTCGAAGATGGCACCGCATCGCTGGGTGTGAGCGGGTTCTGCATCCTGCAGGGTTAACTCCCTTTCACTGTTTCTCCTGAACCACACACTGCCGGTATCCTCAAGGGCCCGGCAGTGATGGCTTCCCCTCTCGCCGTGTGCGGCATATCGCTTCCGCTCGAAGCACGTCGCTCAATGCGCGCCCAGTTTCCATATAGACATTTCGTCGAAACCGCCTTTACACTGCGGGCAGTCCGTTAGCGCCGAAAGGCTTTCGGAAAGCGCGGTTTGGTCATATCTGTATATGTCGCCGCGTTAAGGGGAGATTACCGTTGCGTGCAGGGTTACAGCGGGTGTAGCGCCGCACTTAGCGGATGAGCTCGGTGTATATCGGACACCGGGTGCCTGTTTAATTAATCAGATGGCCTTCAATGATCGAATCACGCTACTGGAAAGAAGACTTGCTGGCGCATGCTCGCCGCCTTCAACCCGTGCGCGCCCCCAAGCGCTGGACTGAGAGGACTGCCGTCAACTTCGAAAAAGAGTTGATGATTTCATTCTTTATGGTTCGAGTGCTCCTAGAACGGAACAAGTTGTCCACAAAGCTGCAGCAGCTCCGCATCCCAGTGGCCAGATATCCGTGGAATGGAGAGAAGATAACCGTTCTGAATGCTGCGTTTGTCGACGAGCTTTACCATTTTGACCAAGGCTCAAATACAAGCGTATCGCTCGGCTTCATTTCTAACCAGTTTGTCCATGCTGGTGCAATCTACGCGGAGCGAGATGAGTCGCGGAATTGGTCGCACGTACTGTTGTGCTCAGACTTTGAAAGGAAGAAGGCCATTTTCCGTGTGGCGGTGCCTGAGATTCAACGCATCTTTCACCTGGTCGCCGAAGACCAAGCGAGTTGGGTCCGGCTGCAGTACGATCCGAAACTCGGCGATTACCGCGTCGAGCACGGTTGAAGGCTAACAAGTCGCCCAAACCGACGTCGCTTTACAGGACCGTAGGGCGGAAAAGCGAAGCGCCTTCCGCCGCATGCGCTGTGGTGTTCAATGAGAGTGACGATAAAGAAGTGGGTCCCGGTCGGAACACAGTTGCGACAATACTCCGACGTTAGCCGCATGAGCCAGTGGGTCGCATGCGGCGGAAGGCGCTTCGCTTTTCCGCCCTATCGGGTTACCGGGTTAAAGGACACGTAAATCGTCGACCTCTACCGCCAGCAGGTCGCCTGGCTGGTCAATCAACGTGCATACCAGCGACAAATCGCTGCGGCCTTCTTCTTCTGTCCACAGATCGGCTACCACGGACCAGGCGCGGGGAGACGAATTCTCGATCTCGATGATGTCGAGGTTATCAAGCGCGGACGCGGGTGGCATGATGAGTGTCCGCCCGTAGTCGACGATTGCCTGTTGCAATTCTGACGTCGGCAACCGCACACCTTGCGTGAACCGTTCAATGGCCACATAGTCGCCTGCCACCAGCCAGTTCAGTATTAGGCTAATGGTGCGTTGAATGCGTGAATCGGTCGTTGTCATGTCACCTCGTCAGCAGATGTAGGGTGCGCTCTGCGCACCGGGGACCGTCAATGCAGGACCGTGGGGACGGAAAAGTGTAGCGCCCCAAGGAGATTGACGGCAAAGAAGCAGGCCTCGACCGGGACGCAGTTTCGGCGGCACTCTCGCGTGCGCGGCGCATGCCGGAGCATGATGAGCGGCAGACGGCGCTGCGTTCTTTCGCCCTACCGGCTGACTGCTGAAACAGATGCCGGGTGCGTCCGGTACGAAAGCCTATTGCTTGACCAGCCCTTCCTCGACCATTGCCTTGCGCACGTTCTCGCGGCCATTCAGGCGCGACATGTACTTCTGGATGTTCGGCCATGGACTGACATCGACCTTGTGATACCCGGTCCAGTTGAGGACTGTGATCAGGTAGGCGTCGGCCACCGTGTAGCGGTCGCCCATGATGTAGTCGCGTCCCTCGAGCATCTTGTCCAAGGTTTTCAGACGGTGTGAGATGGCGCCGATCTGCACGTTCCGCATGTCCGGCGTCAACGCCGGATTGAAGAGCGCGCCGATCTGCTTGTGCACTTCGGTCGCGGCAAAATTGAGAGCTGCCATTTCCTGGTAACGCTGCATGCTGCCGAAGGGAGAAATGAGCCCGGCCTCCGGATGATGGTCTGCAATGTACTGGCAGATCGCGGGCACTTCGGTCAGGACCTCGCCGTTATCGAGTACGAGCGCAGGCACGTAGCCCTTGGGATTGATCTTCCAGTAATCGTCGCCATGCTCGGTCTTCTTGTTCGGGATATCTACCTTGACGAGATCGAGCTTCTGACCGGCATCCAGTGCCACAATGTGCGGCGCCATCGAGCAGGCGCCTGGAGCGTAATACAGTTTCATGGCCTTCCTTTCAGTGGGGGGCGGCGTTACGTGTGGTACTCGGACGACGCCGCGGAAAAGGCTCATCATACTGGCAATGACGTTTCGGTATCTTGCAGCGGCAAGCGCCACTGCGATGCGTGCCTCGCAATGTCCTCCCTCCAGTCTTGCCCGTGCAGTCTTACCTGTTCTGCCAGCCTGTCACAGGGCTGTAGGGCGGAAAAGCGCAGCGCCTTCCGCCGCATGCGGCTCCTTGGCACACTCCGCTCACGACAGATTTCTGCCGAAACTGCGGCATGGGCGACGTCTACTTCTTTACCGTCACTCTCTCTTCGCACTGCTGCGCATGCGGCGGAAGGCGCTGCGCTTTTCCGCCCTACCGTACTGCGCATCACCAGGGCAGGCGGATTTTTTGAGCAGCGCACCTTGCAGCTCCAGCGCACGACTGCGACGCTCCACTGCCTGCAACCGATGTCTGTTGCTTGGCCAGCCTTTCTCAGGCGCTTGCCACAATTACAAGCCGGGGCGCTTCCTGCACCGCAAATGCCGCCTTGCAACACCCTCGCCTGATCGGCTTTCCGATTGGCTACAATGACGGCTCCTTAACGGCGCGCGGCGTGCCCCGCCCGCCTCCACTGCAGGAGCTTCCCTTGAACTGGGACTACCCCAACCCTCATACCCTGACCGTCGTGCCGCAAGCCGGCGACATCGACGGTCTCAATCACACCAATAACGCCGTTTATGTGAAGTGGTGTGAACAGGTCGCCTGGTCGCATTCCGAGCATCTCGGCCTGAACCTGGACGACTATCGCCGCCTCGACCGCGCGATGGCGATCCGTCGCAGCGAGTATGACTACCTGCTCCCGACGTATCAGGGCGAAGAGCTGATGCTCGGCACCTGGTTGGTGGGCGAGGAAGGCAATGTGTCGATGGAACGCCGCTTCCAGGTCATTCGCCCGGCGGATGGTGCAACAGTGCTGCGCGGCCGGTGGGAGCTGGTCTGCATCCAGCTGAGCAGCGGGCGCGTGCGCCGGATGCCGCAGGAGTTCATCGATGCCTATGTGTCGGCACTGGCCGAAACCGGCAACTGACCGGCCGACGGTGCAGTCAGCAGGAAAGCACGACTGGCGTTGTCGAAACAAATTGTGGATCAATTAGCGGGAGAACAACCATGAGAAAAATGACCACCCTGCTCGGCGTCGTGCTGATGCTTATTACCGGTGTGGGCCAGGCAGAAAACCTTGTCGGCTCCGTCGTGCCACCCTATCCCACCGGGTTTCGGGATGGCGGAGGCGCATGCATTTCCAAAACGGTCGGAGAAAAGAATGTCTGCCAGTACAGCATCGGCATCTTGCGCAAGCGCGGTGTGCATCTGCTGTACCTCGGCAAGGCGGCGCCCCGCAGTGATCCGAAGAAGGCACGCTGGACGGTGACCGACCAGATGTCGATCAAGGACATCCCGCACGGCCACGATATTGCTTATGGTCTGTGCGAACAGAATGGCGTGCAGGACGAGGCGATCCTGGCGATCGTGAAGATCACGAATACCGACTGGTTTACCAGTGTACGCAACGCCTACAAAGTCAACCTGGAGACGGAGCGCTTCGAGAAAGTCCCGGTGACTGGAATCCGCTGCATCAACGAGGGCTGGGGCGCGTAATCATTGCCCGGCGACTGTGGAGGCAACGTCAATACCTTGAGAGAGTCACCGGGCGGAGGCCCTGTGGCTCGTCCTGCATTCCGATAAACTCCGGCGCGAAGAGGCTTATCGTCACGACAGGCTGAAGGCAGGCTCGGGCTTCTATCACACGCTTTTGTCCGCAGCACATGCCCTCACTACACGCTCGTCCATTGCCGTTTTCTTGACTTGTCCCGCTGACGCGATCCCTGAAATTCCTCTAGAATCCTTGCCATAAGATAACTGTCCTCGCTTTCTTCCCGCCGCCGCATCACAGGCACTTTCAAAAACCACAACAATGCCGGAAGCAGGCAAGGAACACGCCGTAATACTTCATGAAGATTCTTAAAACTCACCGGGGGCTGCCGTTTTCAGCACCCCGGGCCTACTTGCGCCTCCCGCTCAGTCTTCAACTTGCGGTTTTTCTGCTTTTCACGCTGCCCTTCGTCTGGAGCATGGTCTATTTCGAGGTGGGGCATCTTCGCTCGATTGCCGAAACCGAGAGCAAGACGGATACACACAATCTCGCACACGCCTTTGCAGAGGAAGTCAATTCGTCTGTCAACACGATTGACCTGTCGCTGATCGGACTTCGCACGCATTGGCTCTTCAGCCGCAGTGATTTCCGAACCATTGTCGAACGCCTGCGCGCTCATCTTGAAGGCAACATCTTTTTCCAGGTTGCGATCACTGATAAAGAAGGCAAGCTCGTTTTCTCCAGCGCCGATCCGAAGGCAAAGCCGATCGACCTCAGTGACCGAGACCACATTCGCATCCATCGACTCAGCGGCGGCGCCGACCGCCTGTTCATCAGCGAGCCCATCCTGGGGCGCGTATCAAATAAGTGGTCGGTGCAGTTCACGCGCCCGCTCCACTCTCCCTCCGGCGAATTCGATGGAGTGATCGTTGTCTCCGTCTCGCCGAGTTATTTCTCGCGCTTCTATCAGCAGATCGATCTGGGGCCCGATGCGGCGATTGCTGTCGTGCGCTCAGGTGGGATCATCCTCTCGCGGTCGCCGCAACTTCCAGAGGGCAATGCTACCGGCAGGATCCTGAGCGGCCCCCAGTTCGAGAAAGCGAACTCACTGCTCACCGGCCACTACCGGCGCGCCTCCGAGATGGACGGCGTCGAACGTTTATATGCATGGCGTACCTTACCGCGATACGGGCTGGTCGTCGTGGTTGGCAAATCCATGGACACCGCATTGGCGCGCTTCCACATGCAGAAACGGATGTATGTGCTCGGCGGCGCTGGCATATCCGCGCTGCTCATCATTTTGGGATACATAGCGGTGTACGCCGCGCGGCAGCGTGCGAAGGCACTGGCGGCATTGAAGGAAAGCGAGGCGCGCTGGAACTTCGCACTGGAGGGTTCGGGTGACGGCGTCTGGGACTGGGATCTCCACAACAACATCGTGCATCTGTCCAAGCGCGGCCGTGAAGTCCTGCACCGGGATGAAGAATTCCTTCCCGGGACGGTGGAGGCCCTGCAACAGCTGGTGCATCCGGACGATTTTCCACTCGTCCGCGCGGCGCTTCGTGCGCATCTGGATGGGAAGACGCCTTCCTACATCATCGAGCATCGCACTCAGGGCAGCGACGGTAGCTGGAGGTGGATACTTGCGCGCGGCATGGTGGTCAAGCGCGACAAGAAGGGCCACCCGCAGCGCGTGGTCGGCACCTACAGCGACATTTCCGAGCGCAAGGAGCGCGAAGAGCTGATCCGCCACCTTGCCCAGCATGACCCGCTTACTGACCTGCCCAACCGCGCGTTGTATAACGATCGCTTACGGCAGGCACTGCTCAAGGCACGACGCGAGAATGGTTCGCTCGCAGTGATTTACTTCGACCTCGACAAGTTCAAGCCGGTGAACGACACCTACGGCCATGAGGTGGGCGACCTGCTGCTCAAGGCCGTAGCTTCACGGGTACGTGGCTGCCTGCGGGAGTCCGATACCGTCGCGCGCGTCGGGGGCGACGAGTTTGTCGTGCTACTGCCAAGCATTACGGTGGAGGCCGATGCCGTCACGGTCGCGGACAACATCCTGCGCCAGCTGAATACGCCATTCGACATCGACGGACACACACTGAACATTTCCGGCAGCCTCGGCATCGCCACCTATCCGAGCGACGGACAGGATGAGGCCAGCCTCACCCGCTGCGCAGACAGGGCGATGTACCAGGCAAAACAGGCCGGTCGCAACCAGATTCAGGTGCACACAGCGGCGGTTTGATCGCTACAGCGTCGCCATGTCGTTACCGCGAAGTCGATGTCTTTCCGGATGTGACAGCGTCAGGAGCTGCCGTTGCGCAGGGCCTTGGGCACATAGTTCGCCAGCAACACGACGCTGCGTCCCTGTACCTCGATCACCGCCTCTTTCACCTCGCGACTCACCGTCTCTTCCGTCGCCGTGTCGAGGAGCAGGAACCAGCTTCGCTGCGGCTCCGGAATGCTGAAACTGATCGGCTCGTGCGCGGCGTTGACGAGCATCAGCAGCCGTTCCTCCCGGCCTGAGTCATTGATGCAGGCGCGCTGCACGGCGAGTGCACGCGCTTCCGGGTTTTGCCATGCTTCGGCCGTCATCTCTACGCCGCGTTCGTCGTACCAAATCACGTCGCGCAGGCCGCCGCCGAGATCCTCTCCTCTGAGGAAGTGGTGCGACTGCAGGGATTTGAAGGTGTGCCGCAAGGTGCCGAGCCTGCCGACAAACTCGATCAGGGACTGGCCATCCGGCGACTGCGCGAGCGTCCAGTCCACCCACGAGATCTCGTTGTCCTGACAATAGGCATTGTTGTTGCCCTGTTGCGAGCGGCCGAACTCGTCGCCGGCGAGCAGCATCGGCGTTCCTTGCGCGAACATCACGGTCGCGAGCATCGCGCGCCGCACACGGTTGCGCAGGTCGAGGATGGCGCCATCCTCCGTCGGTCCTTCCACACCCCAGTTGGCGCTGTAGTTTTCCGAATGTCCGTCGTTGTTGTTCTCGCCATTGGCGTCGTTGTGCTTTTCGGTATAGCTGACAACATCCTGCAAGGTGAAGCCGTCATGCGAGGCAACGTAGTTGATCGATGCCCAGGGCTTGCGATGCCGGTGATTGAACAGATCCGCAGAGCCGCTCAGGCGTGCGGCGAAGTCGCCGCGCATGCCGGAATCGCCGCGCCAGAAGCGGCGCATGCCGTCGCGGAACTTGTCATTCCATTCCGCAAAGCGTGGCGGATGGTTGCCGAGCTGGTAACCGCCCGGCCCGATGTCCCACGGCTCGGAAATCAGCTTCAGCCGCGACAGGACCGGGTCCTGCAGGATCGCATCGAAAAAGCCCGAGCCGGGATCGAAGCCGGTACCTTCACGGCCCAGCGTTGCGCCGAGGTCGAAGCGGAACCCATCGATGCGGAACGACTCCGCCCAGTAGCGCAGCGAGTCCATCACCATCTGCAGCACGCGCGGATGCGAGATGTTGAGCGTATTGCCGCATCCCGTCTCGTTGATGTAATAGCGCTCGTTGCCAGGCACGAGCCGGAAGTAGCTGGCGTTGTCGAGCCCGCGGAAGCAGACGGTCGGCCCCAGCTCATTGCCGCTGCTGGTGTGGTTGTACACCACGTCGAGGATGACTTCGATCCCGGCCGCATGCAGGCGGCGCACCGCGAGGCGCATGTCGTTCAGGCCGCCGCGTGACAGATAGGCCGGTTCCGGCGCAAAGAACGACAGCGGGCTGTAGCCCCAGTAATTGCGCAAGCCCTTTTCCAGCAGGAAGCGATCCTGCATGAAGGCGTTGACCGGCATCAGTTCCAGCGTCGTCACGCCCAGCTTGTGCAGGTGCTCGATGAAGCGCGGGTTGCCCAAGGCGGCGAACGTGCCGTTCAGATCCGCACGCAAGTCATTGCGCAGGATGGAAATGCCGCGCACATGCGCCTCGTAGATGACGGTCTTCGACCAGGGCACATAGGGCCGGTGATCGTCTGCCCAGTTGAACACCTCTTCCTGCACCACCGCCTTGGGCATCGCCGGCGCACTGTCGCGACGGTCGAAGCTCAGGTCGGCGCGCGGCGATCCGAGGCGATAGCCGAACAGCGCATCCGACCAGCGCAAGGGGCCGCTCAGCAGGCGGGCATACGGATCCAGCAGAAGCTTGTTGGGGTTGAAGCGGTGTCCGCGGTGCGGATCGTAGGGGCCGTGCGCGCGGAAACCGTACAGCAGCCCAGGGCCTGCTTCCGGAAGATAACCGTGCCAGACCTCGTCCGTGCAATCCGGCAAGGGCAGCCGCCCGACTTCCTTGCGTCCGGCTGCATCGAAAATGCACAGGTCGACGCGCGTGGCGTTAGCGGAAAACACAGCAAAATTGACGCCCTGCCCGTCGTAGGTGGCGCCCAGCGGAAAAGGTCGCCCGGTCAACAGGCGATCGGGTATCTCAAAGAACATGGCCTGGCTTTCCTTGCATTACGCGTCTCTCGGCAACCTGCCCGCTCGGCATGCTGCGGCGGTTGTTCTCCTTCGTTCTGCTTTGTTTTCTGCTTTGCTCTGCCTTGTTCTGCGTTGTTCTGCGTTGTTCTGTTTACTCAGTTGCGCCGTCACCGAACGCTAAAACTACGCTGCTGCGAGCGCGCCACACCCTCAGGCAGATTTCGGGAGGTACTCCGCCACATTCGCCGCCGCGGCCTCATGCGCTTGCAGCACGGGCCGTGGAACAAACAGTGCCCTGGCCGCTGCAGGCGCGATGTCTCGATAGGCCGCGATATATTTCTCCGTCGGCTCTTCCCACGAAAAATCGGCGGACATCGCGTTGCGCTGCATCGCATGCCACTGGTTCGGGTTGGCGTACAGCTCGAAAGCGCGGCTCACCGCTGCTGTCATGGCGAATGCCTCCTCGCCGTCGAACAGGATGCCACTGGCATCATCCGGCGGCGTGCCCGACAGGCCGGCGTCAACCACCGTGTCGATGATGCCGCCCACGCGCGACGCAATCGGAATCGTTCCATAGCGCATGGAGTACAGCGGCGTCAGGCCGAAAGGTTCGAAGCGGCTGCCGTGCAACAACATGTCGGCACCGGCGTGCAGCGCATGCGCGCGGCGTTCGTCATACCCGATATATACGGCAACGCGGTCGGGGAAACGTTCCGCGAGCTCAACAAATCCTTTTTCGTAGCGATGGTCGCCGCAGCCAAGCACCGCGCACTGCGCACGCGGGTATTGCTGCAACACTTCCGGCAACGATGCCTGCGCCACATCGGCCATCTTCTGGTGCGTGATCCGGCTGCCCACGGCCAGCACCGGTGCAAACGGATCGGGCGGCAAGTTGAACAGCAACTGCAGCTCCCGCTTGCAGTGGGGTTTTCCGCGCATGTCATCCAGGCTGAACTGCCGCGCAATCAACGCATCGCTCTCCGGATTCCACGTCCCAATGTCGACGCCGTTGCGTATGGCAAGCAGGTCGCTGCGCCGCTCGTTGAGCAATCCTTCCATGCCATGCCCGAAACGCGGCGTTAGTATTTCGCGGGCGTAGGTTGCGCTGACGGTCGAGATGCGGTCCGCAAAACGCAGGCCGGCTTTCAGAAAACTGAGCAGCCCCCAGAACTCCATGCCGTCGGCCTCGCACATCGCATCCGGAATGCCGAGCACGCCGGCGAGCGACAACGGATAGTTTCCCTGGAAAGCAAGGTTGTGGATGGTGAACAGCGAACCGGCCTTGTTGCCCGGATCGAGGCGAAGCAGCGCCGGCACAAGCCCGGCATGCCAGTCGTTCACATGCACCACGTGCGGCGCCGGCAGCACCGTGCGGCCGGTGCAGATGCGCGCGGCCGCATGCGCCAGTGCGGCGAAACACAAGGCATTGTCGCTGTACTCCTCCCCGTCTTTATCTACATACGGATTGTCGGTCCGGCGTTCAAATCCGGGCGTGCGCAACAGCACGACGGGCAGGCCGGAGTCCGGCATCACGCCGTGCATCAGGCGCCCGGGGCCGCCAGGCAGATCCGGGAACACGCCCGCATCCTGCAGGCCCTTTGCCTGGTCAAGCGCCGCCGGATAGCCCGGCATCATCACGGTGGCATCGATGCCCCGTGCGCGCAGTGTGCGTGCCAGGGAAGTAATGACATCGGCAAGGCCGCCGGTTTTTATCAAGGGAACAGCTTCTGACGTTACGATGAGAACGCGTGCGTTCAACGTGATCGCTCCTGGAGTGATGGATAGGCGAGATTCACAGGTTTGCCGTTCCGCATGACCTCGCTCGCGCATGCACGCAGCAAGGCCGCGCAAGCATTCTGCATTGCGAAGCGCACTGACGGCATCGCGCTGAGTCAGCCGATTCCGCAGGCGACTCAACAATACGGCCTGCGACGACGCGGGCTCCTGTGAAAAATCAATTTGATGATGCGATGACAAGCGCGGCGCATCACTGTCGAGTTGTGCCGCTGCGCGCTGCGTCGTGCATGTTTGCAGGTACACGCGCTCTGTCTGCCGTTTGGCTGGCCGAACGGAAACGACGTGGTTGTGGACGCGTGTGCTATCAGTGCGGATGTGAAACGGTCGCAACTCCGCCCCGCCATGGCGGTCTGGCGCTCGTCGCACACCGCCCCAATCCAGGGCGGAAAGGCCTTGTCTGACTGCCGGACTTGCCTCAATTCGCATGAGCGTCGCGCCTATGGCGCAAATGGCGCCTCGGCGTGTCCGCACCTGCTCCTGCTTTGGCCGAGGCAGATAAGCCCTCGGGGTTGTTTAATTTCGATATTTCCACTATTCTCGAACCATGGAAACGAAAAACGTTATCTCGGCACTCGCCGCTCTCGCACAGGAATCCCGCCTCGCCGTGTTCCGCCTGCTGGTACAGGCCGGGCCGCAAGGCATGGTCGCCAGCAAGATTGGCGAGCACTTGGGCCTCGCGCCCTCTTCCCTGTCCTTCCACCTGAAGGAGCTCACTCACGCGGGTCTCATTTCACCCAAGCAGGATGGGCGCTTTGTGATCTATTCAGCAAATTTCGACACGATGAACGCGCTTTTGGCATTCCTCACGGAGAACTGCTGCAACGGCACCCCATGCGTCGCAACCCCATGTGGGCCGGCATGCGCCCCGGATTCTCCTCCCAAAGGTAAGGCAGCCTGACTTGCCACCAAGTACGTAATCAACCAGGAAAAAACGAAGGCAACACAATGACCGACAAGACCTACAACGTTCTCTTTCTCTGCACCGGCAACTCCGCACGCAGCATCATGGCCGAAGCGCTGGTGACCACCATGGGCCAAGGCCGCTTCCGCGGCTTCAGCGCGGGCAGCAAGCCAGGCGGCAAGGTCAATCCCTTCGCCATCGAGCAAGTCGAGGCAACCGGCTATCCGATCGACAATCTGCGCAGCAAGAGCTGGGACGAATTCGCGGCGCCCGGCGCGCCGCAGATGGACTTCATCATCACCGTCTGCGACAACGCCGCTGGCGAGCAATGCCCTTACTGGCCCGGCCACCCGATGTCGGCGCACTGGGGCTTCGAGGATCCGGCTGCGGTCGAGGGCACGGACGAAGAAAAGCGCGCAGCGTTTTCCAAGGTGTTCCGCCAGATCATGGGCCGGGTCAACACTTTCGTGAACCTGCCGATCGGCATGCTGGAAAAGAACGCAATCCAGAAGGGGATCAAGGCCATCGGAGAAACAGCCGTATGAGTCACAGTAATAGCAATCCCAACTCTGCAACTGGAGTAGTCCGCCATGTCCGCGCAGTGTGAAGTGACCGCCAAGCGCGCGGTGGGCGCATCCATGAGCTTTTTCGAGCGCTACCTCAGTGCCTGGGTCGCATTGTGCATCGTCGTCGGCATCCTGCTGGGGCAATCGTTCCCTGACCTCTTCAAGGCGGTCGGCGCGATGGAGATCGCCAAGGTCAACCTGCCGGTCGGGATGCTGATCTGGGTGATGATCATCCCGATGCTGCTGAAAATCGACTTCGGCGCGCTGCACAAGGTGCGCGCACATGCGAAAGGCATCGGTGTCACGCTGTTCATCAACTGGGGCGTGAAGCCGTTTTCGATGGCACTGCTCGGCTGGATCTTTATCCGACACTGGTTTGCGCCCTACCTGCCGGCCGAACAGCTCGATTCCTATGTGGCCGGCCTGATCCTGCTGGCGGCAGCGCCGTGCACCGCAATGGTCTTCGTGTGGAGCCGCCTGACCGACGGCGATCCGTATTTCACCCTGTCGCAGGTGGCATTGAACGACCTGATCATGGTGTTTGCCTTTGCGCCGCTGGTGGCGCTGCTGCTCGGCGTGTCCAGCATCACGGTACCGTGGGAAACCCTGATCACGTCGGTGATCCTCTACATCGTGGTCCCGGTGATCATCGCGCAGGTGCTGCGCCGCATGCTGCTTGCACGCGGGCAGACGACCTTCGATGCGGCGCTGGCGCGCATCCAACCATGGTCGATCACCGCCTTGCTGCTGACGCTGGTGCTGCTGTTCGCCTTCCAGGGCGATGCCATCCTGCGCCAGCCGCTGGTGATCGCATTGCTTGCCGTCCCGATCCTGCTGCAGGTGTTCTTCAACTCCGCTCTTGCCTACTGGCTCAACCGCAAGGTCGGCGAGAAACACTCCGTCGCCTGTCCGTCGGCATTGATCGGTGCCTCCAACTTCTTCGAGCTCGCGGTTGCTGCGGCGATCAGCCTGTTCGGGTTCGAATCCGGCGCGGCGCTGGCCACTGTGGTCGGCGTGCTGATCGAAGTGCCGGCGATGCTCTTGGTCGTGAACATCGTCAACCGCACGCGCGGCTGGTACGAAGCGCCAGTAACAGAATCCTGATTAATGAAAACAAGGAAGCAACCATGAAAAAACTCGAAATCTTCGAACCCGCGATGTGCTGCCCGACCGGCGTATGCGGCGTCGACGTCGACCAGACACTGGTCCAATTTAATGCGGACCTGCAATGGCTGGCGGAACAAGGCCTCACCGTCGAACGCCACAACCTGTCCCAATCACCGCAGGCCTTCGCCGCCAATCCGGCCGTCATCAAGGAAATGGAAGCCGGCATGGATCGCCTGCCGGTGATCGTCGTTGATGGCCAGATTGCCATGACGGGCATCTACCCGACCCGCGCCCAGCTAGCGCAGAAGCTTGGACTGGCATCCGCCAAACCCGTGATCAAGGTTGCGGCTTCCGGCGGCTGCTGCGATCCCAAATCAGGCTGCTGCTGAACCGACTGCTGCGGAGGCGATGATGGCACTACCAAGCGTTTCGACGCGTTATCTGTTTTTTACCGGCAAGGGCGGTGTCGGCAAGACCTCGCTGTCCTGTGCCACCGCGCTGTCGCTGGCTGAGGCCGGCAAGCGCGTGCTTGTCGTCAGCACCGATCCGGCCTCCAACCTCGATGAAGTGCTTGGCACGCCGCTGTCGCAGACGCCGACGGAAATGGGTGGTGCGCCCGGCCTTTTTGCGCTGAACATCGATCCCGAGGCCGCAGCGCATGCCTATCGCGAGCGCATGGTCGGCCCGTACCGCGGCATCCTGCCGCCAGCGGCCATCGCCAGCATGGAGGAACAGTTTTCCGGCGCCTGCACCGTGGAGATCGCCGCCTTCGACGAATTCTCCAAGCTGCTGGGCGACCCGCAGGCGACCGCCGGTTTCGACCATGTGATCTTCGACACGGCGCCGACCGGTCACACCTTGCGCCTGCTGACGCTGCCATCGGCATGGGACGAGTTTATCTCCTCCACGACCGGCGGCGCATCCTGCCTCGGCCCGCTCGCAGGACTGGAGAAGCAAAAGAGCCTTTACGTGGCAACGGTGGCACGTCTCGCCGATCCGCAATCGACCACAGTCATTCTCGTCGCCCGTCCCGATGCCGTCGCGCTGCGCGAGGCGGAGCGCACCCGGGCAGAACTGGCCGCGCTCGGACTGCGCAACCAGACACTGGCGATCAATGGTGTTTTCCATGCCGGCGCACCGGGCGATGCGATTGCGGATGCCATGACGCGGCGTGCACAGGAGGCGCTTACCGCAATGCCGGAAGGACTGGCGCAACTGCCGCTCAGCGAGACACCTTTTATCGCACGCGGCTGCACCGGCCTTGAT
The DNA here is from genome assembly GCF_054780595.1 of Noviherbaspirillum agri. NCBI lineage: Bacteria > Pseudomonadati > Pseudomonadota > Betaproteobacteria > Burkholderiales > Oxalobacteraceae > Noviherbaspirillum > Noviherbaspirillum agri. The sequence continues at coordinate 105,341 of NZ_BAAGWA010000010.1, forward strand.
GCGCTGCGCGCGATGCTGCATCCGCCGGCACCAGACACGACGCATGTAGCGGCTCGCCAGAAAAGCGGCACGTCGGATGCCGCCCTGCCCGGTGGAATGCTGCCGCTGATCGACGGAATCGCCGAAGCCGGTCGCGGCCTTGTCATGACCATGGGCAAGGGAGGCGTCGGCAAGACCACCGTGGCCGCAGCAGTCGCGCTGGAACTTGCGCGGCGCGGCCACAAGGTCATGCTGTCGACGACCGATCCGGCGGCGCACATCGATGCCACCATCGGGCAAACGGTCCCCGGCCTGACCTTGTCACGCATTGATCCAGCTGCAGAGGTCGCACGCTACCGCGAAGAAATCCTCGACAAGGCGGGCAAGAACCTCGATGCCAACGGCCGCGCGATGCTCGAAGAAGATCTGCGTTCGCCGTGCACGGAAGAGATCGCCGTGTTCCGTGCCTTCGCCCGCGCAGTCGCTGCCGCTGCCGCTGCCGACGGCTTCGTCGTGCTCGACACAGCGCCGACCGGCCATACGATCCTTCTGCTGGATGCGGCCGAGGCCTACCACCGCGAGGTGCTGCGCACCCACGGCGACGTCCCCGAGGCGGTGCGCGAACTGCTGCCCCGCCTGCGGGACGCGAGCACCACGCATGTGCTGATCGTGACGCTGCCCGAGGCAACGCCGGTACACGAAGCGCAACGGCTGCAGCAGGACCTGCAGCGCGCCGGCATTCATCCCTACGGCTGGGTCATCAACCAGAGCCTGCTTGCCAGCGGCAGCAGCGATCCGGTGCTTGCCGAACGCGGGCGATACGAACAGCCCTATATACGTGAGGTGGCCGACGCACTGGCAACACGCTGCGCACTGATCCCGTGGCTTGCTGAACGGCCGACTGGTGTTAAAGGATTGCAGCAGATCGTTCGCGATTAGCGAACCCCTACCACGCGCGAGGCCAACATGGAACAAGTGACAGAAGCAACCCACATCGCCCACCAAGTTTCAGCCGAAAGCCTGAATCGCGCGTGCGCCTGCCGCACCCTCGATCCGGACAAGCTGCGCCGGCAGCTCGAGGCAGAACCTTCGCTTGCCGGGCTGTCCGACGAGATTGCAACAAGCCGCCCGCACCTGTTCTCGAGCACGGCGGTCTTCATGTCGCCGCAGCAGCTTGACCGGATCAAGGGCGTCATCGCGGCAGTGGAAAAGCTTGTGGCGTTGCCGGCGTACCGCGATCTGGTGCTGGCACGCGCGCCGGCCATTGCTGCCGCGGCCTACGGCCCGCGCAGCGTCTTCATGGGATACGACTTTCATCTCGGCGAAACCGGACCGCAGCTCATCGAGATCAACACCAATGCCGGCGGCGCGTTGCTCAATACCGCGCTGGCCCGCGCGCAGCAGGCCTGCTGCGCCCAAATGGAAGCGCTGTACCAGGCGACTGGCGACCTGTCGCAAGCGGATCGCACAATCTGGAACATGTTTGCCGAAGAATGGCGGCTGCAGCGCGGTGATGCGCCCTTGTCGCGCATCGCCATCATCGACGACGCGCCGGGCGAGCAATACCTGTACCCCGAGTTTCAACTCTTCGCGCGCCTGTTCGAACGCTTCGGCATCGAGGCGGTGGTGGCAGACGCACGCCTGCTGGAATGGCGCGACGGGCGCCTCTGGCACGGCGGCCTGCCGATCGACATGGTCTACAACCGCGTGACCGACTTCTACCTGGAGGATGCATCGCACGATGCGCTGCACCGCGCATACGAATCCGGCGCGGTCGTCGTCACGCCGCATCCGCATGCGCACGCGCTGTATGCGGACAAGCGCAACCTCGCGATGCTGAGTGACGAGGCGCTTCTCGAACAACTTGGCGCAGACGCGGATACCCGGGCAATTCTGCAGGCGGGTGTGCCGCGCACCGAGCCAGTCACACCGGAACATGCCGACGAGCTGTGGACGCGCCGGCGTCATCTCTTCTTCAAACCGTCGCATGGCTTTGGCAGCAAGGCCGCCTATCGTGGCGACAAGCTCACGCGGCGTGTGTGGGAAGAGATCGTCGCCGGTAACTATGTCGCGCAGGCGCTGGTGCCGCCCAGCCTGCGGCTGGTCAGCAATGACCAGGGCCAGGTCGATCTGAAGCTCGACGTGCGCGCCTATGTGTACAAGGACACCGTCCAGCTGGTCGCTGCCCGCCTCTACGAAGGACAGACAACCAACTTCCGCACACCCGGCGGCGGTTTTGCGCCGGTGTTTCTTGCACCCTTATGAGAACGCCTGCCAGAACGCGTAGTGCAGCATGTTTGCACCTGCACCGCCTTGTTCGGCAAGGATGACACCGATCGTCAAACCGGCAGGCGCAGGTTGAAGCGCACTGCAGCAAGCCGCAGTGCCACGGTCATGAAGATGCTGCTGAACAGGCTCACCACTTCGGGTGCGCCGAACTGGTTCAGCAGCAAGTAAGTCCAGCAACCGATGAAGGAACAGGTTGCATAGAGATGACCGCGCCGGAACACGAGCGGGATTTCATTGCACAGCACATCGCGCAGGACGCCGCCGAAAATACCCGTGATGACGCCCATCATCGCTGCCACAAAGATCGGCATGCCGAAATCCTGTGCAAGCGATGCGCCGACCGCACTGAACAAGCCGAGCCCCAGCGCGTCGGCAACGACGATCAGCCGCTCGGAGAAGGAAAACTGCAGGTGCCGCGCGAACGGCGAGATCACCAGCGTCAGCCCGAATACCAGCAGCGAATACTCCTGGTGCTCGACCCAGAACAGCGGCCGCCGGTCGAGCAGCAGGTCGCGCAAGGTGCCTCCCCCGAATGCGGTGATGAAGGCCACCGTGAATACGCCGACCAGATCCATGTCCTTGCGGCGCGCCTCGACAAAGCCGGAAAAGGCGAATGCCACGATCCCCATTACTTCGATTACCTGCAACAGGGTACTCATCCCCGTCTGAACCCCGATTGCCATGCATCCCTTTCTGCTGTTTTATTACTTGTTTCTTATTGTTTAGTGCCTGCTGTTTCTTGCTGCGGACATGCGGGAGCGCCGCCGCCGGCATGACACCCGCTGCCGCTGTTCAGGAGAACGCGTACACGTCCATTGCCAGCACACCGTATTCCACGCTCGAATGGATCCGCTGCGCCTTGCCGCCCTCGGTTGCGGCGTCCAAGGCCCCTGCTCCCATCGCCACAAACAGCGGCAGCAGATGTTCCTCCGTCGGATGGTTGCGCGCAGCATGCGGCGCCTTGCTGCGGTAGTCGAGCACATCGGCGTGTCGACCCTCGCACAGTGCCGCGTTCATCCATTCGCTGAATTCACTGACCCACGACGGCACCTCGGCATCGACGTGGTGGCCGCGGAACTCCGACAGGTTGTGCGAGAGCGAGCCGGAACCGATGATCAGCACGCCGTCGTCGCGCAGGCTGGCAAGCGCGCGCCCGAGCTTTTCATGATCGGCCGGTGTGGCGTTGCGGATCAGCGAAACCTGCGTGACGGGAATGTCCGCCGTCGGGTACATCAGCCGCAGCGGCACCCATGCGCCATGGTCCAGGCCGCGGGTGTCGCTGCGCCTCACCTCATAGCCCGCCTGCTCCAGGAGGCTAGCGGACTGCATCGCCACGTCCGGTGCGCCGGGCGCCGGGTACCGGATCGCATACAGCGCATCCGGGAAGCCGCCAAAGTCATGGATGGTCTCCGGTTGCGATGCGAGGCTGACCGACGGCGCGCCGATCGACTCCCAGTGGGCGGAGAAAACCACAATGGCGCGCGGCCGGGGCAGCGTCTTGCCCAGCCCCTGCAGGAAGACGCGCGCCGGCGTGTCCTCGATGGCCAGCATCGGGGAGCCATGCGAAATGAACAGTGTGGGCATCCTTGACATGCGATCTCCTCTTTCTCTCTTCACTCTCACTATCGGCGACGCGCTGGCGCGTACGTTTTACTGATCCGCCATGAATTTGCCCCGCTCTCGCACCCCTCTCCCGCTTGCGGGAGAGGGGCCGGGGGAGAGGGAACAATTCAACATAGCGCGGTCGAATCAATATCTGCTGTATCGGCCATGTCTGCCGTATCACGCGCAGTAGTTGACCTCGATCGTCGCATGGACGATTTCCTCATGCACAGCAAGACGCTTCCGCAATACGTCCGGCGTCAACGTCCGGTCGCCGGTCGCCACGCTGATGGCGCAGGAATAGGACTTTTTGCCCACCCGCCATACGCGCAGGTCGACAATGTGAGTGTCATTCCTCTCCTGCCCGGTTTCAACCGCTTCGCGAATTTCGTCGACAACGGGATGGTCCATTTCGCGGTCGAGCAGCACTTTGCCGGTGTCTGCAATCAGGTTCTTTGCCCATATCGCCACCAGCACGGCACCGACGATCCCCATGGCCGGGTCCAGCCATGCCCATCCATAGAGCCAGCCGCCGGCCAGCGCGATGATTGCGAGCACGGATGTTGCGGCGTCCGTAATCACATGTATATAGGCCGAGCGCAGGTTCAGGTCATGGTGGTGATGGCCACCGTGGTCATGGGGAGCGTGATGATGATCGTGATCGTGATGGTGACCGTGCCCGTGATGATGGTCGTGCGCACCGCCGAGAATGAAGGCGCAGAGTACGTTCACCGCCAGGCCGATCGCGGCAACGATCATCGCCTCCTGGTAATGGATGGACTGCGGCGACAGCAGTCGCTCGACGGAACCGACCACCATCATGGCGGCAATGCCAAGCAGGAACACCGCGCTTGTGTATCCGGCGAGCACCTCGATCTTCCATGTCCCGAATGCAAAACGCGGGTCGCGCGCATAGCGGCGTGCGGCAGAATAGGCAAATGCGCTCAGCCCGATCGCCAGCGCATGCGAACTCATATGCCAGCCATCCGCAAGCAATGCCATCGAGTTGAACCACCAGCCGGCCGCAATCTCGACGACCATCGCTACAAGGGTGATCCACATCACCAGCCGCGTGCTGCGCTCGGCTGCATGACTGCCCTCGTCGAAGACGTGGTCGTGGATCCATTGGGAAAGTTTGTCTGGAGGCACTTGAACAACCTGAAGAACGAACGAGTTAAAAGAAAAACAACGGCATCGGGAGCAACCTTAGTCGCGGCTATCGCGCACAGCGGAGGCAGGCCGCCGCGCAGGCAGGGATTGTCGCATTTCTGCGTGGCACACGCATTGGCTGCCCCATCTGCGCCCCATCAATCAATGGACTTCATTCATCCAGAAAAAGTCACCGGATTGCGCGTATCGCGGATGTGCCTGCGATTCCATTGACAAAATGAACCTACCGCCCGGATTCCGGCCAAAGCGAGAGATTGGTGCAAGACAAACAACCAGCCAGACCCCTTCGATGCCGCTTACCAGCCTGAGAACGCTCTTTCCCGAAAACCGCCGCCATCCCTACCTGCTGGCTTTCGTTCTCGTCCTCGCTGCCACTGGCGCGCGCTATCTATTGCAACCTGTCCTGCAATCGAATGCGCCGATGCTGATCTTTACGCTGCCGATCGCCATTTCTGCCATGTATGGCGGCTTTCGGCCAGCAATCTTCGCTACCGCGCTTGGGGCGCTGGTCGGCCCTGTGTTTTTCATCGAGCCCGCGCTCACGCTAAAGGGATTCGTGCCGGCAGATGCCGTGCGGATTGCCGTCTTCTCCGTGATCGGCGCATGCATCAGCCTGCTCGGCGGTTGGGTCGACAAGTCGCGCAAGGCGATACGCGAAAGCGAGGAGCGCTTCCGGCTCGTCATCCAGGGCGCGCGCGACCTCGCGATCTTCTTTGTCAGCCCCCGCGGCTGCATCGAGAGCTGGAACCAGGGTGCCGAGCGAATCAACGGATACACGTCGGGCGAGATCATCGGCAAGCCGATTTCGATCTTCTATACCGAGGAAGACCGCGCCGCCGGCCATCCGCAACAACTGCTGGAAGAAGCGGAAAGACAGGGATATGTCTCACGGCAGGAGTGGCGCGTGCGCAAGGACGGCAGCCGGTTCTGGGCGGAAATCAGCCTCACGGCCGTGCGTGACGACACCGGTAAACTGCGCGGCTTTTCGAAAATCACGCGCGATCGCACGAAGGAACATGAGCTGCACCTATCGCTGGAGGAAAGCGAACACACGTCGCGCGCGCTGCTCGAATCCGCTACGCAGGCGGTCATCGGAATCGGCGAGGACGGACGGATACGCCTGGTCAACCGGACTGCGGAAAACATGTTCGGCTATACGCGCGATTTCCTCGTCGGCCAGCCGATCGAAATACTGATCCCCGAAAGTTCGCGCAGGCGCCATGTCGATCAGCGCAAAGCCTACTTTGCTGAAAGCTATCCGCGCCCGATGGGTGTCGGTATGGAACTGAAAGGCTTGCGCCATGACGGCACCGTCTTCCCGATCGAGGCCAGCCTGAGCATGACGGATACGCCGTCCGGGCGCCTCGCGGTCAGCTTTGTTTCCGACATCACCGTGCGCAAGCAGATCGAGGACGACCTGTTGCGCGAGCGATCGCAACTGCAGAGCATTCTCGACAACTCGCCTGTGCTCGTTTCCATCCGCGACCTGAATGGCAATGTCATTCTTGCCAACAAGGTGCTGGAGCGGATTTCCGATGCCGCGCTTTCGCCCATGGTCGGGCATAACATTGCAGAACTGTACGCCCCCGACATCGCTGCGGAAATTCGTAGCAGCGACCTTGATGCCCTCAAAATCGGCGGCCCTCTCCATCTTGAACAGGAAATGCGCCATCGGGACGGTATACAACGCACCTACCACACGATCAAATTTCCGGTCAGCTACCTGAACACGGCGGATCCATTCGGCATCTGTTCTTTTTCGGTCGACATTACGGAACAGAAAAAAGCGGAGCAGCAAGTGCTGCACGCCGCCCGGCATGACCCGCTGACGGGACTGCCCAACCGGGCACTGGTCTATGAGCTGGGCGAACACCTGATCGCCTCGGAGAAACGCGGCAAGCACAAGATTGCCGTGCTGTTTTTCGACCTTGACCGCTTCAAGCCGATCAACGATACCTACGGGCACGAAACCGGCGACCTCATGCTCAAGGAAGTGGCACGACGCCTCGAAACCAGCGTACGCAGCAGTGACCTCGTGGGCCGGCTGGGCGGCGACGAGTTCATCGCCCTGCTGACCAACGTGCAGGAAGAACAGGATATCGCCCGCGCCGCCAAGCATCTTCTGGAACGGCTGTCCGAGCCCTACCACGTCAACGGCCTCGAGCTGCGTACGTCCCCCAGCATCGGCATCAGCGTCTTCCCCACCGACGGATCCTCTGTCGATGTGCTGATCCGGCACGCCGACGCGGCGATGTACCACGCCAAGGCCAACGGACGGAACACTTATCAATTCTTCACACCGGAAATCAACACCAATACGCAACGCGTATTTACGCTGGAGCAAAAGCTGCGGCAGAGCATCGACGAAAACAATTTCGAGCTGTTCTACCAGCCCATCATCGACACGAAGTCAGGCCATGTTTCCGGCGCAGAAGCGCTGATCCGCTGGCGGCAGGTCAATGACGAGGTGATCATGCCGGGCGAATTCATCATGGCTGCCGAGGCAAGCGGCCTCATCAACCAGCTCGGCCAGTGGGTGATTGAAGAAGCATGCCGCCAGCACCATGAATGGCGCCGCCAGGGCCTGCCCCCCATCCGTGTCGCGGTCAACGTCTCGCCCATCCAGTTCCGCGCACGCGACTTCTCCCGGAAGGTGGCAGACGCGGTCGCCGCCTCGGAGATCGACCCGTCCTACCTGGAGCTGGAAGTCACCGAAAGCACCGTGATGAAACAGGTCGAGGAAGCGGCCAAGACCCTCGCCGGGCTCAAGCAGCTCGGCCTGCGCATTTCGCTCGACGATTTCGGCACCGGTTATTCCAGCCTCAGCTATTTGTCGCAATTTCCCATCGACAAACTGAAAGTCGACCAGTCCTTCATCCGCAACATCGACACCGACGAGCGCTCGCTCGCAATTGCGGAAACCGTCATCGCGCTCGCCAAACGGCTCAGTGTCGAAGTCGTCGCCGAAGGCATCGAGTCGGAAGACGCACTTGATCTCTTGCGCCAGCGCGACTGCGACCTCGGACAAGGCTATCTGATCAGCCCGCCGATGACCGCAGGCCAGTTCGTCGACTGGTATCGGCAGGCGGACCCGCGCCAGTTGTATCACTGACAGGCGTGCTCGTTCTCCACCGCGATGAAATCTTCGGCATGTATGTGGCGAGCGCACGGTAAAAGCGCACTCGCCGCTGCGCTTACAAAACACAAACAGAGATCCAAATCCTGTCGCACCACGCCAACAGGTTTGATCGCGCTCGCCCGCATGCTGTGACGCAGCAGACGCCTATACCACTGATTGCCTCCTCCTTTCACTCGTGTCGGCGAATTGGCTCTCCAAAGTCAATTGATCAATATCACCCGCACTCCATCGACATGATGTGGCCTCATCGTGCGCAAATTTCATTCCTTTATATTCGTTCATGGAACTCCTCAGTACCACTTGTCCGTTCAGCTGATCGACGGCGGTGCGTCATGGCGAGGTCCGGTCGTTCAGGTATTGAAGAAAAATTTAACTAATGGAGACAAACATGAACAAAAGAGTGCGCACTACGTTGCGCAGGATGATGCCTGTCCTTGCACTACTCGCCGTCGGATCGGAAGCAGCGGCGAACACGCTGAACCAGAACGCTTCCTGGACCGTCGACCGCTCCGGCACCACGACCAAGTACCGCGTGGTGTCCTACGGCGACTCGATCTTCGCCGGCTACAACGGCTCGATCAGCAACGCGGCAAAGTATGCCGGTCCCGTGGTGCAGTCCGAGTATCTTTCAGCGCTGTGGAATGCGGACATGGAGCAGGTGCGCCGCACCAAGTCTGGCGCGGTCGCGTCCGACGTCTACAATAACAAGATCGTGGCCGAACGGTCCTACATGCAGCACAGCGCGACCCGCGTGGTGGCGTTCGAGATGTGCGGCAACGACGGCCTGCAGGCGCGCACGGCGTTCAAGAACCAGACTGGCACTTGCAATACCGGCGTGCTGGATACGGCGTTGAACAACTGCAAGACCTATGTGGCGAGGGCGATGGACTACATCAATGCCAATGCCTATGCCGGCACCAAGCTCAAGGTGATCTCCAACCTGCACTACCCGGGCTATGCCGCCGACAACGTGCAAAGCTCCTGCAAGAGTGCATCGACCGGCGCGACGGTGAACATGCAAAACACGCTGCTGCCCTACATTGCGAAGATGAACTTCGCGATGTGCGACTACGCGCGGCAAAAGGGCTTTGCCTGCGTAGACGCGTTTGCGCAGTACATGGGGGCGGACTACGACAGCAACGGCGACGGCAAGATCGACTCCGAGGCACTGCGCTACGTCGCTGGCGAGAGCGAGGCAGACTACGTGAATCGCATCACCACCGCATTGCGTTCGACGATCCGCGACTCCAACACGCATTTCGTCTCCGCCACCAGCAGCTATGACTACATCCAGTCCGATGACACGCATCCGACCTACACGGGCGGGACTGTCACGGCCGGCCTGTGGGGCGGCAGCACGGGATCGGGCGCGGCGCGTTACACGTCGTTTACCGATGGCAAGAACCCGATATGGAACCGGTACGGCCATGAGCGCCTTGGCTGGGGCCTGTCGACCTTCAATCCGTCAGCACCGTAATCTGTCTGGAATCAGGGGGCAGTAATCCATGAAAACGCCACGCCGCTCCGGAAAGCAACGGCCCAGCCCGGTTGAAGACCGGGGCGGCTGGCGCCCGTCCTTCGGCTATCTCGCCATCGCGCTCGCGCTGGGCGTAGTCAGCCTTCTTTTCCTGTTCAGGTCGTCCGCCGAGGATGACGGCACCGCAGCATCCAGTTCTTCTCCCGCCTCGTCGGAGCGCGACAACTTCGCCACCTGGACGCCCCCGCCCATCCCTGTGCATCCCACGTCGCAGGATCCGTCGGCAGAAGCGCCGGAACATGTGGAGGGGGATGCAGACCCAACACGAGACCTCTCGTTCTATGTCGCTCGTGGCGAAAAGCCGACGATGCCGGAGGTGATCGAGCGCCTGCACGAAGCCGGCATCTACACCGGCCTTGGTGCATTCAATCCGCCCGGCACCAGCCCGCCGCTGGTCGGCATCGCGGTGCCGGAAGATTTCGAGCTTCCGCCGGGTTACGTGCGACACCACCAGACAACCGACGACGGCCAGCCCATCGAGCCGATCCTGATGTACTCGCCGGACGTCCAGTTCGTCGATGCTGCCAACCAGCCCATCGCGCTTCCAAAGGACCGCGTCGTGCTGCCGGAGCACGCGCCGCCCGGGCTGCCGATACGGCGCATCACGATCCCCGCACCGACGGAACCACAGTGAGCCGCATGCCCAACACCATCCCGAACACCATGCCGCGATCGCCACATGCTGGCGCACGCATGCTGGCCGCCATCGTCGCCAGCGCAATTCTTGCCGGACTGTACGTGCGCGGCGGCGCAGGCTGGTTCCTCGGCTTCGTCTTTCTCGTGCCGTGGCTGCGCACCCTCGATGCAAACCGCAGCCTCGCAGGCACGCTGCTCTCGGCATGCGTCATGTCGGTTGCCTACGCTGCGGCGGTCTTTGCGTGGTTTGGGGTCGCCATCAGTAGCTATACCCAGATCGGCACCGCCGCCGGCGTCTCCTTGCTGCTGGTCGCTGCGCCGCTGTTGCAGCCGCAGTTCCTTGCCTTCGCGCTGGTGCGCCATGTCGTTGGCCGGCGGTACGGCCCTGCCCTCACCGCCTGTGCAGCCGCCGCAGCCTGGGTCGCGGCGGAATGGCTTACGGTCAAACTCCTCGGCCATGCGCTGAGTTATACGCTCGGCTACGGACTCTATCCCTCCACACTCCTGCGCCAGGCCGCGGACCTTGGCGGCGCCGCCGGCCTTACCATCCTGCTGCTGTTGGCTAATCAGTGTGTAGCAACTGCCATCGCGCGCCGTTCCGATGGGGTTCGCGCGATCGCCGCGCCCCTGGCACTTGCCGTGCTGGTGCCGCTGCTGCTGGCAAGCTACGGCTGGGCCAGCCTCCCTTCGTCGCCTGCAAACACATCTCCGGGCGAGTCGCTGCGCGTGGGCATGATCCAGTCCAACATCGTGGACTATGAGCGCCAGCGCCAGGAGAAAGGCGCGCATGCCGTCGTGCGCGAGGTGCTCGACACGCACTTCGCCATGACCTACGACGCCGTCGTGCGGCAAGGTGCGGATGCCGTGCTCTGGTCGGAGACGGCGTATCCCACGACCTTCGGCCATCCCAAGAGCGATGCCGGTGCAGAGCTGGATCGCGAAATCCTGTCCTTCGTGGATTCGGCCAAGGTGCCCCTGGTGTTTGGCACCTATGACGTGGACGAGAACGGCGAATACAACGCGGCGGCTTTCGTCGAGCCCGACACCGGCCTGCTCGGCTTTTACCGCAAGAGCAATCTCTTTCCGTTCACCGAGTATGTGCCGGACTGGCTCGATGGCCAGGCACTGCGGCGCTGGCTGCCGTGGACCGGGACCTGGCAGCCTGGCGCAGGTGCACGCGTGTTCCCGCTGCGGCTTGCGGACGGCCGCGAGATCCCGGTGCTGCCGATGATCTGCCTCGACGACATGAATACGGGTCTCGCTGTTGACGGCGCGCGGCTGGGCGCGCAGGCGATCCTGAGCATGTCGAACGATTCCTGGTTCACCGCCGCGCCGGGCATGGACATGCATCTTGCCGCCGCGGCATTCCGCAGCATCGAAACCCGCCTTCCGCAGTTTCGCGTCACGCCAAACGGCTACAGCGCCGTGATCGACGCCACGGGCACCGTCATCGCCAGCGCCGGACAAGGACAACGCGCTGTCGTAGTCGGTGAACTGCCCGTCGCCACGCCGTCGCCCACGCTGATTGTGCGATGGGGTAACTGGGTCGGGCCGGCCTCGGCCGCATTCCTCGCCCTGCTCGCACTGTCCGCAGCATTCCGCGCACTGCATAAACCCGAGGCGAAAGGCATGCCCGAGCCCGCCACTGCAATCACCTTCCCCGTCAAGGTCGCCGTGTTGCCGCCCGCGGCCCGCGTCGCCGCAGGCCTCCTGCGCGCCTTCGCCCGCACCAGCCTGCTCTGGATGGGCGCAGCCATGCTGTTCAGCGACACCCTGCGCGGCAACACGCTGGCACAGATCCGTACCTTTGCCGCACTCTTTTTGGCGCCGGAGCTTGCGTCGTGGTGTGTGCTGTACGCTTTTGCCGCACGCGCTTATATAGAAAACGGCAAGCTCGTGCTGGCGCGCGGCGCGCATCGCATGGAGCTCGCACTGCACGACATTGCCGCCGCCAGACCGTGGCGCCTGCCTGTCCCCGGCTCCGGCGTAACGCTGCACCTGACGTCGGGCAAACGCTGGCGATACGGACTTGCGACGGCCAACCCGACTGCACTGGCGTCGGCCCTGGCACCAGCGAGCCGCCCCGCGACGCGCAGCGGCAAACCCGCCGCCAAATCATCGTGCGAAATGACCTATGCCAGAGTCCGCGAAGCAGTGCGGCGCGGACGCCTTGGCCATCCCTTGGTGAAGTTCGTCCTGCTCCCGACCTTACTTGCCATCCCGGCGTTCCGCCTGCACCAGCACATTGCCTTCGGCGACAGCTTTGGCGAATACCACCTGTTCGGCCTGAAGGCCTACCTGCTTGCCTTCTCGCTCTGGTGGGCCGCGTGGGCGATTGGCGTCGCACTCAGCGCCGCCGCATTGCGTGCCGCGATCGAAGCCGGCACCCTGCTCGCGGTAGCGCTGCGTCCGGTGCAAGCGACAGAGACGCGGCGCTGGCTTGAGCGCTTCGGGCTTGCGCTGCTCTACCTTGGTTTGCCGTCGTGGCTGCTGTTGCGGGTGTTTGGGGGCTAGGAAAGCTACCCTTACTGATCCGGCATGAATTGCCGTTACCGTAGCTCCCCTCGCCCGCCTGCGGGAGAGGGGTCGGGGGAGAGGGAACAATTCAATATGGTGCGCCCGCATCACTCACGCTGCACGATGCATAGCCAACCGAAAGTCAACGAATAGTAACGACGAGTTGCAATTGTGACATTGGGAAATGCTGCTGATTCCGTTATCATCCGGCAACGATTCTGCGAGGAAACAATGTCCAAGAAAAATCTCTCCGAGCGCGACATCTGTACCCAGTTCATCACCCCTGCGGTGAAGCGTGCCGGTTGGGACTTTGCCTCGCAAGTCCGTGAAGAGGTGACCTTCACCGCCGGCCGCATCATCGTTCGCGGCAAGATGCACAGCCGCGGCACCAAAAAACGCGCCGACTACCTTCTGTACTACAAGGCCAACCTTCCCATCGCCGTCATCGAAGCCAAGGACAACACGCACGGCCTTGGCGACGGCATGCAGCAAGGCTTGGGCTATGCCGAAACGCTCGATCTGCCGTTCGTCTTCAGCAGCAACGGCGACGGCTTCCTTTTCCACGACCGCACCGGTCACGCCAAACAGGTCGAAACGGCACTCACGCTCGACCAGTTCCCTTCACCGCAAGAACTCTGGCAGCGTTACTGCGCGTGGAAGGGACTCGTCACGCCGCAAAGCCGCGACACCGTCGAAACGCCGTATTACGACGACGGCAGCGGCAAGCTGCCGCGTTATTACCAGGTCAATGCCATCAACCGCACCATCGAGGCGATCGCGCGCGGCCAGCAACGCATCCTGCTGGTGATGGCCACCGGCACGGGCAAGACCTACACCGCCTTCCAGATCATCTGGCGGCTGTGGAAATCGAAGGCCAAGAAACGCATTCTGTTCCTGGCCGACCGCAACATCCTCGTCAACCAGGCCCGCACCAACGACTTCAAGCCGTTCGGCGCGGCGATGACCAAGATCGAGAAGCGCCAGGCCAACAAGGCATTTGAAATCTACCTGTCGCTGTACCAGGCCGTGACCGGCAGCGAGGAAGAAAAGAACATTTACAAGCAGTTTTCCCCGGACTTTTTCGACCTTGTCGTGATCGACGAATGTCACCGGGGCAGCGCCGCCGAGGATTCGGCATGGCGCGAAATCCTCGACTACTTCTCCGGCGCCACGCACATCGGCCTGACCGCCACGCCGAAGGAAACTAAGGAAGTCTCCAACATCCATTACTTCGGCGAACCGGTCTATACCTACTCGCTCAAGCAAGGCATCGACGACGGCTTTCTCGCGCCGTACAAGGTCATCCGCATCGACATCGACCGCGATCTGCAAGGCTGGCGTCCCGCCAAGGGACAGACTGACAAGCACGGCAACCTGATCGAAGACCGCATCTACAACCAGAAGGACTTCGACCGGACGCTGGTGCTGGAAAAGCGCACCGAACTGGTTGCCAGAAAGGTCACGGAATTTCTCAGTGCTACCGATCCCTACGCCAAGACCATCGTCTTCTGCGAAGACATCGACCACGCCGAGCGCATGCGCCAGGCACTGGTCAACCTCAACCCGGACCGCGTGAAGGAAAACCGCAGATACATCATGCGGATCACCGGAGACGACCCGCAAGCCAAGGCAGAACTCGACAACTTCATCGATCCGGAAAGCCGCTACCCGGTCATCGCCACCACCAGCAAGCTGATGACCACCGGCGTCGATGCCCAGACCTGCAAGCTTGTCGTGCTCGACCAGCGCATCCAGTCGATGACCGAGTTCAAGCAGATCATCGGTCGCGGCACGCGCATCAACGAAGACCACGGCAAATTCTGGTTCACGATCATGGACTTCAAGAAGGCCACCGAACTCTTCGCCGATCCCGACTTCGACGGCCCGCCGGAACAGGTCTATGAACCCAAAGGCGATCAGTCGCCCGTCCCGCCCGACGAAGAAGCGCCGCAGGACGACAGCGATCCGGCCGGGCCATCCCCCCGGCCAGAGCCGCCATTGCCCCCGGAAGATGACGGCAGAAAGCGCGTCAAGTACGTGCTGGGCGGCGAAGTCACGGTCTATGTCGTTGCCGAGCGCGTGCAGTATTACGGCCCGGACGGCAAGCTGATCACCGAATCGCTCAAGGACTACACCCGCCGCGCGGTGCGCAAGGAATACGCCTCCCTCGACGATTTCCTGCGCCGCTGGACCGGCGCCGACCGCAAGAAAGCCATCATTGAAGAACTGGAAGCGAAAGGCGTGATCCTCGACGCGCTGGCCGAGGAAGTCGGCAAGAAGCAAGGGCGCGAATTCGACCCCTTCGACCTCGTGTGCCACGTCGCCTTCGACCGTCCACCGCTCACGCGCAAGGAACGGGCGGAACAGGTCAAAAAGCGTGACGCTTTTGCAAGATATGGCGACAAGGCGCGCGCCGTGCTGGAAGCGCTCGTAGAAAAATACGCCGACGCCGGCATCGAAAGCATCGAAGACATTAAAATCCTCACCCTCGACCCGTTCACCCGGTTAGGCACGCCGCCGGAACTGATCCAGTCCTTCGGCGGCAAACCCGCGTACCTGTCCGCGATCCGGGAGTTGGAAGCGCAGTTGTATGGCTGATAAGCCGCAGGACCGCAGGGTGCGCCCGGTGAACCCGGAACGAGGGCAAGCGATTGGTGCGCAGAGCGCAGCCTGCACACAGCTCAATCGCAGAACGGTAGGGTGCGCTCTGCGCACCGGAACGATCGCAATAGCACTGGTGCGCAGAGCGCACCCTACACACTGCGTCACAAGCTGCCACGGAGCCACTCCTTCCCCCTTTGCAGGGGCGCCCGGCGTAGCGGGAGGTAACCATGAGACGCGGCTTTTCCTGCAGAACCGTAGGGTGCTCCCCGCGCACCGGAACAACCGCAAGCACAATCGGTGCGCATAGCGCACCCTACACAATCACCCGTCATTGAACTCAACCGTTTCTATGTCCATCAGCATCAGCACCACCATCAAATCCATCCAGGACATCATGCGCAAGGATGTCGGCGTCGACGGCGACGCCCAGCGCATCGGCCAGCTGGTCTGGATGTTCTTCCTCAAGATCTACGACGACAAGGAAACCGAGTACGAACTGCTCGACGACGACTACAAGTCACCCATCCCGGAGCACCTGCGCTGGCGCAACTGGGCGGCCAATGCCGAGGGCATGACCGGCGACGAGCTGCTGGACTTCGTCAATAACCAGCTCTTCCCCACGCTGAAGAATCTGCAACCCAAGGGCGGCGACAAGCGCGGCTATGTGATTCGCGGCGTGTTCGAAGATGCCTACAACTACATGAAGTCCGGCCACCTGATGCGGCAGGTCATCAACAAGATCGTCGAAGGCATCGACTTCAATAAGGCGCAGGACCGCCACCTGTTCGGCGACCTGTACGAGCAGATCCTGCGCGACCTGCAAAACGCCGGCAACGCCGGCGAGTACTACACCCCGCGCCCGGTCACGCAGTTCATGGTGGACATGACCGCGCCGCAGCTTGGCGAAAAGATCATGGACCCGGCCTGCGGCACCGGCGGCTTCCTCACTTGTGCCATCGAATACGTGCGCAAGCACCATGTGAAGACCGTCGAGCAGGAACAGGTGCTGCAGCAATCCATCTTCGGCGTCGAGAAAAAGCCGCTGCCGCACCTGCTCTGCACCACCAACATGATCCTGCACGGCATCGACGTGCCGACCAACGTCCGCCACGACAACACGCTGGCACGCCCGCTGCGCGACTACGGCCCGCGCGACCGCGTCGATGTCATCGTCACCAACCCGCCCTTCGGCGGCATGGAAGAAGACGGCATCGAGAACAACTTCCCGGCCAACTTCCGCACCCGCGAGACCGCCGACCTGTTCCTCGTCCTGATCATGCACCTGCTCAAGGACGGCGGCCGCGCCGCCGTGGTGCTGCCCGACGGCACGCTGTTCGGCGAAGGCATCAAGACACGCATCAAGGAACAACTGCTCGACACCTGCAACCTGCACACCGTCGTGCGCCTTCCCAACGGCGTGTTCAACCCCTACACCGGCATCAAGACCAACCTGCTCTTCTTCACAAAAGGCACGCCGACGCAGGAAGTCTGGTTCTACGAGCATCCCTACCCGGCGGGCTACAAGAGCTATTCCAAGACGAAGCCGATGCGCATCGAGGAATTCGAGGTGGAAAAGGCGTGGTGGACCAATCGCGTTGAAAGTGAATTCGCATGGAAAGTCAGCGCCGACGACATCAAGGCGCGCAACTACAACCTCGACATCAAGAACCCGCACAGCCCGGATCAAGTGAGCCACGATCCAGACGAACTGCTCGCCGATTACGCGCAATTGCAGGCGCGGATCGCCAAGACGCGGGATGAACTGAGGGCAGTGCTCGCCGCTGCGCTGGAGGGCAAGGCGTGAGCGTCGTGTTGAGTGAACATCTGCCGCTGCTGGCGACTGCGCCGGATGGCATTCAGAAACTGCGGAGCCTTATTCTGGAACTCGCCGTGCGTGGCAAATTGGTGCCGCAAGATCCCAATGACGAACCGGCCAGTCAATTACTGAAGCGCATTACACAGCAAAAGGCACGACTGGAGGCTGACGGCAGTTGCAAAAAAACGAAGCCAATAGCGCCCGTTGGAGAAGATGAGCGACCATTTGCAGTGCCCGATAGCTGGCTGTGGGTCAGGCTGGCGGACATCGCCTCGTTCGAGAACGGTGACCGCAGCAAAAACTATCCTTCGCGTGAGGAGTTTGTTCCGTCTGGTATCCCGTTTATCAATGCTGGGCACTTAATTGATAGGCGCGTCAACTTCACGGAAATGAACTACATCCCGCAGGCGCGTTTTGATGTACTTAGATCAGGAAAAACCAAAAAGGGTGATCTCCTGTTTTGCCTTCGAGGCTCACTGGGTAAATTTGGAGTTGTAGCGGACGATGGACCTGCTGCAATCGCTTCTTCGTTGGTAATCGTTCGACTTGTCGAAGAAAAACTTCTTCAGTACGTCGAGTCGTACTTATCCAGTCCAATGATCGCAGGGCAAATATCGAAGTTTGATAATGGTACCGCTCAGCCAAATCTTGGTGCCACTGACCTTATTAGGTTCGTTTTTCCTCTCCCCCCTCTTGTCGAACAGCGCCGCATCGTCGCCAAAGTCGATGAGCTGATGACCCTCTGCGACCGGCTGGAAGCGGAGCAGGCCGACGCCGAATACGCGCATGCCAGGCTCGTCGACGCCCTGCTCGGCACGCTCACCCAGAGCACCGACGCCGGCGATCTCACCGCCAACTGGCAACGCCTTGCTGAACACTTCGATACCCTCTTCATCACCGAGTCCAGCCTCGACGTTCTCAAGCAGACGGTCCTGCAACTAGCTGTGATTGGCAAGCTGGTGCCGCAAGATCCAAAGGATGAGCCCGCAAGTGCGCTCCTGAAGAGGATTAGTGGTTCACGGAAAGTCAAGCGCAAGATCTGCGCAATAGACGTGGATAGCTTGGAAATGCCACTTCCGGGCATTCCCGAGACTTGGCAGTGGACAGTAATTGACCAAATTGCAAGTGACACAGAGAACTCCATTACGGACGGGCCGTTTGGCGCAAACCTTAAAACGGAGCATTACATTTCTACGCCCGGCTTTCGCGTTATCCGACTTCAAAACATTGGAGACCGGGAATTCAGAGCCGAGCATCATGCATACATTGATTCCGCGCGCTTTAATCGCCTCGAAAAACATCATGTTTTTGCGAACGACTTGGTCATCGCTGGTCTCGTCGAAGATCGGGTTCGATGCTGCAAGGTTCCGTCCGATATCGGCAATGCGCTCGTGAAGGCGGACTGTTATCGGTTCTCCGTGCACGAATGCCTAAGTACCGACTTCGCGTTGAACTACCTCAGCTCTCCTTTGGCAAGCCTTTTTGCGGCGTCCCATCATCATGGCATGACATTGACACGTATCGGACTTGGAAATTTCCGGCAATTACCGTTTCCACTCCCTCCTCTCGCTGAACAACACCGCATCGTCGCCAAAGTCAACGAACTGATGGCCCTCTGCGACCAGCTCAAGGCCGACCTTGCCGAATCGCGCCGCAGCCAAGAACGGTTGGCCTCCACCTTGATTGAAGCGGCACTCCAAGCGGCCTGAGGCGCTTGTCATGGCCGCTCGTCTTTCACGTGGACGTGCGGCCTTGAATGAACGACGAGACACAGCGATTCAGCCGGACAAGGCATCCTAGCTGCGGCATGCGGCCGGAGCCAGAGGACAAAACGGCCTTTGCCGAGCGGGCAATCCTCATGGCCTGCAACTTCGCCGCAGGTGAGTAAAGTACAATGATCCCCTTTCAAACAACCTGAGAGGCGCGGGAAACCGCACCTTTCTGCTCGCGTGGATATATTCATCATCCTCGGACTGATTCTTCTCAACGGCGTTTTCGCCATGTCCGAACTGGCCGTCGTTTCCTCGAAGCGGATCCGGCTGCAAAACCTGTCCGACAACGGCAGCCGGGGCGCAACGGCTGCACTTCAACTTGCCGATCATCCCAGCCGCTTCCTGTCCACCGTTCAAGTTGGCATCACGCTGATCGGCATCTTCAATGGTGCGTTCGGTGAGGCATCACTCGTTGCGCGGCTCGCGCCGCAGATCGCGCAGGTGGCGGTTCTGGCCGAGTATGCGCGCGAGATTGCGCTTGGCATCGTGGTGATCGGCATCACGTTTGCCTCCATCGTGCTGGGCGAACTGGTGCCGAAACGCATTGCCATGCAGTACCCTGAAACGGTAGCGACGATGATCGCCGCGCCGATGCAATGGCTGTCGCGCATCGTGTCGCCCTTCGTGAAGGTCCTGACGGCGACGACCGAGGCCATCATGCGCCTGCTTGGCTTGCACAAGCCAAAGGATGACTCCGTCACCGAAGAAGAAATCACCGGCCTGATCCGCGAAGGCGCGGACGCCGGCCTGTTTGAGCGCACCGAGCATGACATCGTGACCCGCGCCTTGCGCCTGGATGACCTGCGGCTGGGCGCATTGATGACGCCGCGTACGGACCTGGAGTTCATCGACCTGAACGACAGCCTGGAGCAATCGCTGGCGAAGATCGCAGACAGCCCCTTCAGCCGCTTGCCGGTGTGCCGCGGCGACCGCTCCAACATCCTCGGCATCGTGCACACGGGTGACCTGTTTGAACAGGCAATCCGTGGCGAGTCCATCTCCAGTGTGGACATCGAAAAGGCGATCAAGCCGGCGCTCTATGTCCCGGAGACCGTCAGCGGCATGGACCTGCTGGAAACACTCAAAAAGAACCGTGCCGAGCTGGCGCTGGTGATTGACGAGTACGGCGAGATCGAGGGCATGGTGACACTGAGCGACGTCATGGGCGCGCTCGTGGGCGATGTATCGGTCGTGGACGACGAGGAGCACGAAGCGGATGCGGTGCAGCGCGAGGATGGCTCCTGGTTGATTGACGGCGGCGTCTCTCTAGACCGTTTCCGCGACTTGTTCGTCACCAATCTTCAGTTTCCTGAGGAATCCAATGGTACTTACCATACGCTGGCGGGCTTCGTGCTCACCCAGTTTGGCCACATCCCGGCCGTTTCCGAGCATTTCGAGTGGAGCGGCTACCGGTTCGAGGTAGTGGATATGGACCGGCACCGGATTGACCGCCTACTGGTATCCCGGACTGAAGCGCAGGCCAATCCGGAAGATACGCAGCAAGGCTGATCCTGCCGGGGCACGGTCTTTGAACCACGGTCCTTTGGGCCGTAGTCTTCCGAACCGCAGTCTTATGGGGCGCGGCCTTTCAGTGTCGCCGTGAAGGCTTCCATACTGACCAATGTCATTGCGTGCTGCAGTGCTTCTTGCATTGCAGCGTCGGTGCAATAGCCTGAAAGGCTGAACAACCTGCACCGGAGCCGATATTGAGCGGAAAGGAAGTTGCAACCGAGACCCTCATCAGGGCCACAGTCGTTGCTGCTGTGGCGCTCATCACCCTTCTGATCCTGTACGCATCAGAAATCTTTCTCGTCGTATTCGCCGGCATGTTGCTGGCCATCCTGTTCCGCGCAATGAGCAACTGGATTGCGCGGTGGACCGGCCTCGCCGACAAGTGGGCAACGGCGATTGCGCTGCTTACACCATTTTTATTGCTGGGACTTTTTTTCTGGTATATCGCGCCGGATGTGTCGGACCAGGCGAGCGAATTGGCGGATCGCGTCCCGAAAGCGTTTCGTCAGCTGCAGGAGCAATTGCTGCAATACGACTGGGCGAACCGCATCATGGAGCAGCAAGGAAAGCTGCAGGACGCGATGCCCTCCGGCTCCAAAGCCGTCTCGCTTTTCACCAAGTTCTTTTCATCGACATTTGGCGCGATCGGCAACCTCGTGATCGCGCTGGCGATCGGCATTTTCCTCAGCATCAATCCGCAAACCTATGTAGGCGGCCTGATGCATCTGGTCCCTTTGGACAAGCGGCGCCGCGCGGGAGAAGTCCTTGAGGCAACGCGTTCCACGCTGGCCTCGTGGCTGACTGCAAAGCTGATCGAGATGGCGGTAATCGGCGTGCTGACAACAATCGGGCTGTGGATCATCGGCATTGACCTTGCGCTGGTGCTCGGGATTATTGCCGCGCTGCTGTCCTTCATTCCGAATATCGGGCCGATTATTTCGGTGATTCCCGCGCTGCTGATTGCGCTGGTGGATGGCTTTGACCAGGTCCTGTACGTCATTGCACTCTATGCGGGAATCCAGACCGTCGAGAGCTATATCCTCACGCCGCTTCTTCAGCAGCACATGGTCGATCTTCCCCCGGCGCTGACTGTCGGCATGCAGGTCCTCGGCGGCTTCCTCGCCGGTGCGCTGGGCGTGATCCTCGCCACGCCGCTTACCGCCGCGGCCATGGTGATGATCCGCATGTGGTACGTCGAAGACATGCTTGGGGATCGCTCCGTGGACAGTGGATGAGCCGCGCGAAGTGCCCTGCTATTTTTCCGTATGGATGACCTTGTCGACGATATGGATCACGCCGTTATCCGCATCCAGGTCGCTCTGGATCACGCTCGCGTCCTCGACGCGCACCAGTCCGTTATCGGATTTCACGTGCAGTTTGCTGCCGTCGATGGTTTGCGTCTCACCGGGCTTGATGTCCATGACCATGTGTTTGCCGGGAATAACATGGTCAGAGACAAACTTCGCCGCCGTTTCCCGGTCGGATAACAGCGCCTTTTTCTCTTCCTGCGGGAGCTGATTGAATGCCGAGTCAGACGGGGCAAACACGGTAAACGGACCGCGCTGCCGCAGCGTGTCGGAAAGACCGGCGATCTGCACCGCTTCGACGAAGTGGCTGATTTCGGACGAGCGCTTCGCAGTCCCGACCAGGTCTGCGGCGGAAGCGGAAGCGGCCAGGAGTGCAGCGAGTAGCAAGGGTATGAGTTTTTTCATCGTATGTGGTTCGGTGTGGCTGTACATTGGCTGACCATGCCGTGTAGGGATAAAGCGCTGCGCCTGAACGTCAGGTCGCACTTCGGCTGCGGTTTTGCATCCCGAACGTGATCGCTAAGCGGAGTCCGTTTGACCCACGGCAAGGACACCGAACCGGATTAGCGAAGCAAAGCTCACACCGGGTTTAATAGTTGCAAAGTATTTTGGACGTGCTTTGTTAGGCCGAGTTCAGTTGTGTTTCTCAGCGCAATCACTTTCCTGGGAATTGCTTGAACGGAGACAGACGCACCATCATTTCCACTGTCGAATCATAAAAGGGACGTGCAAGTTGCACGCTTATTGCTGCCGTCAGGTTCCAGCGCATTGATGCGGCTATTCTTCGAGGGGATGACCATGTCCTGCACATTTTTCCGCCTTCTTCTAGCAAGCGCCGGTGTATTGAGTCTTGCTGCCTGTGGCGATACCGCGAAACTGCCGGCGCAGGCGGGCTTCGGGCCGGAACCGACTTTGCCGCCGCCCAGCCGATCTGCAATCCCCACGGTCAAGATTGCTCCCGCAAAAGGGTGGCCCGCTGGCACCAAACCAGTTGCGGCACCCGGCTTTGTCGTGAACGCCTATGCCAGCGGCTTGGACCATCCGCGCTGGCTGCATGTGCTGCCCAACGGCGACGTGCTGGTGGCGGAAACCGACGCTCCGCCGAAGCCGGAAGACTTCAAGGGCATTCGCGGCCGCGTGATGAAGATGGTGATGAAGCGTGCCGGCTCTGCGGGAGAAAGCGCCAACCGCATTACCCTGCTGCGCGACGCCGATGGCGATGGCACGGCCGAAACGCGGAGTGTTTTCCTTGAAGGATTGCATTCGCCGTTCGGCATGCAGCTGGTCGGCAACGACCTGTATATCGCCAACACCGACGCCTTGCTGCGTTTTAAATACACCCCAGGTACGACGAAGATCGACGGTCCTGGAGAGAAGATCGTCGACTTGCCCGCGGGGCCGATCAATCGCCACTGGACCAGGAACGTCCTCGCCAGCCGCGACGGCAAGCGGCTCTATGTGACCGTGGGATCGAACAGTGACGTCGCCGAGAAAGGCATGGAGAACGAGGTGAACCGCGCGGCAATCCTCGAAGTCGATCCGACGGCGAAGACCTACCGCGTGTTCGCTTCGGGCATCCGCAATCCGAACGGCCTTGCATGGCAGCCGCAGAGCGGCGCGCTCTGGACTGCCGTCAACGAGCGCGATGAACTCGGCAGCGACCTGGTGCCGGATTACATGACCTCGGTGAAGGACGGCGGATTCTATGGCTGGCCGTACAGCTACTATGGCAGGCATCTCGACCCGCGCGTGAAGCCGCAGCGCCCCGACCTTGTCGACAAGGCCATCGTCCCGGATTACGCGCTCGGCGCGCATACCTCATCGATCGGCCTTGCCTTCTATGACGGCAAGCTGTTCCCGCAGCGCTATGCGGGCGGTGCCTTCATCGGGCAGCACGGCTCCTGGAATCGCAACCCGCGCAGCGGCTACAAGGTGATCTTCGTTCCCTTCCGAGATGGCCGCCCCGATGGCATGCCGGAGGATATGCTGACCGGCTTCCTCGATGGCGACGGCAACGCACTCGGCCGTCCGGTCGGTGTGGTCGTGGACCGCACGGGCGCATTGCTGGTAGCAGATGATGTCGGCGACGTGGTGTGGCGGGTGGTACCGGCAAAGTAGTTTGCCGCGCTTTCGCTCCCCTCTCCCGCAAGCGGGAGAGGGGCCGGGGAAGAGGGAACCGTTCAACACAGCGCGGCCAGAATAGCGGCGCGCATCATGTCCGCTTGCCGGCTGTGTTGGTTGTAGCGGTTGTAGCCGTAGATACCGGCCGCAACACCTTCGCCGCAAACAACAGTCCCGCCAGCATCAGCACGAGCCCGGCCGGCACCCACATGATCAGTCCGCCGAGCTGCTGGTCTGCGAGGACGCTGATACCCCACTCCTCCGTTCGCCCGGCATACAGCGGATACCAGGCGCGGGGAGAAAACACCAGCAGTGCGCCCAGCATGCCGGAGTGAATCAGCGTAGTCAGCAGATAGACGACGGCCGAGCCGTCGCGCATCGGGCTGCGCGTGCCGGCCAGCGCGCTCCAGAACAGCAATGCGGAGATCAGGAAGCAGAGATGCTGCGCCACATGCACACCCTCGTGAAGCAAACCCGCCTGGAAAAAGCGTGGTACATGCCAGACCCAGAGCATGAGCGCATGTATCGACCATGCAACCAGTGGCTGCGTCAGCCAGCGCCAGCTGCTTTGCAATGGCCCCCACCGGGATACTGTTGCCACTCTCTTGCGCCACGCCGGCGAGAACGCCCAGAGATAGACGCCAAGCGGCATGCCGGCCACGAGCAGCGGTGCCGCGCCGAGCATCAGCAATTCATGCTGCAGCATGTGCGCCGCAAACAGCTCCTCTGCCCACTGGTCGACCGGCGGCAGCAAGGCGAGTGCGACGATGCCGATACCGGCGAAATAACACGCCGCACGCCAGACCGGCACGCCTGCGCCCCGCCCCGCGTGACGCCAGAGCCGCAGGGTGCCGAGAGCGTACAGCGCCACGGCGAGGATCAGTCCCGCCACGACCCACGGGTCGACATCGGCCAGCAATCCTCCACCCTCGGCACCGGAATGCGCGTGCGCCAGCGGAGCGCAGGCAATCCCGAGAATGACTGCGATCTTCACTACCAGGAATGCGGGCCGGATGACTGGCATGAAAAGAGGCGATTCGTTGGCGTAGCGCATGAAGCAATGCGACAGTTGGCAGCAGTTGGGCAATAGGTGTGCGATGGCCAATGCCCGACGGCGGGCTACGCATGCCAGCGCAGAACGGTGACGCGAATGCTGCAAGTTTTTTGCCAATGGCCCGTTCGTCACTGTCAGTCGCGCTTATGTGCATGCTTATGTGCGTGCGTGTTTATGTGGGTATCTAAGTGTTCTCAAATTGTCGGAATGTAAAAAATGCCGCCGCTTGAAAAACTGACGTAGCCGTGAAGTTCTTGCAAGGTGCGGATGCCGATGTTGTTGGTGAATGTCAGCGCTGCATGCGCGGCCGGTGCGGCTTGCTCGGCGGCGGATTGCGCGAGTCGTACGCCGGGCAGTGCTCAAGCTCGTCGCGGGTGATGCGCATCACCACGCTGCGCTCCTCGGAACTGATGTGATCGATGCGGTCGGGCGGCACGAGCACCGACTTGCCGGGCCACCAGTTGCGCGGATCGATGACCAGAAACTGTATCGACCAGTCGTCATCATCGAATAGCAGGTCTTCCACATGGCCGAAGCTTTCGTCCAGTGTCTTGATGGCGTAGCTCATCACATCCTTGCAGCTGAACAGGTGCCGGTTGTCGGGCACGTGCTCGTCCACATTGCCCGCTGTCCGGCGCGCTGCACTTTCCGCCGCCGCGCCGGGTTCGCTTCCCGGCTCTTCAAACGGCCTTTCCTCGAGTATGCCGGGATACACGCCCTCACCCCACATGTAGGGACCGGTCCAGTAATACGAGTAGCCGTAGTGGCGATGCAATTCTGCTTCATGCCGCCGCGACACCGGTTGCGCCGTGTCCACGCTCGGGCTGTCACGGATCTGCTGCCGCGTCAGGTCGGCATGCAGGACACGCAATGTCCAGTCGGGGCGCCGGATCGAGATCGGCGAGATCAGCACGTCACGCCGGACGAACCAGTCGCCGGTGTCCACGACGAGGTAGCGGATCGCCCATTTTTCCTCGTCAAAATACACGTCATCGACCGCCCCGACGTCGCCGTCCCTCGCCGCGACGGCAAAGTTGTCGAGGCCCGTTACGCTGTGCAGGAACATATGTGTCCCTCCTCAAAAACGCGACAAGTGGCGCGGGGCGGCGGAGCGCATGCGCGCCATTACTCTGTCGCCGTGACCGTTTGCGCTATTCGTCTGCCAATCACTGCGCGCCTTCCTTCAGGCGTTCAGGGCAAACGCGGTCTTCCTGACCGTTATTTTGCGCTGTCCTGTTTGCACAGTTCTGCGCGCCCCTTGCAGTCTGCTTCCCTGGAGCTGTTCTTCTTCCCGTTCCTTTTTCCGTTCATTGGCCGGTTATTTTCCGCGGGCGGCTGCGCGGTACGCTTCGGGCGTATCTGCCTCTCGGCTTGCCTCGGCTCACCTCGCTCCACATTTCCGGGTGCCTGCTTCTCGACGCCGGGATCGACATTCTTCGGCGCAGGCTTGACCGCCTTGCGGTCCGTGTCCGGCGGCATGATGATCGCGCCCCCATCCACCGGCGTCCTCGGCTCGTTGGATGCCTGCGCGCTCGCAAGAATCGGCACCGCCAGCAATGCCGCCGCAAGCACGACCTTGGTCACCGGATGCTTCATACCGACCTGCCTTTCATTTGAGATGGGCATCGAGTGCCGAGAGCAATCCCTTCCGATTGCGGTGAGTCGCTTCATAGGCGCGGATCTTCTCGATGTCTTTTCTTGACAATGCATCGAGGTGGCTGCGGACCTGCGGGATCGTCAGCCGTTGGTAATCCTTGATCGGCAGGCCGCGGTCCGGCGATTTGCCTTCCTTTTCCTTCTGCTTCTCGACACGCGTCTCGCCATATTGCGCGCGTTGTTTGTTGACAATCCGTGCAGCAACCTCGTCTTCTCGGCCCCTGTAGCGGCCTTCCTGCTTGAAGCGATGTTCGAGCTTCTTGAATTCACCCTCGCGCTTCTGGCTGGCACCGGCTGGCATGGCGTCCTCCTTTGCTTCGAATGATCACGATACCGATGATGTTTGCATATTCCGTGCCTTCGTCATGCCGGCGTTGCAGACCGCCGTTCGTGACTTCAGCCTTGGCGCGAATGATGCTTGCGTCGACACAGTCCCGTAACCTCCCAAGGAGCTGCCCATGATGGCAACTGGAATGGCCACGTCCCGCGAGCGAGCACATCGACGCCTGCACACACTGCTGCCACAACTGCCCGTTAGCTAGGTAAAGGATGGAACACGCCATGCAAGCCCATCGCCCCGGACCGGACCCGGTGCGCTCGCCGCCAGAGGTCCCTGTCACTCCGAGCCCGCAGCCTGAAATCGATCCATCCTACAAGCCAGGCCCGGAAATCCCGGAGCCGCCGCCCGACCCCGGCACGCCGTGGGGACCGGGCAGTCCGGAGATCATCCCGGACCCGTCGCCGCCGGAATACCCGGAACCGGGCGATCCTTCGCCGGGATAAGTGTGGCGGCGGGAGTTGTTCAGCGGCGTGTTATGCGCCCTGCCCCTGGTACAGCATCAACGCGCCATCCACCACGATGGTGGTGCCGTGGATGTAGCGCGCCTGTTCGGAAGCGAGGAAGACCGCAACATGGGCGATCTCCTCGGGCTTTGCGGCACGCTTCATCGGGATCGACTGCACCTGCCGCTGCAAGGCTTGCGGATCGTCCATCGCCTGCTGGTTCATCGGGGTAAGCACCATGCCGGGCGCGATGTTGTTGACGTTGATGTTTTTCTCCGCCAGTTCCAGCGCGAGCGTGGTCGTCAGGTTGCGCAAGCCGCCCTTGGAGGCATCGTAGGCGGAAGCGCCCGCACGCGGGATCTCCTGGTGCACGCTGGTGATGTTGATGATGCTGCCGTGCCGGCCGCTGCCCTCGATGCAGCGGATGAATTCACGGCAGCAGTAGAACGGCCCGTACAGGTTGGTGCGGATGGTGTTATCCCAGTCCTCGTCGCTCATGTCGTGCACGTGCTTGCCCGAGGCATCAATGCCGGAATTGTTGACGAGGATCGTCGGTACGCCGAGTTGCGTCTTCACGTCCCGGAACAGCGCCGCGACCTTGCCGGAATCGCGCTGGTCGAGCTGGAATACCGCCGCCTTGCGCCCGGCCGCTTCCACGTCGAGCGCGGTATGGTCCGCACCTTGCCGGTCACGAAAATACGTGATCACGACATCCGCGCCTTCCTGTGCAAGCGCTATCGCCGTGGCCTGTCCGATACCGGAATCCGATCCGGTGACGATGGCGAGTTCGCCCCGCAGTCTTTGCTGGTTCATGCTCTTCTCCACAAGATGCAAGGGCACGCTTGCAGTGCAGGAAACAACGGGAAGAATCTACCGGGTGGCGGAAAAATTTACCGTTCGTGTTAGCCGTGAGCGCGCCCTGGTGCACGTGCCTGGTGCCCCCGGCGAAACTTCAAGCCGTGCAGGAGCCATGCCAGATACCGGGGCGGCAATCAATGGTGGTCTTGGTGAAATGCTTTCGTGAAATTGCAGCTTAGTTAGGCGCTACCGCAGCAGTACGCCGGACGGCATAAGCGCTCGCGATGCGGAACTGGTTCTTCCCCGACCGCTTAGCCTGGTACATCAAGCGGTCGGCAACATCCATCACATGACGGCAATCGCTGCAGCCGCCCTCCCTGCCGAGCACGCAAATGCCGATGCTTGCGCCGAGCCGCAAGTCGGGGCGTCCCGGGATGCGCACTTCCGCAATCGAGTCGATCGCTTTCTGGGCGAGGCGTTCGACGCCGTCGAGGCCTGAAACCTCGCTCAGCACGATGCCGAACTCGTCGCCGCCGACGCGCGCAATCCTGTCGCTGCTGCGAAAGCAGCTGCGCAGCCGCATCGCCACTTCCCGCAGCGCCTCGTCGCCCGCCGCATGCCCGCAGCTGTCGTTGACGGCCTTGAAGCCGTCGAGGTCGAGCAGCATGACGGCGCCGCGCGTACCCTTGTCCCGGGCCTGGTCGAGCGCATTCTGCAAGGCGATGAAGAAGCCGGAACGGTTCAGCAGTTCTGTCAGCGAATCGGTGCGCGAGGCGGATTCGAAAATCGCGGCGCGCGCCTGCATCGCGCGCTTGGCCTGTTCCACCTGCTCCGCAAGCACCACGGTGTACCAGGGAAGGATGAGGATGGAGGCAATGAGGCCGTCGTACACCAGCGGCCCGAGGTCCCAGTTGGGCGAATACGCGAGCGCGGTTCCCGTGCATAGCGCACCGGTCACCGCAGACAGCTTGGCAAAGCGCGGGCCGTTGCGCAGGCCGTTGCCGATGGCCATCAGCACCGGTCCCCACATCACCGGTGCCATCACGTCACCCGCATGGTAGGCGGCAAAGGCGAACACCGCCTGGTCCAGCGTAATCGACAGCACACGGCGCGAGCGGAATGTCAGCAGCGACAGATGCACGACGCCCATCCAGACAAAGGCGAAGCTGAAGAAAGCGGTGACGCCCAGCGCGGCATTCCTGAGATTGCCGATGTGTCCGGTGACGTAGGCGAGCATCAGATAAAGGGAAAACGCACAGACGAGCGTCAGCCGGAAACAGGCATGGCCCATTTCGTCGCCAAGGTTTAAGGGAAGGATCTTTCGCAACAGCGGTCGTACGAACGAAACTGCCATGTGTCTCCTGCCTCGTTGTTTGTGTTCTTCGCTTACCGGGAGTGTCAACGACAGCCGCAGCGCACGTCGGATATCGTCACTCGCATGTCGCGGGGTGGTAGCAAGAAGCTATTTCTTTTTGGCAATTCAGTGTACGAGGAGTGGCCTCTATGTTTTTAACTTTTTGTAGAGCACCGTCACTAAAAGTGATCAGAATTGAAACGCGCACATTGCCGTTTGAATAATCACCGAATGCACGGCGATGCGACGAGGTCCATGTATAAAGCAGGCAGAGACGCTCATGGAGGGCAAACGTACTTGCCCTCGTTGCAACGTCTCCTTATCAGAACGTCATGCTGTCTGCCATCCCTATCCCGCAAGCTTCTTTGCAATTCTGGCCACGTGCCTTCCCTGGAATCGCGCGATGGCCAGTTCGTTCTCCGAGGGCTGGCGCGAGCCGTCAGTGCCGACAATCGTGGTTGCGCCATAGGGCGTGCCGCCGCTGATCTCATCCATCCCGGTCAGGCGCTGTTCCGAATAAGGCGTACCGACGATGACCATTCCCTGGTGCAACAGGGTCGTGTGAAAACTCGTGATCGTGGTCTCCTGGCCGCCGTGCTGGCTCGCCGTGCTCGTGAAGACGCTGCCCACCTTGCCGATCAGCGAGCCCTTCACCCAGAGCCCGCCGGTCTGGTCAAGAAAATTGCGCATCTGCGCGGCCATGTTGCCAAAGCGCGTGGGCGTGCCGAAGATGATTGCGTCCGCGTCGGCGAGTTGCTCCGGCTTCATGACGGGAATATGCGCGAAGGCCGCGCGCGCGGCCTTGGCACCGCTTTTTTCCAGCACGTCATCCGGCACCAGTTCCGGCACCTGGAACACCGTCACATCGACATCCGGCTCCTCCCTGGCGCCGGCAGCAATCGCCTCGGCCATTTTGTAGATGTGTCCGTACATGCTGTAAAACACCACGTGGATTTTCGTTGCCATGCTACCTCCTGTGAACTGGGATGACCGGTGCCCGGTTTGAACGAGGGATGTGCAAAAAATTCCTGCGCCCCCATGCATGCAAGAGCGCAACGGCTGAACCGCGCCCCTCCATGCGCGATTGACCACCGGCCTAAAGCCGCTGATACTTTCGCAGGTGCAAAACACTCCCCCTCCCTCATCACTTCAATCCATGTGGCTGCGTGCAACGACTCTCATTCCCGCGATCGCCTTGACTTTGTTGCCAGTCGCCGCGACGGCAGTGCAAACATCCACCACGGTTCCGTCTGCGACAGCGACCAATTCGCTCGGCATGGAATTCGTTCTCATCCCCGCCGGTGAATTTCTCATGGGCAGTGATGAATCGGTGGAAGCGCTGGCAAAGGGCTTTCCCCACTATGACGTGAAGCGCTTTCTTGAGCTCACCGACGAACAGCCGGTGCACAGGGTGCGCATCACGCGTCCCTTCTTCATGGGCAAGCATGAAGTGACCGTCGGCCAGTTCCGCCGCTTTCTCGCGGCTTCCGGCTATCGGCCCGAATCCGAAGCGGACGGCACGGGCGGCTACGGCTACAACCCGTCCTACGATCCGGCGAAATCCGTCAAGGGCGACGCCTTCGAAGGGCGCGACCGGAAATACTCCTGGCAAAACCCCGGTTTTCCGCAGGACGATGCGCACCCGGTCGTCAACGTCACCTGGAACGATGCAGTCGCGATGGCCAAATGGCTGAGCGCAACGGAAGGCAGGACATACCGCCTGCCGACGGAAGCGGAATGGGAATACGCGGCGCGCGCCGGCACGCGCAGCCGCTACCACAGCGGCAACGATCCGCAATCGCTGCTTGCGGCGGCAAACGTGTTCGATGCCGACGCCATGCAGCACTGGCCGAAGTGGCGGACATTCGCCCTTACCGGCAGCGACGGCTTTGCATTCACCGCGCCGGTCGGCAGCTTCGCGCCGAACGCATTCGGCCTGTTCGACATGCACGGCAATGTGTGGGAATGGACCGCCGACTGGCACGACGACCGTTACTACGCCAATTCGCCGGTGGACGATCCGCAAGGGCCGGCGTCCGGCACGGTGCGCGTGCGGCGCGGCGGATCGTGGCATACATGGCCGCTCTATGCGAGGTCGTCATACCGCAACTGGAATGCACCGCAGACCCGCTACACGCTGGTCGGCATACGGCTCGTGCGCGAAGCGGACTGATGCCGCCGCAAGACGGCTCACTCAATAGTTGAATCAGGAAGGATAGGACATGCTGAACGGCCTGTGGCTGGGCTTTTTTGTGGTTGCTGCGGTGAGCGCCTTCGGGCGCTGGCTGGTGGGCGATGAGGCCGGCGTGTTCGCCGCGATGGTCGAAAGCCTGTTCGGCATGGCGAAACTCTCGGTCGACGTCATGGTGCTGCTGTTCGGCACCCTCACCCTCTGGCTGGGGTTCCTGCGCATCGCGGAAAAAGCCGGACTGGTGGAGACGCTGGCGCGCTGGCTCGCGCCACTGTTTCGCCGGCTGATGCCGGAGGTGCCGAGCGGCCATCCCGCGCTCGGCCTGATCACGCTGAACTTTACCGCCAACGGCCTGGGGCTGGACAATGCGGCGACGCCAATCGGACTGAAGGCCATGCGTGCCCTGCAGGAACTCAACCCCAATCCCTCAGTCGCAAGCAACGCACAGATTCTCTTCCTGGTGCTGAATGCATCGTCACTCACCCTGCTGCCGGTATCGATCTTCATGTACCGCATGCAGCAAGGTGCGGCGGACCCGACGCTGGTGTTCCTGCCGATCCTGATCGCCACCAGCGCGTCGACAGTGGCCGGCTTCCTGTCCGTGGCATTCATGCAGCGACTCAAACTGCGCGACCCGGTGGTGCTGGCGTGGCTGGGCGGCTTCGCGCTGCTAATGGGTGGGTTCATGGCAACGCTGGCCGGCTTGACCGCCGCTGCCCTCGCCAGCCTGTCTGCACTGCTCGGCAACCTCGTGCTGTTTTCCCTGATCCTGCTGTTCCTGCTGTTTGGCGCGCTGCGCCGCGTGCCGGTGTACGAGAGCTTTGTCGAAGGCGCCAAGGAAGGTTTCGACGTGGCGAAGAACCTGCTGCCCTATCTGGTCGCCATGTTGTGCGCGGTGGGTGTGCTGCGCGCTTCCGGCGCACTCGACATGGCCCTGGGCGCGATTCGCTATCTGACCGAGATGGCGGGCTGGGACACGCGCTTCGTCGATGCCTTGCCGACCGCGCTGGTCAAACCGTTCTCCGGCAGCGCCGCGCGTGCCATGCTGATCGAACTGATGCAGGCCAAAGGCGTGGACAGCTTCCCTGCGTTACTGGCCGCGACGGTACAAGGCAGCACCGAGACGACCTTCTATGTACTGGCGGTGTATTTTGGCGCTGTCGGCATCCAGCGTGCACGGCATGCGGTCGGCTGTGCACTGCTGGCTGACCTTGCCGGCGTGCTGGCGTCGATTGCGGTGTGCTACTGGTTCTTCGGCTGAAAATGCTCTAATTCAGGCGCGCCGCGAAATCTTGCCCGCCGCCTTGATCAGCAGCTTTTCCAGCTGGGCCGCCGGCAAGGGATCGCTAATGCAGGAACCCTGGATCTCGTCGCAGGATGTGGTGCGCAAGAAGGCGAGGTGCTCCTCGCTCTCCACGCCTTCCGCGACGACCGACAGGTTCAGCGTATGCGCAAGGTTGATGATGGCTTCCGCAAGGCGCCACGGGTTGGCGTCATCCGGCTGCTTCTGCAGCAGGAAGGAGCGGTCGAGCTTCAGACTGTCCAGCGGGAACCGGCACAGATAGGCCAGCGACGAATAGCCGGTGCCAAAATCGTCCACCGACAGGCGCAGGCCGAGCGCCTTGAGTTCGCGCAACAGGCCGGCCGCCATGTCAGTGTCTTCCATCAGCGCCGTCTCCGTCAGTTCCAGCTCCAGCTGCCCCGGTTGCAGCCCGCTGTTGCGCAAGGCATGCACGACGGAGAACAGGACCTTCTTGTTCCGCAGCTGCCGCGCCGACAGATTGACCGAGATGGTGAGCGGGCGGCCATAGCGCGCGGTCCATTTTTGCACCTGTGAAGTCGCCTGCCGCAACACCCAGTCGGTGATCTCTTCGATCAAGCAGGTTTCCTCGGCCAGCGGGATGAAATCTGCCGGAGAAATGGGACCCAGCTCCGGATGCGTCCAGCGCAGCAGCGCCTCCATGCCGGTAATGTCGTAGGTCTTCAGGTTGACCCGCGGCTGGAAATGCACCTGGAATTCGTTGCGCGCAAGCGCATGGCGCAGCGCCGCCTGCAGCAACATGCGCGAACGCGACGCGGCACCCATTTCCGCGGTATAGAAGCGGAAGGTGCCGCCGCCGGCCGCCTTGGCGCGGTACAGCGCGGTATCGGCGTTCTGCAGCAGCGCATCGGTCGTTTCACCGTCCTGGGGATACATGGCGATGCCAATCGACGCCGCCACCTTGAATTCCTGGCCGGCCACCAGCACCGGCGCTTCCAGCGCCTTGCGCAGCTTCTCGGCAAGCCGCACGGCAGAGATGTCCCCGTTGCGGCACGACGAGACCACCACGAATTCGTCTCCACCGAGGCGCGACACCGTATCGTCCGGACGCAAACAGCGTGTGAAGCGGCCGGCGACCTCCTTGAGCATCGTGTCGCCGGCGGCGTGGCCGAGCGAGTCATTTACTTCCTTGAAATTGTCGAGGTCGATGAAGAACACCGCCAGCGGCAGGTCGCCGCGCTGCTCCGTCAGCCGCTGCTTGAGGCGCGTCTGCAACAGCGTGCGGTTCGGCAGCTCCGTCAATGCATCGCGCGTCGCAAGGCGCTCCAGCGTGCGAGCGTTGCGGACTTCGTGCGTGACGTCCCGACTGACACCGCGATAGCCACGGAACTCGCCGTTTTCGCTGAAAGGCTCGCCGGAAAGGCGCAGGTAACGCACCGTGCCGGGAAACGTCGCCAGTTCCGCCGGATAAATGATGTCATGGAAGGGTTTGCGCGCCGCGATGCTTTCCTGGGCGGTGATCAGGCCCGGTGCCGACGGGTCCTTCACATGCGAACTGAAGACGGTCCCGAGCAGCAGCTCCGGCCGTATCCGCAGGTGCTGGAACAAGCCGTCCGAGAGGAAGGTGAACCGATTCTGTGCGTCCGTCTCCCAGTACCAGTCCGAGGACAGCGACGTCAGGCTGCGGAAGCGCTCTTCTCTTCTGGCAAGTTCGCGCTGGGCCTCGATCTGCGCCGTGATGTCGCGCGCAATCGACACGACGCCCAACTTGGCACCGGTATGCGGGTCCCGGATCGCGCGGGTGCTGGCACCCAGCCAAACCCAGCTTCCGTTCTTGTGGCGGAAGCGGATAGTCGACAGCGCACGGCGGCGGCCGCCCTCGTTTTCCTTCCGGTCCTGCTCCAGGTCGTCCGGATGGATGTAGTCGTACAGGTGCGTGCCGACCAGCTCATGCGGTTCGTATCCGAGCGTGTCCTTGTGCGAAGGCGAGGCGTACACGTAGATATTGTTTGCATCGCTATGGGAAATCAGGTCGCGGGCGTTTTCTGTCAGCAACTTGTGCACGAGTTCGCTGCGGGCCTGCTGTTCGAGCGTTTTGTGTTTCTCTGTTACATCGACCCATGTGCCGGCGTAGCCCTGCAGCTTGCCTTCGGCCGCAAACTTTGGCGCGGCCATTTCCATGACCCAGCGAATTGAAGCATCGCTGCGCTGGATCCGGTATTCCACCTGGTATTCGCGCCGGTTTCTTTTTGCATCGGCAATTGCATGCGCGACACGCGCCTTGTCATCCGCGTGGATGAACTGCCACAGGTCTGGCAGGCAGATGTCGCCGGGAGCGGAAAGTCCCTGCATGCAGGCAGGGTTGAGATAGGTGCAACGGCCGCTGAGATCGGTTTCCCATACGATCATCGTGGAGTGTTCTGCCAGAGCGCGCACGATGCTCTGCAAGTCCGGTTTGCTGCCTGAAGAGGAACTCATGGTGGTTTCAACCCCTGCCAGGCGCTGTTGATCGATGGTTGTACATGGCTGGCTATGTTACCACTATGGCATGCGACGCATCCGTTCGATACCACCAGAGTGTGATGAACTGTTTCAGCCGCGTTTCAACCGCCGCTCTCGATCACCTTCAGGCGCTCTGGCTTTGACGTAAACGCATTGTCGGCGGTGCCGCAATGATCGAAACACTTCGTAACACACTTCCTAGCTTGGCACCGAAATTGCACATGCTCCGGCATACATTGTGAAGAGCGGTGCATTCGCCGTATTGAATGCCCTTTAAGAAGTGCAACCGCAGCGCATTCCCTTGTGGAACGTGCAGGAATATTGAAATGGAAGAGTGAGAATGAACGTGATGAAGACAGAAATGAAGCGCGAGGAAATACTCGCACTGGCACACCAGGCAAAGCTGATGATTGTCGATGGTAATGTCTCTTACCTCAATGACATGGCAACCGATAAGGAACTAATCAATTTTGTCCGCTTGCTGGAATCGAAATTCAGCGTTCAAAAAGAAGTAGCCTGACTTAAAGGACACACCCTGATTCCCGGCACATCGGCTGTCTTGCCAGCCTGCTGCTACCGGGATGCAGCGCACCCAACCGGTGGAGGTCGATGCGAGGCTGACCTCGGTTATCCGGAATGGGATCGGCCTTCGGAAATCCGGTCGATCCTGTCCAACTCTTCTCGTGCTGCGACGAACACGGCGACAACCGCCACGGCAGTCAGCAGAGCCAGTAAAAAAATAATCGCTGAAACCATCGCCCCTCCCTATCGGTCACGCCAGGTTCTGGTTCATTACAGCACTGGGGCAACCGCCAAAGATTGCGCCTGATCAACCCTGCTTCAAGCTGGCCGCAAGAGCCTCTTCGAGCCTTTTGCAGGTGCCAGCTCGTTTCCGAAGTGCGGCACACCCATTTCCGTATCGCAACATCTCCGCCGAAAACATATTTAATTAGCCATAAACTCGCCCATTTTCGCGCTTTCTATCGCATCCATAGAAAAAAACACCGAATTTTGCCCCCAGTGAAGGCAACCATTACGTAGCGGCCTTGTCCTAGAACTGCTTACCCGAAATGTTGCGCGCTGTACAGTTTGTATAAACAGTCGAAGGCGTGCAGTTTTAACTGTTTTATAGGAACAACGAATGCCAAACTTTTCGAAGGTGTATGACTCCTTCAAAAATGCCTACGTCGTCACGGCGCTGCTCGTGCTGGTGGCTTTTGCGACCGTCGCGGCCGCAGTTTTCAAGCCGCTGACCCTGCGTGACGCCACGCCTGTTGTCCGTACACAGGACATCTCCGAGATCACCAAGCTCGCCGCCAACAAAGCGCGTCTGGATTACCTGCTCGTCGCCGAGCCGCTGTCGGACTTCCCACGCTATGTCTTTAAATACAAGGACGAAGCCCAGATCCATGTGGTGAAAGTGCCGAGCACGTCTCACTCCAACCTGGAGCGCGAGGTATTGCTGAAAAATGCCATTCCGTATGCGATCGCCAAGGACGACTTCCTCGCCAAGAATGAAGACGTGCTCAAGGATGAAGGCAGCCAGAACGACTTCGCCTCCAATGTCGGTAGCTTCCTTGCGCGCAACGCCATCGGCATCCTGCTACTGATCTTCCTTTTCGTCGGCCTGAAGAAAGGCATGCCGGGCATGTCCTCCGGCGCGGCCAACGTCATCAAGCCGGACAGCCTGAAGGGCAGCATGGACGACCTCGTCGGCATGGAAGACATCAAGCAGGAAGTCGCGCACCTGGAAGAAATGATCCGCAACCGTGACCTGTACCGCTCGCATAACATCGACAAGCCGTTCAACGTGATGCTGACCGGCCCTGCCGGCACCGGCAAGACCAAGCTCGCCGGCTACCTGGCGAAGAAGCTCGACATCCCGCTGATCCAGGCGTCCGGCTCTGGCCTTGAAAACGGCTTCGTCGGCGGCGGCTCCAAGGCGCTGAACGCGATTTACAAAAAGGCATGCGCACAGGGCCGCTGCATCATCTTCCTCGATGAAGCACAAAGCCTGTTCATGCCGCGTGGCCGAAGCGACAAGAAATGGGATGACGATACCGCCAACACGCTGCTCAGCCTGCTCGACGGCGTCAAGAGCGACCAGGGTTCCGGCGTGATCTGGGTGGTGGCGTCCAACTTCGATGATGTGAATTCGCAGATGGACGAAGCGATGCTGCGCCGCTTCCAGGTGAAGATCAACTTCCGCCTGCCGAACAGGTCGGAGCGCCGCGAACTGCTGAAAGTGTTCCTGAACAAGAAGGATCCGGAATGCGTGAACTGGTCCGACCTGAATCTGGATTACGTGGCGGATATCACCGCGAACATGAGCCCGGCCCTGCTGGAAACCGTGGTCGACCGTGCCAGCATGATCGCGATCCAGGAAAAGATCCAGATCACCACTGACGTGCTGTTCCGCGCTTTCGAGCGTGCCTCGATCGGTCTGACCGACCGCGCAACGACGGCGGAGCAGGACAAGAAGCGCGAGCGCGTGGCATTGCACGAGCTGGGCCACTTCTTCATGCAGATCGACCCGTTGCTGCGCCAGGGCAAGAGCTGGGGCGAGGTAAAGGCCCAGTCGCACCTGCTGAAGATCAGCACCGAATCCGTTTCCAAGATCGGCGCGCTCGGCTATGTGCTGTCATCCGGAGAAGACGTGTCGCTGCAGACGCTGGAGGAAATGGAACAGGACGTGATCCAGCTGTACGGCGGCGTGGCTGCGGAAGAACTGTTCTACGGCGCACGCGGCATCTCGACCGGCAGCCAGAACGACATCCAGAAGATCACGGCAAAGCTTGACCTGATGGTCAACCAGTTGTCGATGTACTCGCGCTCCAAGGTCGATTACACCCGCTTCAAGCGTGAGGCCTCCAACGACGAGGCGGTGCGCCAGGTCGAATCCAAGGCGGACGAGTTGTACACCCGCACGCTGGACGCGATGAAGGACTACAAGGACCTGATGTGGGACCTGAAGGATGTGCTGCTGGAGCGTTTTGTCCTGTCCAAGGACGAGGTGTTCTCACTGCTGGAAGAAATGACCAAGCCGCAGCAGAAGGCGGCCTGAACCGGAACCACCTTTTCCTGAAAAGCATGCAATGCCCCGGCATCCCCGGGGCATTTTTTTATATGGTCTTCTTGCAGCCGACTTGCAAAGAGGGCGATCGATTTCCTGAAACCAAGAAAGCGCGCATCCCGATTTCGAGAGAAACCGAGCATTTTGTCCGTGCCCGTTGCCTGCAAGACAAGACGATCTGCGGCACACAAAATTGCAACGGGGGCGTCTGGCTACCAGACGCCCCCGCTTTCGCTTATACCGCCCTCGACAAAATCACGCCGCCTGGGCGCTCCGGCTCGATTCATGCGCCTCGCGCAATGCGCTTGCTACCGGCATCAACCCGGACAGCGACAAGTCCTCCAGCAGGACCTTGGGCGAAGCATCAATCGCGGGATAATTGCGCACGATGGAGCGGCGGTAACTCGGGTCGTAATGATTGCGCATCAGCCGCTCGAACAACTCCGGCACGGCATGCCGCGCTGCCAGCTCCTGCCATGCGGCGAATTCTTCGCCGCCGACCAGTGGACGCAGATGTGCCAGTCGGTCGATCAGCGCCTGAGGATCCTGTTCAAAGTGGGCATAATCCTCACGCAGCAGTTGCACCCGCTGCGGCATGGCGGCGTCAACCGCGATCGTCAGCCCCTTGCGCATGCCGGTCAACAGCGCTTCCGGCACTTGCACCTGCCCGATCTTCTTGCTCTCCGCCTCCACCCAGACCGGGCGTGCGGGATCGAACTGAGCGAGTTGCCGTAACAGCAAGCTATCGAACATCTTCTGTGTCGGCTGCTTCTTGCCCGGCACCGCGCCGATGATGGAGCCGCGATGGACGGCAATCCCTTCCAGGTCGAGCACTTGCGCGCCCTGCTCCTGCAACGCGGCCAGCAGGCGGGTCTTGCCGCAGCCGGTCGGGCCGGACACCACGATATACCGAAAATTCAGGGGCACCGCGGCCAGTTGCTCGTTCACCCAGCGACGGTAAGCCTTCCAGCCGCCCTTGAGTTTCTCGACGCGATAGCCGATTGTCGCAAGCACATCGAACCAGACCTGGCTGCGCTTGCCGCCGCGGAAGCAGTACACCAGGATCTTGCTGCGCGCCTCGCACTTCGAGATATCGGTCTCGATGTGACGCGCAATGTTCATCAGCGAATAGCGTGCACCGAGCTGATAGGCACCGAGCGGATTCGTGCGGTGCAGCGTGCCTACCTCGGCATATTCCTGGTCATTGACAACCGGCAGGTTGATCGCGCCGGGGATGCGGTCTTCATCGTATTCGTGCGGGCTGCGCGCGTCGATGATCAGTTCATAGGAAGTGAAGTCTTGCATGCCCCACATTGTACGTGTTCGCGTCGGATTTGAGCCAGTTGAGGGATAATCTCGGTCTTGCCTGAAAGCTGATAACCATGAACGCTCCCACCGAGATACGACTTACCTCTTTTTCCCACGGCGGCGGCTGCGGCTGCAAGATCGCGCCCGGCGTGCTCGCCGATATCCTGAAGCGCTCCGGCGGCTTTCCCGTGCCGAAGGAGCTGCTGGTCGGCATCGAGACTGCCGATGATGCGGCCGTCTACAAGCTCAATGACGAGCAGGCGCTGATCGCCACCACCGACTTCTTCATGCCGATCGTGGACGATCCGTACGACTTCGGCCGCATCGCGGCGACCAATGCGATTTCCGATGTCTATGCGATGGGCGGCACGCCGATCATGGCACTCGCACTGGTCGGCATGCCGATCAACCAGCTGCCACTCGATATCGTCGGCAAGATCCTGCAGGGCGGCGAGTCGATCTGCGCCGAAGCCGGCATCCCGATCGCCGGCGGGCACACCATCGATTCGGTCGAGCCGATCTACGGGCTCGTCGTCATGGGCCTGGTGCATCCGTCCAGGGTCAAGCGCAATGCGGATGCCAAGGCTGGCGACAAGCTAATCCTCGGCAAGCCGCTCGGCGTCGGCATCCTCTCCGCAGCCCTGAAGAAGAATGCGCTGGACGCCGCCGGCTATGCCGCGATGATCGAGAATACGACGAAACTCAACAAGCCGGGCAAGGCCTTGTCGGAGCTCCCCGGCGTGCATGCAATGACCGACGTTACCGGCTTCGGCCTGCTCGGCCATCTTCTCGAACTGGCCCGTGGCGCACAGCTGGGTGCGCGCGTGGACATGCACCGCGTTCCATTGCTTCCCAACGTACAGGCGTTGGCGGAGCAAGGGTATGTGACCGGCGCCTCGGGACGTAACTGGGCCGGCTACGGCCATGAGGTTGCGCTGGCGGATACCATCACGCCGGTGCAGCGTGCGTTGTTGACCGACCCGCAGACATCGGGCGGCCTGCTTGTTTCGTGTGCGCCGGATGCAGTCGATGACGTGCTGGCGCTGTTCCGCCGTGAAGGCTTCGCCCACGCGGCAGTCATCGGAGAAGTGCAAGACGGCCCGGCAAGGGTGGATGTGGCCGCATAGAAAATCACGGCTGCGGCACGTGCAGGCGGCCGACGACTTTCATCTCCCCGTCCGCAGCCGGCAGGACCACCACCATTTCCCCGGATGAGGGCGACACGCCGGTCAGCGCCCGGATGTTCACATTGTGCGTCACTAACACCAGGTTGCCTGACGCCGACCGTCGGGCAACGGCTGCCTTCACCGCACGTATTTTTTCTTCGTTACGTCGCGCGTCGTCGTCATTGAACATCGAGTCCAGCATCGTCGCCGGCGTCGCCCGCCCGAAAGCAAGCCGGGCCGTATCGAGGCAACGGCACCAGCGACTGGACAAGACATCCGACACCGGAATCGCGCGGCTGCGAAACGCTTCGCCGATGCGCCGCGCGTCCTCGCGCCCCTGGGCCGACAGGTTGCGCTGCGTCCTGCAGTCGCCCAGCCGAAAGCCCGGCGGGTCGCCGATGCGCGGCTCCGTCACCGCATGCCGGATCAGTACGACATGGCCGCCGTTTTTCAACGCCGACCAGACGGCTTCTTCTTCCGCGTCCTGTGCAGCCGTGTCCTGCAACCGTATCGCCAGCAACAGCAAAAGCAGGATGCCTGCCGCTTGCCTGAGCATCGTCCTCTCTCCCGATTGCGCCCCGATACGCGAAGCTTCATTCAAAAGCAGGTCGCCGTCGCCGCATTTGATCTCGGCCAAGGCAAACACTTTGCTCTTTCTCAACAAAATGGCGCGCGCCTGAAGCGATCCGCCGCTTTCACCATCAGAGCTTCACAGCTGGCGCACTCCATTGTCGAAGCGATAAGCGGATATCATGTCTACCTTTCACAACAAAAACAAAAGGGCAAAGTGCGAACGATCCTGCGCGTGATCGTATTGGGCGCAGCAAGCGCAATCTTCGGCATGCGGCAACTGCTGCCCGCCGCGATAGCCTGCCTGCTGATGCACGCCGCCACCGTTCAGGCCCAGGAAAGCCCTTCCTACGTTGTCAGGATCAACGGTGCGGAATCCCTGACGGAAATGCTCACCGAACACCTCGATATTTCACGTCACGCGGGCGACACCAGGCTGGCTCCCGAAGAGATACAGCGTCTTGTCGCAATCACCCCCGGACAGATGCGCGAGCTGCTTGCCACCGAAGGCTATTTTTCTCCGATCATCCGGCCGCGCCTGGACCAGAACACCAGCCCATGGATTGCGCATTTTGATGTCGAGCTCGGGGTGCCGACCGTTGTCAGCAGCGTGGAGATCCAGTTCCGCGGTGGCATCGCCAGCGGGCCGGATGCCGACCCGCGTCGCATGCAGCGGCTGCGCCGACGCTGGCAACTCGAACCGGGTGCCGTCTTCCGCCAAACCGACTGGAGCGACGCCAAGAGCGCCCTGCTGAAAGGCCTGCTGGTCAATGACTTTCCCGCCGCCGCGCTGGCCCACAGCGAAGCGCGGGTCGACCCGCGCACCAATACGGCAGCACTCACCGTGGAAGTCGACTCGGGGCCCGCGTTCACCTTTGGCGAGCTCGACATCAACGGCCTCGACCGTTACTCGATCGAAATGATCGAGTCGCTCAACCCTATCCGGACCGGTGATCCGTACAGTCAGGAAAAACTGAGCGAGTTGCAGGCACG
Organism: Noviherbaspirillum agri; assembly: GCF_054780595.1. NCBI lineage: Bacteria > Pseudomonadati > Pseudomonadota > Betaproteobacteria > Burkholderiales > Oxalobacteraceae > Noviherbaspirillum > Noviherbaspirillum agri. Next base: position 148,051 of record NZ_BAAGWA010000010.1, read on the forward strand.
GTTACAGGACACCGGATATTTCCGCTCCGCATTCGCCACCGTCGAGATCGACCCGGCAAAGCCGCACAATGCGCCGGTGCGCGTCGACCTGACCGAGAATCCGCGCAGGCGGCTGTCGCTCGGTGGTGGCTTTTCGACGGATACCGGCGCACGCGGGCAGGTGAAATGGCTGGATCGCCATTTTCTCGGACGCGACTGGCGGCTCGAATCCGAGTTGCGTGTGGACCGTGAAACGCAGCTTCTGTCCGGCGAAGTGTTCCTGCCCCCGCTGCATCTTGACTGGTTGCCGCAAGGCTGGCTGCCAAGCTTCGGCGCCCGCTACGAGCAGACAACGAGCAGCGGCGAGACCAACGACAAGATACGGACCGGTGCGCGCCTCGTCAGCCCGAACCGCATGGATGAAAAGACCTGGGCCATCGCATTTCTCGCCGACCGGCAGCGCATCGGCGACACCTTCGTCAACAACCGCCAGGCCCTGATCGGCTCATTCATTTATACCAAGCGGCGGCTCGACCATCCGCTGACGCCGCGCCGCGGTTACGTCGCGTCGCTCGACCTCGGTGTCGGTCCGCGCGGCTTCATCAATCAACGCGACATTGCCCGCGTCGTCGGCCGCGGCCTCCTGCTGATGCCGCTGATGCCGCGCTGGCGTGGCGTGCTGCGCGGTACGGTGGGGGAAGTGTTCGGTACGAACCGTTACGACATCCCGGGCGACCTGCTCTTCCGCACCGGCGGCGACCAGAGCGTGCGCGGCTTTTCCTACAACACGCTCGGCGTGCAACAGGATGGCGCGACAGTCGGCGGCAAGGTCACCGCGGTCGTCAGTGCGGAAGTCGTCTACCAGTTCATGCCGCAATGGGGAGCAGCCATTTTCACCGATGCCGGCAATGCCGCCGACTCCTGGCGCGACTTCAAGTTCGAAAGGGGCAGCGGTGTCGGTGTGCGCTGGCGCAGCCCGATCGGGCCGATCAACCTCGACGTGGCACGCAATCACGCGACGAACAAGCCACGGCTTCACTTCTCGGTCGGCTATGGCTTCTGATTCCGCAAAACAGGCGCCCTCCCCACGCCGGCCGCGCCTGCGCCGCGGGCTGGTGATCGCGCTCGGCATCATTGGCCTTGTCCTGGTCCTTTTGGCCGGATCCGCCGCATGGCTGCTGGGCACGGAAGGCGGAGCACGTTTCGCCTTGTCCACCGCCGCGGAACGAACCGGGAACATGATGCGCGCCGAAGGCGTGCATGGTCGGCTGACGGGGCCGTTGCGGATTGAAAGCCTCGTCCTCGAACAACCGGACCGGCGCATCACCTTGACCGATCTGCGCATCAACTGGCGGCCGCAAGCCTTGCTCGACAAGACGCTGCACCTGACGTCGGTGCAGCTCGCCCACTTCAGCGTCTTCAACAAGACCGAACAGAAAAAGGAGCCGGCAACACTGCCGGAGACGATCAGCCTCCCCTTCGGGCTGCGGGCAGACACGGTACGCGTTGGCGGCGGCGAAATCGGGCGCGGGCCGGTCAGCCTGGTGAAGCTCGGTGCATTCGCGCTCAGCCTCGATTACGACGGCAACCGCTACCACTTGCGGCTGCAGGAATTTACTGCCGGCTCGGCACTGGAGAACGGCAGTGTCGCCACACGATTCAGCGGCGAGGCCACGCTCTCGACGCAAAAGCCCTATGCACTTGACGCCGCCTTCTCCAGCCGCAGCAGCGCCACGATGGAAGATCGCAAAATTGGCGCGACAGGCCAGCTCAAGCTCGGCGGCTCCCTTGCGGAGCTGATGGCCGAAGCCGATCTGGTGGTTAACCGCGCACCGGTGCGGGGGAGTGCCGTGCTGCGCCCGTTCTCTGACAGCCTGCTGGGGCCGGCAAAGCTGACCGCACGGGAGCTCGATCTTTACGGCCTCGACCCAACACTGCCGGTGACGTCGCTCGACATCGATTTCGTGAACGATGAACGCGGCGCCGGACAACTCAGCGTGCGCAACCGTGCGGCCGGACAGTACGCGGAACGCATGTTGCCGCTGGCCGCGCTGCAAGTGCGCTTCCGGCAGGAGCCCGGCCGGGTCCATTTCGAGCATATCCTTGCCCGCCCCGGTACGCCGCAACTTCCCGCAGGCGACATCACCGGCCGCGGCCGCTACGCTGACGGCACATTGGCACTGACGCTCAATACCAATGCACTGAACCTGCAGCGCATCGACAAGCGCATGCGCGCCACGCAGCTGCGTGGCGAAGTCGAGCTGCGGCAAGCAGCCGGCAAGCGGGAATTCAAGGTTGCGCTCACCGAGCCGCTGGACCGGAACCAGCGCGTGGCACTCAATGCACAAGGCGTGCTCTCCGACGAAGAACTAAGACTGGACCGCGCGGAACTGCAGGCCGGCAGCGGACGCATCGAGGCGTCCGCTCAGCTTGCGCTTGCCGGCAACCAGGTGTTCAGTGCGCAAGGAAGAATCGACCGCTTTCGCCTGCAGGACCTGGGCACTTTCAAGGATGCGCCTTCGCTGCTGCTCAACGGCGACTTCACGTTGCGCGGCGCACGCCAGCCCCGGCTCGAAGCCGACCTCGCCTTCAACATCACCGACAGCAGCCTTGAAGGCCAGCCGCTGGTCGGTGACGGTGAAGTGCAACTGCGCGGCGAACAGCTGCGCGTGCCGCGGTTCCAGCTTGCCTTCGGTGCGAACCGGCTCGAGCTGCAGGGCCGGCTTGCGCAAGATGACTCGACCTTGACCTTCAACCTGCATGCGCCACGGCTTGCACAGCTGGGCAGGCAGTTCGGCGGCGCGCTGCAGGCCAGCGGTGTCGTGCGCGGCACCCTGGAACAGCCGCGCATCAATGCGGAATGGACAGCCAGCAAGGCGCGCATGCCCGGCAAGGTGCAGATCGACGCCATGCAGGGCAAGGCGGAGGTCAGCATCGACCGTAAGCAACGCTTTATCGTGCGCAATGCCGTTGCCGATCTTGCTGTGCGCGGCATGGCGCTGGACGCTGACGAGGTACGGAGCCTGACTGCGCAGATCCGCTTTTCCCCGCAGCCGGAGGCACCGCTGGCAGTGACTGTACAGGCGGAGGGTATTGCGACCGGCGGGCTGCATGCCGACCGGTTCAGCCTTCATGCGCAGGGTGTGACGGCACGTCATGACATCGATGTCGCCCTGCTGGAACCCGGCACGCCGCCACAGGCTTGGACGCTTCGTGCCAATGGCGGCCTCGACAAGCTGGCCGATGATCCGCGCTGGCAGGGGAGCATCGAGCGCTTTGATGCAACCGGGCGCGTCGAGGCGCGCCTCGCGTCCCGGGCAACCCTGCTGCTGTCTGCGGCAAGAATGCAGCTTGACGATTTCCTCGTCGATCTTGCCGGCGGCCGCATCGCTTTGCAACGCTTCGCCCGCGACAAGGACACCATCACTACCCGCGGCCGGATCGATCGTCTGCAACTTGCACAGGTACTGCACCAGCTGAGCGCCGCGCCGGCGGTGAAAACCGACCTCGAAGTCGGCGGAAGCTGGGATCTGCGCATTGCCGACACGGTTTCCGGTACGGTCAGCCTCCAGCGCGAACGCGGGGACGTAACGATGCTTGGCGCTGCGCCGGTGACACTTGGCCTGCGCTCGCTCAGAGCCAGCGCCGCGGCTGATGACGGACGGATCGCCCTTCAGCTGCATGCCGACGGCGCCCAGCTCGGCCGCATCGACGTGAATGCGTCGTCCGTAATCGGCACCGGCGCCTCGCGCCTGTCGATTGCCCCCGGCGCGCCTGTCTCCGGCCGCGCGCAGATCGATGTGCCTTCGCTGCGCTGGGTCGCGCCGCTGATTTCGCCATCGCTCCTTGCCGACGGCAGCTTGCAGAGCGAAGTATCACTGACAGGCAATTTTTCACAACCCCGGCTTGCCGGCCGCATCGCGGGCGAGTCCTTGCGCCTGACATGGACCGAATTCGGGCTGGACTTGCGGGACGGTGTCCTGCAGAGCGATCTCGAAGGCGAGCAACTAGTCATACGCAGTCTCCAGTTCCAGGGAAGCGAAGGATCGGTCCGGGTTTCCGGCCCCGTCGATTTCCAAGACGGTGGCGTCGCTGCACAACTGGTCCTTGCCGCCGAGCGCTTTGCCGTGCTCAATCGCGCCGACCGGCGTCTGACCGTGAGCGGCGAAAGCCGGATCGCGCTGAAGGATCGCCGTGCCAACATCACCGGCGCGTTTACCGTCAATTCCGGCTTCATCGACATTGGCAGTGCAAGCAAGCCGCAGTTGTCGGACGATGTCGTGATCGTCGGCCGTGAGGAAAAGCCGACGGCAAAGACGGCGGCCTCGATCGATGTGTCGATTTCGCTGGGCAATGGCGTCACGGTAAAGGGCCGCGGCCTGGATGGCGTGCTGGTCGGTCAGGCCAGGCTGCTGAGCGAGCCCGGCGAGCCCTTGCGCGCGCAGGGAACGCTCAACATCCGCAAGGGCACGTATGCCGCTTACGGGCGCGAGCTGGCCATCGAAAAAGGCGTACTGCGGTTCCGGGGACCGCTTAATAATCCGGCGCTCGACATGCTCGCCATGCGGCGGGGACAGGAGGTGGAAGCCGGCGTGTCGGTGCAAGGCACGGTACTGCAGCCGCGGATCACGCTGGTCTCCGAACCGACCGTGCCCGACAGCGAAAAACTGTCCTGGCTGGTGCTCGGGCGCGGGCTGGCGTCGGCTGGAGAATCGGACATGGGCGCGTTGCAGGCTGCCGCCGCTGCATTGCTGTCGAAGGGCGCCCAGTCAGGAGTGGAATCCCGCATCGCCAGCGCATTCGGCCTCGATGCTTTCAGCGTCGGCACCAGTCAGGACACCTTGCAGGAACGCATCGTCACGCTCGGCAAGCAGATTTCCTCCCGCCTTTATCTCAGCTACCAGCAAGGGCTGGAGAGCGCGGCCAGCGTCGTACAACTCCGCTATGTCCTGTCGCCGAAGCTCTCGCTGGAAGCCGAAGCCGGCACCCGCAGCGCGCTTTCCTTGTTCTACAACATCGCCTTCGATTGAGCAGGAGTTTCCCTTCGTACAGAGGCGCTGCCCATTGAACGAATCGTTCCTTCGGACGATCAAGCATGCATCACCATTCCGGAGGACGCATGCAGCCACTTTCAACCGGCATACGCTGGTGGTTCGAATCCCTCGACAAGGCACGGCGCCAGCGCGGCGCCGCTATGGATCGTCTCGGCTACGGCCCACGGGAAAGCCCGTCGACGACCGTCCTGTCCGTTCCCGGCCTGCGCCTTCGCCGCTATGACAATCCGGCCGGCGTGCATGACGACAACGCACCGGTCGCGCTGATCGTGCCTGCGCCGATCAAGCGCCACTATATCTGGGACCTGTCTCCCGAACGCAGCGTTGTCCAGCATGCATTACGGCAAGGCATGCGCGTCTATCTGATCGAATGGGAAGATCCGGCCGGCCCGACGTCGCAGTACGGCTTGCAGGAATACGGCTGCACACTGATCGACGAATGCGTGGAGGCGATTCACCCACGGGGCCCGGAAAAGAAAGTGTTCCTGCTGGCGCACTCGCTCGGCGGCGTCTTTGCCGCCATCTATGCAGCGCTGCGCGGCGAACGTGTGGCCGGAACGGTGTTGATCGAGACTCCGCTGCATTTCGCCCGCGATTCCGGATCCTTCACGCCGCTGGTCATCTTTGGGCCGCCGGCGGACGGCATCGCCCGGATGCTTGAACGCGTACCCGGGTCGATGCTCAGCATGGCAAGCAGCACCGCCTCCCCTGCCACCTTCAGTGCCGAGCGCTATGCGGACTTCATCGCCAGCCTCGGGTCAAGCAGTCAGATGCAGAACCACATTCAGGTCGAGCGCTGGACGCTGGACGAAGCGCCCATGGCGGGCGTCCTGTTCGAGCAGGTGGTGGAACAGCTGTACCGCCGTGACGAACTGATGCGCGGACAGCTTCTTGTCGACGGACGACGCATCGGGCCGAAGAGCCTGTCGTCGCCCTTGCTGTCAGTCTACGATCCGCGAAGTGTGGTCATACCGCCGGCGTCCGTGATTGCCTTCCACGAGGCCGCGGCCAGCCGCACAAAACGGCTTTTGCGCTACGACGGCGATACCGGCGTCGCCCTGGCGCATGTTGGCGCGCTGGTGGGAGACAACGCGCACCGCCACCTGTGGCCGCAGATTTTCGGATGGCTGCATGCGCTGAATACAGTGCGGCATTAGGGCGTGCCGGCATCGCCGGCAGTCACAGCCAGCCGCCACTGCCGTCACGCCCGCGTCACGTTTATTGACCGCCTATTGACCGCCTATTGATCGCTTATTGATCGCTTATTGATCGCTTATTGATCGCTCATTGGCTGCTTGGGCTGCCTTGGCTGCTCCCCTTGTTGTCGGTGCTGCTGCCCGTCGCGCCGCTGTCACCGGAGGTTCCCGAACCGCTTGCGCCGGAGGCCTTTCCACTGCTATCGCCGCTGGCACCGGACGAAGCGCCCGAATCGGATGAGCGCTTGGCTTTGTGGGCCTTGGTTTTCTTGGACTTCTTTTTCTGCGTCCCGTCATCGGATGTCGCCTCGCTGCTGCCCGACGTGGCACCGCTACTCATCGACTGCTGACGCTGCTGGATCTCCATGGCTCGTTGCTCGACCTCCGCCGCACGTGCCGGATCGGTGCTTTCGCGGATCTCCGTGGAGGGCGATTCGGACTGTGCCTGGCTGGCACCGGCCAATGAAAGAAGTGACACAAATAGCGCAACGGAAAGTTTCTGCATTCTGTTCTCCTTGAGTGAGGGCTGGCCGGAATATTCGACGCCGCAGCATCAATCTGCATGCACGGCGACAAGGTCGGCGCAGCGGCTTGTGAGGCAACCTTACTTAGGACTGCAAGGCGGTGTTTCAGTTTCGCCAAGTCTTTAATATGGGTTAAGAAACATGCGCTTGGTCCGCATTCAGCGGAACATGGCATGCCGCGCATGTTGCGCAGCAATCCTCATGAGCGGCGTGACAGCGGTAATAATCGAAGCCGTAAGAATCGATATACAGGGACGCGCCGGGAACAGCAGAGGGAATCAAAACGGAACGGCGTGAAGAATTATCCGCTCGTCGAAAAACGTCGCGGCAAGATGGGTACCGGGATCGCGGTTAGCGTGCGTACAGGCTTTACGTCACGCAGTGCACTGTGATGGAGCGCAGGCCGCAGTATCAGCCTGCGCAACTGTTTCTCAACGGCGTGTCAGGTCAGTGCCGGGAGGAAAACTTTTCGGTGAGCTGCCGCAGCTTCTCGGCACGCTGGCGCTCGTGCTTCTCCGCCAAGGCTTGTTCCTTGCGCTTTTCTGCCGCCTTCTTGAAGCGTTCGCGCAAGACTTCCGATGCATGCGTGCGATGGGTTTCCGACACTTCGCCGGCGGGGTTGCCATCCAGGTCGACGCGGGTTTGCGCCTTCTCCATCGCCTTCAGATAGCGCACCGAGTTGGTATGCAAGCCGAGCGCGATGCGGAGCGCTTTTCTGTTGACGTCGGGCATGCGGGCGATGACTGCCTTGTCGATACCGACGGCAAGCGGCGCAGCGGTGCGGAAAACGTCAAAGGTCTGCTCAAGCTGCTTCAGCAGCGCGCGAGCGGATTGGAGAGGAGTGTTATCAACGGGATTCATATTCGAAACGACTTGGATGCGATGCGGCGCCAGCATAGCACGGTAACGGCCAGTTTCGTACCGGGAAGAACGTGCGCGCGAAACGATCTTTCATACGCAGAAGGCAGAAAAGGATGAAGCCCTGCGGAAGATGCAGCAGGACAGCATTCCCCGATTTCAAGGAGAGTGCGCTGCGCGGCGGGCCGCTGCATTGAACGGGCGCGCCGTTTCCCCTGGATCTGGCCGCAATTCCGTTCATGTCGCGACGGGCCGGACAGCCGTCTTGCCCGGCTCCCGACGCCGGCGAAAACGGGCAATCACGGATTTTTCCAGTTCCGCCACAAACAGAAGCAGTACTCCCGCAAGCGCGACCCGCATCCATTGCCCCGCCCCCAGCGCGGTCGAACCGAAGATGCGTTGCAGCGGCTCCGAGTAAACGAAGGCCAGCTGGAAGAGCGCACAGGCGGCGATGGCATACAGCACGTAACGATTGCCGAGCAATCCCTCGCACGACAGGACCGACCGGTATATGTACCTGCTGCTGACCAGATAGAACATCTCCGCGACGACGATGGCCGAGACCGCCATGGTGCGCGCCGTTTCCAGGCTTGCCCCATTGTGCATTTCCCATAAAAACAACCCGAGCGAACCGGCCATCATCAGCAGCGACACCATCAGCACCCGCCACACGAAGAACCATGACAGCAGCGGCTCGCGCGGATCCCGCGGCGGCCGCCGCATGACGTCGTGCTCGGGACGTTCGAAGGCGAGCGCAAGGCCGAGCGTACTGGACGTGACCATGTTGATCCACAAGACCTGCGCCGGTGTCATCGGCAACAGCAGCTCAAACAGGATCGCCGCCACCACCACCAGGCCTTCCCCGCCGTTGGTCGGAAGCATGAACAGGACAAACTTCTGGATGTTGTCGTAAATGCCCCGGCCCTCGCGGACCGCATTGCTGATCGTTGCAAAGTTGTCGTCGGCAAGGACCATGTCCGCCGCTTCCTTTGCCGCCTCGGTCCCCTTCAGGCCCATCGCCACGCCGACGTCCGCGCGCTTGAGCGCAGGTGCGTCGTTGACGCCATCTCCGGTCATCGCGACGATATGCCCGCCGGCCTGAAGCGCTTCGACCAGGCGCAGCTTGTGTTCCGGGCTGGAGCGGGCAAAGACGTCAATTGCGGGCGCGACCTGGCGCAGCTGCTCGTCGTTCATCAGTTCGATCTCGGCACCGGTCAGGGCCGGGCGGTCGCGTCCGATTCCCATCTGCGCACCGATGGCACGCGCCGTTTCCGCATGGTCGCCCGTGATCATCTTGACCTGGATGCCCGCCGCCGTGCATTCCGCAACGGCTGCTGTTGCCTCTTCCCGGGGCGGGTCGATGATGCCGATCAGCGCCAGCAGGCTGAATCCGCGTTCCAGGTCGGAAAAATGCACCTCCCGCTGGGAGGGATCGACCGCCTTCACGGCGACAGCGAGCACACGCAGCCCGCGCGCCGCAAAGTCGGCCGACCCGCGTCGCCAATAGTCCGCTTGCAGCGGATCGTCACCGTTCTGGCGCTCGCACATGTCCATGATGCGCTCGGGCGCACCTTTGACGTAGATGATGCCGCTGCCGGCATGGTCATGATGCAGAGTCGCCATAAGGCGGTGCTCGGATTCGAAGGGAATGACATCGGTGCGCGGCCAGTTCGCACGCTCCTGCACAAGATCGGCACCCGCCTTGCGTGCGAGGGCAAGCAGTGCGCCTTCGGTCGGGTCGCCCTGCAAATGCCAGCTGCCGTCCTGCTGGTGCAGTTCGGCGTCATTGCACAGCGAGACGGCACGGGCGACTGCACCGAGCACGGGATGGTCGTCGGGTACAACGACGGCGCCGGCCAGATGGAAAGCGCCTTCCGGGGCGTATCCCGAACCGCTGACTTCAAACACCCGGTCTGCCGTCAGGATCCGTTGCACCGTCATTTCGTTGCGTGTCAACGTGCCGGTCTTGTCGGTGCAGATGATCGTGACGGAACCCAGCGCTTCCACGGCCGGCAACTGGCGGATGATCGCGCTGCGGCTTGCCATGCGCCTGACTCCCATCGCCAGCGTGATCGTCATGATGGCGGGAAGCCCTTCCGGAATGGCCGAGGCCGCCAGTGCGACAACCAACACGAACATGTCAGCCGGCGCATGGCCGCGCCAGGTCACGCCGATGACGAACGTAGCGGCAGCCATCAGCACAATTGCCAGCGCAAGCCAGCGGCTGAACTGCCCCATCTGCCGCAATAGCGGCGTGGTGACTTCGTGCACCTGCTCGAGCATCGTCCCGATGCGGCCCAGTTCCGTCTCGCGGCCGGTGGCAACGACGACGCCGGTTGCCTGCCCGGAAGCGACAAGTGTTCCGGAATACAGCATGGATTTCCGGTCGCCGAGTGAGGCATCGACGGGAACGGGCGCGATGCTTTTTTCAACGACGTCCGACTCGCCGGTCAGGATGGATTCGTTGACACGCGGACTTTTTCCGCCGACCAGCCGGATGTCCGCCGGCACCTTGTCGCCCGACGCGAGCACGACAATGTCGCCCGGGACGAGCTGTTCGACCGCGATCTCCCTGCGCACGCCTTCGCGAATGACGGAAGCGTGCAACGACAGCATCGCGCGGATCGCGTCGAGCGCCTTCTCCGCCTTGCCTTCCTGGATGAAGCCGATACCGGCATTGACGAGTACTGCGGCGAGCAGCACACCGGTATCGATCCAGTGCTCGAGGAATGCGGTGATCGCTGCCGCCCCCAGCATCACGTAGATCAGCACATTGTGGAACTGCATCAGGACACGCAGCCACCATGGCCGCTTTCTTGGTGGAGGCAACCGATTGTGTCCGTATTGTTCCAGGCGCGCGAGTGCATCGCGTTCGGACAATCCCTGGCGCTGATTCACACGCAGTTGCTCGAGGACCTGTTCGGCGCCGATCGCGTGCCACGATATTTGTTTCACCGCATTCTGATCACTGTCTTTCACCGCGCCTCCCTTTGGCATCAAGTCCCCTCGGTCGCCACCCTGGAGTGGCGACGCGCCCGGATCCGGCTGGACGGCCGCACGACCGCACGACCGCACCTGCACGATCAATCAGGCGTTGTGCTGTACCGGCGCCACCAGCACGTCGCAATCCGTCTGGTCGATCGTGTCGCGTGTCACGCTTCCCAGGATCATCTCGGCAAAACGTGACTTGCCGTGCTTGCCCAACACGACGAGGTCCGGCTTGGTGGTTTTCACGTGGTCACGGACGACCGGTCCGGGAAGGCCGAAGGTGATTGCCCTGCTGATGAATCGGTCTTCCGCGTTGAGCTCGCTGATGAACTGGTTAAGCTGTTCACGTGCATCTTCGTGCGCCTTCAAACGATATTCATAGATCGTTTCACGCGGTATGTTTGCGTACTGCATCTGCCCTTCGACGAGCACTTCAAATGCGTGAAGGAATGTGACATCCGCTTTTGGAGCAATCGCAAGTGCCAGTTCTGCAGCACGACGCGAATCATCAGAAAAATCAACCGGAACCAGCACACGCTGGTACGCCTGCTGCGGCAGGTTTTTCACCACGAGCAATGGGCGTTTGCACAGGTGCGTCAGTTTGTCTGCGGTATTGCCAAGAAGCAGATCCGAAAAGAAGTTGCCCCCGTGCGCTCCGATGACGACGAGATCAGCATTGGTTTCCTCGGCCCTCGCGACGATTTCCGCGGCAGGATGACCGAAACGTACGTTGCAATCGAAATCGACACCGTGGTTGTCCTTCAGCAGGCCTGCCCGAAGTTGAAGCTCTCGACGTGCATTTTCCGTCGCCAGCGCGGTGGCCGCTTCCACCGTGCTTTTCATGATCCGGGCAAGAACATCCGGCTCACCGCGCTCCCTGACCGTCAGAAGTTCTGCCCTGCCGGATTGATGCTCGCGACAGAGCAGCGCAGCCCGTGCTTCGGCGCGGCCCGCGCGGTCGGAGCAATCCGTTGCCACGAGCAAGCATTGAAAGGTCGACATGTCTGTTTTCTCCCAAGTGAAATTCCAAAATCTGCCCGGCGTGCTT